>JAFEBA010000078.1 GCA_018266105.1 bacterium | reverse complement strand
CTGGCCACCATGAGTCACGAAATTCGTACCCCCCTCAACGGAATGCTGGGCATGACCGGGTTGCTGCTAGATACCCAGCTCAACCGGGAGCAGCGTGAGTTCGCCAAGTCGGCTCTCAACAGCGCCGAATCCCTGCTGGATATCATCAACGAGATCCTGGACTTTTCTAAGATCGAATCGGGCAAGCTCGAGCTCGAACTGGAGCCCTTCTGTCTGCGCGACTGCGTGGAGAACTCTTTGGACCTGGTGGCGGCCCCTGCCGCGGCTAAAAATCTGAATCTGGCTTACTGGATCGAGCCAAATGTTCCGATCCAGGTGATGGGGGACTCCACCCGCCTGCGTCAGGTACTGGTCAACCTGCTCAACAATGCGGTCAAATTTACCTCCGAAGGTGAGATCGTGGTCGGAGTGGAGATGGCCCGTGATTCAAAGCTGATCAAATTCAGCGTGACCGATAGCGGAATCGGCATTCCGGCCGAACGGGCCGACCGACTGTTCAAACCCTTCAGCCAGGTCGATTCCTCCACCACCCGGCGTTTCGGGGGCACAGGTTTGGGCCTGACCATCTCCAAACATTTCGTCGAAGCCATGGGGGGCCAGATCGGACACCGCTCCGTGCCCGGGCGCGGCACGACCTTTACGTTTACCATCGCCGGAGAATCGGTTCAATGCGAGATCCCGCCCTTTGTATCGGGTCCGCAGGCATTCTTGCGGGGTAAATATGTGGCCGTGGTGGAATGCAGCCAGACCAATCGGAACCTGATTCGCAGTTACCTGGAGGGTTGGGGCTGCAAGGTTCGGCTTTGGGAGAAGTCCGGCGAATTCTTACAGGACTTTGACGAAGGACCGATGCCCGATATCATCATCCTGGACGCCCAGATGCCGGATATGAACGGTTACCAGCTGGCCAAGCTGCTCAAGGTGCGCAAATGCGCCTGTCCTCTTATGCTTTGGAGCCCGGTGGGGCGGCGAGACAGCGGACAGAGCGCCCTGTTTGACCACCAGCTGGCCAAGCCGCTTCGGCCCGGCAACCTTTTCAGTCTGCTCTGGCAGATCTACGAGCCGGGACGCTCGGCTGCGGCCGAGAGCGGCGTGGTGCCGATGTTTGACTCGCATCTGGCTGAACGGCACCCCCTGCGCATCCTGGTGGTAGACGATATGCCAATGAATCAGCGCCTGCTCAAGCTCATGCTGAGCAAGATGGGCTACCGATGCGACCTGGCCTCCAACGGACGCGAGGCCCTGGACCTGATCCTCCGCCAGTCTTACGATCTGGTCTTTATGGACGTCAACATGCCGGAAATGGACGGTCTGAGCGCCGCCAAAGCGGTGCGTCAGGGTATGCCCGCACAGGCTCAACCACGCATCGTGGCCCTGACCGCCAACGCCATGGTTCACGACCGCCAGGCCTGCAAGGAAGCGGGCATGGAAGACTTCGTCAGCAAGCCCTTCCAGCCGGTGGAACTGGAGCAAGCCATTCTGGCCACCCCTTCGGCCGGTCGCCCCGAGAAGCCCCAAGAGCCGGCCGTGCCCCTGGTGGATCGAGGGGAACTGGAGACCCTGGGCCTGCTGGACGAGGATCTCTTTCTGGCTGAAATACTCCCGACGGTACGTCAGGATCTGGAAATCCTGTTTCGCCAGTTGGTGCGGGCCAGCGAAACCAAAGACCCCGAGAATTGCCGTCAAACCTTACACAAACTTAGGAATTCCGCAGGTTCGGTCGGGGCTCGCCGGCTCTGTCAGTTTGTCAACGAACAGGAGAGTCTCTTGAATAAGGGCTCCGATTTGAAATTTGTCAGTGAGGAGCTGCGCGGCTTGATTAGCAATACCCTGGAAGAACTGGGCCGACTTGTGCGGCCGACGGCGGTGGCATCGTGAAGGAATTCTCCGAAGCCGACCAGCCCGAGGATGTGATTTTGTTGGTCGAGGACGATATCATTTCGGCCAAATTCTTCAAGAGGGTGCTCGAGTCCAATCAATTTAAGGTCTACGTGGCCAAGGATTGCCAGAGCGCGCGCTCTCTGAGCATGGAGCAGACCTTCTCCCTTATCTTCGTCGATCTCAATTTGCCAGACGGCGACGGTCTGGAATTGACCCGCTATTTCCGCTCCAGACCGGAACTCTCCGGCATCCCCATTATTATGTGTACGGCCTGTGAGCAGGAGGAGACGTTCAGCCACGCTTTCGCGGCCGGTGTAACCGACTTCGTACGCAAGCCCTGTCGTCCCACCGAGCTGGCCGTGCGTGCCATGAACGCCGTGCGCCTGCGCGAGGCCCGCCTGAAGTTGGCCGGTCTGCAGGCCAGCAAAACCATGATTCGGATGGCCTCGCTGGTGGCTCACGAGATCAACAATCCGCTGGCGGCTGCTTATTACTTCCTCAATTCTCTCTCCGGGCGCGTTCCCGAAGATGCCAATAGCAAGCGAGAGTTTCGCATGCTTTCCGAGGTTCTCGATCGAATTCGCAGCCTGGTGGCGGATATGCGCACGGTCTCGCTGCTGGATGAGTCGGCCGAATCTTGCCTGTGGCTCAGTGAAAGCTTACGCCTGGTCAGCCGCATTCTCAGTGTGCGCAACTCCCGGGGGACCTGGGTGCGCAGCGAAGTGGTGGAAGACTGCCAGATCCGTGCCCACCCGGGTCTACAGGCCCAGGCTCTGGTCGCGCTGGGCAGCTACTGGCTGGACTTGGTGGAGGAGCTGGGCGGAGGTGGCCTGGAGTTCATCAGTTCCCAAGTGAACGGAGCGGGCTCGGTCAGTTTTTCCATCCGTTTAACCTCACCCTTGCCCGAGACCCGCTCTGTAAACTTCCCCCCGGAAAGTCACGAAGTGATTCTGGCCCGACGGCACATGTCCCAGGCCGGGGCCAGCCTGATCGGTGGCCGTGGACCGGATGGTCTACCGACGCTTACGATCTGCTGGCCACCGGTCGATAATGAACATGTGGCGATGATCACAGGAAAGGAAACAACCGTCCAATGAAAAGCACAGAGGCTGGCGCCAACGACCGCCCAAGAGTTCTATTGGTGGACGATGATGTCATGGTTCTGGCAATTCTGGAGGCCCAGCTTGGACCCACCTGCGACTGCGTGGCGGTGGACGATGCCCGGGTGGCCCTGGAAAAACTCGCCGAACAACAGTTTGACGTGATTGTCTCCGATCAGGTGATGCCCTATATGACGGGCGACCAGTTGCTGGCCAAGGCTGCTGAATCCTGGCCAGAGGTCGAACGCCTGCTCATCACCGGCTATGCTGACCTCGGCTCCGTGGTCAAAGCCGTGAACGCCGGCAAAATCAGCCACTATCTGGCCAAGCCCTGGCAGGGTGAAGAGCTGGCCGAAGCCGTACGAGCCGCCTACCTGCGCTGTCGTAATGTTCGCCAGCAGAAGGCCGACCTCGAGCACGCCTGCGCCGAAAAGCGCCAGGCCCTGGCCGCCCTGGAAGAGGGCTGGGAGTTTCTCAAAGAAGTCACTCAGCTTCCTCGCAAGCCCGGGCCCAAGGCCCGCGCCGAAGGCCAGCAGCGCGGCTCACAGCAATTGCTGCGCGCCGTCAACGGCGAGCCCATGTTGTTCGAAGTTTTGCCCGACTGAAGCGCTCACGATTTCAAAAAAAGAGCCCGGTCCGTCCAGCGGACCGGGCTTTCCCCTTGCGAACTCTTCAAATCCACCGCCTGGCTTTTTCAGGGGCTTTGCCCTTTTGCTTAGGCGGCCATCCCGGCGAAGAAGCCTTGTCCCATCAGTTCCCGGGACTTTTGGCGAGCGCGAAACAGCGCATTCTCGATTTGCTTGACGGTCAAATTCATTTCGGCCGCAATTTCATCGGCCACCTCTCCATTCAAACGCTTGCGCAGCACATCCGTCTCCAACGGAGAGAGTTTCTGGCTGAGTCGATTCCAGATTTCTTGCAGATTCAATTTCCCCAGCACTTCCTCGTCCACCGAGGAGCAGCAGGGCACGGGAGTCAATTCGGTGATCTCACCGGCCTGATTGAGGATCTGCTGTTTCTTACGGTTGGCTCCGCGGATAGCGCGCACCAGGCTGTTGCGAATGCACATCACGGCGTAGTCGAAGAATTTGCGCTCGTAGCCAGTGTCAAAAGTCTTGATGGCGTGGGCCAGGCCCACCATCGCTTCCTGCACCACATCCTGGCGGTCGGCGCCGGGGAGGAAGAATCGCTGGCACATCTTGTGCACCAGGCGTTCGTAACTATAGACCACCTGGTTCATACTCTCGCGGCAGCCGCTCTGGGCCTTGGCGACCAGGATTTCGTCGGAGATTTTGTTGATGGAGGCGGGGATAGCGCTCACGGTGTTCGGTTCCCTTCAATCTTTCCGGCTCCGGGCACCCCCTCGAGTGTTTTGTCCCGTTCCGTGTTTTTATATTAAGAAAAAGGAAATGATCGATTAAGACCTATTCTCCCCCATGAGCCCTGGGGGAATACCCCACCCCACCCCCCCGGGGCACCCTCCCCAGAGCGGGGGAGGGATCACCCTAGAACGTGATGGTTAAAGCGTTGGGGCGCGCATGATTGGGGTAGGGTTGACCCTACCAGCCGATGGTGAGGGGCTGAAAAATCTCCAATAGGCCAAAATATTCTGCCATTCAGGAGCATTTTTAAGCCCTTTTTTGGCATTTGCATAATAGTAGGGAGAGATCACGAACTGGCCCTCTCCCTTAAGCCCACAGGCGCCCTACAGTCGATTTGGATACGCACCGTTTCTAGGCCCCCCTGGGTCCTGAAGTAGGGTTTACCCTCCACCTTTATTTGTCACGAGAGTGTTGGCCAGGGGTGGTCAATGCAAAGAACGTGGCAGCCCCAAACAGGGCATTGCGCCGGAGGTAAATTTGCAAACCATGATTCAGACCAAGCTGAGCCCGGAAGAAAAGAAAGAGCTGGCCAATCAGTACGCCAGCCTGGTCAAGCACATCGCTTTGCGTATGGCGGTAAAGTTGCCGGACCATATCGAAGTGGACGACCTGATTCACGATGGCGTGGTGGGTTTGATGGACGCTCTCAATCGCTTCGACCCATCCAAGGGGATCAAGTTTCAAACTTTCGCATCCACCCGTATCCGGGGCGCGATGCTGGACGCCTTGCGGGCGATGGATTGGGCCAGCCGTGGCGCCCGTCGCCGCGGACGCGAACTGCACGTCGCCGAAGAACAACTGGCCCAATCGCTGGGTCGCCAACCCAACACCCAGGAGCTGGCCGGCTTCACCGGACTCACCTCCAACGAACTCCGTCGACGCAAAGCTGAGACGGCCACCGTCCACCTGGTCTCGCTGGACGACTCCCGTTCCAATAGCGACGAGTTCGAAGACACCTTCCGCGACACTTTAATGGACGATGGCGCCAATATCGAAGAGCACTGCTTCAAGACCGAGAAGAAGCAGCTCCTCCTGCGCGCCCTCAAAACCCTCCCCGAAAGAGACCAGCTGATTCTCAACCTCTACTACTTCGAAGAGATGAACATCCGCGAGATCGGCGCCGTGCTCGGCGTCTCCGAAGCCCGAATTTCACAACTCCACGGACGCTGCATCCGCCGCCTCAAAGAGTTCCTCGAGCCCTGCTATCAAGATCAAAAGGTCAGCTAGAACCCACTCCTCCACGGTGGCCTCCAGAACCCGGTTGCGAAACCGGGTTCTTTTCTTGTCCCCCCAGGACTGCGCCATCCAGCAACCCGGCAGTGGATTTGCTCCAGTGCCCCCGGCGCCCACCCCGCGGGACCCGTAAGCAGGCCGCCTGCACCCCACCTTCGGCCCCCCGGGCACCTCCGCAGCTGCAACCCCCGCTCCCCAGTTTCCCAAAGCCCCCAAACGCAAGAAGGGGGCCCCCAAAAGGGGCCCCCTCCGGACCGGAGCAGAAAGCCTCAGGCTTTCACCACCTTACGATAGGCCACGCTGCCTCCGCGCTGCACTCTCTCAAAAAGGTCCGCCGCATTCGCCAGCACCTCGGACGCTCCCAGAATCAAATACCCATCCGGCTGCAACTTGGAATGCAACGTATTGAGCACTTTCCGCTTGGTTTGGTCATCGAAGTAAATCAACACATTGCGACAGAAGATCAGGTCAAAGGGGGGAAGACTGGAGGGCACTTCCAGCAAATTCATCTGCTGGAAGCGCACCAACTTACGGATCTGTTCGTTGATTTGCCAGCGGCTGGCCTTTTTCTTGAAGTAGGCCACCAGATACTGGGCCGGCAGCCCTCGGTTGACCTCCAGCTGACTGTACTCACCCGTCCGTGAGCGCTCCAGCACCTTCTCGGCCAGGTCCGTGCCCAGGATTTCCACGTTCCAGTCCTTGATCAGACGCGCGAAATTCATGTCCAGCAACATGGCCGTGGTGTAAGCTTCCTGGCCGGTGGACGCGGCAGCCGACCAGATTCGCAGTCGGCGCACATTTTTGCGCAGCTCCAGTAGCTCTGGAAAGATGTTCATGCGCAGCGATTCAAACGGCGTTACATCCCGGAAGAAGCTGGTCTCGTTGGTGGTCATTGCTTCCACCATCTGCTGCTTGACCTCGCTGCCCGGGCGCACTTTGAGCTCCTGGACCAGCGCGGAGATGCTGCTGAGGCCGATGCTTCGACACAGCTCGCCCAGGCGGTTTTCGACCAGATATGCCTTCTCTTCAGTCAGGTTGATGCCAGACTCGCGGTAGAGATACCCGGAGACGAAGCGAAAATCTTCTTGTGAAATAGCCATACAATCAGGTCCCCTTCTGGTTGACGAGTTCGGCGATCCGCCGGCCGAGTTCAGCCGGTGGCAGCACTTCCTGGGCGAGCCGGTTCTCCACGATGAATCGGGGCATTCCGTAGACTGCGCAACTTTGCTGATCCTGAGCCAGACACAGGGCACCCTGGGCCGCCAGGGCGCGCACGCCCTGCAGTCCGTCTTTGCCCATTCCCGTCATCACCACACTTAAGCAGCGGTTTCCGTAGAGCTTGGCAGCGCTCCGGAAGAGTACATCGGCGGCCGGGCGACAGCCATTCTCGTGGGGACCCTGCTGGAGGTGAATGCGCGGAACCTTTAAAGACCCGGTCACTTCCATATGATAGTCCCCAGGCGCGATGTAAACCTGGCCGGCCTTCAAAGGCTCCTGGTCGATGGCCTCGGAAATCGAGATAGCGCACTTACTGTTCAGGCGCTCGGCCAGCAGTCGGGTGAAAGTGGCCGGCATATGCTGAACGATCAGCATCGGCACCCTCAGATTGGCCGGCAGGGGCGCCAACATCTCGGGCAGGGCATTGGGCCCGCCGGTGGAGACGCCCACGACCACCAGCTCAATCTCCCGGCAGGGTCGGGCCTGCATGGCTGAGGAGCGGGCCCGGGCCACAGCTGCGCCACGGCCGGGATAGAATTGCTGCACAGCCTTATGCAGCAGTTGTCTCAGATTGCTCATGGCGTCGCTGGAGGAGGGCTTCTGAATAAAGTCATCCGCCCCCAGGCACAGGGCTTCCACCGTGCGTCGTTCCCCTCCGGTGGCCGACAGAACCACTACCCGGTTGGAGAGCCCTTGGTCGCGCATGGCGCGCAAAGTGGTCAGACCGTCCATCCCCGGCATTTCCAGGTCCAAGGTGACCAGATCGGGCCGGAGAGACTTGATTTTTTGCAGAGCCTCCCCCCCATCGCAAGCGGTACCCACAAGTTCTACTTCGGGTAGCTCACCGAAGGCCCGCGACAGAGCCCGGCGGAAGACGATCGAATCGTCCACCACCAGCACTCTTAGCTTCTGGTCAACTAGCATGGCAGCCTCTCAAACATTCGATGGGTGTAGCCGAGCGTACCCCTCAGTTTGGACAATAGGGACTCGTCGTCAAATGGCTTCATCAGATACTCGTTGGCTCCCGAGCGAATGGCCCGGGTCACCGACCAGGGGTCGTTTTCGGTGGTGACCATCAGGATGGGGATGTCCCCCAGACGGGCCTCGGCCCTCACCGCTTTGACCAGACACAGCCCGTCCATACGAGGCATATTCCAGTCGGTGATCAGCAGTTCGTAGTCACCGGCCTTGAGCATGTCGAAAGCTTCAGCTCCGTCGGGCGCTTCAGCAATCTCTACGCCCAGCGGCTTCAGGTAGCTGGCGATTTTGCGGCGTTGAACCGCACTGTCATCCGCAATCAGGACCTTCATCGTCCCTCCCGTCCTGTCTCTTCAATTCCTCTGCTCAGGCGGTCCACGTCCAGCACGCCCAGCAAGTGATTGGGAAGTTTGTGGATTCCCCGCAGGAAGGCGGCGGCGCAGCCGGCCATGGTTTCCGGTCGTGGCTCCAGCGAGTCGACCGGTACTTCCACCACGTCGCCAATGTCGTCCACCAGCAGACTGATGGGGCCCTCATCCCCACGCACGATCACGTTCATCGAATCTCGGTCCGGCTCCAGGCAAGGCATGCCCAGCCGGCGCCGCAAGTCGATGGCCGTCACGATCTGGCCGCGCAGGTTGATCAGCCCCGCAATATCATCCGGAGCCATCGGAATCGGAGTCATCACCTGCTTGCGCAGGACCTCCTGAACCCTCAGTACATCCACACCCAGGTATTCCTTATCCAGGTAGAATGTGGCGTATTGTACGGTCGTACTCATCGGTTCTTCTTCCTTTCTTCAAACCAGCGCGTAGCCGTCGCCGACCAGCTGCATCAAGTCCACCACCGTGGTGGCCTTGCCAGCCACCACCGCCGTGCCCATCACTCCGCGCGAAGAGGAGCGAGGTTCCATCACCAGGGTCTCGTCCACCACGTCCAGGATTTCTTCCACAATCAGACCCAGGTCGGTGTCTTTGTAGCTGAAGACCAGAACTCGGTAGGTTTCCGCCCCGTAGTCGCTCATCATGCCGAAGTGACCGGCCATATCGATGAGTTTGAGCAGTCGTCCGCGATACTGAACCACCTTCTCGCCGCGCACCATCTCGACCTGATTGGCCTGGAATTCTTCCAGGCGCGAAAGCAGGGTGAGAGGAATGGCGAACTGTTCCGATCCGCTCAGGCGGAAGAGCAGCAGGCTTTGGCAACTGGACTCGGCCGCGCTGGCGGCGTCCTGCTTTTCGCGGTCTTTGACCTTCTCCTGATTGAGTTTGGTGGTGCGAGCCAGCCCGGCCACGTCCAGGATCAAAGCCACGGTTCCGTCTCCCATAATGGTGGCACCCGCATAAAGCTGGAGTTGCTTGAGCTCACGAGTCAAAGGTTTGACCACGATTTCTTCCGTGTCGCAAACTCCATCCACGATCAGCCCGAAGCGGGCGCCGTCGGCGTTGACCACCACGATATTGACGGCCTCGTCGGTTTCCGGGGCGCTACCCAAGATCGAGCGTAGTCGTAACAAAGGCAGCAACTGCCCGCGCAGGCGGTAGACCTCGGAGCCATAGATTTTTTCGATGCCCGCCTGAGCTTCCGGACCTTCCAGCCGCACCAGTTCCTGCAGGTTGACCTGCGGGATGGCATAGCGCTGACCGTTGGAACTCACCAGCAGAGCCGGGATAATGGCCAGAGTCAGGGGCAGACGCAGTTTGACCTGAGTTCCCTTGCCCGGCTCGGTTGTCAGGTCGACGCTGCCGCCGATCTTTTCCACCGAGGTGCGCACCACGTCCATACCGACGCCGCGGCCCGATAGATTGGTGATGGTGGCGGCGGTCGAGAAGCCTGGCTGAAAAAGCAACTGCAGGGCATCTCTCTCGCTCATTCGTTGAGCTTCCTGGGCTGAAACCAGACCCTGGGAAACCGCCTTCTCGCGAACCCGCTCCAGGTTCACGCCGGCCCCATCGTCGTTGATTTCGATGGTGACCTGGCCGCCCTCGTGATATGCGCGAATATGGATATGGCCGCGGGCGCTCTTGCCGCGAGCGGTTCGCACCTGAGGCTGCTCCAGTCCGTGGTCGATCGAGTTGCGCAGAATGTGCGTCAGTGGATCTTTGACCGCTTCCAGAATGGTGCGGTCCAGTCCGGTGTCCTGGCCCTCCATCGTAAAGCGGGCTTCCTTGCCCGTCTGTGCACACAGGTCGCGAATGATTCGGGGAAAGCGATTGAGCAGTGTGGATACCGGCTGCATTCGGGTCTGCATCACGTGCAGCTGCAACTCACTGGTGACCAGATTGATGCGCTGGCAGGCCGAAGACAGTGAACTGCTTTCCAGGCCGGCGGAGATTTGCAGAATCTGATTGCGCGACAGCACCAGCTCGCCAACCAGGTTCATCAGCTTATCCAGCAGATCCACCTGGACTCGAATTCGGCTATCGCAAGTCTGACTTCCGCCCGACACATCCTCGCTGATTTCCGCGCCCGGGGCGGGAAGGGGGGCTGCGCTTTCGGCCAGGACTTCGGTCGCGGCCGGGGGAGGGGAGTCGGGCGCGCTGCCGGGGATCTCTTCCGAGTCCATGGCGGCCAGCAGCATTGCCTGGAAGTCCTCCAGCTCGCCTCGTCCGTTTTGAGAGGGTCGCACCGAGGCCGCCGCCTCAACCGGGGCGGGCGCCGGAGCGGGCGTCTCGATCCGAGCCGTTTCGGCCTCCTGGTTTTCGGCCTCACGCTTCAGCCTGACCATCAGGTCGTTGTAGCGGGCCGGGCCCTCATTGGAGTCCTTCTCCAGATGCTGCAGAATCGATTTGCAGGCATCGGCGGTGTGCAACAGCACGGTGCTGCGGTCTCGGGTGACGGCCAGTTCGCCTTCGCGCATCCTGGAGAGCAGCGTTTCGGCGTAGTGGGTCAGGCATTCCATCATCTCCAGGCCAAGAAAACCGGCGCCGCCTTTGAGGGTATGCATCACTCGGAAAATGGTGGTGATGCGCTCCAAATTGTCAGGTTCTTCTTCCAGCGCCACGAATTCCCGGTCGAGAATCTCTACCTGCTCCCAGGCTTCCACCAGGAAGTCGCTGAGCATTTCTGGGTCCTGGTCTAAGGGTAGTGCCACGGTCTAAATCCTCCAAATGAACTTTCAAGCCACCCGAATCCGGCGGGAACTCGCGTTCCCGCCGGCCGGGCGATTAGAGGGTGAATCGACCGATCATCGCCTGCAGCTGGCTGGCCAGCTGCGACAGCGACTGGGCGGCCTGCAGGGTTTCTTCCGCTCCCACGCGACTGTTTTCGGCGGCTGAGGCCACCTGAGCGATGGCGTGGGAGATTTCTCCCGAGCCCTTGGCTGCTTCCGACACACTTCGGCTGATTTCCGAGGTAGTGGCGGACTGCTCTTCCACGGCTCCTGCAATCGTATTGGCGATGTCGGAGATTTCGTGGATGACCTGAGTGATGCTGGCAATGGCCTGCACCGCCCCGGCGCTATCGGATTGGATGGCCTCGATCTTGTGGGTGATGTCCTCGGTGGCTTTGGCCGTCTCTTTGGCCAGTTCTTTGACCTCATTGGCTACCACCGCGAAACCTCGACCGGCTTCACCGGCCCGAGCGGCTTCGATAGTTGCGTTCAGGGCCAGTAGATTGGTCTGCTGAGCAATCGAGGAGATGACCTTGATGACCTTGCCGATTTCCAGTGAGCTGTCGCCCAGTTTCGAGATGGTCTGGTTGGTCGTATTGGCCACTTCCACCGCCGAACTGGAGACGCGGGCCGCCTGGTGGGCGCTCTTGGCAATTTCGCGAATGCTGGCCGTCATCTCTTCCGAGGCCGAGGCCACCATCTGAATGTTCTGATTGACCTGTTCGCCCGCACTGGAGGCGGAGATGGCCTGACTGGAGGACTCGACCGAGTTGCTCTGCATATTCTTGCTGGTGGCCGTCAGCTCTTCAGCGGCGCTGCTGACGGTCAACACATTGTGGCGAATATCCAACAAGCTACCGCGCAGGTCGTGCACCAGCTTGCTCAAGCCCCGACCCACCTGGGCGATGGCGTCATCGCCCTCAACCTGAATCTCTCGCGTCAGGTCACCGGCTGCATTCGCATTCACCGTGGCCAGAATGGAGTCAACCTTCCTGGAAAGTTCCTCGGCGTCGTGGCGCTCCCGTTCCAGGCGCTCCCGTTCCGCTGCCTCCGCCCGCATCTTTTCGGTGATCAACTCCCAGGTCAACATTGGGCCAATGTATTGCCCTTTGTCGTCCAGCATCGCGTTGATGGTCAGGTCCATCGTTTCATCCGCCACCTTGATCTTGGCGCGGTGGGGCAGGTTGCGCGGGTCGGCCAGCAGGCGGCGCTGATGCTCTGGATTCTTATGGAAGATATCGATATTGTTGCCCAGCAGCTGGTCCACCCGAACCGGCAGCAGATGCTCGATCTTCTTCAGGGTCGTGCGCGTGGCCGGATTCATGTAGGTAATATTCAGGGCCAGGTCACAGGCCATAATCGCCACCGGTGCGTTCTCCATCATCGAGTGCACGCGCGCGCCCTCGCGCAGCAGATGACTCTGACGTGCCTGCTGCTGAATGGCCTGAATGGAGGCCGATACCAGACTGGCCACGCCGCGGATGGCCTGGGCCCGCTCCGAGGAGAGGCTGATGCTTTCCAGGGCGAAGAAGTCCATGACCCCCTGCACCTGTCCTTCCAGGACCACCGGAATGGCCATTCCGGCTCGCACTCCGGCCCGCTGAGCGATGGGGGCTCGCGGACAGTCCTGAACATCGCCCACGTTGGGCACGAAGACCAGGTCACGCTGACGCCAGGCCCGGCCCGAAAGACCCTGACCTTCGTTGAAGCTGGTGCTTAATGTGCACTGACGAAACTCTTCATTGACCGAGCCGGATTCGCAGGCGAAGCGCAGCAAACGATCGTTGGCGTTCAGCTCCCAGTAGGATGCGTAGGCCCAACCAAAGGCGCGTCGCACCGCCTCCAGGGCCTTGGCAATGGCCTCGCGGGGACTATCGGTTTGCACGTTCTGCAGGGCCTGAACAACGTCCAGCACCCCCCGGGTGTTGGCCATGGATTCCGCCAGTTCGCCCTGCAACCGGCTGTCTTCGATGCTCTCCACGATGCGCGGCATGGTGGCGGCGGCCGGCAGAACGGTCTTGGCTTTGCTGGTGGTTCCGTTGGTTTTGCGTGTGGACACGTTTGATACCCTCCAAAGTTTTCTGGCTTGCTATGAAGCTCTCGAACCTTCCATCGGTTTCGTGGGGTGAAAACTTAAGGCGGGGAAACCCTCCAAGTGCAATGGTGGGAAAGGTGCAATAGATGATCCGTTATGAGTACCATCGCCACAATCGTGGATGCAGCCAACCAGTCCGGACAGCTCTCCCACGGAATGCACATCCTGCTGGTCTACACGCTGCTCGCGCTGGCTCCGGCCATGCTGGTACTGTGCACGTCATTCACTCGAATTCTGGTGGTACTGGCCTTCTTGCGCCAGGCTCTGGGAGTCCCCACCATTCCGCCCAATACGGTTCTGATTCCGCTCACCATGCTTTTGACACTCCTGTCCATGGGACCGGTTCTGGACGATGTTTATGCTCGAGCCGTGGCTCCGGCCATGGACGGCAAAATCACGCCGCTGGTGGCCTACCAGGAAGCGGCTAAACCACTGCGCGAATTCATGCTCCGTAACACCAAAGAAGGCGACCTGCTGGTGCTGGGAAAGGCCGCCAAACTCGGGCCTTTCCGTAGCCTGGATGAAGTGCCCCTGCGCCTCATCATTCCGGGCTTCGCCCTGTCCGAACTGCGTACAGCCTTCCGCATGGGCTTCACAATCTTCATGACCTTCTTGACCGTGGACCTGGTTGTGGCCGGTCTGCTCTCCGCCCTGGGCCTGATGATGGTGCCGCCTATGTCCGTGTCACTGCCCCTGAAGTTGCTCCTCTTCGTGATGGTGGACGGCTGGACCCTGATCTGCAGCAGCCTCATCTCCAGCGTCCATTGAGCGGAGACTTCGGGTTACTGCTGGGGGGCGCCGTAGTAGGTCTTCTCGGACGGTTTCAGGGAAGGCACCAGCAGGTCCTGAAAGGCCAGTTTGCCCTGTCGTGCTCCGTGGACGATGCCGGCCTTCATGCCCGAGAACAATCCGCTGGTTTGTGAGGACATGTGAGCGTCGGCGCAATAGGTCAGGGTGCTGGTGAAGTAAGTGTCTGAACTGGCCGTGCGCGCATCGTGGCGCACAATTTCGCGAAAGATGGCCTGAGGGGCCATGGCCAGAGGCACGGCAGCAGCCAGCATGGCCACATTTTGGATGGGATGGGTCTGCAGCACGGAGGCCGCCAGAACGGCCATGCCCGCGCCCAATACGCCGTAGCTGAGTCCCCACATATCTCCGGTTTCGCAAACGGTCAGATGGTCGGTGGTGCGATCAGGCGTATATACCGTTCGAGATAATCCCAGCGCAATTCCCGGAACCAATCCCAGGGTGCCGCCCACCAGCGCGCCCACCGCTCCGGCACTGGCCTTCAGCCCTTTGAGCATGGCCAACTTGACTGGTCCAGGAGTGGAAATTTCAACGCTGTCATTGGGGGCCTGCGGGCCTTGCCCGGTTGTTTTGGCCTGCACGCCACGCGGGGCTGGGGTCGAAATGATAGGTTGCTGGGTCCGAATCTGCATCGCTCGCCTCCGAAAGGACCACCTCTAGGTGGTTTCCTTTTCCCAGGTTTGTATCCAACCAGTCTTAAACAACCCTGAACACCGGTCTTGAGAATTCTTTCAGACCCTACTGCTTACCTGAGGATATACAAATACAGACAACAGAGTTCGGAGCGAGATCAGTGAAAGTTAGCGCACATCCTATCGACTGGGAAACCCAACGCAAGGCCGACCAGCTGGCCTACCGCATTGACCAGAAAATCAGCTATCTCAAAGAGCGTTACACCAGTCAGGACGGCGTTTATCAGGATCAGTATGACAGCACCGGCTGCGGACGCGGATTCTTGCCCGAAACCCGCCGGGGATTCTACAAAATGACCCTCGACCCCAAT
>JAFEBA010000077.1:9795-11120 GCA_018266105.1 bacterium | reverse complement strand
GATTTCTAATTGTCGCACGTCACCCAGTCGTCGAGAATGAGCAATTCCATCTTTGCGATCCTTTCCAAGAATCTAATGAAGCTGCCATCGGCCCTGGCTATAGTTAGTTCTTGGGCCACTCGGCTAACGCGGTGATTCAGGGCTGTGTGACCTTGTTTGCAGGCGTGATCTGCGAGGGCGCAGGCAAGCCAGCTCTTCCCGATGCCGGATGGACCCGTAATGATCAGGTTTCTTCCGGCCTTGATCCAGCGGCAAGTAAGAATCTCCTGAACGACTATTTCGGGGCGAGGCCGAACAATTGGAGGCGCGCTAAAACTCGTGGCTTTCCGCAGCCTCGAGGTTGGCGGCGTCTACAAGATCTTGGGGACGTCCGGCGGCTCGCTTCGAGGCAATAAGGTCTTCCCGAGAAATGAGACATACGGGAACACCGTGCCACTCAACCCGCAGGTGCCTGGACATAACCTCATCAAATTGGACGCCGTCCACCTTCTGGAGAATGTCCACCCGCACAGGAGGGTTGCCCATCCACAGCACTTCATCCGGCTCTAGATTCTCAAGGTCCCGCAGGACGTTGGCGGGGGCCCCAAATCTCCCCAGGGCCCGGTGAACTTTGGCCAGGTTCGCTGGACGGCTATCGACCCAAAGATCCAGATCTTTGGTGTAGCGCGGCCGGTCATAGTAGCTTACCGCATAACCCCCGATAACGACGTAACTAACCTTTTCGTCTGCGAATACCGCCAGAAGATCCAAAAAGTCTTGGTGCAGGTTCCGCTCCCCTCTTAAGGCTCCACGCCTCCAAAGCCATGTCCCAAACGGCATCGAACTTTGCAGTTGCCGTCACACCTGACCAGAATAGCTGGTCCTGACGCTCCATTTGACTAGCTGATGAGACGGCCGCCCCTTGCCAGGTTGCTCGCCGTTGCCGGGCTCGTTCCTCGAAATCAGTCACAGAAATTCTATTCTCGAACTTGCCGGGAAAACCTGGTACGTCTCACCTTAGACCGCCGTGACTGTGAGAACGGGTGGCCAGGAGCGCGCGTTCCTCGGTGCAAGCACCGTTCGTCCAGCTCTGAATCTCCATCCTTCGGTCGATGTCGCCGACGGCGGCAAGCTGAAGCATGAGAAGGCGGTAGGCAGGTGTAGCCCCCCCTTCTAGTTTGACCAGCTGGGCTTGATTTGCTTCAAGATCCACTGATGGTGGGTGTCCAGCGACCTGTAGTGGGCAGAAATCCAGACTTGATCGAGGGAATTCGGAGGAAGGAGAGGTTTTGGCCAATAGCCCGGCTGGGCCGGAGCCTGGTCAGGCTGCTTCCCAGTCATTCCAG
>JAFEBA010000077.1:0-9708 GCA_018266105.1 bacterium | reverse complement strand
TTGGCGGGCGCGCGGGATGTGCTGCACCCAGGTCCGCAGGAGGACGCTTTGCGTCCTCCGGAAATCATAGGCGTGCTCCCCCACCTTGGGGATAGACCGGGGAGGCGAGAACCTGACCTGCCCGGTAGCCTCCACGTAGGACAGATGCTTCAGCGGTAAGGGCTGGATGGAGACTTACGGCTCACAAGTTCGCCTCAAAGTCTCCCCAGGATAGAATTCAGCACTCGCTGCAGGCGAGGGCAGTCGGCTGGCTGACTGATGGGGTCGCCTACAAAGGCCGGGAATCCAGAGCGGTCCAGAGGCCAGGATTCGAGCAGTTTCGCGGTTTCGGGCTGCAAGCATTTGCGGGCTACCAGGGACTTGAGAATCGATTGCCGCAATTCGCTCGGCAGGGAGGGCTAATCCCAGAATCCGAGGGCGAAGTAGCTGCCGTCCGGAAAGTAGACGCCGTCGGTCATAAGAATGTGAAAGTGGACGTTTGATTTGAATCCGGAGCCAAAGGACTGCACGGCCACGATGATTCCGGGCCTGGCCTGGTCCCTCTCCTCCCGGCGGTTGCGATGGCATCCAACCTGTCTGTCCATCCAGCGAGTGATGACGCGGTGGACCAGGCGCCCGATCTGCCGCTGGAGCCGAGTGTCCAACTGGAACCGCTTGCGCAGGACTTAAAGCTGCGATAGATTCAACCAACCTTGTCAGCGGGTTCGCAAGGAGGTTACGACGGCGGTCCAAAATTCGATTTCCTCGGTTGCGCCCAGCTCCTGACACTTCCGCAACTGGCACCAAGCGTAGCTCTCCGCCCTTGCGCCGTGCCCGTCCGTCAGTTCATAGGCAAGTCGCCATACCTCTCTCTGTGCGTCCGAATCAGCGGGAAACATGTCCTGTTGCCGCTTCGCCGCCGCCCGTCAGGGTGCCCCCTGGTCTCGACCGTGGTCGCCTGGGCCCGTGATGCCGTTACAAAGCGTCAGATTGCGACGAGCCCAACCGTAGCCGCCCGCAACCCAGCCTTGACGGTTGTGAGGTGAACAGTTCGCGAAGCACAACCGGAGTATTGCCATGATGAAGTTAATTACTTCAGATGTTTTTTAGGTAATGCGCAGTGCGTTGCTTGATTCCGTTTTCGAGGCACGCCACTACTGGCTTCTCTGGGCCGACTCGGCGCAAATACAGCCGGGCTCTGGCGCTGCTGAGACGAAGGGGTGCGGGCTGCCAGCCGACATACTCTGGATGATTGCAACTAGGAATTCGCGGGGCTCTCCATCCGCAATGTCTGAGCAATCCGGCTTTGGCGGGTCCGCAGGCGGCGTAGATATGGGCTTTCGCGAGGGGCGGTGCGGACGGTCTGGTGGGGCCGACAAACTTTACCCGCGAATTTCAGGGAAGAACCACAGGGACGTCGACGCCTCGAAAATCCTGGTCCAGCGTGAGCAAGTCGAGATTGCTTGTTTTGGCGAGTGCGTAAGCGAAGCAGTCTCCCAGGTTGAGGGGAAATTTCATTCGAGCCTCAGCGGCCAGGCGAGCCTGTTCGACATCCGGCGCTACGAATCGGATTCCGCTGGGCAGAATTTGGCTTTCTAGCTGGGCCAGGTCGTGGGGTCGTCTGTCATAAAGGCGGATGAGAACTTCGGTGAGATTGACAGTGCTCATCGCGAGCTCCGTAAGTTGCGCCTCGGCCCAGTGGGGCCGTAGGCTCTGCGAAAAGAATGGCGAGCAGTAGGGAACTGTCGACGATCACGTGGACTCCCAGAGCTGATCATTGTCCGTGAATTGGGGCTGTGAAGTCCATCGCCCACGTCGCCCACAGTGGCAAGAACGGTGGCTGGAACGGCTGCGGAGCCATGGTCAAATACCTCGATTCCTTCGGCATAAAGGCCCACAGTGAAGCCTTCACCAAAGAGAATGTGGATTAGCAGCTGGCCAGCAACAAACCGGCCATGCTCAGCACCACCCAACACTGGATGGTGATCTCCGGCAAAGACAAGGACGGCAACTACATCCTGGGTGCCTCCGGCCAGGCCGTCAGCCTGGGCAAGGCCGCCTCCTTCGATAAGCTCAAAGGGTTCTCCAGCGCCCACCAGCTGGTGGTGATCGACTCAGCCCCCACCCACGTGCGCCCGCCCGTCAAAAAGCTATAGTCTTAATATAAATCGATTCTTCTAACCGCTCTCACCACGGAGCACACGGTGAGCACAGCGAGAAAATTCCAAACTCTCCGTGGTCTCTGTGTGCTCTGTGGTTTATTCTGTAGCCAGTTAAAGTCTTCTCTAGCATACCTGCTGGCCCTTAGCTTGTTGCCGTGGCCTGGGCTATGCCCGTCAAGGTGCTTAGTTGGAACGTGCACGGCGGCCGCGAGGGTCTGGATCGAGTGGTCAGCAAGTTGCGGAGCAGTGGGGCCAACGTTCTGATGCTGCAAGAAACCGGCCGAGCGTTGGGGACCAGGATCGCCTCCGAGTTTCCGGGTTGGTTCACTGTTCGCACTGGCGATTTGATGATCTTGAGCCAAGAAAAACTTGCCGGTCAGGAGGTCGTTAAACTCGGGCCCGGTCGCTCTTGCCTTGTGACCCGTACGGGTCGACTGACGTTTGATCGATGTCCACTTCAGTATCTCCGTTGGATATCGTAACTTGAGTATCAGTGGCGGCAGTCAACTTCCGGCTTACTTGCTGCACACGGGCGAGGTGCGGCGGCAGCAGACCAGCGATTTATTGCAGGAGATTGCCACTCAGAAGGGCTCGCTGGTGGTGGCGGGTGATCTGAATTTCACGCCCCAAATGGAGCCTCCGAGGATGTTGAGCGAGAAGCTGACCTCAGCGCCGACCGGCCCAACCTTCCCGGCCCCGCATCCGAGCGGTAAGATCGACTACATTTACTTCAGCCGCGATTTGAGTGCGAAATCTAGCGCGGCTCTGCCTACCAAAGCTTCCGATCATCTGCCCATCTACTGCGAGGTTGAGGTCAGGCGAAGGGAGCGTCCAGCTCTGTCTCCAGACTCGCCCCGAAGCGCTTCGCGACCTCATTTGATGCCGAGGTAGCGAGCCGCCGCCCTGACATCCTCCGCAAGCTGAGTGGAATCCTTGGGGCTGAGGATCGCCTGCTTGTCATCCTGGGCGATCGTATAGGTTCCAGCCTTGTTGGTAAGATGGAAGTCTCGATGGGAGAACTCCCCCCGCCTCTCCAGCGCCCAGGCCAGCTGTCGGATCTCAGTCACTGATCGGATCTCTTGACCGCCCGATTCTTCCATAGCCTTTTTTCCCCGGGCGCTGACAGGGATCGAGATGGACGTCGTTCCGTCAGTTGACCAGTCCGCCTGGACCTGGACCTCTCTGTCGCCGATTTTCAGGGCCGGGAAATACTTTGGCGCTCTCTCGGTTGGATCGAAGACTTTACCCTCCGCCTGGAACTCCCAGCGGATATCGGAAGTGACATCCGAGTTCTGACCCGACGTTTGGACTCGGATACCTCGCTGCAAGGAGCCGCTCAAACGCAGCTTGGAACGGGAAACCGGCATGGCCCAGGTGTCCCCGTAGACTCCAAGCTCGGCGTCCCCCCGAACCTCAAGCCGTCCGTGGTTTTCGCTAACCGGCACGGTCAGGCAGGCCACCTTTTGTATCGACATAATCCCGGCATGTCCCGCCCCTCGGACGGTGCCGACAGCCGTCCATTTTTTCTCATCCACGGTCAAGGCCCGATCGATCAGCTCGACCGTGAGGGTCTGGTCCGCACGATTGTAGGCGGCCACGATATCAAGGGGCTTCAGCACCTTCACCTCCGTATCGTTCTTGACGGTCTTGGTGAGCTTGCTCATTTTGCCCGTCTTCATACTGAGGGTGCCGGTCGTTACGACCCGACCAGGCTTTTTCGTCACCGTAATTTTACCGACCACCGAATCGGCCCACAGCGGAACTGCGAGCAGCGAAAATAAAAGGGGAACATACTTCTTCATGGGTGGTCAGGGCTCGTACCCGTCGGCGTGGCCGAGGGATGGGCAACCAAATCGGTCGAGAAGGGGACAACGTAAGCGGCTCCCCCGACGGAGCCACCCGCCCAGGCGTGCTGACGATCCAGGACTTCCAGCCGGGACCAGGAGCCTTCCCCCAGGACTAACTTTTGCTTCCAACTCTTGCCTCCATCCTCACTGGTCATCAGCTGCGAGCCGTGCTTGGCCCTGACCAAAGCCAGTCCTTGAAAGTCATCAAAAAAATGTAACTGCTCGATGGTGCCGCCATCCAGGCCGACCGCGGCAAGGGCCTCGCGGGTGGCGCCGCCATCCCTGGTCAGCAATAGTTTGCCGCCATCGCAGGCGATCCAGGCTTGCCGGTCTGAGCCAAAGAAAACGCAGCTGACCGAGTTTTCCAACTCCACCACTTGCCAGTGCTGGCCGGCATCGGGGCCTGCGTGCCTGCTCAGGGCTTGAACAAACCAAAGTCGGCCCGCATCATCAGCAGGACCGGGTCGCCAGTCACTCATGTACTGGTTCACACCACCGGCCGCATCAAGCGGGCGGAAGTCGGAAGGGATCTTAGGAGTGCCCATATAGACTGGTTCGTTGAAATCAGGCTTCGCCCCTCGGGTAAGACTTCGAGCCTTCAAGAAGCTCATCTATCTGTAACCTTGTCATAGTATCCAAATTCGGATACAGTGGTCGGTGTGAAGAAGAGGGGCTTCAAGGAGGCGAAGCAAGATGCTCTGAAGGCGTTGACAGATGGTCGTGTTCAACACGAGCCACGGTCGACTCTCAACGAAAGAAATCTACTCGCGACGGGCGAAGTTGACGCAACTCTTACCGCCACCTTGATTCTGGCGACCCCCTCGCGATGTGCGGCGAGCAGACCTCATCATTTTCTGGATTTGGAGGTCTGGGTGTTCAGGCCGTCCATAGATGGGACTAGGTGGTATATCAAATTCTACTTTATTGACGAGATCTGGTTCATCTCTGTACATAGATCAGATCCGGAGGGACATCCGTGAGACACGTATTCAAGCCTGGCGATAAGATTCGCGGTGCATGTGAAAATTGCAAGGCAATCGCCGACGGGACTTATGGCTATGGCACGATCAGGTTGGACGATGGAACGGCCGTGGACAATGTGATGCGTGCCCTATGTGACCAATGCGGTGAGACGATCGCGATTGCCCATCAGTCGGCGCCGGCCATCAAAGCGGCTCGAGCCAGGCGCGATGAGGAAAAAGCACGCTTGAGAACGACTGTCCGAGTCTCTCGCCCCCTGGCCGACTTTGCCGCCTCTCAGCTTTTGGATCGTGGGGCCAACCCAGAGCGTCTGGATTTGCTTCTCAAAGCATTTGTCTCGATGGCAATAGATGGTGCCACCGCTCGCCGCACCGCTCTAATCCAAGCGGTGAAGGCCGCTTCTGATCCTGTCTTGAGCTTGCGACCAGAGGTCACTTTGCATCTTGACTTGAGCAAACAGCTCTGGGCTGTTCTCAAGGAACTTCAATCGCAAGCGGGTTTGCGTAATCTGAGTGATTTCGTTCGGCGCGTTTTGGTCGTGATGGATGAGGATTCTCAAGCGGACGAATCTGTGCGTCGGGTCGTTCTATACGGGACTTAGGTGCTGAGCTTTGGCGGAAAATGTGTGCCGTCCATGGCAAACTCAAGCTAACCAAAGGCAACTCAGCGGTCAGGGAGGGCAATCCAACCGGACTGAGGCCAACTGAACCCAACCCTACCCACCAGGTACAACCCCTTTCGCAATGTGTTACAGGGCGTTTTGGGCTGTTGGGGTAGGGTGGGGGAAGTGGCGTGGTTATGAGGTTTCTTGGCTTGGGCGGTCTGCTCGAGTTGGGGCTGGATCGGGGCTGTTTGGATTGCCTGGCACACTTTTAGCACACTGGCTTTTGTGTCTGAGGTGCCGATAGCTTAGCCTCAGAAGTCAGAAGTTGGGAAAGGTCACCCAGAAGGCCACGAACCAAATTGCAACCACTGTGACCTCGAACCTCCTACCGTGACGCTGGATGCTGGTCAGCAGTACAAACAGCAGCGTGCTGTGGAGCAGGACAGAGACCAGAATTGCCCGCTCCGGGTATGCTACCATGGAATGCGGTCGCAGGTGGCTAAGGAGCGGTGCGGTGGTTAGGAGGGCGCCAGCGAGACTGATGGCAAATCGGAGAAGCATCGCAGAGTTTACGGTTGCGAATTATAAATGGTTCAGTCTTAGAAGGACGGTGGCGCGCCAGCCGATTCGACCTCCGGGAAATACGAGGCAGCCTGGCGAACGCGGGTTGATGCTCAAGCGCCTGTTTAAAGTCATGATAGTAAGCTCCGCAGTTGCTTTTCTTCTAGCAGGACCGTCCTTTGCTGAGCCCATCAGTGAAAAATACTCCGTTCAGGAGTATGAGGATATTGATGAAATGAGTGCTTTGTTGCAAAGCTTGGTTCCGGATGTGGAAGTGGACGCCGAGGGCAAGACTTTGAGCCTTACGGCTGGATCCAGGGAATCTATGGAGCAAGCTTTGGAGTTGCTCCACCAATTGGATCAGCCCCTGGCGCGGCTGGCGCTGACTGTTCAAGTGGCGGGCCTCAGTCCTACTGAGCAAGAGATGCTGGGCCTGCAGTGGCAACAGGCTGCCATTGGGACGTCTTGGGGGGTGCAATTCCTGGAGTATTTTTGCGCCAATTCGCCCAAACCGATAACCGTCTTGCCGGGCCCTTGTCCACCGCAGAAGAAGCTCGCAAAGAGTGGACAAGAAACTCACTTCAGTTGGATAGACTCCCAGAATTCGGACTCAAGGATTGAGTTGGAGCTGAGGGCGAGCGTGAGGCCGGAAAAGTTTGTGTATTGCACTCTTATCGCTCGCGCCCGGCTGTCAGGACAAGAGCTCGAGTCCGTAATCGATCTGAGACTTCGGGACGGAGAGACCACAGCTGTCAAAAACTGGTTTCCAGCCGATTTACGACTACCGGCGTCCGCAGCTCTGCCGACCTTAGGTCCGCTCTTTAAGCCTCCTGCGGAGCCAGTTATCATAGTGACTCCCAGAGTCCTTGGCGGTGGCGAGGGCGGGTGACTCTTGATTCACGTTGTGTTAACATGCCCCCCGTTTTTCGTGTCTATAAATTGTAATGGACTACGATTTGATGGTGGCGGTCTGGGGCTCGGACCTTGAGTCTGCAAGATTAGCTATCGAGCGTGGGGCAAATCCAGACTATATATTCGACGTGTACACCCCTCTTTGCCAGGCTGTTTTTCAGGAGGACTTTGAAATGGTTCAATTTCTCCTGGAGTCGGGGGCAGATCCAAATCTTGGCCACCCCATTGGTTGGACCAGAGAGCGACGGCTTCTACAGCTCCTGCTTGCTTCAGGTGCCTCGCTGGCCCCGGATGTCGATGGCAGCATCCTCCACGAGGCGGTCCGAGACTTCGAATTTCTAAAATTCTTGATTGAGTGCGCGGAGGGGCAACCTTTTGGGGAATGGTTCGACCGTGATTTCGGCGACACAATCCTAGGTTCGGCTGTCCGTTTCGGGGTTACCGAATCTGTTCGCTATTTGTTAGAACTGGGCCTCGACCCGAACCTGTGCGACCGAAATCACCTGGCGTACACTCCCCTGAAGCTGGCGGCTCGGACAAACTCCGAGATCGTCAAGCTGTTGCTCGACGCTGGCGCAGACCCTGACCACGCCTGGGGCATGTGTCGTTCTGGACGCCAAGCGCTATTGGAGGCTGGCCCCGAAATGGAAGCCCTCCTGAGGGAGGCGGACCGACATTTGGAGCGTCGTCGGTTCGTCCGTTGCCAGGTCTAACCTTGTTTCTTGCTTCCTGCGCCTGAGCTCATCTCTCTTCCAGGTGCCCGGCGCAGCCGGGCACCTGGTCGCCTGACCTGGCCTGGGCAAAAAAAATCTCTGATTTTCTTCGGGGCCGCAGTCGCGCTGTGGGCGGGTTGGGAGGCTCCGGCACCTGGCTCTCGCGCTCGGCACTCAGCCATGTTCGGAGCCTTCCAAGCCGTCCATCAGCTTTCTCTCTCGGTGGGCAGGCTGGGAAGGTCCCGCCTCTCAGCTTCCGCGTGCGGCACCCGGCCATCGCCGGGACCTTTCCAGGCTGTCCACGGACCTGTCTGTCGGCGGCGCGGCCAGATAGGTCTTAGCAGCCTGAGAATTACATCGATCTGCGGGGATGAGCGATTATTTGGGCGCCGAACGAACCATCATGCACACCCCGGAAGAAATTGAGGAGGCCTTTCTCGAGGCCAAAGAGTTCGCGGCGGTCGGTGAGGATATCCGGCATTGGGCGTTTCTTCTGGAACATGCTGCCTGGGAGCGTCGCGAAGACATGCTTGAATTTCTCCTCAGCCACGGTATGGATGGGGCACCCATCCTGCACGCGCTGGCCTACGGAGACGACCAACCCGACTTGCGTCTTCGACTGATCAAGCTGTGTCATCGTTTCGGCGCAACAGTGCCCCTTGAAACGTCGGAATCCGGTGACACCTCGGTTCATAGCGCCGCAGGGTCCGGTCAGCTTGAGATTTTGAAGTATCTGGTCGAGGAGATGGACGGCCACGCCGCCTTTAGGAAGGTCAACGATTTGGACCGCACGCCGCTGCACGAGGCGGTGGCCAATGGGCGGTTTGACTGCGCTCAATACCTTCTGGAGATGGGTCATGACCCGAACGCAACAGCTCACGTCTTGTGTGACGACCAGCTCGGCTGGTCCATTTTGCACCTTGCTGTTAAAGGCGGTCATGACGAAATGGTCCGCCTTCTGCTGGATTGGAGGGCGGACCCCGATTTTCCGGGGTGGATGTGGACCACCGCCCGGGATGCCGCGGCTGGGACACGCTTCGAAGAAATGCTGGCCGTCCCTCGGCTTGCCAGGCCAAAGCTCACGCCCCACCGCGCGGAGATCGAGAGGCAGCTGCTGCTCGGACATCCGGATGGAGTCTCAGTGAATTGGCGAGGAAGTCGACCGGCCGGTGCGGTGAAGCAGTTGCGCGGGCAGCCCCTCCAGGGCGTCGATGATCTGCAGCTGCTCGATACGAATGGCGAGGTGGTGAAGCGAGGCCGCTTTCGCTTTCTGATTCTTACAGCGGAACAGGATTTGCGTTGTTTCTGGCTGGAGCAAGACGGGGTTGTGCCAGATTCGATTCTGGCTGGCCTGACTGAGGATCAACGAAGTGACCTGGTGATGGACCCACGCAACAGCGAGTTCAGGGCCGATTTGGATCGTAGGAGTCGTGAGGGTTGGGGTTCCTGTCCTCAGGGGTGAGGGTTAGGCAATCTTGGTTCGTCAAATCGCGTCTGGTCCAGTCCATAGTGGTCGTGGAGTGCGCCAGACTGCAATCCAAAGCTTGGAAGGTCACTGGACAGCCTGGAAAACTCCCGGCGAAAGCCGAGTGCCGCACTCGAAGGCTGGTAGGCGGGAGTTTCCCACCCTGCCCAGCGAGAGAGAGCTGATGGACAGCTTGGATGGCTCCGAACAGGGCTGGGAGGTGAACTCGAGGGCGAAGTGCCGGAGCCATCCAACCGTGTCCACAGCCCGACGGCGGCGCCGAAATCAAAGATTTTTTAGGGAACCCAGGCCAGGGAAAGCGACCAGGGGCCCGGCTACGCCGGACCCCTGGAACAGACCTTAGCCGTACGCGAAAGCAAAGCTGCGCTTAGAACAGGAGCCCGTCCACCTTGCAAGCCACCTCTTGCTGCATGCTGGGAATGACGTGGGAGTAGACGTCCAGTGTCATTTGGACACTGGCATG
>JAFEBA010000076.1 GCA_018266105.1 bacterium | reverse complement strand
GGATTCGCCGCACCGTGAGTGGGATCTGCCCGGTTTGGAGGCGTTCTCCGCCGCGCTCCCAGTCTGGGTGCGGATTCGCCGCACCCAGACCGGGAGTTGCCTAGAGACTCTCCACCGCTGAGCGGAATTCGCGCGCGAAGTTCAGCCCCAAGATGATGCTGGAGGGGAATCGCAGCGTTGGCAGTTTCACGGAGGCGTCCTGTTTTCGGTCCCACTTCTCGTTGCGATGGGCGCCTCCGTCGAGTTGAACGAGGGACCAGCGTGGGCGGGGTTTATAGCGCAGTAGAAGGCCGTCGGGCCGATAAAGCTGGTAGTCGGGCAGCAAAAGGGTGAGCTGCGGGAAGAGCAGCCACTTGGAAGACTCGTGTTCTCCGCGGAAAGCGGCGCGGAGCTGATTTCCGATTGGGTTTCCACGGCTGTCCACCAACGGGTGGAAAGGGAAATCGAGCCAGCCTGGCCTGGCGGCGGTGGCTTCCGCGCCGTCCTCAAAGAGCTGGATCCAACCGACAGGTTCCTGGCTGGAATCGGCCCGAACCTTCGAGCGAAAATCCAGGTCGGGCGTTCGCTGAGGATTGAGCTGTCGGTAGAGGTCATCGTATTTTGGGGGAAGGCTGGCCCAGGTCGGACCAGGGTCGACCTGAATGCCATAAGAGAGGCGGCAGATCGCGCGGTGGTTCTTCAGTGTTAGCGGGACGATCTCGTTCTTGACGTGTGTCATTCCCAAGAACTGCCGAACTCGGTTCAGGTCCGACGGGGAGCCTCGCCGCAAGCCCAGCTCATAGTCGCTCAGTCGCCTCGGGTCGACCTGACAGGCCGCCGCTGTCTCTTTCAGGCTGAACCCCCGCTGGGTTCGTACGAAACGAAGGTCTTCCATGTCTTTGTCTCCTCTACTTGGGTGTGCCAGCAAAATCTAGCTCAGCTTGAGGAGGCAATGGTTACAAGGGGATGGCTAGAACCTGTCCGTTCTTGGTCGACCATTGAGTGATCCTGACCTCCTTCTTCGATCTGGCAGGCTCCTGAATTGAGCTTGGTTGGCGCGTTGATACGCGCCGGGGAGATTGGCTCGAATCTCCCCCAGTAATTGGACCTCTGCAACCGAGGCGTTCAGTCTGGGCTTGAGCGGAACCGGGTCACTGTGCCCGTTCAGGATGCGGAGGCAAAGTCCAAACTGGTCCGGCTTTTCCCCGAGCCACTGCTGTTCCGTAGGCCGTGATGGTATGAGGAGGTGACTTCGCGCAGCCTGCGCTCAGCGAGGCCAGCAAAAGGAGCTTGTTTTTCATTCCTCTCAGTTCGACGTCAAGGTCCGTCCAACCCGGAGGACTTTACCCCCGCCAGTAGCAAAGAGCCGGGCCATGAAACCACCCACCGGCAAATTGATGGCCACCGCCCTGCGTCGCTGCCGCGACGCCGAAATCGCCTGGGAGCAGCGCAGTGAAATCGATCTGGCTGACCCGCGTACTCGGCGCGAATTTCGGGGCTGGGGTATTCGTGTCAACTACGAGGGTCGGCTGGGCTGGGCCTGGGGTGAACCCAGCGAGTTGCCCGAGATGCTGCTGGAGCGGAGCCTGCAGGCGGCTCGCAGCTCCCCGCTGGAAGGCATTTTGTTTGCCCACGGGTTGCCCATTCATCAGAGCCCGAACGCCAGCGAGCCGATTTCCTTGGAGCCGCATCTGGACAAGCTGTCTCGCTACGTCTCTAAACTGCAGTTTCTGCTGCCCAGCCTGCTTAAGGACCATCCCACTCGCATCCGCGCCAGCCTGCGCTGGCAGATGCTGACCCTTGTGACTCGGGCGGGTGAACAGACCGGCCAGCGCATTGTCTATCAGGTGGCCGTGGATAGCACTCAAGCTCCGCTGCTTCAGGCCCAGATTCTGGCGGCTCGCTTACGGGCCAATCCCTCCGAGCTCCTGATGGAACTGGTCTGGCAGGCGGCACACGCCGAAGGCGTTCAGGAATTAAGCGCCGGTGACACGGCCGCGGTGTTCACTCCGGCCGCCTCGGCCGCACTGGTCACGGATATGGTGGCGCGCCATTTTGACGCCCGCCGCTTCGAGGGCCATCCTGAACTGGCCGCTCCCTGGGGGGAGGCCTGGCTTTCGCCCCAAATCACTCTGCAGGACGACGCCACCTTGCAGAGCGGTCCCGGAACGGTGCCTTTTGACGGTGAAGGCCAGATGAAACGTCCGGTTTCGCTGGTTCAGGAGGGAGTGGTTCATCATCACCTGGTGGATCGTTTCCACGCCCGCTCCATGGGGGTGGATGCGCCCGGCCTGGCCGTTCGAGACTGGGGTCTGCCGCCCAATCCGGGCTGGTCCAATCTGAGTTTGTTGGGCGGTCGCAGTTCCTTGGGCGACCTGGCCAAGGATATGGGCGACGGCATCCTGCTGGATCGACTGGTTCCTTGTGATGCGCCTTGCGAACCGGATGAGTTTTGCCGCCTGGCCGAAGTGGCCTGGTTGATGCAAGGGGGAAGGCCGCAGATTCGCCTGGCTCCGATGCTGGTGCGCGGACGTTTCAGCGATTTGCTGGGCCGCGACCTGGTCAACGTGGCCGCTGATCGGGCCTGGTATGGTCGCTGTCTGGCTCCGGCCCTCAGCATCCAGCGCTTGCGCCTGGAACCCTGCGGAGAATTTCAAGCCCGTCCCGAACCACCCGGAACCTGGTGGTAGAAAGAGAACGACTCGATGCAAGCCATTTCTGAGTACAACGTCACCTGGACCGAGCAGCCCTGGGGCCGCACGGCACAGATCGCCCCCAATGCCCTCTGGCAAGAGGTGGCGCCCCATCAATCCTTTGCTCCCGAAAAGCTGGGATCTGGCCAGGAGCTGATCACGGTCACTCTGGCTGGCGGTGCCCAGGTTCGAGTTGCCGAGCGCGTGTTGCGTCCCCTGGCCGGCCAGATCTTGCAGCGTGAGTCCGGCGAAGAATTGGAAATCGTCAACGATACCATGCAACCCGTTCGCCTGCTGCGCGTCACGCTGGCTTAAGCTGACATGGATATCCAAGGCACCACCGTCATGGTCTTGGGCGGGGGCGGCATGGTCGGCCGCGCCGTCTGTCGCGAACTGCTTAAGAACCGCCCCGCCCGCATCGTGGTCTGCTCTCTGCAGGAGGAAGAATCCCGGCTGGCCATTCGCACTTTGCAAGAAGAGATGGAGCGCGCTTCTCAGCTGACGCACGATCAGCAGCAGGTCGAACTGGTCCCGGAATGGGGCAATCTGTTTGCCCGTGAGAGCCTGAGGCATTTGACCGGCAACCAGGCCATGCAGACTCCTGAGGGGCGAGCGGCCATTATTGAGGACACGCTGACGCCCATGTCGGCTGAGGTGGCCCGTCGCTTTTACCTTTATCAGATCGTCCTGAAATATCAGCCGCATGTGATCATCGACGCCATGAATACGGCCACGGGCATTGCCTACTCGGACATTTTCTCGCACGCCCGTCAGGTCTGGCGCGAGGTTCAGGATGAATCCACCAACAAAGACTCGGTGGAGAAGTTGCTGTGCAGCCTCTACATCCCTCAGTTGATTCGTCACGTGGATGTGCTCTATCGAGCGATGGTGGCTGTAGATACCAAGGCTTATGTGAAGCTAGGCACTTCTGGCACCGGCGGAATGGGTTGGAACATCCCCTATACTCATGGCGAAGAGCGGCCGTCTTCGGTTTTGCTCTCCAAGTCGGCCGTGGCCGGAGCCCACACCCTGCTGCTCTTCTTGCTGGCCCGGACCCCGGGCATTGCCAGCCTGGAGAACGAGGCCGAGGTCATCTCTAAAGCCCCTCCGGCGACCATGGAGATCAAGCCCACGGCCATGATCGGCTGGCGCGGCATCGGGTTTGGGGAAATCAACAAGCGCGGGCGTCCGGTTGAACTGGAGGAAGTCAGTTTCAGTCACGCCATCAGTGCCGAGGCCGGGACCATTCTCAGGTTGGACGATCCTGATTTTGGGAAGCCGTCCGGCAAAAAGCTTGAGACGGTATTTGTGGATACGGGCGAGAACGGACTTTTCTCTACAGAGGAGTTCGTGGCCATCACCTCGCCGGGCCAGATGGAGTTTGTCACTCCAGAGGAAATCGCGCGCAACGTGGTGGATGAGGTGCGCGGTGTCAACACCGGCAAGGATGTGATCAATGCCCTGAACGTGACCTGTATGGGACCCACCTATCGGGCCGGCTTTCAGCGTCAGCGCGCGATCCAGAAGCTGCGCGAACTGGAAGGTCGTCACGGTGTGGACTCGGTGGCCTTTGAGAATCTGGGTCCTCCACGCCTCTCCAAGTTGCTTTACGAGGCTTACTACCTCAAGCGACTCTTTAACGACCTGCAGGACGTGCTCAAGCACACCCCACAGCAACTGGTTGAGCAAATCTTCGGGTTACTCGAACTGAATCCGGATTTGTTGGCCACGCCTGTCTCCATCGGGATTCCCGTGCTTTTTGAAAAAGACGGAAAGGCCCAACTGCTGCGGGGTCGACAGGTCAAGACCCCGCCGCCCAGTGGAAACAACGAGGTCCACCTGGACAGCCATTCCCTGGAGGAATGGGCCCGGGCTGGCTGGATCGATTTACGACCGGCCAATCTCGAGCTGTGGCAACAGCGGGTGCGCGCGCTGGTGGCTGACAGTCTCTCGATTCCGGCTGCAGATACTTCCTCGCGTTACGTTCGCGACCGAGAATTCTGGCGCGGGGATAGCGACGGGTCCTTCAGCATTCAGCCGGGCGAGATTGCCGCCTGGATCTTCATTAACGAAGATAAGGGCGAGCGCGGTCGAGAGTAGCCTGGACTTTAGTTGCCAAACAGGCACCAAACGCCGGGTTTGCCCCCGCCCAGAGTGCCGGTCAGGTTGCAGCCAGGACCGTCGTCGTTGCCGACATTGCGCTCCAACTCGCGCAAGTTGTTGAGTTGTTTTTGCGGAACGCCGTCCATGCGCAGCAACAGCGGCTTCTCCGCCTTCAGCATACGAGCTGCTGTAAAGGGCGAAAGGCTTTCTTGAGTCATGGGGTGCACGATTTGGGTGTTGGGGGTGAGGTTGAAGAAGGCTCGAAGCGAGGCTGCTCCTTGCTCCTGGGCCGTTTCCGCCGAAGCTCCCTGCATGTAGTGCAGATAGGACACGAGATCGGTGGTATCGGTCAGGTAAGCGGCCCGGTCAAACTGGTTGTCCTTCACTTCGGTGACCACCACCGTGCCGGCTTCGGCCAGAATCTTCTCGGCGTGCCAGGGGGTCACGGACACGGGCGGCGCGTTGGCCGGGCGAACTTCAAATTGCAGAGCGATACCCTGTTTTTGGGCTGCCTGGGTGAGTTGCTCGCTCAGGGTGAGGTCTTCCTGGTCGTTCTCGACCGGAGCGACCTGTTGGGTGAGGTCCAGCGGCGCCGCTTGCTGGGCGGGTGTGGCCACCTGAGCGTGCACGACCGAAGTTCCCGCCATCAGGCAAAGTCCAGCCAGGCTGGCAAAAGTCACGCCCCCCGCCACTTTGGAGCCGAGTTCGGCTCGATCGTTGGAGGCCGGCGGCTGGGGCGGATTGGCTGGTTTTGAAGGCCGCGGGTTGTGCACGGGGCTCAGCCCGCGCATCGTGTTGGTCACCATGGTTCCCCCTATGGATTCTCTGAATGCCAACCGAGTATATGCACGGGTGCGCCCTGAGCTGTGACCGGGAAGTAAACAAACGACCGGTGCCCGCGCCGAAACCCTAAAGGCCCAGTGAATAGCCCAGTCCGCGCACGGTGCGGATCAAATTCTTGGCCCCTTCGCCCAGCTTTTGCCTTAAGCTAGAAATGTGCACCTCCACCACATTGAGATTGGCGGCCTCGTGCCAGCCCCAGACGTGATTGAGTAACTGTTCCTTAGAGAAAACCTGGCCGGGATTTTGCACCAGAAATTGCAGCAACTGGAATTCCAGTGCGGTCAGGGAGATTTTTTGGTCCTGCCAACGAGCCGAGCGCGAGGTTGGCTCCAGCACCAGCGAACCGAATTCCAACTGATCCTTGCTGAAAGCTCGACTGCGACGCAATTGGGCCCGAACCCGCGCCAGCAGCTCCTTGGTTTTGAATGGCTTGGCCAGATAATCATCGGCACCCGTGTCCAGGCCCGTGATTTTGTCGTCAAGATCCCCCCGAGCTGTGAGCATCAAGATAGGAACCTGGCTGATCCGTCGGACCTCCTGACAAACCTGGATGCCGTCCATTTCCGGCATCATCCAGTCCAGAATGACCAGATCGACGTCGGAGTCGAACATCTGCATGGCGCGGCGTCCGTCCGGCGCCAGCAAGACCTCGTAGCCTTCCAGTTCAAAGACAGTCTCCAGGGAGTCCCGGATTGAGTCGTCGTCGTCGGCCACCAGAATACGGTATGGTTTCATCGTGCGGGTATCCAAATCTTAACGCAGGTTCCTTCGCCCACTTGGCTCTCCAGCTGCAGTTTCCCGCCCGCCTGGTCAACCCAGGCCTCCACAATCGCCAGGCCCAGACCGGTGCCGCCTAGATGTCGGCTGCGCGAGCGTTCTGAACGGTAGAAGCGCTGAGTGACTTTGTGCAGGTCTTCGCTCGGGATGCCACAGCCTTCGTCCTCCACCTGCAGCAGGTATCCTCCCTGGTCTGCTTCCAGGCTGACCCAGATCCGACCGGGTTCAAGCGTATGGGCCTGGGCATTCTCAAAAAGGTTGCGCAGGCAACGCTCCCAACCCACCGAATCTCCCCGGATCAGGCCTTCGGCTGGCAGTCCGCGCAACTGCACCCGCGGGTATTGGTCGAGTAAATTACTCAGGCCGACGCTCAGGTCCACAATCTCTCGGCGAGCTTGAGCCGCCTGGTCAAAGCGCGACAGGGTGAGCAGGTCTTGAACCAGCCGATCCATTCTGTCGATTTCACGGTTGATCACCTCCCAGGCCCGCTCCCGCCGTTCTGGTTTTAAAGCCTGGCCTTGATGCTGAAGCAGGTCGGTCATGGTGGTAATCGAGGTCAGCGGGGTCTTCAGCTCGTGCGAAGCGTCGGCAATAAAGCGTTTTTGGGCCTGAAACACCTGACCGAGCTGGTCGACCATATCGTTGAAATCTTTGGCCACGGACTGCATCTCCAGCGAGCCGCAGAGCGGAGCTCTTGCACCAAAATTGCCGCGTGCCACCTTCTCGATAGCGGCCGCCAGACTCTCCAAAGGTCGAGCCAGGTAGTTGGAAAGGGTGGCGGCCAGCAGGCTGCTTACCCCCATTCCCAGACAGGCCACCAACAGCAGTGAGCCGGCCAGTTTCTTGAGCAGTTCGTCATAAGGGCGGGTGCCCATCCCGAGCTCCAGCACCCCCACGATTCCTCCACTCAGATCATGCACGGGCAGGGCCCATAACAACCAGTTCTCAAAGCCGTTGTGCGATAGGTAGCGCTGAGGCTGACCGCTGTTGAGCACCTGGCGAATCTGAGAGGGACACTCGGCCGGCAGCTCGGGCGGGCCGCCCATCTGAATCTTGCATTGAACATGGGGGTCATAGTAGCGAACGGTGGTGATGCGGTCGCTCAGGCGCAGCCAGTTGGGCCGACCATTTTGCGGCATCAGTAAATACAGGCCATCGGGCCGAGGTTGCCAGTTCTCCATGACCTGATGGTGAAGTAGACCGTAGGTCTTCCAGCGGAAGTCGCGTTGAATCATCAAGTAGCAGCCCAACGCCACTCCCGCCAGCAGCAAGCAAAATGAGGAGAACAGGGCGCCGAACAACAAATGGCGAGTACTCCAGGCAGTGGCCGGTGAAAAGGGATGGCGGTGCACTGCGCCAGCCGCATCCCCTTCGGGTTGGTTACTGGGCACGGACGGGAGTCACTCGATAGGGCTTGAGCACGACCAGCTGTTGGCAGAAGTTGTTGATAAAGACGGTGGCTTGCATAGGTTCACCCTAAGCAAGTGGGCTTAAGGGGCTGCCGGGGCTTTGCTGAAGAGTTTCTGAGGCAGCCAGATCAGCAAGCCGGCCGTGACCGTTCCCAATGAAACGAACCAGGGGAAGGCCAGCCCGCCCAGGGATTTGACGTACATGACCGTCAGAATGGAAACCGGCATGGCGACTCCGGCGGTCCAGCGATCCCAACCGGCCGGGCGCGATTCGGGGAGGGCCAGTGCCAGCCCAAAAACTGCCAGCAGGGCTCCGTAGAAGTAGGTGCCGATTTCCAGTCCCAGGGTCAGGATTTGTTCCACCGAGGAGCACCAGATGGCGACCGCCAGCAAAAGCAGAGCAAAGCCCAGGGTGGCGGCGCGGGTCACCCAGAGATAGTGCCTGGGCTCGCGTTCTGGAAAAAATGAGCGATAGAGATCGACGGTAAACGAGCCTGCCAGAGAGGTTAAGGCCGATTCGTAACTGGACAGCAGGACCGAGATGACGGCTGCAACCAGCAGGCCGCAGAGACCGGCCGGAAGCTGGTGGATGATGAAGTAGCCGAAGACCTTGTTGGCGCTCTCGGGCAGGCCCGGGTCGGGATGAGCCGTGTAGTAGACGCGCAGCAAGGTGCCAATGGCCAGAAAAAGACTGATGATGGGGATCTCGGCCAGGGCGGAACCGAGCACGGCGCGGCCGCTCTGGCGACTGTTCCTGGCCGTCAGCATCCGCTGCACCATATCGTAATCGGTGCCGAAAATGGCGGCATTGGTCAGGGTGGTGCCAAAAAGTGCTGCCCAGACAGTGAATTCCAGCTTGGGGTCGGTGCTGAAGTCTAACACCTGAATCGGGCCTGGACTGAGGCCGCGAGTGTTCCAGAGCAGCACTCCCAGCGCGCAAAGGGCACCCAGGAACATCACCGAGACCTGCAGGACCTCGGTCCAGACCACCGCTTTGACCCCGCCGGTAGCGCAAAACACCAGGCCGACCAGGGCGGTCACCACGATGGCCAGATGCAGTGGAATGTTGAGAGCCAGGTGTACGATCAGGGCTCCTGCCCCCAGGCGCACCCCGCTCATCAACACGCGAGCAAAAAGGAAGACCACCACCGCCACATTGCGCGTCCAGGGCCCGTAGCGGCGAAGTAAGAACTCATAAATGGAGACCACGTTGTGTCGGTAGAATGCGGGCACGAAGAATCGACTCACCAGATAGCGTCCACCGATGGCGCCCATCGTCACCTGCAGGTAGGTCCAGTTGCCGGTGTAGGCGCGGGCTGGTACCCCTACGAAAGTCAGGGCCGAAATCTCCGAGCCCAGGACGGATAGCAACACCGCCCACCAGGGAATCTGACGGTCTCCCAGGAGCAGATCCCGTTCTGAGTCCTTGTGTTTGGAGGCCGTGGCCGTCCGCCAGCCGATCCAGCCCAGTGCTGCAAAATAAGCGGCCAGGACCAGGAGATCCGAACTTCTCACGGGTGATCCAGCTTTTGGGAATGGTCGATAAACAGAATTGGGCATCCCTGTTGGGCAGTGGTGGCCGGGGTCACCGTTTGAGCAAGGCTCAACTGTTTCAGGGCTCGGGCCAAGCCCGCCAGATTCCCGAAATAGCGCATTTCGCCGCGGTCGTCCCAGACCAGGGCAGTGGTGCTGGTGCGTACACCCAGCATCCGACACAGGCCTGCCCCTGGATCGAAGAGCACGGGCAGGTTTAGTTGATGACGACTCAGGTAGCTTTTTACTTGAGCAGCGTCATCGCCCCACTGAGCGTCCAGCGCCCACATCCGCATTTGGGGATACTTTTGCTTGAGAGAGAGCAGGGTTTGTTCGCCGCTGCGGCAGCAGACGCAGTGGCTGCACCAGGTGACCAGAACCAGCGGGCTGCCACCTCGGCGCAATTGGGCCAGCGTCGGTCTCGAGCCATCCAGCCCGACCAGGGTCTGGGCTGCCACCGACATGCACAGCAGCCCCCAGAGAATCCATTTCACTGGTTGCGGAGTTTGTCCTGAGCTTGATAAACCAGCCTGGTGAGTCGCTTGAAGTGTCCACGCGAGAGGTAATAGCTGGCCAGAATGGGAGTGGCGCCGGGATTGATTGTGAGATTGTTGGGTCCGGCCCACTGCGCGTTGCGCACATCGTCGATGACCAGGGCCGCGCCCTGGCCCCAGATCTGTAGATAGATGCTTTTGCCTTGCTCCTTTGAGGTCTCGATGCCCTGAACGCCGTCCTGGATTTTCTCGGACCAGTCTTCCAGTCGAGTCAGGTGGTTGGGGTTTTCCAGAATGAACTGGGCCTGGCCATGAGCGCCGCCGGGCGGGTGAAAGCCCGCACGCATCAAGGGCCGACCGGCGGGCCAGGGCTTTCCGCTCATCACCACCACCAGCGTCTTACCTTTTTGAACCAGCTTGAGGTGTTCGTCGACGCTCCAGACTCCCTGAGCCCAGGCCGAGCTGCTCAGCAGCAGTATCAAAAAATACTTCATGGGTTCAGTCGATGAAGACCGGCAACCGGCTGATGAGAGTGGTGCCATCCGAGAACTCCCGGATGGTTTGCCAGGTGGAGGGGAGCCCGGTCTGAGAGCGAGTGATCTCGTCGCGCATGCCGATCAACTCGCTTTCTGGTGAGGCTTCGTCGATGACCTTATGCACCAGTTTGCCAGCGGCGTCAAAGGTGAGACTCATTCCCTGGGCCACCTCACTGGCTTTGTCCTGATCGCGCACGGTCTGAGTTCTCACCCCTTCCAGCACGGTCATGCCGTGGCCGTCTTTGAGAATGCGCTGGGCCTGAAAACCTCCCGGACCCAGTTGGTCAAGCAAGGATTGGGCGGCTGGCAAGTCGGCTGGCGCTTGCTGCCAGTTGAATTCCGGGAGCGTCTCCTGGCTCGTGGCAATCCCGACCTTTTCGAAAGCCTGGCGCAGGGCGCCGCTATGCTGGCCCTGATAAAGTAACTGGTCGGCTCGCAGCATGGCTGCAGCCAACTGGCTGTAGCGAGCCCGGGTTGGGCTGACCATGTGGACTCCCAGGGTCAGCAGGTTGCCGCCGATTTCGGCGGCCCGGGCCAGGTCGCCGGTTTGTTCAAAGAGTCCAGCCAGGCAGTCATAGAACGAGCGAGTCCAGACTTGACAGAAGCTGTGAGCTTCGCCGCTGAGGGTCTCACGCGGGCCGTCGGCCGGCAGGGTGTCGGGATTGACGTATTGGAAGTCGTTCAGATGGGTGCGCAGGTAGTCTCGATCGTCTTGGGGGTCTTTGTTCAGGCGCCGCACCGCGTAGCCAAATTCTTCCCCCATTCGTGATAAGCAATTTTCTTTGCGCAAATCGCCACCGGTTTCCCGCAAAATCGCTTCACGATTGGTCGGTCTGGAAAGGGTTAAGAGCATGGCCGCGCAGTCTCCAAAGGCTTCGTGGAAGGCTTTGGTTTCGCGGTCGAAGGTCTGGCCGAATTGGGGCTTCAGGCCATCCAGGATGGCGTGACCGGTCTCATGGGAGACCACGTCGGCTGATTGGGATGTTTGGACTCGCCGTCCCAGGGCCTTGGAGTCAAAGTAGTAGAAGCTTAGAGATTCAGCAAACCTTTGGTAGTAGGCATTGACTCCCTCGCCAGCGTGCGGGCCGACCCCCAGAGTCTCGTTTTCAAATGCCCAGGGTAACTTGCGGTTGGCGTAGTTCTCAAACAGGTCCAGGGTCTTTTGCGTGGTGGTAAAGGCCTGGACCTGGTCAAACTTCCGGTTGTCGGGCCCGTACAGGTAGTTGCCCTGCCCGTCTGCGGAGGCTCTCATGACTTCTTGATCCCAGATGCTGACTCGAGGACCATCCACTCGGCGGCCGATCTTATCCAGCTCCACGGTGTCTTCGATCACGGGTCCCACCATCGGATCCTGAGCGTAAGTGGTGACGCGCGAGAGGGGCCTGGAGGGGGCTTGAGAGGCAATTTTCACCCCCGCAGTATATTTTCACATTCTCGCCGAAAGGGTTGATTGAATGTGAACTTTGGACCTGATATGATACCCCAGCTTTTCGAATGATCAGGAGGAACTCAGACCATGGCTACAGGCATCGGACAGGGCGGTAACTACTTCAGCCAGATCGGCCAGCAGATCGCCAAGGGCCCTGACGCAAAGACTGCCGAGAGCCTCCGTCAGACGGGTGGAACTGCCAACACGCAGCGCAAGACCACGGTCAAGAAGGGTGTGGAACAAGAGGAAGGCTTCACCTTCAGCGATGCCGCCAAGAAGTCGCTGCAAGCCTCCCACCAGGAGCACATTGAGGGCCACGAGCACGAACTGGCCTCTCACGCTGGTCTGCAAGAGCTCGAGCCGGAGAACGGTGAAGACCATGAACTGAAGGTCAAGCGCGGCCACGAGCGCGATCAGGAAGAAAAGGCCGAGAAGACTCGTCAGCAAGGCGCCACCATGCTGCCCGACGGATTCGTGCGAATCACCAGTCCGGAAGGTGTCGAGTCCGTTCTCGCCCCGGATCAGGTCGACGCTCTAAGCAATCTCGATGGCAATATGCAGGCTGTTTGCGGCCGTGTGCTGGGCGATATCCCCGAATCCAACCTCCAGGCCGCCGAGCGTGTGCTGGACAGTCAGATGAAGACCGACACCAAACAAGTGGCCAAGCTCAAGCCCGTGCCCGAGGCTCAGGACGCCGGTCGCATGGAGCTCAAGTCAGCGGAGTTCCTGGGCGGCCCACTGGACATTCGTGAGCCCGGTAACGATCGCGGCCAGCCGATGACCCTGGAATTTTCACAGAATGACGTGGATCTGGCCGCCGCTCAGCAACAGGCCTGAGTCCCAGTCCTTGCCCTTTCAGATGGCAAAGGGCTGCAGTTACAATCAGGTAGTCAGCCTTTGAGGCGGCGCAGCACGCTCACGCGGGCCCCTTTGTTGGTCAGGTGATACTGGCGCAGTGCCAGCTCTCCACCTTTTTCGCGGACCCAGAGCTTAACTTTGAAGCCCTTGGCCCCGTCGCCTTCGGCCGAGGGTTCCTGCCAATCGGTCTTGCCCGTAAATTCAGTGGGACTGCTCAGTAGAGGGCTGTCGAAGGCCAGCAGCACCTGGGTGACCCAGTCGATCGCCAGCTGGTTGTCCAATCGGCTCACGATGGTTCCGGTGGCCTGGTTGGGGCTGGTGTAGACTCCCTCCAAGTAGACTGCCTTCAGCTGATTCTCCACTCCCACCACGGCCAGCTCGGGAAAACTGCTGGGATTGCGCAGGGTGACAATTTCACGGGGCAGGCCGGCGGCTTCCACCACCTTGTAGACGTCCTCCTCGGGCGGGGCGGCCCAGGCCAGACTGCCGATGAACAGTCCTAACAGCAAGCTCTTGATCATCTCGCGCACCTCATTCCGCCAGCTCGGCCAGTTCGGCCCAACGTTCCATCTGGATCTCCAGATCCGACTTGAGCTTTTCCAGTTCTTCGTGGGCCTGGCGAACCGCACCGTAATTGGTACCCTGGCTGGCCAGAACTTCCTCCAACTCCACCTGGCGAGTCTCCGCCCGAGCGATGCTGACTTCGAGTTGCTCTAATTCGCGCTTTTCTTTGAAGGAGAGCTTGCGCGCTCGCACCGGTGCGTGGTCCACAACCACGGGCGCGGCAGCCGGGGTCGGTTTGGCTTTGGCTGCGGGCGAAGCATTTTTCTTCTGCTCGGCGTAGTCAGAATATCCACCCAGCACCCGACGCGGCCGGGGGCCCCCTTCAAACGCCAGCAATTGTTCCACGCAGCGGTCCAGCAAGTAGCGGTCATGGCTGGAAATCAGCAGAGTGCCTGGATAGTTGTCCAGGTAGTCCTCCAGGCAGGACAGGGTGGGAATATCCAGGTCGTTGGAGGGCTCGTCCAGGAAGAGCACGTTGGGGTTGCTCATCAGCACCTGAAGCAGATAAAGACGGCGGCGTTCCCCGCCCGAAAGCTTGCCCACAAGCGTGTGCTGCAATCGTCCGCTGAACAAAAATCGTTCCAGCATTTGGGCGGCCGTCAGCACTTCACCGTTGGCCAACGGCACACTCTCGGCCACCTCGCGCAGCGAGTCGATGACCTTGAGGTTGGGGTCCAGCTCACGATTCTCCTGATCGAAGTAACCCAGTTTGACGGTGGAACCCACCTCCAGCTTTCCTGAATCAGGCTGCAGGCGCCCGGCCAGGACCTCCAGCAAAGTGGTCTTGCCGCTTCCGTTCGGTCCCACGATGCCCAATCGTTCGCCCGGCTCCAGGGTTAAGTCGAATTTTTCGAACAGCCTTCGCTCTCCAAAGCTCTTGGAAAGCGCCTGAGCCTCCAGCACTTTCTTGCCTAGACGTTGGGAGCCCAGGCCGATTTCCAGCCCTTCCTGCTTCTTCTGGTATTCGGGCTGTAACTCATAGGCTCGTTCGATACGAGCCTTCTGTTTGGTGGCTCGGGCCCTGGGACCACGTCGCAACCACTCCAGCTCGCGCCTCCAAAGGTTGGCCCGCTTGGCCGCGCTGGCTTCGGCCAGCTCCTGTAGCTCCGACTTCTTTTCCAGGTATTTAGCATAGTTGCCCTGGTAGCAGGTGACCCTGGCCTCTTCGATCTCCAGAGTGCGACTGGTGATGCGGTCCAGAAAATACCGATCGTGGGTGACCATCATGACCGCGCCCGCGTAGCCGCGTAGATAGCCTTCCAGCCAGTCGATGGAATCCGTGTCCAGATGGTTGGTGGGCTCATCCAGCAATAAAACATCCGGCTGTCGGGTCAGAGCCTGCGCCAGCGCGACTCGTCGGCGTTGGCCTCCCGAAAGCTTGTGGATGGGCTGATCGCGCCAAGGACCCAGGCCTAGTTGAGTCATGGCGATGTCTGCTCGCACCTGTAACTCGAAGAAGCCGACCCGCTCCAGTTCGTGCTGCAGCTCACCCAGGCGTCGCATGTCCAGACCGGCTTCGGCCACCTTTTCGTATTCGTGCCAGAGGTCCAAAACTTCCGATTGGGACTGATAAACAGCGTCGGCCACCGAAAGGTGGCCTTCAACCTGAGGAGCCTGGGGTAGGTAGCCCACCCGATAACCCTCGGCCACCCAGACGGAACCTCGGTCCGGCTCAACCAGACCGGCCACTACTTTGAGAAATGTGCTCTTCCCGCACCCGTTGACGCCGATCACGCCCAGGCGGTCGCCCGCCTGCAGCGTCAGATCGACGTTCTCAAAAAGGGTCTGGCCCTGAACCTGTTTGGCGATACCTTCCAGTCTCAGCATTAATCGGTGTAAGCCACCACTTCAATTTCCACCAGAGCGGCCTTGGGCAGAGCGCAAACGGCCACGGTCGAGCGGGCAGGTGGATGGTTGGGGAAGTGACGGGCGTAGACTTCGTTCATGGCGTTGAAATGGTCCATCGTGGTGAGGAACACGGTGGTCTTTATCACTTTGCTCAAATCGCTACCGGCAGCAGACAGCACCGCCTGCAAATTGCGAAAAACCTGCTCGGTCTGGGCGGCCACATCATCACCCATGAGCACGCCTTTTTCTGGGTCTAACGCCACCTGTCCGGCTGAAAAGATCATATTTCCGTAGCGGATGGCCTGACTGTAGGGGCCGACGGCGGCCGGGGCTTTATCCGTGTGAACCACTGAGTGCATGGGGATCACCAACTTCCTGCAAGATACGGCGGGCCTCGCTCAGGCTCTCGGCGTCGTCCACGTTGAAGCCGAGCTCGGCATAGGGCGTTTCGACGCCGGCGCAGCGCACGTCAAAGATGCCCTGGCCGGCCTTCTCCGCGCGGGCCACCGTCAACCTGCCCAGAGCGTAGTTCAGCAAGTTGCCCCAGCCCAGGCAGCCTGCCAGTTTGAACATGTTTTTGCGGGCGTGGGTCAGGCGGTCCATGGCTGAGCGCATCCGGTGCATGACCTCCGGGCGCAGCATCATCACGCCGCTGCCGCAGTAGGTGCCGTCGGCCAGGCGGGCCCAGGTGTGGGTCAATCCCGGATATTTGTATTCGGAGTTTTCCCGGCGCAGGTAGCCGTACCACAGACTGGCCTCGGGCCGAAGCCGGCAGCGGGCAATGAAGTCGTCCAGGGCGTGACCCGGCAAGAAGGGCAGGTCGCCGCAGCAGACCAGCACCGGGTCGTGGCTTTCGTTGCAGGCATTGACACCAGCTTCGAAGGAGCCCATCAGCGTTTCGTGAGCCGGGACCGCACAGTCCACGCCCTCCCAGCCCGGATCACCGCCCACCAGCACGGTGTGCGAGATCAAACGGGATTGGCGGAATCCCTGCAACGTGCGCCAGGCCAGGGGTTGTCCCCCCACGCGCACCAGTCCCTTGCTGGTGGCGGTATCGCCTGCTTCTAAGGTGAGTTTGCCCAGCGGGCCCCCGGCCAGCAGGACGGCCTTCAAGGACGAGCCACTCCGGTAATATGGGCGGGCACACAGCGACAGTTCCAGGGCGCTACCGCCCGCTCGACCTGTTCCAGAGTGCCAGCCCAACAGCTCATGGTTGAACCACTGCCGCACAAAAGGGTTGGGCCCACGCTCTGCAAGGCCTGTCTGATTTCCGCCAATTGGGGCTGGACCTGTTCGGCCGCCGGCTCCAGGTCATTCCCCAACAGGACTTCCAACGGCGGCCACTGGCCTTTTTCCAGATAAGGCAGGCTGGCCACCACCTTGCCCGCGGCTGGCCGCCAGCGGGCCGCGTCCCAGGCCCGGTAGACGGCCCCGGTAGGACAGAAGAACGGGGGCAGAATCAAGGTGATGGGCCTTGGTGGCGGGGCAGGTAAGGGTTCTAGCTGGTCACCTCGCCCCGTTCCTCTGGCGACCCCGCCGCGCACGCCGAAAGCCACGTCCGCCCCCAGCGGCGAGGCCATTGCCTGCAACTGTGCCAGGGAGAAACCCAGGCCATGACTCTGGTTGAGTCCGTAGAGCAAGGCCGCGGCGTCGGCTGACCCGCCTCCCAGTCCGCCCCCGGCGGGAATCCGCTTGACCAGTTCGATACTCAGTGGCAGGGCACGTCCCGCAGCCGCTTCCAGGGCTCGCAGGGCTTTGATGACCAGATTGTCCTCGCCCACCGAGATTTCCAGTCCGGTGACCTCCCCGTCCAGTCGGAGTGAGGTTTCAGCTGCATCGCTCCAGTGTAATTCGTCGGCCAAGTCCAGAGTGGCAAACAGGCTGTCCAACTCGTGATAGCCGCCAGGTAAATCACCCAGAACCTCGAGAGCAAGGTTGATTTTCGCGTGGGCCAGCATGGTCTCAGGGCGTGTTGGCGGTGCGACCGTTGGGCGTCAGCACCAGCTTACCGCGAGCCTGAACCACCTGGCGGGCGAACTGGGTCAGTTCACCGGCTTTTTCCTTGGGAATGAGAGCTTCGTTGACCACCAGTCGGCTGTAATAATAGACTTCGCGGCCCTCTCCGCGGGCCGTGGCGAAGTAGCTACCAAAGGGCGTGCTGATCTGCACGGTGGCAGGTAATTCGCTGATCTCGGTGTTGTTCGGTAAAATCAGCCGCAGGCGCACGTCTTCGCGCCAGGGATGGTCCAGGATCACGGGTTGGGTTCGGGATCCGGAAGCTTCCGCTAGATCCAGCATCTTCGGATTGACCCGAACGGGCATCACCATGGCCAACTTGTTGCCCATTCGCACGGTGTAGTCGGGCACGGCCACGGTGGCGGCAAAATCGATAGGCTGGCCCTGACGGGCGTTCAGGTTGAAGTATTTGTCCAGCACGCGAGCGCGCGAACCGTAGAAGGCGGCGATACGGTCGAAGAGACGGCTCAACTGCTGGTCGCGTTGCTCTTTGCCGCTGTCTAAGAGCTCGCGGCTGGCTTCGCGGTAGGCTGCCCCGGAAGCACCGTGTTCCACCGTGTTGAATCGAAGTTCGAGGCGACCCTTGTCGTCCAGACGAGCTTCAACCCGGGTTTCAACCCGATTGGCTTCGGCTGGAGTCGATTCCAGACGCTCAAAGGGCTGCGAGTCGTCGGCCGCCAGCAGCACCGAGCCACCCTGGTAACCTGAGGGGGGGGCGCTGTCGAACTCGAGTGGATGACGAGGATCGATCCACCAGTTTTCGCCCGCTTGGGAAACCTTGAGCAGCAGGTTGTCAACCCGGTTGAAGCGGGGCAGTTCGCTCTGCACCTGTTCCGGGGGCAGTTCGAAGGCCAGCACCGGCTGCACCGTAAAGCCGGCTGCGCGATACATGCTGGTCAGCAGAATGCCGGCGTCCACGGGATTCAGAACCTCCTCGTCCACCAGCAGACTGGCTTTGTTGGGTCTAAAATCGTCCAGAGCCCCGGAAAGAAATCGCTTGTGAGTGGCCCAGGTGCCGATGTCCACCAATTGCTTGGTGGGGTTTGCTCCGGGGGTGATAAGGCGCTGGGTCTGAGTCAACACAGGGCCCGTCGAATCGCAGTTGGCTTCAAAAGCCTGGTTAAACCAAGAACGCAACTGGCCCCAGCTTTCGAAGTTGCTGGCTTCCAATCGCTTCATCTGAGTCAGCAAGGCCGGGCCGGCCGCCTCCTGACTGAGGGCCGGGCTCTGCACGATCTTGTAGACGGTGCTGTCGATTCCGTCGTGAGTGGATTTCTCTGGCACCAGATTGGTATAGCCCGGAGTGGCGAAACGCACCGGGCTTCCTGCGGGAACATCCACTTCAAAGCGACTTTCCACCATCGGCTCGGGGTTTTGCACATAGCTGACCCCCCACCACTTGCCCTGGGGATAGGGCTTCTTCTTGGTGCGAATGTGGTATTCCACGATCGAGTTGGGCACTACATTCGGATAACGTATGACGACCCTTCGCATGTTCTGGTTCGTTTTGGTTTTCTGGCCTTCAAAGACGGCTTCATCTGCGATGGCAGATTTGGGCACTTCCAGCACCCTGCCGTCCGGCAAAATGGTGCGGGCCAGGTCTACCTGAACCGACTCGAGGTCAGAGCGATAGACGCGCAGCAGGTCTTTGTGGTCCTCCACCCCGGCCGGGGTGAAGACCTTGATCACGTCGTGCTCGTCATATTCTGTGGACCCATCCGGGGCTACGCGGAAATTGACGGTGTCGCTGAGGAAGATGGCGTTGGCTTCAGGGTACTGGCTGGCGGCTGGACTGTTGAGATACTTGGTCTCCACCGGCAACACCACGTCCTTGGGAATCTCCTGGGCGGGGGCAAACTGGCCCAGGGTCATGCTGACCAGGGCCGCGGAGACGAGTCGTTTCATACAGGCTAAACCTCTTCCACAGGTAGGGATCATATAGGAAACTTCGTGAGCGGTTCCCAACTCCTGCAATAACGGTTGTTGTCAGGACAGGTTCCAATCAGACCCGTTCGAAACACTTCCTCGTGGCGGACGAACTCGAGAGCACTCTCAACCAGCTGGCTGCCGAGGCCGCCGTGGATTTTTCCGGGTCCTTTAGTTTAGACCCTCGCAAAGCTCTTGAGAAGTTTGCCCGTTTCCAGCTCTCCGGAACTCAGTGGTGTCTCAAGCTTGTTCAGGCGGCGGTAGCCGCGAGCGCCCGCTTCCTAGAGTTTCAAGTTCGGGGACGAGATGGATCTTGGGTTTTCGGTGAGGTGCCCTGGTCGGTTGTCGAGATCGAGGAGGCCCTATGGAACCCCAAATTGATTCCGAGAGAATCGGTTTCCCATCTCAGGATCGCACTCTGGAGCTATGGCTTCGGGCTAGCCAATCCATTCAGGCTGGACGGTCCAGGATGGGGATATGGACTGGAATGGGATGGTCAGGAAATGCGGCACGCCCCGAGTGTCCATCCATCCCAGGTGACGTTGCGGATGCCCCGATTGCAGGCCAAAGCGTTTCAGCCTGGGCTCGCCCGAAGGGCTCGCGTGTGCCCGATTCCTTTGGTGGTCGAAGGAAGAGCTCTCAATAGAATCGAGAGCGATGCACTGCTTTCATTTTCTCCAGACCCGAACGTATTTTGCCAACTATTGCAGGCCAGGAGCGCCCCTTCGGTGGACAGGTTGTTTTGGGTTAAAGATGGTGTGATGGTCGGAGTCAGCCAGCTCGCCGGCCCCTCCGTCCCAGGTCTGCGTTCCTGTTTCTACCTCAGTGGAGAGGAGGTCACTACCGATCTTACCGGTCTGGCTGTCAGTTTGCCGGACGATAACGAGGTGAAGGCCGTCAATCGTCATCTGGCCGGTCTGGTCGGACTCTTGCAAGAAAGGCTGTCTGAGCGCGAAAATACCTCGGGAGGGCCGGTGGGACTGAATCGTTGGGAGTATTTGCTCGTCTTCGGGGCGGTCCTGACTCTTTCCGTTCCGCTTTTTGGGCTTCCCGTGATTGCCGTTTCGATCATCGGCCGAAGGAGCGCGCGCTCCCCTCGGTGGCTCAAGCAGCGCTTGCAGAAGGAAATCGTGGACTATTTGAAGGAAGCTCAACAGAACCCCTGGCGCATCCAGCATACCAACAGCTTTTGTGAGGACGTAAGAAATGTCCATGACCCTTGAAGAACTCTCTCAGCGTTTGATGGTGCCTTTACGAGGGGACCCGCAGGCCCGGGTCGACTCGGCCTGTTCCCTCGAGGCTCCTCGTCCCAATGCCCTCTGTTTCTGTGAGAAGGCCTCGCAGGTCAAGCTTCAGGTCGGCGAGGTGGGCATCTTAATTACTCCAGGGCCGCCCGAGGGAGACTGGAACTGCTTGCTTTCCACTCAGCCACGCGTAACGTTTGCACAGGCCTTACGCCTGCTCTATCCAGAGCCCCCGCTGCAGGCGGGGATTCATGAGACGGCCTGGGTGGACCCGAGTGCTCAAGTTCATCCGGGAGCCCGAGTTGGCCCGCTCTGTCACGTAGAGGCCGGCGCTATCCTTGAAGAAGGCGTCGATCTGGTGGCCCAGGTCTCGATTGGAGCCGGAGCCTTTGTTGGTTCGGGAACTCGGATGTGGCCGGGCAGTTCGCTGGCCGCCGGTTGCCGGGTTGGCAAGGAATGTGTGCTGGAGCCCGGAGCTCGAGTGCGGTCGGGCTCCGTCCTGGGAGATTGCGTCTGGCTGGGCTCGCGGGCGGTGGTGGATTCCGCCAGTCTGGCTTCGGGAATTAAGGCGGACAATCAGATTTATGTGGGACCCGGCTCAGAGATAGGGCCGCACGCTCTCCTGATTTCCCAGTCTTGCGTGGGCCCTAATACGCGCATGGGTCCGTATTCTTTGGTGGCCGCCCAGGGAGCCATTCTGGGCCATGTGGAAGTCGGTCCCCAGGTGCAGATCGCGGGTCGCTGCGTGGTCTCAAAGTCGATTCCGGATAAAGGCGCGGCGGTGGCCGGCGACCCCGCCGTGGCTTACACCACCGAAATGCGCAATCGCGCTCTACGGCTGAAAGCTCCCGCTGCTTTAGCTCGCCTGACAGGATGGGGCTCCCAGCTCTAGCGGCGGTGTCCACCGCCGTGGTGAAAGCCTCCACCACCCTGGAATCCCGGGCCATAGAAGCCAGGCGCGCCGGCTCGCAGGCTAAAGTTGCCGTTGCGATAAACGCCGCTGATGGAGAGCCCATTGTAAAAGCCGCTGTTTGAGACCTGCAGGCCCGGATAGCTATAGCCACTGCTGTAGTAACCGCTGCTGAAGTAGGGGTTGGAGTAGTAACTCTGAGGAGCGTAGTTCATGGGAGGGGCTGGCATGACATTGTAGCCAGGATTGTATTCTGGCGCCATGGCCGGGTTCATCAGCGCGGGAGAAGGCTGCACGGGGGCGTAGGACGGAACTGCCGCGGCGGGTGCCGCCGGAGCGGGAGCTGCTACCGGAGCTGCAGACGAGGCGGGCGCTTTCGGCTTGTTGGGCTTCCAGTTGTAGTAGGTGTAGGAATTTTCGCTGTCGCTCAGCTTGCGTACTTTGGCCTGAGGGTCGGCGCTGGCGGTGGCTACCGCCGAGATGAGAAATAGACCGATCCACAGGTTAGGCTGCATGGAGATACACCTCACAGTACGAGATTTCATTATGAAAGCACACAATCGGGGCGGGAGCAAGGTTGCAGGAGCAGGACCGTGTACGCACAAGTGACGAGATCATGAGCACCGAATCCCTGCCATTACACTGGCACACCCCTGATACTTGGGCCGAGAGCGCTATGCAGGACGTTTGCCAACTGCTTGACGACCATGCCCATTTGGAGCGCAAGGCCGCCACGAATGCCATGGATTTGCTCAACCGCTGGCCGCAACCGGCGCCACCCATCGGCTGGGTCACCACGCTGGCCTCCATCGCCCGAGACGAAACCGATCATCTCTTCAAGGTCAGCAAGCTGCTGGCCCAGCGAGGGCGGCAGTTGAGTCGCACTCATAAGAGCACCTACGCATCTGGATTGAGAGAGCTGATCAGGTTGGGCTCGGGCCAGGATGAACTGGTCGATAGACTGCTGGTCTCGGCCTTGATCGAATTGCGGTCCTGCGAGCGTTTTGAGATTTTAGGTCGTCTTTGTCCTGACCCGGTTCTCAACAAGCTTTACAAGGCACTGTGGGGCTCGGAGCACAACCATTACCTGGTCTTCCTGAAGCTGGCTCGCCAATTGGACAAGAAGAGCGGGAAGGTTGAGGCTCGCTGGCAAGAGATGCTGGCCCTGGAAGCTGAATTGATTCAGCGCGAACCCAAAGGACCCAGTCTTCACTCTTCAGGCTAGGAGCTGTTGATATTGAGCCCTTTGCTTCGACCAAAGGGTTCAATGACGCCAAAAGTCGCTGAATGCCAAGAGGTCCTGGTTTCGAGCCGAACTTAGCCTGCGATCAGAAGTTGCCACATGATCCAGAGGATCTGGGCGGCGATCAGGTATGGCAAATAAGGCTGCAGCTGGGCGGCTACGTGCAGCATTTGGGCCGGCAGGTGGGCCTGTTTGGGGTAGGCCACCAGACCGTCAAAGACCAGCATCAATACGAAAAATTTGACCGAAGACACCTGGGCCAGGCTGAGTCTCCGCTTGAAGCGTGGGCCGCTTGGGCCGCGCCCTTTACCGTAGACCGCCTGGCTGACGGATTTGGCCGCCGCCACCACCGCTCCTTCGCGCTCGCTCCAGGCGTTGCAGGGTTTCATTTTGAAAGCGCCCAGCTGAGTTTCGACCCCATTGGCGGGCACAATCAGCCGAATGCCCGACGAGCCGGCGCTGAACGGCGTGGGGTCCAGGCTCACACCCCACTGCACCGGGATGACTTCAGTAAATCCCTGGCGTTCACTCTCACTCAGTTGTTTGACTTCAACGTTGATTTCCAAAGAGCGGCGCTGGCCGTCACTCTTGTACTCGTGCCGCAGGGTCTGGCCGTAGGCATTCCAGCAACCGGCCGCCTCCCGATCGCCGTTGAGCTGTTTGCCTTTCCAGCTCACGGGCATATCGCAGTAGGCCAGACGCTGTTTCATCGCGTGAGCATCCAGCTCAATAAAGGTGCGGGCGTAGATCTCCAGGCTGAGGGCTTCGGGGCAGCGCGCGTCGGGGGGGAACTTGGCGATCTGCGAGGGAAAATCGGCGCTGCTGGCGCTATCCACCACCTTGCCCCCCTGGATCACCGTCAGGGCCACCTCGGCGCCATGGTGAATGAAATAGTTCACGGCCATAAGGAGCGGTAGGCGACGATCTTGCAACTCGCCGGTTAGAACCTCCTGCAGTTGTGCCAGCATCTGGCTGGCTGGCCTGTCTTCGGACATTCCCAGGTAGTGCACCAGAAAGCCGGACGGAGTGGAGTTGATGACCATCGATTCGGCCTTGTGAGAAACACCGAACTGAACCAGCTTGAGAAACGCATCTTCAGCGGCTGGCAAGAGAAAGCGTCCCAACTTGCGCACAGCCGCTTTGAGGTCTATTGGGAAGCGTCCCGAACTCTCGTCCATGGAAAGAACTTCCCTGCTGCCCAGGCCGGGCCTTCACGGCTCTCGAAAGAGAGCGAATGCATCCCGATACATTGCAGGTGGTGGTGGTCGATCGAGTTGAGCTCGAAGCTGACAGGGTCGACCTCCTTTTTGTCGTTCACGGCTCATCCTGGGTCAGCGGCAAGGCGGCCTTGACTCAGGCCCGGGAAGTGAGCAAACTGGTGGCCGATCTGATTACGGCTGGCGTTGCCGAGGACGACATCGAGTTGCTCAATGTGCGAGCCGAGGTCTCCTCAGGAATGCTGGGCAAGTCCTCTTCGGCCCGCTACTCGCTGAAAGCTCGTTGTCGTGCGGTGGACAATCTGGACGCCCTGCTCGGCACCGTCACCGCTTCCAAGAATGTGGTGCTGGAATCAATGCGCTGGGGGTATCCTCGCAATGAAGAGGCCGACCTGATGCGCGCTGAAGCCGCCTTGGCCCGAGCTTTGGCGCGCGCCCGCCGCATGGCCGGCGCGCTCGAGCAGGAGCTGGATGGCGTTCACTCAGTCACCGAGACGGTCACCGATTCGGAGCAGGGACCGGTCGCTTTGGATCTGGATTATACCAGCCTGAAGCGCCGCAGCCACAATGCGGACCTGGGGGTGGAGGTGCGCCACCTGAAGGAGGTGGTTCACACCTTCACGGTCCTGTTCAAGTTAAGGCCGGTGAGCCCGGGCTGAGAGTGGGCGGATTAAAGAAAGCGGACGGTCACCTCGCGCCCGCTGCGTTCCACTTGATTCGAGGGACGCCGGGCCGTGGCTTTCTTGGCCAGCTTCTCAAATTCTTGGGCGTCGCGGTCGCTATCCCAACTGCTCACCCAAAGTCCGGCCAGACCGCTGGAGGTGCGAAAGATCTCATAGCGATCCCCGCCCCAGCCGGCCGCGGCCTCGTCGCCAAAACCATTTTCACGAGCCCAGCAGCGAATCGTGAATTCGCCAGCGGTGTCCTGCCCCAGGCTGGTTCCCAGCCGAGTCGCCTCCAGTTGCACCGGTTTGGGATGGTCGCGCAGGTATTTCTCTGGATGAATGATCTGCTCGGATGACTCAGGCAGGTTGGCAAAGGCGCGGTCGACGGGGGCCCAGTCTTTGCCTCGTTTTAGATAGCTGACGAACTTCATGCCCTGACCGTACGGGAAGCCCAGCACCTCGCGAAAGAAGCGCGGAGCTCTGGCTACGGCCGGAGTCTGGCCCATCATCATCTGTTCGCTGTCCATTCCCCCCAGCGCGTTCATGTCCACCCCCGCCTGATCCAGGCCGGCTGCCTTCAAAGCGAAGGCGAACATCAACACGCTGGCATCTCCCTCAAAGAGAGAGCTGGCCGCCAGCTCCTGATCGAAATTGTTGGCCACCTGACGGGTCAGAGAGCCCAACTGGAAATGCTGATCCTGAATGGCGTGGCCCAGTTCATGCACGGTCAGAATGTCGTCCATGTTCAAACCCATGGCCGCCGCCATTGGATCAGACGCTCCCCCCGAGCTGGTCACGACCAGATAACGTTTTTGCTTGGGGTCGTAGAGACCGCGAACTTGCTCACCGTACAGCTCGGCATAGGTCTTTTTGAGCGAGGCTGATTCTGGCATCAGGCCAAGCAGCTTGAGGAATCCCTCTCGCCGGTTGGTCTGGGCCGGCTGCATTTCCTCATCCAGCAGGCGCATCAGATAGGCCACGCATTCTTTCTGCGAAACGGCCTGAGCTTTGACGGGGGTGTAGCTCAGATTGCGCATCTGAGCGGCCTGCCGGCCCAGTTCCTGAATCCTGTCCTTCTGGGCGGAAACCCCGCCGAACAGCAACAAGCAAAGGGCCAGAGGCCGCCAGTTCAACATCAGTAGAGCTTGACCCAGGTCATCTTCAGGTCGACATACTTGTCCAGGGCGTGGATGGACTTGTCTCGACCCGATCCGGATTGTTTGTAACCGCCGAAGGGCGTGGACATGTCGCCTTCATCGAAGCAGTTGACCCAGACCACGCCGGCCCGCAAAGCCCGCGACGTCTTGTGGGCCACATTGATATCCTTGGTCCAGACGGCCGCTGCCAACCCGTAGTGGGTGTCATTTGCAATGCGCACGGCTTCGTCCAGTTCTTCGAAGGTCAGCACCGAGAGCACCGGTCCGAAGATCTCTTCTTGGGCGATCACCATGTCGTTCTTGACATTGTCAAAGACAGTGGGCTCCACATAGAAACCGCCGCTCTCTTTGCGCACCTGCTGACCGCCCTGAATCAACCGGGCTCCGCCCTGCTGGCCCTTGTCGATGTAGCCCAACACTCGCTTCATCTGATTCTCGTCCACGATCGCGCCCATGCGGCATTTGGGATCGAAGGGGTCGCCTGGCTGCAGTTTCTTGGCCCAGCCCAGCAGCTTTTCCAAGAAGGGCTCTTTGATGCTGCTGTGTAGCAACAGGCGGCTGCCGGCGTTGCACACCTCACCCTGGTTGAAGAAGATGCCGAAGGCGGCTGATTTGGCCGCGGCATCCAGATTGTGGCAGTCGCCCAGCACGATGACCGGGGTCTTGCCACCGCACTCCAGCCAGACTCGCTTCAGGTTAGACTGGCCAGAATACTGCATGAACAGCTTGCCGACTTCGGTGCTGCCGGTGAATCCTACGCAGTCGATGTCGGGATGCAGGCCAATGGCCTTGCCCGCCTTCTCGCCAAAGCCCGGAACCACGTTGAGCACGCCTTTGGGCAGGCCCGCTTCAGTGGCCAGTTCGGCCAGGCGCAGGGCGGTCAGTGGGGACTGTTCGGCTGGTTTGAGCACCACCGAGTTGCCCGCCGCCAGGGCCGGAGCCAGTTTCCATGAGGCCATCAGCAGCGGGAAGTTCCAGGGCACCACCGCGCCCACCACGCCCACCGGTTCGCGATTGATCATGGCGATATTGGCCGGGCCCACCGGGGCCATCTCGTCGTAGAGCTTGTCGATCACCTCGCCAAACCAGGCGAAGCAATTGGCCACTGCCGGCATGTCGATATTGCGGCTGTCGTTGAGAGGTTTGCCCATGTCCAGAGTTTCCAGCATGGCCAGTTCTTCGGTGTGGGTGCGCACCAGTTCGGCCAGTTTGACCAGCACTTTCTTGCGGTCGCGGGGGGCCATATTGGCCCAGGTTCCCTCGTTGAAGCTGCGGCGGGCCGCGCGCACGGCCGCATCCACGTCGTGCTCATCGCACGAGGCCACCTGGGCTACACTCTGACCGTTGGTGGGGGAAATGCAGGCAAAGGTCTGGCCTGATTTGGCTTCTACGTAGGCGCCGTCAATATAGGCGCGGCCTTCGATTTTGAGTTTGGAAACCTCAGCCAGGTTTGATTCAAGAGTTGCGGACATGGTTGCCTCCGGATTTATTGTGAAAGACTGTGAGGCCGAGTTCCTTACCCGAAAGCTTTAGCCTCCCAGGTCGTGGGCGTGTTTCACAATGTCCGCCAGTTCGTGTTCGTCCAGCCAGATGCCACGGCATTGTGGGCAGCGGTCGACCAGCAGATGGCGGGCCTGGCTGTAGTAGCGGCGGTTCATTCCCACCTCGCAAACGGGGCAGGTGGCCTTCAGGCCATCCAGTCTGAGGTTTTCAGTCGGGGGCAGGTCGTCTGCTGTGCCGGCCAGGCGGGCCAGCTCGTTGGCGTCGCACCAGAGGCCAGAGCAGGTCGGGCAGGATTCAACCTCCAGGCCCGATTTGGTGATGGTGAGCAGAGTCGAGTCATCCCTTGGACACTTCATTGAGCACCGTTCGACCCGGACTCACAGCGACCCTGGGTCGCCGATCAACTGATATGCTCCCCAATTATTCGGGCTCTTCCACTGGGGATCGGCCAGGCAGTCCAGACGCGTCTGGCGCAAGGCCACTGAAACGCTGCCGCTTTCTCGCAGATGAGGATAGAATCGAGCAAAAAAGGCCAGTGAAGCCTGATCGTCCACTCGCCATAAGGTGGCCACAACGCTGGAGGCTCCGCTGGAGAGAAAGGCGCTGGCCAGACTGGAGACTTCGCGGCCGGGAGCAGCCTGGCCCAAACCGCTTTCACACGAACTGAGCACCACTCTCGCGCCCGGCTCCAGTTGCAGGCCGTAGACCTGTTCCAGGCTGAAGCGACCGTCGCTGAGCTGGATGTAGGTCTGATTGAGTTCTGGACTGAGTCCGCTGTGGGTGGCCAGGTGCAAAACCTGAGCTTGCGGGGCCAGGCGCTGCAATTCAGAGGCCCTGGCTTCGGGTCCGATGAGAGCCAGGCCGTGGGGAAACAGACCTGCTACTTGTTGGGCTTCTTGAATTGTGGCGGGCAGGTCAGGGGTGGTTCCGCCCAGCGCCACAACCCGTTCTAGCAGCGCCCGATTCGCCCCGGTCTTTCCCCCGCGCAGCAGTTCTGCAGGCGAAACGCAGCTCCACTCCTGGCTCTCCACCAGATAGCGACCCTGCCAATCCTTGAGCACGTCCCAGGGCAAATACCAGAAGAACCCGTTGGGGATCACCTGGACCTGTTTGGCCTCCAGGTCTGAGCCCAGCGCGCCCACCAGAACTGCATAAAGCCGTCGAGAGGCTGCCTCGGGCACATCGCGGCCCTTGCTGAGAGCCTGCCTGATCTCGTCCACCCAGCCCTGAAGCACGATTTTCTCAACCGCAACCTGCACCAGCGCACAGCGTTTGGAGTCTACTCGCATGGCGTAAAGGTCGGTGTCTGCCGCAAAATACTGGACCAGCACACGATTGGCGGGCAACTGGCCTTGCAGCGCGGCCAGATCGCTGGGGGGCACGGCCAGAGTCGAATCCAGGTCGGGATAGCGTTCTCGGATATCGTTTAGTTTGGCCAGGAAAATTCTTCTAGATTCGCGCGGGTTCTCTTCACTGGTCAGGTTGCTGGCCGTGCTCGGGCGTTCGGCCTTCAGCAGCAGTTGGGTATGGGGCTCGTCGTAAAGCCGTTCACGCACTTCAGGTGGATACTCTTGCAGCAAGGTCAGAATCTGAGCAGCCGTCTCCTTTTCCAGGCGGGCGGCCCGTTCGGGCTGGTTTTGCGCACGCAGCCAGGCGCCCCAGTCCAGACAGACTTCGCGTACGGCCAGACTGCCGGCTTTCTGAGCCCGGTCGTAGGCCTGTTGATAATAAGAATCGGCCTGAGGAGAACAGCGCGCCAGGAAGACCAGGCGCCCGACCTCGGCCAACTCTTCCTCGAAGTGCGCGTTCAGAAAGGCCTTTTCAGCTTGAGCTGGCTGGTTGAGCACCAGCCAGCAGCGTCCTTCCAGGAAAGAAAACCAGGGCCCGTGATTTTCACGACAGAGTTGCAGCGCCTCGTTGGGACGCTGGGAGCGCAGCATAAAATAGGCTCGCAACAATCGGCAGTCCTGAGCGGAGCGCTGGTCGCGCGCGTTGGGGCTGGAGGCATACAGACGCTCGGCTGCCAGCTCCGAGTCCAATGCCTGCTTGCTTCGACCCAGAGTCCAGTAGGCGTCTGCGCTCATACGCAGGGCCTGGGCCTGACGTAGAGGCCAACCGCCTTCCTGCGCAGACTGTTGTACGCGCTCCAGGGCCAGGATGGCCTCGCCCCAACGAGCTTGAGCCAGCAATAACTCGGCTCGTGCCTGGTAGGCCTCACAAGCTTCCCGGTAATTCTGGGCCAATCGGATGCGATCGTAGATATTGCGCTCCAGGCGGGACTGCAGAGTCTGCTCGTGCAGGAGCTGGGTCAGGACAATGGTGGCTGGCGACTCGGGCGCGGGTCGAATGTCGTCGAGCAAAAGCAGTCGCTTGAACTGGCTGGCCTCGCTGCGCAACGCGAACATCTGCCGTCTGATCAGGCGCGAGGTGTCCTGATCCAGCGGAGCTTGTTTGAGCATGGAGAGCAGCCGGGTCAGGGTCTTGCGCGCCAGCGGCATGGCGTTGACGGCGGTGTAGCGGGTCAGTTCATAGTTGACCACTTCCAGCTTTCGCGAGACAGTGTCGGCGCTGGCTTCAGCTTGAGCGAAAAGGCGAGCGGCGGTTTCCGGTTCATCCGGCAGATAGGTTTCTGCCAGAGCAGCCAATCCGCCATAGCGGGGCAGTCCGAGAGCAATAGGGTCCTCTGGCTGCAGAGGGCCCAGGCCCCGCAGCGCCTGGTCCAGGTCTAACAGAGCCTGGCGGCGGATCAGGCGGTCCGACGGGGCGATTAAATTGAGACGCTCGCTCAGAATGCGGGCGCGCAGTCGTGCATCCGGCTTCTGGCGCAAAGCTGCATCCAGCAGAGCCAGACCTTTGGTGCGCTGATTCAACCCCAGGCTATAGGCTCGAGCCAGTTGGCGCACTACCGCCAGGCGGGCCTCGCCCCGGAACCACCGGCGGGCTGTCTCCAGGCTGTTGGCGCAAAAGCCCACCGCTCGGGGTTCAGAACGGCGCGCCAGTTGTTGCTCCACCCAGAAGGCGCAGATTTTCTCCACCAACCAGGGCTCCGGGCAGGCGCGGGCTTGTTCCAGGGCTCGCAGGCAGTGAGTGGGAAAGGCCTGCCAGTCAGCCAGTTCCATGTCTGTCTCGGCCAGCTTCAGGTCGATCAAGCAGGCCAGGGCCGGCAACTGGCTACGGACGGCCAGCGCTCGTGCGGTCAAAAGCCCGGTTCGGGCTTCGTCGGGGTGGTTTGCCAGCAGGTGCAGGTTGGCCTGGATCAGGTCCAGGCGAATCAGGGCCGGCACTCCGTTTTCGCTGAGCAAGGCGGCCTGAGCTGAGGCCTCGCTCCACCACTGCCTGGCTTGCGCCTCTTGATGTTGTTCAGCCGAGCCCTGAGCCAGCAGGCTCAGGGCTCCCAGCCTTTGCTCCTGCGAGCAACGCATTTCCAATATTCCGCGGAAGTTTTTTTCGGCCAGGTCCCATTGCTCTTTGCGCAACAGGTTGCCACGCACCCAGAAGAACTCAGGAGGTTGTTTGCCCGGCTGATAGACTTTCTCCAGTTCGCGGATCAATCTCCAGGCTTCGCCGGTTTCGCCGCGGGCGTAAGCCAGCTCGGCCTGTTGGATGGGCGTGAAAGAACGCAGGCGCTGCCGGGCAAGTTCCGGCCGCGCCTGTTGCAGATAATCCCAGAGCGGATCGGCTGTGACTGTCAGAGTCAGACAGGCAAAGCAGATCAGGAGCAGCAGTCTATAGCTTGCCTGTACCACTGCAGTGCACGCATTTGCCGGTGCCACTGCAGATATACTCGGTGGCACCAGCGTAGTTCACGCCAGAACCGACCGGGTAATCTTGAGTGCAGTTGCCACTGCCCGTGCAGTAGTAGCAGTCGGTGTCACCGCGCAGCTTCTTCTTGAGCGAGGTCATCTTGACGTCCAGCTTGTGAGCCTTTTCGTCTCGCGTCAGAGAAATGGTCCAATCTTCCTGATCGTTGCTGACAGGCAACGCGAGCGGGAGGATCAGCGAGTCCTTGTCGTGACCGACTCTGACTTTGGAAGGGTTGCCATTGATGGTGACCTGGTATGGCTCCACCGAAGCGGAGCCGATGGAGAATCCGCCCACGAAGGTGAGCAGAATCAGCACGAGCATAGAAATTTTGGCTTTCATACGCCTCACTCTAACTGATGGAGGTGGCACAGGTTCCCGCTCGCTTTGTAAACCTCTCTACAAGCAGAAGGGAACACTTGCCCGTACCGGAAAACTCATGCCCCATATGGCGGCGAGCAAGTCACGCAATTCTGTACGCATCGGTGTGGATGTTGGGTCCAGTCTGACCAAGCTTGCCTTCCGCAGTCACTCGGGGGCGGTCCGTTATGAGCTCCTGGGTCGGGGCGCCTACGACCAGGTGGTGGAAGTCGTCAATCGTTTGCAACCACAGGTCCTGGGCTTGACCGGCGGGGGAGCTTCACAACTGGCTTCGCGCCTGGGTGGACGAGCGGTCGAAGTGAACGAGTTTACCGCCTGGGGGACGGGCGCCAATCACCTTTTGCGCGGCCGTCAGAAAACCGACACCTATCTGCTCGTCTCCTTGGGGACGGGAACTTCAGTGATGCTGGTTGACCATCAGGAAGTCCGACGTCTGGGCGGCACAGCTCTGGGCGGTGGTACCATTCTGGGCCTGGGCGCGGCATTGTTGCATCAGACCAGCTTCGAGGATACCTGCGCCCTGGCCGCTCAGGGCACGCGCGATAGCGTGGATTTGCTGGTGCGGGACATCTACTCTGATCCCGATCGTCCGCTCAAGGGCGATCTGACGGCCGCTTCTTTTGGCCGACTGGCCCGCCAAGATAGCGCCCCGCCTCGTCAGGATATGGCCGCCGCCATTATGCGATTGGTGGGAGAGAACGTCACCCTGATCGCGGGTGGTCATGCCCGCCACCTGGGATTGGACCGGCTGGTCTTTGGCGGCTCCACCTTGCGCAATAATCCTGCCCTGGAGACGGTGCTCTCCGAGGTCAGCGCCCTGCTGGGGTTGAAAGCTTTCTTTCTGACTAATGGCGAGTTTGCCGGCGCTCTCGGAGCCCTGGCTTCGCCCCCTGAAAAGGAGGGCACCTAGGTGGAAGACACCGACGACGACGAGCTCGTCCGCGCCTACCTGGCCGGTCATCAGCAGGCCTTTGAAGAGCTTTATCGCCGCCACGCCAAGAAACTACTGACGTTTCTGGCCGGCGAGGTGGGTCGCGCCTGGGCCGAAGATCTTTGCCAGGAAACTTTTTCCAAGCTGCTGACTTCGCTACATCGCTATGACCCGCGTGGCCACTTTGCGGCCTATCTCTATCGAATCGCGCGTAACCTGGCCCGGGACAAACAACGCCAGGTGGTTCTGACCACGCCTCTGGAGAAAGCCGAATGGCTGCTTTCCACGCTGACGCTGGACCATGAACTGGATCGAACCTGGCTGCTCAACGCTTTGAAAAATTTGACCAAGGAGCAAAAGCAGGTGGTGCTGATGCACGAATACCTGGGAATGACTTTTGCTGAGATTTCGGCGACCTTCCAGCGTCCGCTGGGCACGGTGTTGTCGCAGATGAACAGAGCCATCGGGGCGATGCGTCGTCAACTGGTGCTGGCGCCGGAACCCAATGGGGTTTAGTAAGGACTTCGTGATCGGGCCCGAGCAGGTGCGCGCCTTCGCTGACCTGGTGGGCGACCACAATCCCGTGCATTTAGACGCGGAATTTGCTAAAACCACCCGTTACGGAGGTCCGATCTGCCACGGCATGTTGGTGGCTTCCTACATCAGCGGGTGTTTGGTGGAAGCCTTCGGTCAGGGAACGATTTATGTCGAGCAATCGATCCGTTTTCGTCGCCCGGTGCCGGTTGGTTCATTGATTCGGGTCACACTCGGGGATCCTGAAGCGGGAGTCAAGGGGCAATCGCTATTGAGCACGGTGATTGAGCTGCAACAAGGTGAGATCTGGAAGAAGGTCCTGGAGGGTCAGGCCACAGTGATCGCGGGGGAGACCCACCAGGCATGATGGAGAGGCTGGTCATTCGGGCCGGCCATCCTTACACCCAGGACCTGGGCTTGCGTCCAGACGGCCTGATTCTGGCCACTCTTGGCACTCAGCAGGCCGGCATTCATTTTTGGGAGACCCGGGGCGGGCGTCCGCTGGGGGTCTGGCTCGGCCACCCTCGCTTGCAGCGCTTCTTCTTGAGTCAGGACCGATTGCTGAGTTGGGGCGAAGGTCGAGCCTGTCTTTGGGATTCTCAGGGCCTGCACCATGGCCAGTTGGACTTTCCCATGATCAAAGAATACAGCGGAGCCGAGGGGGTGAGCCTGGGCACCCGGCACCTCTTGCTAGGAGGGTCCCCAGTGCGACTGGTCAACGCCCGGACCGGCAAGGTGCGAGCCGAGTTTCCCAGGGAACGCTGGCTTCATCTCGGCCCTCGAGGACGACGACTGGTGGTGGGCAACCGTCTGGTTTCCGGCGTTTCGGGTCGCGAGGTGCATCAATTCGAGAACGCCTGCGCTCAGGCAGCTTTCAGTCCAGAGGAGCGTTGGCTGGCAGTAGCGGGCTACAGCGACAGTTTCCTGACCTTGATGGACATGGACCGAGGTCAGACCTTTAAGCACGAGGCCCATCGCGCGCGCATCATCGCCATGCAGTTTTCTCCCGATGGTCTCTATCTGGCCAGTCTGGACGAGCAGGGTGGATTGACCCTGGTGGATCTGGATCGCGGCGATTCGCAAGTTCTGGCGTCGGCGTTGGAGGGTGTGAACGTCCTGGGCTGGCTGGGGCCGGAGCGCCTGATGGTGGGGGATGGGTCCGGAGCCTATCGTTTGCTGGAAGTGGCCCCCGAGCGGCTGAGGGCCAGCACGGTGGTGCCTGGTCCGCTGGTGGCCGAGGGCGGGGTGGGCCGTTGGTTGCTGGGGCCGGAGGGACTGGCGGTCTGGGCCCTGGGACCCCACGTCAGCGTGCGCCATCTCAGCAGCGGTCAGGTGGTCGGCGGTTTGCCCGGTCCTTTGCGGGGAGAACCGCGTGTGCGCCAGAGGCTGGTCGGCCAGACGGTTTTGGTGGAAGGCCAGCCTTGGGATTTCCAGACGGGCAAGCCGCTTTCCAATCAATGCTATTTTGCCCTGGGCCAGCACCTGGTGTCCCGGCGCGATGAACACTACTTTGTGGATGAGAAGGTCTGCCTGCCCGTGCCGCCAGAGGCTCCGCAAATACGGGCGGTCTGTTCACGTCTGCGTTCTCTGGTTTTTAGTGATGCCCGGGGCAGGCGCCTGGAGGTCTGGCGCGGCCAGGCCCAGGAGTGGTCGCGCTGGCGCACCTCTCCTGAACTTCCGACCAATCCTCAGGGGATGCAGTTCAATTCGGGCGGTCAGTTGCTGAGTTGGAACGACGGCCAGGGAAGCACAACGGTCTGGCTGCCCGAGCTCAATCGAGTGTTCAGTTGCGCGGGGGCGGTGGCCCTGCTACCCCAAGGCTGGGTTGAGTGCGATGCTGCGGGACAGGTGGCGGTGCGTGACGCTCAAGGTCAGGTGCGCCATCAGATGGCGGGAAGTCTTCCCTGGAGTTGGGTCTTTTGGTCACAGGCCGGCCTGGTTCTGGTGTCGCCTCACAGGGCTGAAGTTTGGGACGGACAACTGGCCAGGTTGCAAGGATGCTGGGAGTTGCCCGGCCTGAGCGGGGCCAGTCTGACCGAGGATGGCCGTTTCCTGGCCGGGATCGAGACGGCCGGGGACATCTCCCTGTGGAGCTTGCCCGAAGGCAAGCTGCTCGGTCCGTCTCAGCCTTTTCATCCCCAAGACCTGCCCCACCTTAAGTTTGAGAGCGGCCACGGGCTGGCGCTTGCATGTGCGGGCAAAGAATGCGGGTGCTGGTTTCTGGACAGCGGCCAGTTTGAATGGCTGCGCTTTCCGGAGCCCTGGTTCAGTGGTCTGTATCCACTTCCGGGTGGACGCGTGCTGTTGCTCACCCAGGACGGTTGCTGGCACCTCTACGGAGGGCGTCCCTTGCGCAGGCAGGCGACTCTCCGAACCTGCCAGGATGGGGGCTGGCTGGTTTTGAGCGAGGACGGTCAGTGGGAGGCCACGCCGGAACTCTATTCCAGGGTGTTGTCTCCCTCGGGAGGCCATCCCCAGCCGCCCCAAGAGGGTCTCTGGGAGTCGATTATTTGTGAGCGGTCTTCTCTTCCAGCAACTGATCAAGTAGCATGACCAGGTCCAGGGTGGTGACGATTCCCACCAGACGGTCCTGGTCGGTGACGAAAACGCGATGTAAGCGGGCGGCTTTCATCAACTGGAGCAGTTCCCGAACCTCACTGTTCGCATCGATGCGAATCAAGAATTCGGTCATCACGTCGCCGGCCGTCACGTCTCCCTCGAAAGTGAGGTCGTGTAAATGAGGCGGGTCATCGTGCCATAAATCCTTGAGGTAGCCGCTGTCCTTGGGCTTATCCAAACCGGCCGCATGGGCGGTCAGGTCGCTCATGGAAATGACTCCTACCGCCTGTCCCTCGCTGTCCACGACGGGCGCGCCCGTGATGCCGTGCTCGATAAAAAAGCTGGTCACTTCCTGCAGACTGGCGGAGTGATTGACCATCATCACCCCTTTATGCATAATCTCGCTGACCTTCATGGCCCACCTCCGACTGATCTACCCAGAGGCTTCCACTTCTCAGCCAGATCAGCCTTTTGCGTCGGGTAAGATCTGTTCTCCAACCAGTTTGGCGGCGATGGCGCGGGCAACACGTTGGCCGTCCATGGCGGCCGAGAGGATACCGCCCGCAAAGCCCGGACCCTCGCCGCAGGGGTAGAAGTTGGGCCATTGAGGGTGAAACAGGCCTTCCTCGTGGCGCGGGATGCGCACCGGAGAACTGGTGCGAGACTCGACTCCCACCACAATCGCTTCCTCGGTCTTGAATCCACGCATTTTCTGCCCAAAGGACTCCAGGCCGGCTCGCAGTGAGTGGGTCACGGCCGGGGGCAAAACCGATTCCAGATCGGCGCAGCGTAAGCCGGGCACATAGGAGCTGCGGGGCAAGTTTTGTGAAACTTTGCCTTGCAAAAAATCGGTCAGGCGAGCGGCCGGAGCGCGCTGGTCACCGGCGCAAGCGGCCTGCTCGATCTGTTTTTGAAAGCGCATGGCTGCCAGCGCGTCGTCTCCCAGCTGGGCCCAGTCTTCGGGCCGGATTTCCACCACCATCCCGGAGTTGGCAAAGCGGCTGTTGCGTCCGGACATGGACATACCGTTCACCACGATTTCCCCGGGGGCGGTGGCGGCCGGCACGATCAGGCCGCCCGGGCACATGCAAAAGCTGTAGACTCCTCGCCCTTCGGCCTGGGTGGCCAGTCGATAGCTGGCGGCCGGCAGATACTCGTCGCGGGGGCACTGGCGATACTGAATCTGGTCGATCAGTGCCTGAGGATGTTCGATGCGCACGCCCAGGGCAAAGGGCTTGGCTTCCATCATCAGTCCATGGCGTTGCAGCAAGCTAAAAATGTCTCGGGCTGAGTGGCCGGTGGCCAGGATCACGGCTTCCCCGAAGAACTCCTGGTCGCCAGCGCGCACGCCCACCAATTTTTGGTCGTGCAGCAGAAAATCCGTCACCGGTCGCTCGAAGTGGACCTCAGCGCCGTATCGCAGCAGCGTGGCCCGCAGGTTCTCCACCACCCCGGGTAGTTTGTTGGAGCCGATGTGAGGGTGGGTGTCCTGCAGAATTTCTGGGCGCGCGCCGCATTCTACCAGCATGCGCAGCACCCGCATGGTGTCGCCCCGTTTGTCCGAGCGGGTGTAGAGCTTACCGTCGGAATAGGTGCCGGCGCCGCCTTCGCCAAAGCAGTAGTTGGAATCTGAATGAACCAGATGGTCCTGCATTAAGTTGCGCAAATCGTAGCGGCGGGCGCGGGTGTCTTTGCCGCGCTCCAGGATGACCGGACGCAGGCCCAGCAAGATGAGCTCCAGCGCGGCGAAATAGCCTGCCGGGCCGGCTCCCACAATCAGCACCCTGGGCCCGCGAGGAGCGGGAACGTCGGCCAGCAGTCGGGCTTCGGGCGGCGGACTTTCATTGCGATAGACATCCACCAGCAGCACCATTTTGGGGTCGCCCTTGCGGGCGTCCACCGAGCGTCGCCGCACCACCACCTGGAGCTGATCGGCCGGGCATTTCAGTTTGGATGCGCAGCGCGAGCGGATCAGGTCCTCGTCGGCCGCCTCGGCTGGGGTGAGCTTGAGCTCCAGCGAGCTCTTCATCAGGCGATGGTCAGGATGGAGTCGAAGCCGCCATAGATATTCGGCTGCTTGAAGAGGTTGGCAGGGTCTTCCACCCAGGTCTTGCCGTCGATGAGGAATTTATAGCGATACCGCCCCACGGTGGGGGCCTCGATGTCGATGCGCCAGAGTCCATCCAGGATCTGCTCCATTGGATGGGTGGTCAGGCTCCAGGCGTTGACGTCGCCCACCAGGTGCACGCTGTCGGCCAGCGGGTTGACGTAAATGAAGCTGAGGCGGTCTCCGTCCACGCGCGGAGGACGAAGTTCGGAGATCTGGGTCGGGGTCCAGACGCGCGAGGCTTCTTCCACCGCCCGGCGCGCATTGACCACGCCGCAACCCTGGCGCAAAACGCTGGCATGGCGCACGCGGTCAGCGGTGGACATCAAAATCTGACGCACGGCCGCCGGCGAGAGATCCGGATTGGCCTCCAGCATTTGCGCCACCACCGAGGAGACGATGGGGGCGGCAAAACTGGTCCCGTCCACATGTTGATAGCCGCGAGCTACCACTTTGTCGCGGCGCAGCCACTTTTGAATGACTTCGCGCAACTCTGCCGGCGATTTGCTGCCCAGGTCATCGGGCATTTCGTATTCCTTGGGAAGAGCGCGCAGTTTGTCGGCCAGCTGGTCGTCGGGTAGGGCGTCCACCTCCAACAAGAAGTCGGTGCGAATCTGCTGCAGGGTGTTGGGCAGAATCGGGGCCGCCACCCAGGCGGCGGGCGCGATCACCTCCGGCTTGACGACCAGGTCCATCGTGAAGCCGAAGTTGGAATTGTAGAGCTCCAGGTGATCGATCTTGCTCAGATCCTGGGTGATGAAGCCGCCGACCGTCAGCACCGAGGGGGCATTGGCGGGGGCGGTGGGTGCACTGCCGTCGTTGCCGGCGGCAGCCACCACCACCAGCCCGGCCCCCACCGCTTCTTCGGCGGCCTGGCTGATCTCGCTCTCCTCAAAACTACCGTGAGAAGACTCTTCCCAGCCTCCCACCGAGATGTTGAGCACGCGAATATTGTATTGCTCTCGGTGCTCGATGACCCAGCGAATGCCGGCTGCGATGAGTTCGTCGCGGATCTTGCCGTTGTGGCCCACCTGAACCAGCACCAGATTGGAGTCGGGTGCCAGACTACGATAAACTCCGCCCGAGAGAGTGCCGTTTCCGGCCGCCACCACCGAAGTCTGCGCGCCGTGCCAATGCCAGAACTCAGGCTTGCGGGTTCGGTCCAAGAAATCCCCAGAGCCGCTGACATCGAAAAAGGCCAGAATGCGATCACTGGGCTCGACCAGATCAGGATGCGGGAAGAAGCCCGAATCTAGATAGGCGATGGTGATCCCCTTGCCCGTATATTCGGGATGGCTGTCCAGCCGGTCCGGGGTGGGCAGTACCGAGTAAAGTTTTGCCCTTGAAGTGGAGGGCGGCGCAGCAGAGGCTGGCGGATCGGGCATGGCTACATTCCCATCAAGTTGTAACCGCAGTCCACGTAGTGAACTTCCCCCGTAACCCCCGAGCTCAGGTCGGACAGCAAATAGACGGCCGACTTACCGACCTCCATGGATTCGACATTGCGCTGCAGGGGGGCCTTCTCGGCGGCGTGCTTGAGCATGTCGTTGAAATCGCGAATTCCTTTGGCCGATAGAGTCTTGATAGGGCCGGCCGAGATCGCGTTGACGCGCAGATTCTGGGGTCCCATATCGGCCGCCAGGTAGCGAACCGAGGCTTCCAGGGCGGCTTTGGCAACGCCCATGACATTATAGTTGCGCACCACCTTTTCGGCCCCGTAGTAAGTCAGCGCCAGGATGGAGCCGCCCGGGCGCATCAGAGGCTCACAGGCTCTGGCCAGGGCCACCAGGCTGTAGGCACTCACGTCCAGAGCGATGCGGAAACCCTCACGGGAGGTGTCAATAAAGCGACCGTCCAGGTCGTCGCGCTGGGCGAAGGCGACGGCGTGCACCACGAAGTCCAGGGGGCCCCACTTCTCCACGTTCTCACGCAACTGGTCAAGGTGGGCGTCCACGCTTACGTCGCAGGGGAAAATCAGACTCGAATTGAGGCTTTCGGCCAGAGGCCGCACGCGCTTCTCCAGGCTCTCGTTGAGGTAGGTGAAGGCGAGTTCAGCGCCATGCTGGTGACAGGCCTGGGATATGCCCCAGGCAATGGAGTGGGCATTGGCCACCCCGACCACCAGACCGCGCTTATTTTCTAAGAGTTTCATAGGGGCGCGGCTTCGGTGGGATGCCTGCAGATCCTCCGGTTGCCCACTAAAGTGCCAGGTCCACCACAATGGGTTTCTGGATGGGCTCATACTGAAGTGTGCAGCAGGAGGCGTTCACATAAAGGGTCTGGCCCAGCTGGCGCTGACCATAGGCTTCGTGGATATGACCAAAAACGTGAAGACGGGGTTGAACCACCTGCAATCGCTGCACAAGGTCCTGGCAACCCACCTGGCGGCCATCGAAGCAGCGGTCCAGCACGCCTTGAGGCGGACCGTGGGTGACCAGGATCTCGGTGTCCTCGGGGATCCTGGCCCAGGTCTGGCGCAGGGGCTCGCCTCGATTCAGATTGAAGGCCCAGTCATGAAACCAGGGCTGCCAGGGGCTGCCGTAGATCTTCACTCCCTGGCAGTGACAGAAGCTGTCTTCCAGGTAGATCAGACCGGACAATAGCGCTCTGGCTTTCTCAGGTTCTTGCTGGAGGCAGAAGTCATGGTTGCCGGCGATCAGAATTTTGTGGGTGTGAGGCAAGCAGTGCAGCCAATCGGCGGCTTCCTTCAACTCCTTGAGGTGCCCGCGTCGGGTCAGATCGCCAGCGTGCAACAGCAGGTCTCCGTCCGGGACGACAAGCTCGGCGTGCAGACCGTGGGTATCTGAGAGGCAGACGATTCTCAAGCGTCAGGTGCCCTTCTGGTGGTTTTGTAACAATTTGATTGCAAAAGTTTACAAAAGAAGTACTTCGGTTACAACCGCGGCGGTCGCGCTCCGGGTGGACAGGTTACTCTAGAAGGAACCCCTGGATGGAGGAGTCTGCCGTGAACTACGTGCTACCCTTGCAAAAGACTCGAGAAGTGAAGTCGCTGGTGCTGCGCCGCGGTCGGAGGGTGGCCGACGAAGTGCTGCAGCAGGTTCGACGGTGTTCGCGCCAGAGTCTGGAGCAGAGCGGCTTTTTAAGCTGGACCAGCACCGAAGGCAAAACCTGGGGGGTCTTCCAGAACGGCCGCTGCCACTGGCTGCTGCACGTTGACAGCGAGCAGGAGCGGGTCTGTTATTACCGCCTGCGTGGTGATCTGGAAGTGATGGAGCTGCACGAGCCCGGTCACGCCGGCACACAGGTTTGTGAAAAAGTGGAGCAAATCGGCACTCTGGTTCATAGCTACGAATGCCTGACGGACGCTCAGATTCATCAGATTGAACGCAAGGTACGCTGGTGGCAACTGCAGCGCTGGCTTAACGAAGCGCGCACGACATGGCAGCGTCTGCTGGGGCGCAAAAAGGCGGCATAAAAAAGGCCCGGGAAACCGGGCCTTTTTTTTATGGATGAGGGGTCAGTCTTCCTCGGGTTCGGTGCACAGGAACCCTCCGCCCAGGTCCATCGCGTCCAGGCAGACTTCGAGGCCGGAGAGGCGGGAGTGTTCCAGGGGGAGATCGACAGTGTCGCCGCCCAGGCCTTCCATCTCCAGACTGTGGGGTCCACGGCGTCGCATACGAATGCCCAGGATACGACTGGGAGCGACAGCGTAATGAGGGCTGACCTGGATGAAGACTCCAGCCCGCGAAGCTTTATCCAGAGCTTCCTTGAGAGAGGGTTTCTCCAGGTCGCGGAACTTGCCGCGTAGCGTGACCCAGTGGGTCTGGCCGGTGTGGTCTTCTTCCAGGTAAAGCACTTCCTGGGCGTCCACACGCACCCAGTGGTCCGGCTCCACCTGGAGCATTCGGGGTTTGAGACGAACTTTGCCGGATAACTCCAGCCCACCGACGGTCTCTTCCAGCGGAGCAAAGAAGATTTTTCGTCCCGGGTGACGGTCAGGTTCAACGCGATGCATGGGCCCCTCCCAAATCGACGATGTGTCACTGTCGTTAACAATTTGTTTCCAACTTGTTAACGCCTCCCGACACTATCCGAAAGCGCAACCCAACGTCAAGCTTTTTTTGTTAGGAATTATTGTCAACTGGGTGGGGCGGTACTGCTGTCATCCGAGGCTTTGAGCAGGTCGCCTGGCTTGAGTAAGTAGACTCCCCAGCCCCAGTCGTTGACTTCGGTCTGGTTGGCCCAGCGCGAAGAACGCAGCCCCACCTGTGGATGCTGGCGGGCGAACTCCGGATTGAGTGGGTCACGGGCATGGTCGGCATCCACCTGATTGGGATGCATCCACACCAGCGCGCAGTTATCGCAGAGCAACACCACCGTCTCGCGATTGGCGCACAGGCGGTATCCAACCGAGCCCTCCTGACAGCTCGGACAGGGGCAACAAACGATCATCGTTTCGGACATGGGGTTTGCATTCTGGCCGGCCTTCAGTCAGCCCTGCGCTGACTGAGTTTCCAGCAGCAGGCCCCCAGCAAAGCCAGCAGCAGCCAGCTGCAGGCGCCAGCGGCCATTTCGCCGCGCATTCCCGTCCAGAGGCCAGGCTCGACTCGGCCCGGCGGATCCAACACTGCCGCCATGATCCAGGTGCTGTGCATGGCGGCGGCCGACCAGAGGCCTATCCGTTCAGCCAGCAGGTTCAGCACCAGGGCGGCGGCCAGCAGGCCCAGGCCGAAGGCCAGCTTGAATTCCAGACCTCCGGGCCGGAAGAGATGCACCAGAGCAAAAAAGAGCGACACCAACAGGGCGGCCGGGAGCGGACGCATGGAGTGACGGAGAGAGCCGTAGAGGTAACCGCGAAAAACCGCTTCCTCCACGGCGGCGATGGGAAAGGCCAGCAATAGGGCGCTCAGCCAGGCGGCCGGAGTTGGCTGCTGGGGATGCCAGGCCGATCCCAGGCAGAGGCGCTGAAGCCCGACAAAAATCAGTCCCAGTCCGGCCACTTTCAGAGCCGGGCCTGAGCTGCCCCATTGAATGCGCGGAGGCTCGGTCCTCCATCTCCAGACGAGTAGTCCCACCAGACCGCCATAGAGCATGAGCAGGTAGATCACGCGCAAATACTCAGGCGCCTCCAGGGGATGCAGCAGCAGCAACGGCCGACCATAGAGCAATCCCAGGCCAAGCCAGCAGGTCACCCACAGCCCCAAAAGGCCCAGCACCAGGCGGCCGGCTGCTCCCCAGCCGGAGACCCCCGGGGCGCGACTCACAGAAGCTGGCGAGCCAGCCAGGCGGCCATTCGGGCCGCCCCGCCGGGAAGGCCCATGCGTTCACGCCCGATGGCCGCGCGCCGTTCTCGTTCGACCGGGTCAGTGGCCAGCCTGGCCAGGGCTTTGGCTGCTTGCGCTTCGTCTTCGGAAACCACCAGTAGAGCATCCCCCAGCAGGCCTTGCTGGCGCCCTCGATACCATCCCAAGGGCCCATTCGGGGTCGGGTGCAGCGAGACGACCGGCACCCCCGCGCCGGCTGCTTGCTCGTGGGCCGTGCCGGCCTGTCCCAGGGCCAGCCAGGAACGGGCCAGCAGGTCGCCCAGGGCGCCTTGAACCAGGGCTACTTTCTCGTCCAGCCAGCCCACGACCCCTCGTTCCTCCCCGGTCAGGCGCAGAGAACTGCTGGCCGGAACCAGGCTCTGCAGGTCCATCCCCGGAGCCACCGCCACTGCCGCAGGGCAGGGAAAATCTGCCTGCAGTCGCTGCCAGATACGAAGCTGGCGGGGCAATTCCTGAGGTGCCTGGGCCCGGCTTCCGGGGAAGAGGGCCAGCGCCCGCTCGAAACCCAGGTCGAGCCCGAGTGGCACGGTTTCGTCCATCATAGCATTGCCCAGATAGGCTGCTGACAGGCCGTGCAGGGTGAGAAAGTCGGCCGTGGGCTGGTCGCGCACCAAGGCTTTTTTGACCCAGCGCTTCAGCAAGAAGCGCTCCGGCCAGGAATAGGCGTGGTGATACACGGACTTGGCTGTGCCCACGAAGTAAATGGTTCTCATTCCGGCCAGGGCGGCCAGGGCGCAGGGCACCAGATCACCCACGGCCAGAGCCGTGCAGGCGCGTTGTTGGCGCAGTTGTTTCCATTGGCGGAGGACCCGACCGGCCAGTCCGTGCCGAAAATCCTCAAGCCAGAGGCGCCAGGATTGATTCGAAAGCCCCTGACTGGGAGGAGCCCCGGCTTCACCCATTTGGGGCCAGCGCCGAGCGTAAGCAGAGCCGGCGCCAATCAGGGGGAAAACCGTGATCTCCAGTTCGGCCGGGAGATGTTCGAGGATCGAGGCCGCGATAGCGTCTTCGCCGGCCCCGTTGGACAGGACCAACAGTTTCACGAACAGCTATGCAGGGTCCACCCCAGGCGAGCGCGCCCTGGCTCCCACTCGATTTCAGCGAAATAGCGGCCGTGGCTGCCGGTCTGGAGGATGCCGGTGCCGCCTCGATAGACGGGTTCGGGGGTCAGGTCGTGGCTGTGGGCACCCAGGATCAAGTCGACGCCGAGGCCGCGATCGGCCAGCTTCAAATCATGCTCCAGGCCGCAGTGGGAGAGTAAAACAACGCCGTCATGGCTGGCCTTCAGTTCTTCGACCAGGGGAGGCAGGCACAGCATGGGGTCCAGGAAGCGCCAGCCGGTCTTGCGCTCCCAGAATGAGCCCACTGGGAACTGAACGGGAGTGGTCCCGATCACGGCCACTTTCAGGTCCGGGTGGCGCAGAGTGGTCCAAGGACGAAAGCAGGTGCGATGATCGCGCAGGTCTTCGAGATTGCAGGCCAGCAGCGGGAACTGTCGCTCCTGTTCGCGCCAGCGGTGCAGCCAGCGCCAGTAGTGAAATTCCCGATTGCCCATGGCCATGGCGGCGTAGCCCAACCTGCGCATCCACTGCAAAATCGGCTCCTGCCAGCGGAAGGCTGTGTTCGAGCCCCCGATGGCGTCACCGCCGTCTAACAGGACCGAATCGGGACGCTGCCATTGGGGCAACTGCGAGAGCGGAGCGACCTGGTTGTGCAGGTCGTTGGTATAAAGGATGTGCATGCTTCAGGCGGGAGTCAGTTGGGCCAGCACCAGGCCGCCCACCCAGCCAGCCGCGGCCGCAAAGGCTGACTTGGCCAGCAAAGCTCCGGCCAGCAGGCCTCCTCCGGCCAGGATCCAGGTCATGACCATTTTGCGCATGGGTAGATTGAAGCTGAAGGATGTGCCTAAACCGACCGAGAGGCCCAGGAACAGTCCCTGACCGGCCGTCTGGTAGTCCAGATGTTGTTGGCCGAGCACCGCTCCCAGCCAGCCCGTGCTGGCGATGGCCGTGTTCAGTTCCGCGGGCACGGAGGGCCAGTGGTTGAGGCCGGAGAGAAAGCCAAGCACGGCTCCAGCGCAGCCCATAGCGAAGATGATGGGATTGGAGGCACCCACCGTTTTTTCGGCGTTGGAAGCGGCCGGGACGCCGGATTTCCCGGAGACGACCCGGGCTACAGGAGCCTCCCCGCCAGTGCGATTTTTCTTACGTCCCATAAATCCAACCCTTCAGGCCCAATACGACCCAGATCAGGCACCACCAGACTAAACTGGTGCGCTCAAACCTTAAAGACCGCCGGGGGCAAAACTGTCCGCTGGGCCTGGAGTAACCGCGGCGTGCGGGCCACCAGGCTGGCACTTGCCGCCGGTAATCCTCATATTCTGCGCCAAAAAGCCTTCTCAGAAACTTTTCTTCGTGGCTTCCCAGAAACAAATACAGTCCCACCACCGTGAGCCAGAGGCCCAGAATTCTGAAGAGGTCCCATGGATAGAAGGCCGCTGTCAGGACACCCAGGCTGTTGAGCAAGTTACCGACATAGAGTGGATTTCGCACATGTGCGTAGGGGCCTGCTGTGACCAGCACGGGAGCGTCCAGTTCCTGCCCGCGAGTGGGTTCTCCGCTGTAGCCGATGGCCCAGAGGCGCAGCCCCTCACCCAGGCTGGCCCAGGTCAAGCCCAGCCAGAATCCAGCCGGAGTGGGACGGGCACAAAATAGACCGTAGAGTGCCAAAAGCGCAACCAGCAGACCCCGCTGGCGAAATAATGTGTCACCGATTCGCTGCATCACCAATTCCTACTATCCACTCAGCCAAACGCCCGGTGGCGCCCGGCTGTCCCATCACTTCCTGAAGCTGCTGGCGGATTCGCTCAACTTCGTCGGGATCCTCGAGCCACTGTTGGAACCGGGCGGTTAAAGGTTCCAGGGAAGAATCCACAATGATTTCGGGCACCAGCGCGCGGCCGGCCAATTGGTTGGGCAAGGCCGTGTAGCGAATTCGGCGCAGTTTACGTTTGCGGAGTGGCACTTTCCAGGCAGAGGGCAGCGGGAGCCGCTCGATAATTCCCGGCAGCCCCCCGCCGCCCAGAAAGGCCAGGGGGTGCAGACAAATGACAAAGGGAATCCCGGCGCAGGCGAGTTCGGCGGTATTGGTGCCGGGCACCGTTAGAGCCATGCTGAGGTCGTTCATCGGTTGGCCGCCCGGACGCTTCAAAACCTCCAGTCCACTCTCCAGGATCAGGCGGTCGGGTTGGACTCGAGCCTGAGCTGAGGGCAGACCAAGCTGGAACGGATGATCGAGGGCGCGGCGCAGGTCGGCGTCCTGTACGAACGGAGACTGCACCAGTCTGATTTCCACCTCGGGGTGACGGCGTTTCAGCTCCTCGGCCACCAACAAAAATCGACCGAGAGTCAAACGAAGTTGCCAGGCGCGTGACCCCGGAAAGAGGCCCAGCACGGGCCTGGCCGGTGGTGGTCCTGGAGTTACCCGGTCCACCATCAGATCGCCAACCCGCGGCTCCCCCTGGTGCCCGTAGACGGGAAAGTCAAAAAGTCGACTCCACCAGCTGGGCTTCTCGAAGTAGCCGGCTGCGGCGTAGCCGAGCTTGCGCTTGAGCAGCAGTGCGTGCCAGGGGTCTCCTCCTAGGAACATCACCAATCCTTGCCGGGCTTTGGGCCAACCCAGCTTACCCAGGCCAAAATACCAGCGGGTGGTTTCCCAGGGAGAAAGCACTTCGTGCACCCCATCGAGTTGTTGTGCCACTCGTTTCTCGGCTCCGCTGGCGTAAGGACAGGGAACCAGCGCCAGACGTACGCGCCAGTCGGGGCGTAGCCGGGCCAGCTTGGGCGTGACTCCACCCACCCAGCTGCTGACCTCACCTGGAGAGTTACTGGTGATCCACAGGTCAAAGCTCACGCAGCGCCTCCTCCCGGCTCTGCCCGAGAGCCATTCTTTCCACGAACTCCGCCACTCGCCGCACGGCGCCCGGAGGGCCGAGGCTGTGGCGCACGCGACTGAGGTCGTTCAGGGCCTGTTTCCGTTGGGGCCCGTCTTGCAGGAGCGATCCTAATGCCCTCTCGAGCTGGTCAGGATTGAGCTGATCTTGCAGAAATTCGGGGACAATTTTTTCCTGCAGCACCAGATTGGGCAGCCCGAACATGGGCACGTTGAAAAGGCCTAAGAAGTTCAACAGTCTGGCGATTTTCCAGTCGATCGGGTTGAGCCGGTAGCCAATGAGGTGAGGCAGATCGAGCAGGCAGGCTTCCAGAGTGGCTGAGCCGGAGGCAAGCAGTCCCGCCCGGGAGACCGACATCACTTCTCGGGAGCGGCCCGGGATAATTCGCAGCCAGGCGGGCGGTTCGGGTAAAGCCCTGCGCAAGCGGGCTTCGAGCTGAGGGTTGGCGGTCGGCAGGAGCCAGGTCAGCTGGCTGAAGCGCTGGGCGGTCTCCAGAAAGATGGGAAGCAGTAGCCGGATTTCCTGAGTTCGGCTTCCTGGCAGTATGGCGGCGTATTGGCCTTCAGGCAGGCCCAGGCGCTCAAGCGCCAGACTCCGCTCGATCGGTTGGCAAAGATCCACCAGCGGGTGGCCAAAATAGGCCACGGGAAGTCCGTTTTTAAGATATTGCTCGGCCGAGTAGGCGAAAGCCGGAATCAAGGCCTCCACTCTGCTATGAATGTGAGCCAGTCGCCGCCGATTTGTACTCCACCCCGAGGGCGGAAAGTAGTAGACGCATCGCAAGCCCGCCTTCTGTGCCACCGGTGCCAGCCGCATATGCACGGCCGGAGAGTCGATGAAGATGGTCAGGTCCGGACGACTGCCGAGAAGCGCCTGGCGCACCTTCCAGTAGTCGTAGATAAAGCGAGGAATTCGCGTCAGCGCTTCGGTGACGCCGACAATGCTCCATAAGGAAGAGTCTGACCAGAGTTGAACTCCGGCTCGCCGTGAAAACTGGCTGCCTACCCCGACAAAGCGCCAGTCGGGGTGTCGGGCTTTGATTTGCTCCACCAGGGCGGCCGCCTGCAGATCACCAGACGGGTCGGCCGAAAGGATTGCGAGTTTCAGCAGCCCGCCAGCTCGACTTCCTCGACCTGTTGATTGGTGTTGCGGCGAGCGTCACTGCCGCGCACGCAGAATCCCATCCGCGAGGGGCTCTCAAAAAACCTGAGCAGGTGCGAGGTTTCCGGGCAGGGCTCCACCGTGCGCCGGATGGCTTCCAGAGCCTGGCCCAGGTTGAGCCCCGAGCGCAACATCATGCGGTAGCAGTGCTTGAGCGCCTGGCGCGATTCTTTGGTGATGCCGCGACGCTGCATTCCACGAATGTTCATTCCAAAGAGACGGGCCGGTTGGCCGTCCACCATTCCGAAGGGGGGCACGTCCTGGGTCACTTTGGCCATACCGCCGATCATGGCCAGGCGGCCGATGCGCACGAACTGATGAATACCGCACATCCCGCCCAACACGGCCTGATCTTCGATCTCCACGTGGCCGCAAAGGCCGACTGAATTGGAGACCACGATTTGATTGCCGAGGATACAGTTGTGAGCCACGTGAGCGTAAGCCATGATCAAGTTATCGTTGCCGATCTGGGTCACGGCACCTTCATTCGAGGCTCGGTGGATGGTGACGTATTCGCGAATCACGTTGCCGCGGCCGATGACCACACTGGACTTTTCGCCGTTGTAGCGTAGGTCCTGAGGGGCCACACCGATGATGGCGCCGGGCCAGACCTCGTTATCCTCGCCCATCGTGGTCTGCTCGATGACCACCGAGGAATGGAGTTTGGTGCGGGCACCCAGGCGGACGCCCGGTCCGACGATACAAAAAGGACCAACGGTGACCCCGTCGGCTAACTCAGCCCCGGCGTCTACGATCGCTGTGGGGTGAACCTCTGCCATCGCCTCTTACTCTCCCATTCCTTCTTTCTGGCCTAACCTGCCAGAGCGATCAAAGCTTTACCTTGTGGTGCCTTCGACTTCACCAATTTCATGCGAGCTAAAACCTGCATGGCCAATTCTAAAGCTCGCTTGCCGTCTTCCCCCGAGACCAGCGGAGTCCTATGCATGGCCACGCAGTCGGCGAAGTGAGACAGTTCCAGACGAAGTGGTTCGTCCTTCTCGAGGTCAAACACTTCGGGCGAGATGACTCGTCCCCCTCGCGGAGGATGCATGGCCACCAGGGTCTGGTCAATAAAGTCCAGACACAGGGTTCGGCCGCTGTCTTCGGTGGCTTTCAGCTGGCGAAGCTTCTCTCCGCTAATGCGGCTGGCCACCAGGTTTGCCATGCAGCCGTTTTTGAACATCAACTGCACCTGAGCTACGTCTTCGAAGTCTGAATACACGGAAACTCCCATGGCGTGGATATCGACCACGGGAGAATTGACTAAATTGATGAGAATATCGATGTCATGGATCATCAGGTCCCAGATCACGCCGACATCAAGATTTCTGTTTGTCGGATAGGACAGACGTTTGGTCTCGATATAGACCGGTTGTCCTACTACCTCGCGGAGCTTACGCACCGCCGGATTAAATCGCTCGAGGTGTCCGACCTGCAGTATGCAGTTGGCCTTCTTGGAATAGTCCACCAGTCTTTTGGCCTGGATCAGGTCCACCGTGATGGGTTTTTCCACCAGAACGTGGACATTGTTTCTCAGGAATTCCATGGCCAGGGGGTAGTGAAGGCTGGTGGGGACGACGATGTTGACAGCGTCCACACGACCGATCAGGTCCTGATAGTTGCTGACATATTCGGTCTGATACTGTTCCGCGCAGAAGCGGCCGCGAGCCTCACTGATGTCGACGATGCCGACCAGCTCGGTTTGGGGGAGCTCATTGTAGATGCGGGCGTGGTGGACCCCCATATTTCCAGCTCCGACTACGCCAACTTTGACTGGTTCCAAAACCACGCCTCCTTCGACCCCTTGGACCCCGCAAGCTTAACAACTATGCCCGTCGGGAAGAGTTTCCAACCTCGGGTCGTGAGCAAGCTCTGTGAGAACCCCCAGGCCCCCCTGAGTGTCAAAAGCTTGCCCGCCTCGGGCTTCAGAGCCTTTGTCACCACATCCTGATGGTAGCCAGACGCCTGCGGCGCTCTGGCTGGAATCCCGGAGTTTATATCACAAGTGCATGCGCTCACGCAACCACCATAAGCCGTACCTTTTGGTTGGACTGACTGCGGCGGCAGAAATGAATGTTCTTCAAGTCTTGGCTACTTCCCGTTGTTCAAGTGAACTTTCTTGAGCTACTTTCGGCGCCCGACAGCGAACAACCAGCTCGCCCTCCACTGCAACCTTGCCCTCGACCCGGCCGAAGCACTTGAATCTCCAAGGTTGTTCGCCCATTTCCAGCACCTGAGCTTCGAGTTCCAACACGTCGCCGGGAACCACCGAGCGTCGCAGCTTGAGGCGTTTGACTCCGCATAGATGGAAGCCGTGCTCACCGCCCCACTGCAGCCAGAGGAGCTGAAACATCGATTCCAGCAAGAGAACTCCGGGCATGACCGGCGCGCTGGGGAAGTGTCCGCGAAAGAAAGGTTCGTTGGCGGTCACGTATTTTTCGCCCAGAACTCGCTCGGGACTGGCCTCGGTGACGCGGTCGACGAGCAGCAGCGGGTAGCGATGGGGCAATCTGCGGCGAATCTCTTTGCTATCCAGCATTTTCAGCCAACTCCCTCAGTATTTTTTTGGCCAGCTCAACATGCCAGCGATGACCGGCTTTCACGGCCAGCACCCGGGCTTGCAGGGGGCGACCCAACAAATACAGGTCTCCCACCAGGTCCAGACATTTATGTCGAGCCATTTCTTGCTCTACGCGCAGCGGGCTGCTGAAGCCGTCGGCCAGCACCACCAGGGCGTTGTCCAGGCTGCCTCCGCGGGCCAACCCCTGGGCCCGTAACCATTCCACTTCGCGTTCCAGAGCAAAGGTACGGGCCGGCGCCAACTTTTGCTCAAAAGACTCATTTAAGGGCTCGAAGCTGGCTTCCTGGTAGCCGATGGGCGTTCGCGGATAGTAGAGCGAATATTGGTAGCTGCAAATGGTCGAGGGCAGAGCCAGAACCTGACTCTGTTCATTGCCCACCCAGATGGGCTGATTCAAGATCAGCGGTTCAGGAGCTTGGGTCGGTTCCAGGCACGACTTTAAGCCCTCAACGAAGGGAAGAGCGCTGCCGTCCAGGATGGGGATCTCGCCTCCCTGAACCTGGATTTCGCAATCGTAGACACCCAATGCGGCCAGAGCGGAGAAAAGGTGCTCGACCGTGGATACGCGAGTGCGCTCGCCGCCCAGTACGGTGCAGCGTTCCACTTCCACCACCGAACCGGCCAGGCACGGCCAGCGCTCGCCTTCACGTTCCATCCAGCATCCACCACCCGGACTGCCGGGTCGCAGCCGGACCTGGCAGGTCTCGCCGCTGTGCACGCCCACGCCGCTGAAGGTCACCTCCTGGGTGAGGCGGTTAGCGTTGTTCACGATACTCCGGAGGACTGGCTTCGCCAGGCTGCAGCTCGCGGAATTCCAGCGTGGCGGGGTAGCTGGAGGAGGCTTCCGGTAGGGTGGTCAGGTCCACGTTCAGGTCCTTGCCTGGGGCCAGTTCGAAAGAACGCACGCCGACCTGTTCGTTGCGCTGGGTAAAGGGGATGCTGACCACTTCGTTATTGACCAGCATGCTCAGGGCGGCGGCTCCATTTTTGGGGGTAAAAAAGAGCCCGAAGCGATGAGTGCGGCTGGAAGGATTGCTGAGGGCCACGTGCCAGCGGTAGATGACCCCGAAGTTGCCAGTATTGGGCAGGCCGGATTCAAAGTCGATCAGCCAGGGACTCTCACCATAGTTGAAGCTCAGAGGAGCACCTCCGGCCGCCAGCTCCAACCATTCTTCGAAGTAGGGTTGGGCAAAAACACCATGGGGGTGAATCTTGAAAGGGTTAAAAGGCGCTCCCAGATGCACCACTTTGGAGCCGTCGTTGCGGCCCGGATAAAGCTTGGAGAGAACCTCGACCTCCAGCTTCGACCCTTTCAGCATGCGTAAAGAAGCGAAGCCACTCAGCAACTCTTTGCGCTCCAGGCTATGTTCGGCCAGTTCCAGTCGGGTATTGGGGGGAATGGTCAGAACGTATCCGGCTCCGCTGTTCAGGCGGGTCAGGAATCGTTGCGCGGCCGCGTGTCCCACCGTGACCTCGTTGCGGCTGGGGCCGGAAAAGCTCCAATCCACCAGCACCGAGGCTTCTTCGTTGCCCGGATTGTAGAGGTTGACCCACAGGTTGCGGTCTTCGTTGGAGGCATTCATATGGCTGTACATCAGCCGACTGGGCTCTTTGGGAGTCAGCGTGTAACTGAGAAGAACGCCATCTTTGTCGACCTGCTCAGGCCGATTGCTGACCAGCAAGAGATTGGGCTCAACCGGGTCGACGCTGATGCACTCAATGCCGGCCCGAATTTCTTTGCGCACTGGATAGTAGTCTTCCGAGCCAGTGATGCGACCGACCAGGGAGATGTTCATTTGTTGGCCCTGGGGCACGCTGGGCAGACCGGCCTGGTAGTTGTTGGGAACGTCGATTTGCAGTTTGCAGCCGGGGTTGACGCGGGCCTGCGTCATCAGGGCTCGAAGCACGGCTTCAAGCACCATCTCTCCGGGAGCCGGGCGTCCGCTGACCTGGACCTGCACCGTATCGGGCAGTTTGCCAGCCCAGTCTTTCACGTGCACAAAAAGATAGGCCCTGGCTTTGCCGCGCGTGATCAGAATCTTGCTCTTGCCTACAGCTCGCGCTCGAACCTTGAGCTGGCCATTGTCTTCATTGATTTGCACTCGTCCATTGGCATCCTGGGCGCCGAAGGGTCCTGTGGCCAGCCCGGTAACATCAATGGAGGCCTCCCCGTCGATGGGGAGCTCAATTCGGCTGGGGTTGAGCTTGAGCGGGCCGACTTCAGCCACCTCGCGCAAGCGGCTCAGCCACAGACTGGCCAGCGCCTTGGGTTGGCTGGAGTTGGCTTCGGCCAGCTCTTTGGTGACCACCACAATTTCTAGCTTGCCCCAATAGATGCCGATACCGGCTTTCAAGGTGACCAGCTTCAAATCGGCCGGGTCGGCGCCGTTGAATAGCAAGTTTTCCAGCCGGGCATTGATGGCCTGGGCCAGTTTTGGGTTGTCCACTCGAAAGAGGAGCTGCCCACCCAGTTCCACGTCCTGGGCCCAACCCGGATTGGCCAGGGCACAGCAGAATGCCAGTCCTGCCAGGAACTTACGCATCCGCATCGGTAAGTTTGGCCAGTCGCGAAAGGGCGGCCTGGGCCTTCATGGCTTCGGCTCGCGGTCGGGCCGGGAATCCCCATAAATCGCTATCAGGGGGCGCCTTGCGCAGATTGCCGGTGCGTGCGGCCATACGACTGCGGTCGCCGACGCTGGAGTGGCCGGCCATGCCGACCTGCATGCCAATCTGGCAGTCACAACCAATGGTCGAAGACCCGGCGAAGCCAGATTGCATCTCGACGCTGGTGCGGTCTCCTATGGTGACGTTGTGAGCCACCTGGACCTGGGCCCCAAGCTTCACATGAGAACCTATGACGGTGGGTTCCAGAGTGCCTCGGTCCACGCAGGTGGCTGCGCCGATCACGGTTTGGTCGCCAACGCGCACTCCGGACACTTGAGGGATGTGAAGATGCTGGCCCTCGTGGACGACAAAGCCAAACCCGGTGCTGCCCAGCACGCAACCCTCCTGAAGGGTGCAGCCCTCGCCCACCACGGTGCCGGGTAGGACCACCGCCCCGGTTTCCAGCACGCAGTTGGAACCCAGTAGCACGCCGTGCCCCACGTAGGAATAAGCTCCCAGTCGGCAGCCAGAACCCACTCTGGCGCCGGCCTCCACCACCGCAAAGGGGCCCACCTCGACCCCGTTCTCCAATACGGCCTGGGGATCGACCCAGGCCCGAGGGTGAACCTGGCCGGACACTAGATTCGCTTCAGCTTGAGCAGCACGTCGATGGTGACGTCTTGACCGCCGTTGTAGTGGACCGAAGGACTGAAGGGCGTGGAGACCACCACCAGGTCAAGGTGCTTCTCCTCGGCCACCTGGGTGGTCAGATCCTTGATGTCCTTGATGGCCGTCTGCAGCATCTGATTGACTCGAGTTTGGAACTCAGAGCGCTTCTTGGCCACTTCTTTTTGAATCTCTTTGACCTGCTCTTCACTGACGTTCTCGCCCGGCTGAGGCATCTTGTCCTGCATCTTACGCTGGAAATCGATCTGTTCGCGCGTCAGGCTGTCACGCAGGTCCTTGTATTTGGGCATTTCTTCCAGAATACGGGTTGTGTCCAGCACGCCCACTCGCACCTTGCCGTCGCCCCCGGAGGAGCCACCGCAACCGCTGGCCAGCCACGTGCCCGCCAAAAGCAGCAAAAGGGTCTTTCTCATTTCGGGGTTCCTTCCGTGCTGGGTCCATTCGGACTTCCGTAGATTTTCATGAGCACATCCTGGGTGATGTCAAAGGCTCCCCAGGCGATTGTGTGGTAGGCTTTGGAGTCGATGAGGACCATATCGATCTTCTTCTCTTCGCACAAAGACTTGACCGCGTCGCGCATCTTGGTGTGGCGCGTCTGGATGAAGTCATTGGTCTCCTTCATCCAGCGCTCGTTGAACTTGGCCTGCTGCTTCATGGCTTCTTGCTGAGTCAGGGTTCCGGCCTGGATTTGCTTCTGCATCTCCTGGCTCTGCTTAATATTGTCCACCATATACTTCTGCGAAAGCTTCTCGTATTCGGGGTCTTTTTGCAAAATCGGCAGTGTGTCGAGCTTGGCGATGATGATCTTGCCGCCCGAGGAGGACGGTGCCGGGGTCGACTCATTGCAGCCCAGCAGGCCCAGGGCCAGCAGCAGCAATACGCGCTTCATCATTAATGACTTCCCATCTGTTTGACCTCGACCATACTCAGGTCGGTCAGGTCTTGGAGTTTCAAGTTCTGCTCGCCAACCGAGTTGGCGGAAGTGGGCATGACACTGATTACGCAGCCGATGTTCTTCTTCTTGGCGACGGAGCCCACCATTTTTTCCAGATCGACGCGCATTCTTTCGTAGATGAGCTTGTAGTCGGAGCGGCACTTTTCCATGCTCTTATCGATCTCGGCCAGGCGGGCCTTGCTCTTCTTGTCCAGGAAGTCGGTGCGCTTACTCAGTTGCTCCTGCAGGTCTTTCTCCAGACGCGCCAGTCGGCTTTTGATCTCTTCCTGTTTGGCCATCATACGGGCCCGGGCTTCGGATTCTTTGGCCTTCATCTTGGCCATCAGTTCAGCCCGACGGCTTTCCATGGCCGCCTGCATGGTCGCCTGGGCCTGCGAGATTTTCGCTTGAATCTCGGGAGGGGGGGCGACCGAGGTGCTGCTCTGATTGATCAGTTGTTCGCGTCGGCCGCCCACCTTGACGGCGATTTCATCGCGAAGTCGGGCCTCATAGGACTTCATTTCAGCTTCGAACTCGGCCTGCTTCTTCTCGTGGTAGGCCGCCATCTGGCCTTCAATTTCTTTACGCTTCTCAGCTTTGGCGGCCGAGACTTCGTCATCGATGACGTTGAGTCGCTCACGAGTGACCTTCTCGGTTTCCTCGTTGGGATTGTTCTGCATCTTCAGTTGCAGGTTGAGCTTCTCTTCCTGATACTTCATGCTGACTTCGTCTTCGTAGGCGGCGATCTGCTGATCAAGACGATTGCGCTCGGCATCGATCTCGGCCTTGATGGCCTTTTCTTTCTCGAGCCTGTGAGCGGTCAGATTGCGTGCAGCCATGAGTTTCAGGTTTTCACCGTATTCGCCCACGGCCTGGATGCCTCGATCATTGAGCTTGGCCGTCTCGGGGGGACGGTACTTGGCGATCGTGCCTTTCAGGTCGGCGTCCAGCTTCGATTTGATTTCGGTCATTTCGGCCGACATCTGGCCCTGCAGGGCCCGGGCCAATCCATCCATCTCACCTGAGATGGATGCCTGCTCGGCCTGCATCTCGGCTTTGGCCTGCTCCAGGGCGCGCAAAAAGGTGCCCTGGCCTTGCTTGAAAGCCTGCTGGCGTCCCCGATTGGCCACCTCTTTTTTCTCGGTCTCCAGTTTTTCCATCTGGAGTTCGAGGTCTTTGAGTTTGGCGTAGTCGGGGTGTTGCTCCATGAGCTTGGGCCCTTCCACCACCGCCAGTTCCTCTTGTAGGGAGGCGGCGCTGCCGGGTGCGGCTGTGGGGGTCGGCGAGGATTGGGGTCCGCCGGGTCCGCAGCCGATGAGCAGGCTCAGCGCTCCCAGGGCCAATGTCCTCTTCACGGCGTGGGCGTTCCCGAGGGGGCTTTAGCTGGTTTGTCGCCACCCTTGGCGTCGGCCGTTTTCTTAAGGAAGCTGTCCACCACTTCGCTCGTCATGTTGCGTCCGCCCTGGAGCACGTGGGCCTTATCCAGCACTAAGGCCAGCCCTTTGGCTTCAGCCACCTCTTTGACGGAATCGTTGACCTTGCTGAAGAGTTCGGTGGCCAGTTGTTCCTGATAGGCTTCCAGTTCGGCCCTGGCATTGCCCATAGCGGCCTGAATTTCAGCGTCGCTGGCCTTGCCCTTCAGGGCTTCCAACTTCTTGGTCAACTCGATCTTCTTCTGCAAGACTTTCGACTCGACGGTCTGGAAGACTTTCAGCGAGCGTACCACATCCTGGTCGAAGTAGCCGATAGGCGAGTTACTGGTGTCCACCTCGTCGCCCACTTTGATTTCGTCCTTAGACTGGAACGTTTTCTTGACTTCATCTGTGTAATCGGCCACACCGTAGACCACGATGCGCTTGTCCAGCATCACCGTCAACTTGTGATCGCGCGAAGCTTTCAAAATCGCGGCTTCCTGGCGCTGCTGCAGAGGCTCCAGCAGAGCGTTTTGCTTCTTTTGAACTTCAGCGCGCTTCTCGGTCAGCTTGATTCGATCGGCCTGCGTCCACTTGCTGGGATCCTTGGGCAGGCTCTTCTCGAGTTCTTCCATGGCTTTCTTGGCCAGTTCATCCGACTCTTTCTGAGCCTTCTTGAACTCGTCCAATCCCATCAGCACTTCCATATCCACGGCGCCGATGGTGCGGGTGGCCGCCGGAGTATTGGCCGCCGGTCCGCTCCCACCGCCGTTACAGCCGGTGACGGCCGTGAGCGTAAGTCCCAGGAGCAGTAATGCCGGGGCGAGTTTGCGATGCAACATGAACGAGTTGTCCTCTCTAATTTAGAACGATTGGCCGATACCGATGCTGGCGCGGCCTCCATCTTGACTCAGTGCGTAGTCCACACGGATGACGCCCAGACCCAAGGAGGGGAAGACGATGCGCAGTCCGACACCGCCATCCAGCCGAAGCTTGGAGGGCGTGAGTCCGGGGAACCACGCGTTACCGTAGTCAGCGAATACGGCGCCGTTGAGGAACTTAATATTTCCGATCGGGAAACGATACTCTGCATTGAATACCAAGAAGTCGGTTCCCACAAACCGGTTTTGCGTATAGCCACGCAGCGTGTCCACGCCGCCGGCGTAGAAGAACTCGGAGCCGGGGATGGTCGCGCCCGCCACGTGCCCATACCAGCCGCGAAGAGCGATGGTATGGCGGTCTGCCAGCGGCAGATACTGACGAATTTCGGCGTTATACTTGGTGAAGTTGTAGGTTCCGCCCAATCCCGCGTAGCTCACGCCTCCCGAGGCATAAGTGCCCACGTGAGGGTTGAACAGGTCGTCACGGGTGTCGTAGATGCCGTTCACGGTGACGCCGTTGATGGAGCCTTTGCCAAGACCCAGAGGATCAATGGTGGAGGCGGAGTTGCGGGTGATGTTGATGTCGTCGTGACGCAGTGTCAAGAACCCGCGGAAGTTGTCAGTGAAGGGATGGCCAAGGGTGACTGAGACGCCGTAGCGCTTGTCATCGTAGAAGGCAATCTGGTTGGCGTTGCTGACCAGCACGTTTTGCTGGATACCGATCAACTGACTGTAATAGACAGAGACGCCGAAGGAGTCCTGGTTGTCGTTGATGGCCGGATCGAGGTAGCTGATACCGCCACTGCGCACCTGGCCGCCGGCCTGCAGTTGAATCTGGTAAGTTTTACCTTCGCCAAACAGGTTGCGGTCGGAGAGTGAGACCGAGCCGGTGATGCCCGGTCGCAGCGCGCCGGTGCCGCCACCAGCGTAGCCCAGGCCGATGGTGGCCAGACCAGATTTTTGCTCTTCCACGTCCAGAACCAGGATGACCTTGCCTGGCTCGGTGCCCGGCTCGGGGTTGATTTCTACTTTCTTAAAGAAGCCCAGGTTCTGCAAGCGCTCCAGGTCTTTCTGGATGCGCTTTTTCTGCATCACGTCGCCAGCTTTGGAGCGCATGTTGCGGATGACGGTATCGGTCGTGGTGCGGCTATTGCCTTCCACGCGGATTTCCTGAAGCACGGCTTCTTGAACGCGGAAGGTGACGATGCCCTTGTCGGGGTCGATGCTGGGCCGGATGGTGTCGAGGATGTAGTCGTTGTCCTCGTAAAGTTTGGAGATGGCGGAGCCATCGGCCTCAGCCGTTTTGCGGTTAAAGAGGTCGCCTGGCTTCAGGCGAACCAGTGCCTGTACTTTCTCGATGGGGAAGACGGTGACCCCTTCCACCACAATCTGATTGATCTTCATGCCGTCCTTGAGTTTCAAGGAAAGCACGCCTTTTTCGAAAGTCAGGTCTTCCACGTGGTTGGCCAGCAAGTAGCCAAGCTCTTCGTTGTAATACTGGTTAACGGCTTCGATATCGGAGCGCAAGTAGCGGGTGTTGAGGATTTTGCCCGGCTTGGTCTCCATCAGGGAGACGATCTTCTCATTGCCGACCACGTTGGTGCCGGAAACCTTGACTTCATTTACCATCGGGTTTTCCAGCACGCGGAAGACCAGACGCAGGCCGCCTGGGGCCATACGATAGTCCAGGCGCACGTCGGTGAAGTAGCCGAGATCGAAGATGGCCTGGGCGTCACGCTTCAGTCGCGGTTCCAGCAGGGGGTCGCCGATTCGGGTCGAGACCACCTGCAACACCTCGTCGGTGGGAACGTTGTTGTTGCCTTCCACCTCAATGTTGACAATACGCGGAGTGGCCTGGTCGGGCTCGTTGCCGGCCGGCGGCTGGGTGGGGGTAGTGGGCGGCGGGGACGGTTGTTCCGCCGGAGGGGTGGGAGTCTTTTCCGGGGCAGGGGTGGGCTGCTCGGTCTTCGGGGCTTCCGGTTGCGATGCCGGGGCCGGCTGCTCGGAAGCTGGTTGATCGGCTGCGGGTTGCTCCGGTGCCGGTGGGTCCTCCGCTCGAGCCACCTGGAGCAGTTCCAGGTCTTCGCCGTTGCGGCGATATTGCACCACAACCTCGGAGCCGGCCGGAATGTCACAGGCCAGCTCTTCACTTCGATTGAGACGCATGGTCTGCCCGTTATGTTCGATGACCACTTGTTGGTCTTCGATTGCCACCAGCTTGCCTCGCTGCTGATTCACGTCTTGCGCCCAACTGGGCGACGCAATCACCAACGAACTACAAACGGCCACGGCAAAGTTGCGCCAGCGCGGTTTTTTCACCCTAAACCTCCCACGGTCCATCGTCGAGGACTCTGGTCTCACCATCCAGAAGCTCTACTGATGGGCACTCGTCGCGATTATTCAACCGTTGCGAGAGCCGCTCTCTTGACGATCTTGAAAATTACTCATTTTTCTTCCGAAAAGAATTCCACTTTACGGAAGTTCGAAACATTTGTTTCACAACCAAAAGTTCCTGGCGAACGTCTTTTCGGGTGCCTGCTCGGACTGATGTTACTGTGTACCCCGAATGCGTTGGCTCAACCCTGGAAGAGCTGGAAAGTTCCAGAAACTTTGGGTCCTGCCGATTGGCAGGCGCGAGTCTACCAGGGGCTCGTGCTGGTTACCTCCCCGCACTCAAATTTTTTATTTGCCTTCGGCTCGGACGGAAAGCTCATCTGGAAGCGTCAGATGAGCTGGCCTATGAGCGAGCCACCCCGGCTGGTGGATGGTCAGTTGCTTTTTCAGCAGCCCGGGCAGCAGGCGGTCTTGGTCCAGCCCGAGACCGGCGAAACTCGCCAGGTGCTGCCCAGCGATCATCCGGGTTGGGCCATCCCACGGGAGGATAAGAGTTGGATTCAATTGGGACCCGGGGGCCAGTTGTTGTCGGCCAATAATCAGTGGACCGAGTGGAGAAGCCTGGGCCACTTGCGGCTGCAGCGGGGGGATGACTGGCTGGGGCCGCCCGTGCTGGTCGGCTCCGACCTTTATCTGGCCACCACCCGGGGCCGAATGCAGCTGGTCGAGTTGGGCGCTCGCTGGCGCAGCTCAGCCATGGGAACGGAACTGCCCGGGCCCCTGCTGGCTCCCGTTTCGCACCCGGACGGGGTAGTGGAGGTCACAGTCAGCGGGCTGCTGGCTTTGCGCGGGACGAATCTCAGCTGGATCAAGCCGTTTCCAGGTTGGAACCAGTGTTTTTCAGGGAGTGGCGAGATTTTGGCCCGCCCTTCGGTCGACGCGGAGGGGAACATCTATCTGGCAACCCGCGGCCAGGTCTGCAGTTGGGATCGCACCGGCAAGGTCCGTTGGAAGTGGCGGGTTGGCTGCGCCAGTGCTCTGGTTATCGGGGATGACGCCTGTTATGTGGCCGATACGAGCCCCTCCATTCTGAAGCTTGACCTGGCTTCGGGTCGGGTACTGGCCCGCAGCCCTTTGCCGGCCGGGGTGGCCAGCGACCCTTCGGTGGAGAAAACACTGCTGGCCGTGGCTCTGAACAATGGTCAGGTGGTGGTTCGTTCGGGCTGGCGCTGAGGCGGGCAAGTGCCGGCTCGATTCAGGACCCGTCCCAGCACTCGACTTCGGACTCGGCCGGGCAGGATCTGGCTGAGTGGAAGGTTGTCTTCAAAAGCCTCTCGGATCCCCAGCTTGACTACCCCCTGGTTGGCCACAGCCACTAAAAAGCTGCGGGCCCCCGCGCTCCAAAGGTGTCCGTATTGGTCCCAATAGGCTCCGCAATCGGGTTCGGCCGCGCCCTGCTCGCGGCAGAGCAGGGCGCGTGTGACCGCTCTCCACAGCAGCATGCCCTGCAGCAGGTGACCTAAGGCCTGCTCGGGCTGTCCCATCTGCCAGGCCAGCGCGGCCAGATGGTAGTGGCGTCGATGGTCCCGTCGATGGACTTTCAGATACTGAACCTGGGCTTCTCGCTCGCGTCCAAGCAGCTGCAAGGCTCCGCCATATTCCAGCAGAGCCGCAGCCGAGCCGGAGGCGCGTGCCCATTCCCCGGAAACTCGGGCGCTCTGCTCGAGCTGCTGGCTTTCCCTCAGGTGTTGGGCCAGTCTTTGCAGGCACTCGAAATACTGGTCGGCCCCGGGTTCGCCGGACTTGAATCTAGAGCGGCGCGCAGGCAAGGTCCGGCGTGCCAGTTCCAGCTCGTCTTTGAGTCTTCTTTCGAGTTCTTGGGCCGTCTCCATTCCAAGCATAGCCTGTCTCCCTCCTGTTTTTTTCGGCGTCCGCCATCAAGCTTGTTGAGAGCGATGTGCCGTTCCTTCCCGGATTTTTGGCTACGTGAACGGGAGGTGTGCACGGTTGTTCAGTTTGCCGGGGGTGTAAAGGCTGTGCGTATAAGGGTTCCTAAAATTCTTTTTCCAGTTCCCCGGCCGAGTTGACCCGGTAATACCAGGAGTGGGGGGTTTGGCGCCAGCCTCCGGCCGCTTCTTCGGATGGACTCATTGCTCGGCAAGAGCACCTTAGTACGACATAAAAAGACCCGTCCTGGTTGCCCGAGCGCCAGTTCGGTCCGTACATCCGCGCAAGCACCGCTTCTTTTGCTGAGGGGACCAGGTCTTCGCCCTCCAGCCAGGTGGGCGGGACTCGCACATAGACGAGCAAGCGATAGTCGGCCAGATTAAGATGGTCGCCAATCGCCAGGCCGTCCTGAATCTCCAAACGCATCAACCGTAAAGGTTGCTCAGTCTGACAAATCAGGGCCGGAGGGTCAGTCGGCAGCATCAAAGGCTGCTGAGAAACAGGCAGGAGCTGCGCAAGCCTTTTCGGGCATTGGCCAGTTCAAACTTCTCGTTGGGGCTGTGAATCGCGTCGTCCGGGCTGCCAAAGCCCATCAACAGGGTGGACAGGCCCAGGATGGTTTGGAACTGACTGACGATCGGAATGGCGCCGCCATGTCGCACCAGCAGGGGTTCCTGCTGCCACGCCTGGCGTAGGGCCTGGCGGGCTTTATCCATGTAGGCCGACATGGGGCCGTAGGGGTCGAGGAGGTAGGGTGGACCCCCGTGATCGGGACGGAAATCGATCTCCCCGGCCCAGCTTTGAGCCTCGAACCAGCGTCGGCAGCACTCAAGGACTTCATCGGGGCGCTGGTCGGCGACCAGGCGGGCGGAAAACTTGGCCCAGGCTCGAGCCGGCACGATGGTTTTGCTGCCCTCGCCCTGGAAGCCTCCGCCCAGCCCGTTGCAGTCCAAAGTCGGCCGAAACCAGCGGCGTTGGTTGGTTGTGTAGCCAGCTTCGCCGACTAGTTCGGAGCAGCCAATGAAGTCCTGATAGACCTTGGGGTCGAAGGGGACGGCCTCGAGTAGGGCTTGCTCGCGCTCGTCGGCCAGCCGAACCCGGTCGTAAAAGCCGGGAATGACGACTTTGCCCTGCGGGTCGTGCAGGCGGCTGATCAATTGAGCCAGGCGATGGGTGGCGTTGGGTGAGGTGCCGCCAAAGACGCCGCTGTGCACGTCGCGGCCGGCCACCTTCAAGTGAACTTCGAAGATCACGATGCCACGCAGGCTGTAGTGCAGCGTGGGCACGCCTTTGACGGCGGTGGACGTATCCGAGACCAGCACCAAGTCTGCCTTCAGTCGCTCCCGTCGTTCCTCCAGTAGAGCCGGCAGATTGGGACTGCCGACTTCTTCCTCACCCTCGACCAGAATTTTGATCTGGCATGGCAGCGGCCCGGCCTCCAGCAAGGTCTGGACGGCAGCGCAGTGGGTCCAGATCTGCCCTTTGTTGTCGCTGGCGCCTCGCCCGTAAAGTCGGTCATCCAAAACGGTGGGTTGGAAGGGGGGATGGGTCCAGAGTTCCACATCTTCGGCCGGTTGCACATCATAGTGGCCGTAGATCAACAGGATAGGCTTGTCGGGCACGGCCGGGGTTTCAATGTAGACGGAAGGGTGTCCGGGGGTAGGCCAGACCTCGGCCAGCAGATTCTGGCTGCTGGCCCAGTCGCAGAGCCAGCGGCAGGCCCGATCCATGTCGGACCGGTGAGCGGGGTCGGTGGAGACACTGGGGATGGCCACAAACTCGCACAGACGTTCCAGATATTCCTTGTCGTTCATTGCATGACGCCCACTTCCACCAGATATTTGTGCAGAGCCGAGACCAGGGCTGGCTCATAAAAACTGCCCTCCAGCTGGCTCAATTGCTGGAAGCTGCGGTCAGGGGTGCCCAGATAAGTCATGCCGCTTGCGAAGCCGTCGGCCACGGCCAGGCAGCGCGCTCCCCAGGGGATCTCTTCTTCTCCCAGTCCCTCGGGATAGCCGATTCCGCCCCAGGCTTCGTGGTGGTAGCGCACGGTGGTGCGCACTTCCAGGGGGAAGCCGAGTTTGGCCAGCAGTTTGTCGCTGACCCAAGGGTGACAGGTCATCGCTTCCAGAGTGACCGGGTCCAGGCGTAACCGGTTGATCAGCAGGTCATTGGGACAGTAGAACCCGCTCCAGTCGCTGGTAATCTCGGCGATTTCGGGTTCGCCGTGGTCCAGGCCGTTGATGTGCAAGGTGTAGCGGTCGCGAACCGCCCGCGGCTGGCAGCCCACGAACAGCAACGCTTCGCCTACGTCCTTGAGCATGGCCGCCAGACGCAATTGGTTGAGGAGCATCGGGTCGTCGATGCCGTGGTGGCGCGCCAGTCCCACCGCGATCTGAGCGCACACCAGCATTTGGCGAACCGGGGCCGGACCACCGCAGGCCAGCAGAGATAGCATCTGAAATGCGCGCGAACGCAAATTGCCCGAACGCCGCTCCAGTCGCTCTCGGGTGGCCAGGGATTGGCGGAACCAGGGAATCACGGCTCGCCTGGCCATCCACCAGCGACAGAGGTTCCGACGGTCTGAATAGACCAGGCCGGGACCGATTTCGTAGCCCAGGTCCAGATCTGTATCGATGCTCCATCGGTGGAGGGCGGTCAGGGCTGGAAATCCCGGAAACATGGGGCCCAGGCAGCGCAAGAAGCCGTGGGTGGGTCGGAAAAGAAAGTCATTGCAAAGCTCGTGCTGAGGAAACCAGCCCTCCAGAGAAGCGGCCAGCCACCCGCGCCGTCTTTCGCGTCCTTCCTGGGGAAGCAGTCCCAGTTGCATTCGATTGGGTGCGCTCTGGCGCACCCTGCCGGTGGGTTCGCTATCGATGGCCGGGGCCGGGGGTTGGATGGGCGCGGGGGCTGGGGGCGCCTCCCTGGGTTTGGGGGTGGGTAGTTCCGGGGCTTGAAGATATTTGGACACTCCACGCGCCCTGGCGCCCGGAGCTTTGGCGGGGCCGCGCACGGCCGCACCTAAAGGACCGGCCCCGCTGGCGGCGGTCTGCGGAGATTTGGGAGCGGGTTGGCTTTGAATGACGTCGTTCGGTCGGCTCCGGCCGGCTTTGCGCACGCCTTCTAGAAGTTGCATCAGCATCCGACGAAGTAGCGCCATGCGCTTGCTGTCCGGATCGCGAAAGCGGAGCCGGTAGGTGTAGCCAGCATTGTCCATGAGGCGGCTTTCAACCACTTCCACCGCGAAGTCGACCGACGGACCCTGACCTGGCATGCTGAAACTTAAGCGCGGCGTGTCCACCGGACTCCAGGCTGCAGGCGAATAGACGCGAGCTCCGCCCAGCCCCAGGTCGATGACGAAGACATTGTGGGGTGGGTTAACTTTGTCCAGCAACATGGCCGGCAAGGTGGTTTCCACTCGCCGGTCCTTGCGCTCCTTGTTTCGATGGTGACGTTCCAGCAGCAGCATTTGCACCCAGCTGGTGGCCAGGGCTTCGGGTTTGTCGTCGTATCGGCAGCCGATGTGGAAGCCCTTGTCGGCCGGTCGGCACCAGGCCACGCGACATCCCAGGCTGGCGGCTCCTTCCAGGCCGGAGTCGCCCATCACCTCAACGTTGAGCTTGCGATTTTTCGCCAGTTTGAGTGGCATGAAGAGGCGTAATCCGTTGGGGCCAAAGTCACGTACTTCGCCCTGCTGCTTGCCATGGCCCAAATCTACTATAACCGGCAGCTCGATTGCCAATCGCGGTTGATGGCGCCGATTCCGCAGCAAGTCTTCACTTCCGAACAGCAGGCTGCGGAACTGCGAGAAAAATTCACCTATGGCCATAGGCAGGACCTTCTTGATTCCCCCGTTAATCTTCCTCTGAGGAATTGCCGCCAGTCAGCCCAGCAGGAGATGGCGCAGTACCTGCCCAATATGCACCTTGACAGTTTAACTGTCACTTTTGCTAAGAGTGAAATTCGTGGAGGCAACCAAACTTGATTAGCCGCTCCAAAGACGATCTTGGAAAGCTGCTTGTCGATGAGCAGCTCATCACCACACGACAACTAGAGAAAGCGGCCACGCAATCGGAGCGGACCAGCGAGCCCCTGCAAAAGGTGCTCATTTCTCTGGGCTTCGTCACCGAAAAGGACGTCGTGGAGGCGATGGGACGCCAGATGGGCGTCCGTTTCGTCGACCTGGAAGCGATGCAGCTCGACCCTGAGCTGGCCCGCTTGATTCCCGAGCACCTGGCTCAACGTTATAAGGTCATTCCCGTTGGCCAGCAAGACAATCGCCTGACGCTGGCCATGGTTGACCCTCTCAACGTTATCGCCCTGGACGACATTCGTCTGATTACCGGTTTCGACATCGACCCGGTGATCGCAACCGACGACGCAATCACCAAGGCGCTCAATGGACAGTTTGGCGTCACCGCCATCGCCGAAGTGGAAGGCACGATGAAAGACATTTCGGCCACCGACTTCGGTCCGATGGACTTTGACGATGCCGCCGACGAAGAGTTGTCTCTGGACAAGCTCAAAGAGATGGTTGACGAGGCTCCGATTGTGCGTGTGGTCAACCTGATCATTTCGCAGGCCATCAACGACAAGGCCTCCGACATTCACATCGAGCCTGAGGCCAAATCGGTGAAGGTGCGTTACCGTGTGGACGGCGTGCTCCACGAAGTGATGACCCCCCCCAAGCACATTCAGGCTCCCATGACTTCGCGTATCAAAATTATGGCCGCGATGGACATCGCCGAACGTCGTATCCCTCAGGACGGCAAGATCCACTTGACTCACGACGGTCGCGAGTATGACTTGCGCGTATCCACTGTTCCCTGCGTGCACGGTGAGAAGACCGTAATGCGTATCCTTGACAAAGGCTCCGTGCAGCTCGGTCTGAACAAGCTGGGCTTCTCTCAGTCAAACCTGACTTTGTGGGAAAGCATCGTGGAAAAGCCTTATGGCTGTCTGCTGGTGACCGGCCCAACCGGTTCTGGTAAGTCCACCACGCTCTACTCCTGCTTGAACAAGCTGAACAAAGGCGACCGCAACCTCACCACCGTAGAGGACCCGGTCGAATACCAAATCGGCGGCATCAACCAGGTGCAAACCAATAACAAGGCAGGATTGACCTTCGCGAAGGCCCTGAAAGCTTTCTTGCGACAAGACCCTGACATCATCATGGTCGGTGAGATTCGTGACGGCGAGACTGCAAAAATCGCCATCGAAGCCGCTCTGACGGGCCACTTGGTGCTCTCTACCTTGCACACCAACGACGCTTGCGGCGCCATCTCGCGTCTGGTCGAAATGGGCGTGGAGCCCTTCCTTGTGTCCTCCGCTCTCATCGGCGTGCTGGCGCAACGACTCGCCCGTAATATCTGTCCCAACTGTAAGGAAAGCTACAGGCCACCGCCAGAAGCCATTCGTAAGTTCGGTATGACCGTCTACGGTGATTCCGACATCAACTTCTTCCGAGGTCGTGGTTGCGACCACTGCAAAGGCACCGGCTACCGTGGTCGTACTGGCATCCACGAGGTGCTGCAGATGACCGAACGCGTGCGCGGCATGGTGCTGATGCGTGCCTCGACCGCCGAAATCAAGCAGGCCGCCGTGGAAGACGGAATGCGACTGATGCAGGACGACGCCGTGGCCAAGGTGCTCGACGGCGTCACCTCGATGGAAGAGTGTATGCGCGTGGTGTACGTGGAAGGCTCCGAATAGTTTCCGCGTTGATCCGATGTGAAAACAAAAGCCCCTGGCTATCAACAGCCGGGGGCTTTTTTATCAGCTCTCAGGGTTTGGTCGGGATGAGCTGAAACGACTTGAGGACGGCCAGGTAAACTTGGGGTAGCTCTTTGCCTTCTCCCAGGGCCTTGTAGCTGCCGGCCATGCATAGCTCGTAAGCGGCTTCATTGCCGTAAACGTAGAGAAACCAGCGGTGATGGTCGTTGGGCCCCTTGTCGTCGAGGGTGCCTGGAGCTTTGGGCGACTCCATGAAACGAAAGGCAAAGATGGGCTTGCCCTTGAGCTTGCCGGGCATTTTGATCTGTCGGACATCCACCACGGTTTTGTCGCTCTTTTTGGAACGGACCACCCCGTCGTAGATGGCCTGGGGATGCACACCCGGCATCGGGGTCACGTTGACGAAGAGGCTGGTGGTGAAGTCCTCCACCTTGGGCCCTTCCCAGGTGGTGTTGGCGCCTCGCCCGGTCAGGTTGAATTCGACCGGCACTTCCAGGCGAAAGCCGGTGGTGGTGTCTTCGTAGACCTGGGTCTTTCCGGAAAAGACCGGTTGAGGCTGACCCTCCTGGGCAAAGCACCAACCGCTTAACGCGAGCAGTAAAAAAGATACAATCCATCGTTTCATCTGATACTCTCCTCCCCTAGCAAGCGGGCGACTCGTTCTGGACCAAGAATTTGTGTGGCGTCCATGAAATCTACCTCGTCCGGGACGCACAGCCAGCGGCGGGCTTCCTGGTCGCTCAGACCCAGACGAGGGTCGCCCTGGTAGTGGAAGGGGAAGAGGCAGTCGGCCACATCTTGAAGTCTGCGGAAGTGGTCGAGATGCAGGAGCAACCAGCCCTCCATACGCTCAATCTCATTGCAATCACCCGTCCAAAACTCGCGGGAGGCTTGAAGCAGCTCGCCTGGAGTCAGCTCCTGCAACCGGTATGCGTTGACTCGGTCGATGGCCTCACGATCGAGTTCCCAGCCCGGCTGCTGAACTTCTTTTGAATCAAAGCATGCATAGATCTCGGAGCGGGTGCGGGCCACCCAATCCTCCTGACCTGGATGCCACCAGGTCTGGACCAGGCAAGCATAAACGACCTCGGGCAGGATGCCTCCAGCGCGCAGTTCCTGTGCGGTGGGGCCGATGGGCTGACAGTCCAGGGCAGAAAGTTCGCCTGGAGTTAGAGGGACCTCCAGCCATTCCAACCAGTCGCGCTGAGGGTGATCGGCCGGAATCGGCAGCGCCTGGGTGCGGCTTTCGAGTTGCGCAAAGATGGCTCCCCGCAGGAAGCCCAGGTCACCAGGCGTCAACATCGCGTTCCTCCTCGGTAATTTCCACCTGGGGATAGCTTTCGATCAATCTTCGCACCTCGTCCAGCATTTTCTCGGCCACTTTCTTATCCGAGCTCACACAGGCGACGCCGATGGCGGCCCGTTGCCAGACGTCCTGCAAACCGACTTCGGCAGCTGAGACCTGTAGACGATTCTTCAGAGCTTCGCGAATCTTGCTAACCACCGAACGCTTCTCCTTGAGAGAGTGCGGTTGCTCATTGAGAAAAAGCGTGAATCGGGCGATTCCGATAAACATGGTTGGGCTGTTCGTTTAGAAGCGCACCACTCCTTGGAACCAGATCTGGGCCTGACCGTAGTTGTTCAACGTGATTCGGCTCAATAGATTGGGTTGAAAGCGATACTCTATGCCATACTGAGTGAGCCGGCCGTTGAAGCGGGTCACACCGATGGCCTGGGCAAAGGTCAGCAGCAGAGTGTCCTTGTCATTGAGTGATTTGGCGACTCGTAAGGCGTATTCTGAGGAGGGAAGGATGTCCAGCGATACTTCCGAGGCAAAGAGCAGGCGGCCGATGCCTTGAGTGAGCTGCTGGGTGAGCATGTTGCTGAGCAGCGAGACTCCCTGGTTGACCAGGAAAGTGTTGCCGTTGGGGTTCTGCACTGAGTTGCTGACCAATGTGGAGGTGCTTGAGTAGGGTCCGTTGCCGGGTAAGGCGCCCAGGCCAATGATGGAACGAATATCGGATTCGGGCAAGGGGGGGTTAGCGTAAAGGTCGGCTCGTACATTCGGCCATTTGCCGTCAAAGCGAGCCGTAATTTGATAGGTCCCGATGGTGCTATCCGCTTCCAGGTTGTCCAGACGCGGGATGAAGTCGTCTTCAAAATAGGCATAGCCTTGACGCACACGGAAGTTGATGCCGTAGATGGGAATACGGATGACACCGCGTGATAGGAACAGTTCACCGTTGACTGAGGGTCGAGAATGGGCCAGCGAGGGGGTGATCTTCAAGTCGCCCTGAGCTCGCACGCTCGAACCCATGTAGTTGCCGAAAACATCGTTCCCCAGGCTCAGATCCACGTCGTAATCGAACTTACGGTGATTGGAGCGCCCGTGGGCCAGAGCCAGCAGGCTGGCCATCGATTCCTCGTCGGGAATCGTCAGGTTGGCCTGAGGGAGTTCCACTCGTCCGGACAGGAAGGGGGTTAAGCCCAGCTCTCCGGGCATCTGTTTGCCGGTCAGGGTCAGGTGAACATTGGCCTGGCCGTCCATGAAGCCGCTCCAGCGGATTGGCAGGTCCTGACCGTCAAAGGCAAAGTCCAGGAAGGTTGGCTTTCGTCCCACGGCTTCAGCTTTTCCCTTGCCTTGGAACATCTGCCCGCCCAGGTAGCCCTCGAATTTGTCAAGGGTCAGACGGCCCACCACGCTCTGCCCCATTTGCAGTAAGGCTTCGGTTTGCTCCGCCTGAGCTCCGGGCACGCGTTCGAAGCGGGCCAGCAAGTTGAGGCCGCTTAAAGGAGTGGATAGGTCGGGATGGCTAAATCCGCCGTTTTCGATGGCCAGCGAACCGGTCAATTCGGGGTTGGCCGAGGTGCCTTTGAGCTGCATGACCCCAACCAGGTTACCGCTCAGACGACTGCGTTCCGGGTCGGGAGCGAAGGCTGATAGCAAGCGCATCTGACTATCGTTGAGCTGGGCGCTCAGGTCAAATTCACTCTTGTCGGTCAGGCTCCAACCACTGGTGCTGGCCACCAGAGTGGGACTTTTGGGCAGCAAGAGACGATCAAAGTCCATCATCGCCTTGCCTTGCAGACGCAGGGCCTGGTTCAGGTCATTGTCCGCGCCCAGGAGCAGTCGCAGCTCCTCATTGCCTTCGCCCAGGGCCAGGTTCAGCCGGCCCGGGGCGTCCGCCGTGAGTCGCGCTGAACCCTGGGCGGCGGTGATGTTCAGGCCCTGGATTTGCACGCTTTGGGCCGAGATGGTCAGCTTTGCGTCGGGTTGAATAAAGGGTCCTTGTTCGGTGAGTTCTACTTTGCTGACGGTCCCGCCCAGGCGATTCAGGGCCGGGAAGAGGAAGGAGAGGTTCTGCAAATCGACTTCTTCCAGGGAGGCGTGCAGATTCTGGTCCGGGCTTAAGCTGGCCAGTTTCTTGGCGCCAGGGTTTTCCATGGCCACAAAAGAGGCTTCCAGGTTGAGCTTGCCTTTGACTTCCTGGGGAGAGGCCTGGGCGATGGTTGGGTCGACCGGCTTCAAGCGCGCGTCGTTTTGAGCCACATTGTTCTTATTTGACTGAAAAGTATCGGGTGCACCAGAGCTTAAGTTGAGATTGTTGGTATTGTTTCGGGGAATGACTCGATGAAAGAACTCCAGAGTGGTGGGCTTCAGGTGCATCCAGCCCGCGCCGGGCACTACCTGGTAGGCCAGCACCATGGGGCTGGCCAGCTGCACCCCCGACCAGACCGCTCCCGGTCCCTCCAGAATCATTTTCTCCAGATTGGCCGAAATAAGAGGCTTGCTCGACAGCTTAGGGTGCTTGACTCGATGTTGCTCGTAATACTGACCCAATAGCTCTAAATCGCCTGTGAAAGCTCCGACTCTTCGGTCCGCTTCCAAGGCCAGCAGTTGCTTTACCAGCGCCCAGGAGAAGTCGTCCACTTCTAGCTTAAAAGGCTCGCTCTTGGTGCCAAAGCTGGGCCCCTGGGGCGAGCGTAACCAGTCCAGCGGTTTCTGGCTGGCCTTCGGCAGCGCGCTCCAGGCAAACTGACCGTGAGCCACCGCTCGACTGGGTGTGGGCGTATCCCATTCAACTTCTGCTCCTTGGGGAGGCAGATTGACCGTCACCTCGCGGCCGTGCATCTGCAGTCCGATCCCCTTCTCGGCGGTGGTGAAAGGGATTCCGTTGAGATTTCGGTCGACCTGACCCAGCACCAGGCGGCGGATCCCGAAGACTCCGTCCATATTGGAACGCAGGTTTTCACCCTGGACCGCCAACCAGGCTTCGGGGGCATTGCCTTTGGTGTCGCGGAAAGTCAGGGCGGCATCCACCGTTCCGGTCCAGCCGTGAGTATCAAACCCAAATTGGCTGAGCGTTTCCAGGGTCAGATCGTCGGCCCAGAGCTGCCCGCTCATGGTGCCGTCGGCAGTTCGGTTGCCGCGTCCCTCCAGGGTCAGTCCGGCTGATTTGAGGTGAAAGCGGGAAAGCGAAATCGCACGGCGGCCGCTGGCAAAATCCACGTAGGCTTCGTCGATCGGCACATAGTCAAAGCCCGTCCAGAAGCTGCCCTGATTGAGATTGACGCGTCCCGCGATCTGGGGTTCGTAGAGGTTACCGCCAATTTGAAGCCCTTTGGCATCGGTGGATAGCACCCCCGAGGGCAGTTTATCTGCAAGCCAGAGCGGGACCAGCCAGCGCGCGGCCGCCATCGGGAAGGCTTGAGCGCGGATCCATCCATTCCAAGCATAAGACTTGTCCATGGTTACACGAGCTCGCAGCCAGTCGGCATCTGGCGCTCCGCCCGTGCGCGGACCTTTCCAGGCCAGCAGCCGTCCGTCCATTGAGTTGGGCGAGAGCAGGCTCAGTAAGGTCAACTGACCCTTGTTGTAGCTGGCGTCGGCTCGCCAGGAGAAAGCGGTGGATTCCAGGTGGTCCCCGTTCAAACGAGCCAGTCGAGTCCAGGGCGAACGAAGGGAGCCACTCAGCTGAGGGGAGCTGATCAGGCCGTTGGCCTGACCGTCCACATCCAGCAGCACTTCTTTCATCTGCACGCCCAGTTGCTGATACCAGTTGGGCAGCACCATGGGGCCGAACCAGCTGCTGATTTGATTGATATTCAGGCCGCGTCCCTTGACCTTGAGGTTATAAAGCCGTCGGTTGCCCAGGTCGAAGCCCCCGTTGAAGGACAGGCTTCCACCACTCTGCCAGCTTTCCAAAGGCACGGATCGGTGCGTAAGAGGAGGACCTTCCAAGGGGCCAAAATAGGAATAGGATCTGCCTTCACCCTGAAGAGTGGTGCTGGCCGTCGGAACGGAGGCCGGCATATTCAGAACGTTGTCCACCATCTGCAGCCGGCTGCCCACCACATAACCGCGCCCGGCGATCCAGTTCTGCCAGGAAGCCCTATCCGGCCTGAGACCGTAAATGTAGCCCAGGTGATTGTTTTCCCAGAAGGTGGCCACTTCACCGTCGACCGATTGGTTTCGATAGGGCAGTTTCAGGTTGACGAATTGGGCGAAGATCTCAGGGCTGCGGCCGGGCAACCAGCGGCCGACGGCATAGGCGTCGCCGCCTCCTCCTCTGGAGGCGGCCCGAAATCCGACCACTTCGCGGCCGTTGAGCTCGGCCTCGGCGTTGAGGCTGCGTATTCCCGCGGGTGCGCCGGCAATGTAGCGGTTGGCCTGGAATTGAGGAGCGGACACAAAGAACTGGCCTCGCTGACCTTCCAGCAGGCCAGTTAGAGAAAACTGGTCGCCGCCGCTGCTGGCTTCGATGTGGGGAATCATGATCTGGCCGTCCTGCAGACCGACCAGGCCGTTTACGTTTTCCAGTGGGGGCAAGCCGGGCGCCTGGACCAGACTGTGGTCGAGATAGGCGGAACCTGCCATCTGATGGGTTTTGAGGTTGCCCACCAGTTGGGCCACCGCATTGACTCGGGCGCTGGCTCCGTTCTGATTGAGTTGATAGTTGTCCAGCACTGCTTCGGCGGCCAGGTCGCCGTTGCGATAGTCCAGCAGGGCCCAGGGCACGGCCATCTGTCCCCCCGGGCTATACAGGGTCGCGCCATAGAGCATGGCCGATTGCTGGTCCACCCAGAAGTGGCCACGACCGCTGCTGGCTCCCAGAGGGTTGGCCGGCAGTCCGTTCAGGCTTGCCTGGCCTGCCAGCACTGGTTGACTGGTCGTGCCCAAAGCGGTCAGGTTGAGGTCCTGGGCTCCGGCCAGAAACGGCGAAATGCGTCGAAGTTCTGAGGCGCCTCCGTTCAGCCTCAGGTAGAGATCTTGGTCCTGGTTGCGAAAAAGCCAGCCGTGTCCGTCCACGGGTTCACCCTGTTCGGTGTGGCCTTGGACTTTCTTCAGATGCAGACTGTTGCTGTCCAGCTCGAAGTCTGCCACCAGGTCGCGCAGACCGGCCGTTTGTTCCGACTGCTCCGGAACGACGACTTTCAGATCGCGAGCCTTGATTCGCCCGGCCAGGCTGGGATCGCTCAGGGAGCCATCCACCAGAACATCCACCCAGCCCTGCCCCGATTTGAATTGAGGCAGCTTGGGATAGGCCGCTGCCAAAGATTTCAAGGCGAGCGGGCCGGCTTTAACGTTCAAATGAACCCAGGAGTCGGCGCTTTTCGGGTCAGGCCGAACCTGACCGCTGATTTTCACGAGTTGGTCACGCCACAGTAGCTGAGACCGCAAAATGTCCAGAGAGCCGCCCAGCAACTTCACCCGCGCCGACAATTTCTTGAAATGTTGATTGGGAGCCAGTAAGTCGACGGTCTGCGCGCTCAGGTCCATTTGCCCCATGGCCAGCAGGGCCCTGGGATTCTGAAGCGGGACTCTTAAAGTCAGGCTGCCATTGGCGCTGGAGCCTGTGATCAGCACAGAACTGGACAGGGCAGGGTGGGTCAGGAAACTGTCCAGGCCGAGTTGGTGAAATGCGAGTTCGGCCTGAACCGGCTCATCTGGATCAGCTGCCGCCGCAATTCCCAGCTTGTCTCCCATGGCCTTGCCGCGCAGGCTCCAGCTTTGCTCCGGCTGCCAGTCCAGCAGAGCGTTGATGGTGTCGACTTCCGCCAGGAAGCTGGTCTGGCGTTGGTCGTGCAGGACCAGCTCTCCATTCAGGATTTGGACATGACCACGGTAAGCCATTTCCAACGGTCGATCCTTCAAGCGGCGAGGGAAGGTCACCGTATCCCAGTTGAGTCGGCCATCCGGTCCGTAAGCCAGCTCCAGACGGGGATGCACCAGCCGGATATCGCTGACCCAGCGTGAGGTCCCAAAGAAGAAACCGGAATACGGGTGGAGGGGGGCTTCCAGCCGGTCGATACGAGCCAGAGGAAGTCCCTGCTGGCTTTGAATCGACACGCCCTCTAAGACCAGTGTGAGGCCGTTCAGGTGACTGCGATGAATGTCGAGCTGAACGTTGAAACTGCGAGCGATTTGCTTACCGTAATAATTGATCAGGCTGCCGGCAGAGAAGTACGCGATGATAAAGGCGCCCACCAAGAGCACCAAAAAAATTCCCAGTGAGATGAGCGCAAATCGCGCCATCACTCGGAGTATTCTAAGGATCGTCGCCTTTTTCATGAATCAGCCAGGCTACATTACGTCGACACTGTACTGTTCGGATACGGGCAGGTGTACCATGCGTGCCGGTACGTACAGGTCGAACAGTTCTTCGGTTTGCCCGGCAGGGGCTAGAATCCTGTTCAAGTTCTGCTTAAGCGAAATTCGATTCCTTCGCTCCGGTAATGCCTCGAAAACAAGCAATTAGAACACCCAGAACGTCCAGCGCGTGAATATAAGAGCCACTGGTCAGTGTGCCTCGATTGCAAACGACCGAATAGATCGGACCCGCGGCTTTCACGGCCACCCCCTGCGAAGTGACTCGGGCCTGAAAGGTTCGCAAGCCTGCTCGTCCCGGCTTATCTAGCGAGCCCGCCGTCCATTCCTGACCGGCTGGAGGGCGCACCACCGAGCTGACGACATCGTAAAAGCGCAGGCGGGTCTTGGTGCGCTTGCGCTTGGCCACCTCTTTATAGGAGCCCTCTCTGGTCAGGCTGAGCTTGATCCGATGGCCATCCACGGTGCAGGCCGCCAGCTCCAGCCAGGGATGGCTGAAATAGGTGATCTTGGGCCCGCTGCTAAAGATCAAAAATTTGTTTTGCTCGGTTTTTTGCACAAATTGTGGTGACTGGCTGGCGCGAAAGTCGATCGTGAGAGAGATGGGTCGTGCCTGATCCAGGTCCACGGCCAGCTTGTCCAGGATTTCCATCGGCAATTGGTAGCGCATGTTTTCCAGATCATACTGTCGAGCCGAGGCGCTGCGGCCGAAGCCGTAGACGGCCAGCGCCGCACCCAGAATAAGAATTGGAATACCGATGCCCAGCGCGGTCGTAAAAATACCGACGAAAATCAGGGCCAGTCCCCAACAGCCGGTGCGATTGGAAGAGGCTACCTGGGTCTCGGCTTTGGAATCATTTCTGGAGATTTCGTCCAGTTGTGAACGCAGGCTGGCCCAAGGGCCTTCGAGCTGCAGCCGTCCTTTGGCATAGCGCTTATCCATACGGAAGCTTTCGCCGGGCCTGGAGGGAATCATTTTCGCCGCAAGAAACCTCCGCTGATGTTTCGTTTAGCCGCTATTTTCTTTTTCTGCCTGACTTGTTTCGCTTTGGCTCAACCCCCCGTTCATTTCGTGGCCACTCGGGATGGGCGTCCGGACTTTGAAGTCAATGGGACTCAGGTCATCTGTGGGGGGCAGAAGCTGACGGCTCAGGTCGAGAAAGACCGCCTCAAACTATTCTCGGGGGCTCAGGTGGTGCTGAAGCTGAAGCGTAAAGATGACGGTTTTGAGATGGAAGATGGCGGTGGCGTTCGACTTCTACGGGTGAAGCCCCGAAGCGATGGTTTCAAAGTGGTGGACGCTCAGGATCACGAGGTCTGCGCCCTCAAATATAAAGGCTCGGAACTGAAGGCCGACTCAGGGCGACTTTCAGCCGCCGGGGGGGGGCTGGACTGGACTGAGAATGGCAAGGTGCGAGCTCACCTGCAGGGCAGCCAGGACCTGAAGATTGGCCTGGGCCTCGCCCTGGGTTCGCTGACTCCGCCCCAGCGCGCGGCCTTGACTCTCTTCGTGAGTCAGTTGGGAATTTAGCCGTGGCCAAGTGTAAAGAGTCCGCCGGAGTTCTCTATCCGCATCCTTGCACTCGCGAGAGCACACGAACTTGTGGACGTTGCAGCAAGGCGATCTGCGACCTGCATTCCCGCCAGACTGGCGCCGGTGGCGTGGTCTGCATCGCCTGCTTTCGTGCCTCGACTCCCGTTTCTACGGGCGGAGACGATGCTTTTCTGCTGGCTGCGGCCGTCTTTAGCGACTACGACACCGGCACCGCCGTGCGCCGGCGCCTCAATCAAGCCATGCTGGCTTCGGACGGCGACCTGGAAGCTTTCGAGACCGAGTTTGACGGAACCTGAGGGTCGTCTACTACGCTTTGGGGGGCGGTCGAGGCCACGCCACTCGCAGCCGTCGTCTGGGCGGTCTCTTCGGTTCTCGGGCGCGTGTGCATTATTTGCTTCCCGAGCGTTTGCGCCTTTGGGCTCAGGGCTTAGAGGCCAGCTTCTGTAACCAGGAGAATCTGGCCGATTCAGTCTCCCGGCTGCTGGCCGAGTATGAACCGGACTTGCTGGTGGTGGACACCTTCCCGCGTGGTCTTTTGGGTGAACTGGCGGAACTCGAATTTCCTTGTCCGGCCTGGCTGATTGCCCGTTGGGTCAAGCCCGAGTATGCCATGCGGAGCGATGTTTTGGATGCGCTGACGCGCTATGAGGCGGTTTTGGGCTGTGAGCGCAACCCCTGGCAGGCTCGCAGCCTGGGCCCGGTGGTGGGGCCAGTCCAGACCCCCCGGCCCTGTAGCTGGTTGTGGTTGGGCAGCGGGCCACTGGATCAGCAGCGCAGCATGGCCGAGTGGCTGGCTTCGAGAGCTCTGCTGGTGGCGCCCGACCTGGGGCTGGAACGCTCGGACCTGCCTTCATTGCTGGCAGGCGCCGAACTCGTGATTTCAGCCGCAGGCTACAACTCCTACCAGGAAATCGTGCAGGCGGGTGTGCCAGTGATCTTCTGGCCTCAGGAACGTCTCTACGATGAGCAGTGGCGCCGGGCTCAGGGCGAGTTAGGGCCTGGTCCGCGTGGCTGGTGGCGCTGCGTCAGCGATCAGGCCGGCCTGATGCAGGCACTGGAGGATTTCCAACGTCAACGCCCGGAGCCTTGCGGTCCGCTGGTTGCGGCCAACGAGTGGGCTCGCCTGCTGGGCCAGGTCGGTGCCTGAAGGTAGCGGTCCGGCTTTCCCCAAGGTCACATCCTGCGGGAGCGAGCGAGTTTTTCACGAAGCGAAAGGCCCGTCAAGAGCGGCGATTTTTCCAGGGGGGCTTGAGTTTTGATTCTTTTCGATCGCTACGAGATCGTGCGTGCCATTAAGAGCGGCGGCATGGGGGCCGTCTATCTGGCCAAGGATCTGCGCCTGGGCAACTCCACCTGTGCCGTCAAAGCCATGCTGGACGCCTTTAAGGGTGACGCCAACGAAGAGGTCATTCTGCGTAAGTTCCAGTCCGAAAGTGTGGTGTTGAGCCATTTGCAGCACCCCGGCGTGCCGCGCGTCCGAGACTACTTCCTGGAAAATAGCACCGCCTACATTGTGATGGATTTCATCGAAGGCGAGAACTTGGAGCAAGAACTCAACGAGGCTCTGCGTCAGACTGGGAAACCCCTTGGGGTTGAACGGGTGGTGCAGGCCACTCTGGAGATTCTCGACATCCTGGTTTATTTACACGAGCTGTCTCCCCCTGTGATCCACTGCGATATCAAGCCGGCCAATCTGATTCGCGAAACCGCCGGCGGTAAAACCATGCTGGTTGATTTCGGCCTGGCCCGTGCGCTAACCGACCAGAAGACGCAAACCGTGGCCGGCACGCTGGGATATTCGGCGCTGGAGCAATTGCGCGGACACGCCGAACCTCGCTCCGATCTCTACTCCTTGGGCGTCACCATGTTCCATCTGCTGACGGGCACCGCCCCTTCCTTCCTGCTGGTCCCGCCCATTCGGGAACTTCTGCCCAGTCTGGACCCGCGCCTGGCTGTCGTTGTGGATCGGGCCACCAGGATGGAACTGGGCGAGCGTGCGGGTTCCGCCCGCGAGATGCGTCAGGCTCTCCTGGATTGGCGGGAGCGGAAACATCAGCAACCCAGCCAGGCCGAACTGGACAAGATCGCGGCCGAGACGGCACCCGCCACAGGTTGGGCTGCCTTTAAGAAGCTACTGCGCGCGGCCCAGGCGGGAACGGCCAGAAGCGCAGGGGTCTCTCTGGAGCCCTGCCCTCTCTGCCAGGCGCCGGTACGCTCAGATCAAGGCAAATGCGGCCAGTGCGGACATTGCCTGGATCCCGATTCTCTAGAAATCGGTCCGGCTATGCGCGAAGCGGCTCAACTAATGCTCAGCAACAGGGGCGCAGCTATGGCGGGGTTGGCCCTCTTTGGGATGCTGCAAGCCTGTCTGACTTTTGAGTCCAAGGTTGTGTCAGGCTGGGGCTGGGTTCTGCTTTTGCAGACGGGAGTGCTGGTGACGCTCTGGATGGGCTATATGCAGGCCGTGGTGGCTCGGCGAGTGGTTAGCAATCGACCCTACCTGCCTGATTGGGGAGATGGTCTCAGTCACTTGCGGGCCGGTCTGAGGGTCTGGGGTCTGCTGGGCCTGATGGTAGGTCTACCTCTCATTCCCTTACTTCCGTTCGGATGGATGTTGGCCACCATGGCCTCGGGACAGGGAGTTGACGTTGCCTATGTGCTGGCAGGTCTGGCCTGGAGTGTGATCTGTTTGGGATTGCTGGTGCGTCAGGGAATTTGCTGGCCCTGGGCTTGGGCCAGTCTGGCCTCGCGCCAACACTATCCCACCGCCCTGGATACCGGCTCCTACGTGCTCCAGGGCGGAGCACTGTATCAGGGTCATTTCCTTTTGTTGGCGGCCTCTGCGGCCGCTTGCCTGGGCCTCTACTGGTTGGTGCACAGCCTTTGGCCCCTGGCGGCTGTGGTGGGCTGCTGGAGTTTGATCTTTTTAGCTGACCTGACCGGCTCGCTCTATCGCTCCCACTTCCTGCGACAGTTACCCGACTGGCCGTCTTCGTTTCGGGCCATTTTCGGACCGTCTCCGGCCCTGGTCAAGCTTACGGTGGGGGTTTACCGGCCAGCTCTATTTGCTGTCCTGGCTGGTGCGGAGCTTTTCGCTCTGTTCTTCGGGGCCGCTCTTCCCTCCAGAGATGCTCACCGCTTCCCTATGATTGATTGGAAGGGTCGGTTTGGCTACATCAACCGAAGCGGTTGGCTGGCCATTGAAAATCGCTTCGAAGCCGCTTCCTTTTTTGGAGAAGGCGCGCCCGCCGCGGCCGTAAAGGAGTCCGGCAGGTGGGGCTATGTGCGGCGCAACGGTAAGTGGTTGGTCGAGCCGCAGTTTCTGGACGCCCGCGATTTCTCCGGGGATGGACTTGCGGCGGTGCTTAAGGAGGAGGGCTGGGGCTATCTGGATGCTCAAGGCCAGATGGCCATCCCTCCAAAGTTTCGGCTGGTGGATGACTTTCGCCATGGCCAAGCCTGGGCCAGCTCGGACGGCCGAGAATGGGGCCTGATTGGCAAGGACGGTGACTGGGTGGAACCGCCCAACCGCGTTAACCGTCCCTTGGAAGCGGATGAAGTCGAATCGACTCTGACCCCGATTCAGCAGGGCGACAAGTATGGCTATGCGGATGCCCAAGGCCATCAGCTCATCGCTCCTGAGTACGATGCTGCCAGCCCGTTCGCGCAGGGTCTGGCCCTGGTGCGTATCCGAAATGACTTCGGCTATATCGATGAGCACGGCCGGTTTGTTCGGAAGACCCGCGTGAATGGCGATCCCCTCCAGATCTGGGATCGGCTGAGGCCCTACCGCATGCGTTGAGCTCACCAGGCTCCGCCGGTCAGGGCAGGCAAAGTCTTCAGGAAACCCCCAGAGCGTACTCAAGGTTGGTCATTAAGATGGCCATTATGATGGATATATGGAAGCGTCTTTTCGGCCGCCCGGGTCACGAGAAGCGAGCGGCTCCTCGCCAGCTTGTGCGCATTCCGGTGCGGGCCCTGGTGGGAGTGGAGCTCAAGCGGGGTCAGTTGGAAGACCTCAGTTCCCGCGGGGCCAGGATCAGGTTGCAGGGGATCAGCAGCCCTCCGGGCTGGGTGGACCTGGAGTGCGTTCACGGCATTCAGCGCGGGCTTGTGCGCTGGAGCCGCATGCGTGAAGGAGATGAGTGGGAAGGCGGCCTGGAGTTTGAACGGCCACTCGGCTAGCGAGCCGCTTCGCGGATCAGCCGGGGATTTCCGGCTCCACCATCTGGGCCAGGTATTGCAGTGATTCTTGCCATCCCAGATTGCAATGCTCGACGGGGATTTGAGCGGGAATGCCCGCCTGGGTGATGTGGACTTCTGTCCCACAGCTCACAGCTCGCAATTCCACGGTGGTGTGGCGGAGCCGCCTGCCCGGCTTGAAGTCCAGGTCGACACTGTCCAGGCGAGGGCTAGCCGTTGGGGAGGGAGCCGAATATCTCGAGCGCCTGGTGTAGCATCTGGTTTTCCGTGTTGACCATGTCGCAGCGTCGGCAAGACTTTTCCATCTTGAGCTGGATAAAGCGTTGGCGCACGGCCAGCATGGAGGGTCCGTTGAAAATCTCCTCCAGGCTCTGGCGAGCCACGTTTCCTAGCGAATCCATCCGACGGTTCGTCATGCAACAAAGGTAGGTTTCACCATCCCAACCGATAAACAGATGCATCCAGGGTGAGAGACAGGGTTTCTGGTCATAAATGCCCAGCGAGTAGTTGCCCTTTCGAGAATTCTCCAGTTCCTCGGCAGTTCGTCCGAAGGGGTAGATCATCCAGGGCGCGGTGGAAAATCCAGCTTTCTTTCGCTCCTCCAGCACCTTGGGAGCGATCTCTTGATTGTAAGCTTCGAGCTGAGTCATGGAAAGGCGATGCTTGCGTTCGCCCTTCTCGTCCACCGGCATGGGGTGCAGCTCAACCGCCCCTAGGTCCGAGACCAGCCTGACCAATTGGGGCACGGATTTATAGTTGCTGCGCTGCAGAACTGAGTTGATTCGTACCTTGGGTCGATGACCAAGGCGTTCCCCGAGCTGCTTCAACTTGCGTAGGGTGCGAGTGGTGCGCTTAAAGCTACCGGGCAGACCGCGGATTTCGTCATGAATTTCGGCTTTTGGTCCGTCCAGGCTGAGTGAAATACTGTTGGGGCGGGCCCGAATCAGGCGACGTAAACGTTCGTCGGTCAGCAGCGTCCCATTGGTGGTCATATTGATTTTCAGCTTCAGGGCCGTGCCGTGCTCTACTAGATCCAGAAAATCCCGGCGCAAGAAGACCTCGCCTCCGGAGAAATGCACTTTGCGGCAGCCCATATCGGCCAGTTGGGCCAATACATCAAACCACTGATCGGTGCTGAGCGACTGTTCGGATTTGGTCTTCCAGTAGGCACACATCTGACAGCGCAGATTACAAAAGGAAGTCAGCTTGATCTTGACGGAGGAAAGCAACTGCGAACGGCCGGAATCGAGCGCGGCCTGGAGCCGAGCCACCTGTTCAGGCTGACTGACGAACTGAGGGATATTATACACCGATGCGTATTCTTTACTGTGCCAATGACCCCGTCCCCTTTCCCAAAGGAGCGGGGGTGCGCATCGAGGCCACCGTGCGCGCCCTGGTCAAAGCCGGAGCCGAGCTGCGCCTGGTCACGCCGAGGGTGGTTAAGCCCGAGGGTTTTCAGGAGACCCTGGCGGGCGTTGATCATCACCTGGTGGAGGTCGGGTCGGGCGAGGAGCCCTTTCTGGAGCGAGCCATGCGCTTTCGCCGTGGAGTGGAGGCCCAACTTCAGGAGAAGTGGGACGTGTTCTGGTTTCGTTCCCCTTGGGAAGGCTGGGCCGCGCGTGAATTTCCCGGTCCCCTGGTCTTCGAGGCCCATGGCTTTCCCTCCATGGAGCTGCCACATCACTTCCCCAAGCTGTACGAGCATCCGGAATTCCTGGGCAGACTGGCCTGGGAAGAGCAGGTGTTGCTGCAAAAAGCTCAAGTCGTTCTGACCGTAAGCCAGACGGGACAGCGCTTTCTGGCCACGCGGGGGGCGGCCGCCCAAAAGGTGGTGGTGGTGCCGAACAGTGCACCCGAGTCCGCCTTTCTTGCGTCGGGGGGCGTTCGGGTGGAGCCCTTCCAGGTGATCTATACCGGTACGCTGGCCCCGTGGCAGGGTTTGGAGCAACTGCTGGAGGCCCTTTTGCATCTTAAGAACCGCCTCCCCGTCAAACTATCCCTGGTGGGCACGCGTAAAGGCCGTTGGACCCGGCCCTTACGTCAACTTGCTCAGCAGCTCAGGGTGCGCTCTTCGTTAGAGTTTCTAGGCCCTTTCGCGGCCGAGCAATTGCGTGCCCACCTGATGACCGCGCATGTGGCTGTGGCTCCGCTACCCACCGACGCCCGCAATACCGTGCAGGGCTGCTGCCCGATCAAGATCATCGAATTCATGGCGGCCGGGCTCCCGATCCTTTCTACTCGCCTGCCGGTTGTTCAAGAATTGGTGGAACACGATGTTTCCGCCTGGCTGGTGCGCCCAAATTCCCCCTGGGCGCTGGCTCAGGGCCTGCTGCGATTGGCTCAAGATCCTGAGCTGAGGGCTCGGCTGGGCCAGGCGGCTCAAGAGCGAGCCCGCCAGAGTTTTCACCGCGAGGCTTTCGATGCTCGCCTGGCCCAGATCGTGAATCGTTTGCGGCCGCGCTGAAGGGGGCCTGTCAGCTGGCCAGACTGGGCCTGGGGTTGATGATCAGCACTTCCGTCTTGCACTGAGCATCGAAGGGGCTGTCGCCAGGCTTGAGCGTCAACTCGTGGCCCTGAAGATACCAGCCCACTTCGTTGTCGCGGGCATCAGCCGAGACATAGCGGATGACGGCCGAACCATCGGGCTTGCCATTGTAGTTGACCATCACCAACTGTTCACCGTCCTTGGTTTGTGAATGAATGGTGACCTGGTCTGGATCTTCCTTGGGTCCTTCGAACTCGCAACGGACCCGGCTGCAGTCGGAGTAGCCAGAAAAGTTGGGGTCATTTTTGAGGGCGCTGGGGTTGATCTCAACCTGGTTGGGTGCGGGTGCGATATCTACGCCGTCTACCTGGTCCGCTTGGAAAAGCGGCTGGACCGATTGGGTCGCCAGCATCAAAGTTCCGAATTCGCCCAGGAAAGGCTTGTCGGCCTTGGCGCCCTCGCCCAGGCTGCCTGACCTGAGAAACTGGGTCATGGTGGCCTTGAGGCCGGAATGAATCTGAATCATTGTAGGTGTGTCCTTCTGTGCGGGTGCGGCGGCCCGTTGTCTATTTGTTGACGGGCCGACGCGGAAAATCTAATGCGTGCAACCGAAAAAAAGCTGAATCAGGCCTTCTTCAGGCAAGTTTGATAGAGCTCAAGATAAGCGGCCGTCTCTTGCTCGGGCCGATGATGTTCCAGTACGTATTGGCGGGCCTGCAGGCCGCGCTGTCCCGGATTTTTCAAAATTTCCAACACCCTATCCAGCTGCAGGTGAGTGTCGTGAAGTGAAAGCGGCCAGCCCCTTTCTTCATCGAGCAGTTCAGCTACGCCCCCGACCTTGTGGGCCAGCACCGGTCGCGCACAGGCCATGGCCTCAAGCACGGCGTTGGGCATGCCCTCCCAGAAGGCGGGAAGCCAGACCAGAGCGGCCTGGTTATAGAGTCGGCGCAGCTCGTCCGGATCCTGAGTATAGTCCAGCAGGCGCACTTGAGGTGCTTGTTGGCGCAAGATACGTTTTTCCGGACCGCGGGCCCCTCCGGCCAGCACGATCTCGAAGCGCCCCTCGACCTGATCGGCCAGCTCCAACACCAGCGGCAGACCTTTCTTCCAGCGCATCTCTCCGCTGAATAGAACCATAGGCTTTTCTGGGGACTCTGTCTCCTCCGGGTAGAAGAGGTTTGGGTCCACCGAGTTCGGGATGTAGTGGCAGTCCCGGCGACCGAACCATCGGTCCAGCTTATGTACTTGTTCACGACTCACGCAGCTGATGGCTGTGGCCGATTGGATCAGCCAGGGCAGCCAGGGGCTGCGATAGAGTCCGCGGTCCAGGTCATTGCCACGCAGGCTGATCAGGCTGGCCAGCCCCGCCCGCCGGGCACCGGCTACAGCTGCTGCCGCCAGCCCACCGCCATAGAAGGCGTGCACCAGGTCGAGGCCTGGATAGTGAGCCACCGCCTGCTCCACCAACTGCAGGGTTTCATCCTTGTCCGGCAACGGACCCAGTCGGGTCAGTCCCGGTTCGGATACGGACTGGGCCGGAGCCAGCTGAGGGTCCAGCACCAACCTCTGCATACTTCGGCAATGCGGCTCAACAGCCCGGGAAATGCGAGCGCCGGCTCGGGCCAGTCCACCCGCTTCGGGTGGGTAAGTCTGGCATACGAAAAGGACGTTCAGCGGATCCATTCGCACAATCCGCGGATGGCGGCTTGCTCGGGAGAGGTAACCGGCAACACCCGCAGACCGGTCACCTGCTCCAGGAATTCCGCCACTCCCTGCAGTTGGGAACTGCCGCCGCAGAACCAGATCCCTTCTTCCAGCAGGTCCCCGCTGACCTCAGGGCTGGCCTGACCCAGAATACGCAGCACCGCTTCTCTCAGGCGAATCAGAAAGGGTTCAAGCGCGGTCTGAACGTTTTCCTCGGTGATCTCTTGGGTCTGGGGCAGGCCGTCGATGGCTCCAAAACCGGTGATCTCCATGTGGCGCGGGGTCTGGGCTCTGGCCAGGGCGGTCAGCATCGAGATCTTGATGTCCTCGGCCTGGGCCGGCGACACCAGAATGCCAAACTGCTGGCGCACCCAGCGCACAAGGGCGGCGTCGATGTCCAGCCCGCCCAGTTCCAGACATTCGCCAGCCAGCATCTGCTTGCCCGCCACCAGTCCCAGGCTGAGGCTGCCTCCGCCCCAGTCCATGACCAGCCGTCCCAGCGGTCGCGTGACATCGCAGCCACAACCAGCAGCCGCGCACAGCGGCGCTTCCACCAGTTCGACCTGGCCCGCCCCGGCTTCGCTGGCCAATTGTTTCCAGGCGCGTCGCTGAACCAGACTCAGTTGAGCCGGCACCACCATCGCTACGCGGGGCTTCGAGCGCTTCTTGTGCAATCGCGTGAGGGCCAACTTAAGCAGGCTGCGAGCCCCGGCCCAGTCCAGGATGCGGCCAGCACGAACCGGTGCGATCAGCTGCAGAGCGGCCGGTGAGCCGCTGCGGAACTGGGCTGCCTCCTCGCCCAAGGCGATCTCCTTAAGGCTATTGGCATCTCGTGCCACCAGGCTGGGCACCGACAGCGTGGGTGTCTCTCCCCGACGCGCCCCTCTCAGCCAACTGCTACCCAATTCCAAAGCCAACACGCCTTAGCGCGTTCTCAAGCGCTCAGGCAGTCCCTGCCTGATGACAAAGGTGAGATCCGCATCAGCCCCCGTAGCCGAAAACCTGGCGATCATGACCGTTTCCGTGGGCGGTGCGCGTCCAGAATCCTTGCTTCTGAGCCTGTTTGATCACCGCCATGGATTGGGGGCCGTAATTAATGGTTTTGAGATTGGCCTGGATGCCGGCTTTGCGAACCATGTCAGCGATCTGGCCCATCATGTGGTCGGTGGCAAAGCGCGGGTCGTTCTTGGCTTCCAGGTCGCCCGCGATATTGTGCTTTTTCAGTTCAGCCAGCATGGTCGAGAGAGGCAAGATCTGAGAGCGGCCGTCTTTATTGCGGAGCCGGGTAACTTCAGCCAGGGTCATCTGGCTGACCTTCGTGCCGGGGCTCAACTTGTGCTCGGGGTCGTAAAAGCCGTCTTTCTTCATGGGTTCGGACCAGTGGGTGGCCACCGGCACGCCGTCCTTGGTGATCTGCATGTCGATGTCGATGGACGAGAAGCCGTGGTCGGCCGCGAACTTGATGCCGGCCGGGGAGTTTTCAAAGGCATAGGTATCGGGCGCCCCTTTGGCTCCCTTATGGAACATTCCGTGCTTATAGAGAGCCGGCCCGCCCTGGATCCGCGCACCGGGATGGCTGAAGTCTTTGTTGCCGACGGGCTGGCCCAGGTTGGCTGCTGCCCGGGCAGCAGTCAAACCGCCTGGACTTCCCAGCATCAGGCCGGTCAGCAGGTTCATCAGCTCCACGGTCATCTCTATTATTGGATTCATCCGGGCCTCCAGGCCCTGACCGGCGCTAAAGAGAGGACAAGAAGTCGATCCGAGTCGTTCCAGGGAGCCTCCGGGCTCGAGTATCGGAGTCGAGGAAGTCAGGGGGCCGGCAATGACGTTGAGACTGGCGGAGATGATGTTCATTGGCCCATTTTATTGGGCGCGGGCAGAACGAAGCTAAAACGGGGCGGGTGAATGTAACAAAGTCCTGCTCATAGCGTTTCCAAAGTTTGCTATGAATTAATTAGTCTTCGAAATCAGCCCGGGTAATTTTTCCACCCAGCTGGGACAGGCGCTTCTCGATTTCCTGATAGCCGCGGTCGATAAAGTTCACGCCGCTGATTGTGCTTTCGCCTTTGGCGGCCAGGGCGGCACAGACCAGGGCGCCTCCAGCGCGAATATCTGGAGCGTCCACCGGTGCGCCTTCCAACTGCTTGACACCGCGTATGATGACGTCGCGATGGCTGACGCGCACGTCGCCGCCCAGGCGCACAAGTTCCATTGCATACATAAAGCGGCCGTTAAAGATGTTTTCGGTCACGGTGGTGGTGCCGGAGCCCAGGGTGGCCAGGGCCACCAGCTGAGGATGAAGGTCAGTCGGGAAGCCCGGGTAGGGCTCGGTGGAAACCGCGATGGGGGTGATGGGCCGCCGGCCCTGCACGCGAATAAAGTCATCTCCCACAGTGATTTCCTGACCCATCTCGCGCATCAAATCCAGCAAAGAGGTGACGTGATCGGGAACGCAACCGGTGATGGTGACGTCGCCTTCGGTGATGGCACCGGCGATCAGGTAAGTGCCCACCTCGATGCGGTCGGCCACCACATTGTAGTCGACTCCGTGCAATTCTTTGACGCCGGTGATGGTCATCTTTTGGCGGCCTACCCCTTTGATCTTGGCCCCCATGGCGATCAGGAATTCAGCCAGGTCCACGATTTCAGGCTCACGGGCGCAGTTTTCCAGAATCGTCTCGCCTTCAGCCACGCTGGCCGCCATCAAGCAGTTCTTGGTGGCGCCCACGCTGACTTTGGGAAAAAGAATTCGACCGCCCCTCAATTTGCTGGCTTTGGCCTGCACAAAGCCGCTCTTGGCGGTAACTTCGGCCCCCAGCTTGCGGAAGCCGGCTATGTGGAGATCCACCGGGCGTGAGCCCAGATTGCAGCCGCCAGGCAAAGAAACCTCGCCCTCACCATAGGCCGCCAGCAGCGGCCCCATGATGTCGAACGAGGCGTTCATTTTGCGCACCAGGTGATCTGGAGCTTTGGTTGTGGTCAGGGTGGAGGTGTCCAACTCCATGAGGCTGTTGCCGTCGTAATCGACCTTGCAGCCCATGGCTTTGAGGATTCCCGTCAGGGTCCAGACGTCGCTGATGTTGGGCACCCGGCGCAGGGTCACCTTGCCTTTGGCCAGCAAAGCCGCGGCCATGATGGGCAACGCGGCATTTTTAGCCCCGTTGGCTTCCAGACTCCCATGCAGGGGAGTACCACCGTGAACCACCAGGCGCGCCATGGTTAGACCTAACCTTTCAGGGACAGTTGAGCTTTGAGAAAAGCGAGCTGGTTACGGGTGCGCTCGTCGTTGCTTTCGGCCAGTTCGCGCTCCAGCTTGGCCACCAGATCGCTGACCTTGGCCGTATCCACCTTGCCCGCTTCGACAGCATCGTCAACCAGGCAGGCCACCTTGTTGTTGGCAATGGTGGCGAAGCCCTGGGCCACGGCGAAAATCTTGGTGCCCTCGGGTGAACGCACCTCGACTACGCCGGGATTGAGCATGGTGACCAGCGGCTCGTGATTGGGCAGAACTCCCATCTCGCCGAGCACGCCGGGCAACTGGACCTGACGAGCCTCGCCCGTAAACTTCATCGCTTCCGGGGTGACGACTTCGACAGTCAAGAGCGACATGGTTAGACGGCTCCGACTTCGACGCCCATACCGCGAGCGGCTTCCAGAACCTCGTCCAGACCGCCGACCATGTAGAAGGCCTGCTCGGGCAGGTGGTCGAGCTTACCGGAGCAGACTTCCTTGAAGCCCTTGATGGTGTCGCCTACCTTCACGTATTTGCCGGGACGGCCGGTGAAGACCTCGGCCACGTTGAACGGCTGCGAGAGGAAGCGCTGAATACGACGAGCGCGACCCACCACGATGCGGTCGTCTTCGGAAAGTTCCTCGACGCCCAAGATGGCGATGATGTCCTGAAGGTCCTTGTAGCGCTGCAGGATTTCCTGAGTGCGACGGGCCACCGCGTAGTGCTCGTCGCCCAGGAATCGGGGCTCAAGCAGACGCGAGGTGGAGGCCAGCGGATCCACGGCCGGGTAGATGCCCTGCTCGGAGATGGCGCGGCTCAACACGGTGGTGGCGTCGAGGTGGGCGAAGGTGGTGGCCACGGCCGGGTCGGTGATGTCGTCGGCGGGCACGTAGATGGCCTGCACCGATGTAATCGAGCCCTTGCGGGTGGTGGTGATACGCTCTTCCAGCTGACCGACCTCGGTGGACAGGGTGGGCTGATAACCCACGGCGGAGGGCATACGGCCCAAGAGCGCGGAGACTTCGGCGCCGGCCAACACGAAGCGGAAGATGTTGTCCACGAAGAGCAACACGTCTTGACCTTCTTCGTCGCGGAAGAACTCGGCCAGGGTGACTCCGGTGAAGGCCACGCGGAAGCGCACTCCCGGCGGCTCGTCCATCTGTCCGAAGACCAGAGCAGTGTTCTTGATCACGCCCGACTCTTTCATTTCCAGCCAGAGGTCGTTACCCTCACGAGTGCGCTCACCCACGCCTGCGAATACGGAGAAACCGCCGTGCTCTTTGGCGATGTTGTGAATCAGCTCTTGAATCAGAACGGTTTTGCCTACGCCGGCACCACCGAACAGACCGGTTTTACCACCGCGGGAGTAGGGGGCCAGCAGGTCCACCACTTTAATACCCGTTTCACGCACGGTGGTGGTGGGCTCTTGCTCGGCCAGAGGAGGAGCGGAGCGGAGAATCGGCATCTTCTTGGTCACTTCAATCGGACCGCCGCCGTCGATGGGTTCACCCAGCACGTTGAACATGCGGCCCAGGGTGGAGCGGCCAACCGGCACCGAGATGGCGGCGCCGGTGTCAACCACGGCCATTCCGCGCTTAAGACCGTCGGTGGAACCCATGGCCAGGCAGCGCACGCGGTTGTTGCCCAGCTCACTCTGCACTTCCATGTGCAGATACTTGACGTGCTCGGGCAGCTTGCCTTCCTCGAAGCCGCGGAACACATCGCGTTCCACGGTCACGTCGTTGTAAAGCTGGGGGAGTTGACCGGCGGGGAACTCTACGTCCACCACCGATCCTAGAATTTGTACGATTTTGCCTGCCATGTTTTCTCAGTCCTCCTCTTATTTCGAGGCTCGGAGCGCTTCCGCGCCGCCGACAATCTCCAGAATCTCTTTGGTAATGTTGTCTTGACGAATGCGGTAGAACTGCAACGTCAGTTCGGCCGCCAGCTTGTTGGCGTTGTCAGTGGCTGCGCTCATCGATTTGAGACGAGCACCCAGCTCCGACACGCGGGCTTCGGCCAGCACTCGGTAGATGATGTTCTGCACATAACGCGGGAGCAGAATGTTCAGGGCTGCGTCGGCTGAGGGTTCGAAAGCGAACCCTCCACCGCCAGCGCCTGGCTTATCCTCGCCCACAGCGTCCTTGGACATGGGAAGGATACGCTCCACCACCGGTTTTTGCGTGATGGCGCTGATCGACTGGGAGTAGATCAGCTTTACCTCATCCACGGTGCCGTCCAGGAACCAATCGGTGACCTGATTGGCCAGCTCCTGGGCCATTGCGAAGCTGGGCGACCAGCCCGTGATGGCCTTGTCGATGTCCAGCTTGCGACGGCGGAAGAACTTGTCGCCTTTGCCACCCACCGAGATCAGCTTATAGCTTTCCTTGGGGGCGCTGCCGAAGGTGTTCCACACCAACTTCAGCAGGTTGTTGTTGTAGGAGCCGCAGAGACCTTTGTCCGAGGTCACCACCAGATAGGCGGTGCGGGTGACGGGGCGCACCGTCATCAAGGGGTGCACGACCTCGTCCATGCCGGCCGTAAGGTCCTGCACCACTTCCTTGAGCAGCTTCGAGTAAGGACGAGCCGCCTTGAGGACGTCTTCGGCCTTCTTGATGCGCGCCGCCGCCACCATTTTCATGGCTTTGGTGATCTGCTCCGTATTTTTGACCGCTTTGATGCGGCGTTTTAGGTCGCGCTCACTCGCCATCGGCTTAGGCCAGCGAAGCCTTGAATTGCTTGAGGTAGGCCGCCAGGGCTTCCTTCAGCGCGGTTTCGACTTCGGGGGTGATGGCCTTCGAGTCGCGGATGCCGGTATGGATCTGCGAGTATTTCTCAGCCACGAAGGTGTGGAAGCCTTCTTCGAAGCGCTCGATGGAGCTGAGCGGGAGCTCGTCCAGGTAACCCTTGGTTGCGCCGTAGATGATGGCCACTTCTCGCTCAACCGGCATCGGCACGAACTGCTTCTGCTTCAGCACGGCGGTGATGCGCTCACCACGGGTCAGCTGGTCGCGACTGGCTTTGTCCAGCTCGTCGGCGGACAGCTTGGTGTAAGCGGCCAGGTTGCGGTATTGAGCCAGGTCCAGACGCAGCGGACCGGCCACGCTCTTCATCGCTTTGATCTGAGCGGCACCGCCTACGCGCGAGACGGAGAGACCCACGTCCACGGCGGGACGGATACCCTGGTAGAACTGGTCCGTATCCAGGTAAATCTGACCGTCGGTGATCGAAATCACGTTGGTGGGGATGTAAGCGGATACGTCGCCCAGCTGGGTTTCGATGATGGGCAGCGCCGTCATCGAGCCTTTGCCCATCTCGTCGCTAAGCTTGGCGGCGCGCTCCAGCAGGCGGGAGTGCAAGAAGAAGACGTCGCCGGGGTAGGCTTCGCGGCCCGGAGGACGGCGCAGCAACAGCGAGATTTCGCGGTAGGCCTTGGCGTGCTTGGTCAGATCGTCATAGATGATCAGAACGTGCTTGCCCGAGTACATCATTTGCTCGGCGATGGCGCAGCCGGTGTAGGGGGCCAGGTAGAGCATCGATGGCGGGTCGTTGGCGGTGGCGGCCACAATCACGGTGTGCTTGAGAGCGTCGTGACGGCGCAGGTCTTCCACAATGGAGGAGATGGTGTTGGTCTTCTGACCTACGGCCACGTAAACGCAGAGCACGCCCGTGTCTTTTTGATTGATGATGGCATCCAGCGCGATGGCGGTCTTGCCGGTCTGGCGGTCACCGATGATCAGCTGGCGCTGGCCGCGCCCGACCGGAACCAGGGCGTCGATGGCCTTGATGCCTGTCAGCATGGGCTCGTGCACCGGCTGGCGCTCAGGCACGATGGGAGCGGTGAACTCCAGGGTGCGGGTGGCCTCGGTGGCGATGGGTCCTTTGCCGTCAATCGGCTGACCCAGCGCGTCCACGGTGCGACCCAGCATTGCGTCGCCCACGGGCACCTCGCTGATGCGGCCGGTCGATTCGACGCGGTGGCCTTCCTTGATGTCGTCGTCCTTACCCAGAACCACGACACCGATGACGTCTTCCTCAAGGTTGAGGGCCAGACCCATCTGACCGGTTTCAAACTTCAGCAGCTCACCGAAACGCACGGAACGCAGACCGTAGACGGTGGCGATGTTGTCGCCCACCTGGATGACCGTGCCATACGGCTGTTCTTTGACGTCGGGCTGGTAGCCCTCGATCTCTTTGACGAGAATATCGGAAATTTCTTCGGCACGAATCGCCATTGCACTAGCCTCCTACGGCGGCGGCGCCCGCTTTGGAGAGCCGCTCATGAATCTGGTTCAGTTGGTGACGGATGCTACCGTCGATAATCCGGTCGCCGATGCGGAACAGGAGTCCGCCCAGCAATTCCGGGACCACTTCGAATTCGAGCTCCACCTTTTTGCCGGTGTAGCTTTTCATGCTCGCTTCGACCTGTTTGATCAGGTTTTCGTCGAGCTTGTCGGCCGATTGCACGATGACCTTGACTTCGTCTCGCGACTGCCGCAGCAGCTCGCGATAGGACTCGACCACCGAGTCGACATAGACCTCGCGGCCTTTGTCTACCAGCACGTAAAAGAAGTGCAGGGTGGTATCGGTCACCCGACCGCTCAACACTTTCTGCAGAATCGACTTCTTCACTGGAGAGGGAATGGTCGGAGCCTGCAGAGCCCGAGTGAGTTGCTCGTGCTCGCGGAAGATGAGCTGGACCTTGACCAAGTCGGCCAGCTGAGCGTCCAGCTGGTTCTTGGCCTTGGCCATATCAAAGAGAGCCTGGGCGTAGCGGACGCCAATCGCGTTAACCACGGGCGCCTACTTTCCCCAGCACAGTGCTGGCGCTGGAGGCCTTGGCCTGACTGTCCAATGCCTGGGTCAGCAGACTCTCGACCCGGCTCATTGCCTGGTCTGTGAGCTGGCGGTTGAGAGCCGCCAGGGTTTCCTGGCGATTCTTGTCCAGCTCCCGCTGAGTCTTGGCGACCAGATGCTGGGCGTCGCGCTCCGTGTTGGTCTGCAGTTGCTCCTGAATGCGAGCAATTTCGTGCTCGGTGCTCAGGCGCATCTCGGCCTTCTCGGCTTCCAGTTTGCTAAATTGGCTCTTCACATCGGCTTCAAGCTTTTCGGCGGCGGCCAGCGTGCCCCGGATTTCGTCCAGGCGGCTGGTCACTTTCTTGCGGCGGACCACCACGGCTTCTTCCATCGGCGTGATGACCACGTGATAGAAGAGCGCGAACATCACGCCAAAGTTGAGAATCGAGATAAAGAAGCCAAAGGCATCAAACTCCATGGCTTACCCTTTCAACTGCGCCAGGACCCGGCCCTGAGCGTCTTGAGACAGACTGTTTTGGACCACCTGACGAGCAACGGCCAGAGCCAGTTTGTTCGCTTCCTGATCCATGCTCGCGAGGAGCTGCTTTTCTTCCTCATTCAGCCTGGCGTGGGCTTCGTCGGTGAGTTTACCGGCTTCGTCCCGTGCCTGCTGCATGCGTGCGGCGGCCTCTTTTTCGGCCTTTTCAGTGGCTTCTTTGAGCTCTTGAGCCAGCAAAGACCGCTGAGCCTTGATTTCCTCATCATACTTGCTCTTCATGCCCTTGGCGTTGGCCGCGGCGGCCTCGGCTTTGGCCAGATGGCCTTCGATTCTGCCCTCACGCTCGTTTCTCGCGCGCACGATCGGTCCGTAGATGATGCTCTGCATGGTCATATGAAAGAACAAGAAGAGCCCGATCTGAGCGAAGAACACGATCGGCGAGAAGTGCAGACCGTAGAGGAAATTTAAGATTGCATCCATGCTGTATTACCTCAAATGGGGCCACTGGCCCGGACTAGAGAGTTTTAGGCTTTGCCAGCGAGACCGTTGCCGACTACGAAGACGAGCAGGCCGAGGAACTCGATGAAGGCCAGACCCACCAGCATGGTGGTCTGGATTTTGGGCTGAGCTTCGGGGTTGCGACCGATGGCTTCCACGGCCTTGCCCACGCCGATGCCGAGACCGATGCCAGGGCCCATCATGCCCAGACCGATGGCTAAACCGCCTGCGAGAGAAGCGAAATTCATTGTATTATACCTCCATTGTGACTATCGTTTTGGTTTGACTGATTAGTGATCTGTGTGCACCGCGTGAGCGATGTAACTCAGAAACAGAACGGTGAAAATCATTGCTTGTAGGAATCCGGCCAGCGCGCCCAACAGCGCCACGAAGCAGGTGGAGCCGAAGATGATGACGGCCAGACCCCAGTTGAAGAAGCCGCCGTCGTGGAGCAGTTGCTCGAGAATGGTGAGCAGGCTCACCTTGACGGTATGCTTGGCGGACATATTGCCGAAAAGACGCAGAGAAAGAGAGACCAGCGGGATAAAGCGTTCCAGGATGTTGATCAGCAGAAACAGGAAGAACATCGGGATGGCCAGCACCTTCAGGGCGCCGCCCAGGTCGCGATAGATCATCGGAACCGGGTCGATGAAGCGCGCCACCCAGTGCCCGAAGCCCGCGACACCGCTGGGAGCGTGGTGGTGTTCGTGACCGTGTCCAGCATGCTCGTGATCGTGCCCGTGGTCCGGATCCGGGTAGGGCGCCAGGGCGTGGCGCAAGCCGATCATATTGAAGGACAGCACTGCCAGCATGGCCAGGGCCAGGGTGGTGCTGATCGAGGATGCCGGGTTATCGAAGGCAGCAACCTCGGCGTGGCCTTCGTGGAAGGATGGCCAGGGCAGCAGACCAATCCAGCTGCACATCAGAATGTAGAGAAAGAAGCTGCAGGCCAGCGGCACAAAGCGTCGACCTTGCTTGCCCATCAGGCCGAAGGCCAGGCCTTCCAGCCAGTCAAAGATGTGCTCATAGACTGCGGCCACGCCCTTGGGAACCAGTCCGGCTTGACCACGGGCTACAATGGCCGTTCCGACCACTACGCCGATGACGGCAGCCGAGGACCAGAGCAAAGAGGCTTCGTGCCAACCGAACGACATAGCGTGAGCGGCGGCCTGGCCGGCCTCTTCATTGGCGAGTATTAAACTTCCTAACATTCAGGACTCCTTTGATTCGGATGACCACTGAGGCCACCAGAAACCCGGTCATAAATTCTCCGTATTGCACTTGCATTACACGCAAGCACAGAACCGCGAGCGCGATGGTTAGCGCCCACCTTCCGGCGAACGTCCAAAGGACGTCTCGGGTGGTGAATGCACCGCCAAACAACTTACGTTGTCTGGCGAACAGCCACCAGTGCAGGCCGGCCACCAGGAACCCGAGCGCAAATCCCGCTGAAATCATTTCTGCTTCAGATAGGGACGGAGCATCAGATAAGCTCCCACCAGGGCAGCCCCGAGACCGAGGCCCCACCCTACCATAGCGTATTGCGGATTCCCTGCTTTTTGGCTCAGGTAGCGACCAAAATGATCGCCGCCCATCAAGCCACCAAGAACCGTGAAGCCCAGCGAGAACACCAAGCCGACTCCGGCCATCCCCCCACGTGGGTCAGGTTCCTTTTCGGGCGTGCCCTTAAGTCGTTGAATCTGCTGTTGCAGTTCCTCTAACTCGTCCGGCTCGCTCACTGTTGGATAACCAGCCTCGGGGAAAAATCCCTCGGCCGGTTGGCGTCAATTCCAAAGCGATGACGAATGGCTGCCAAAATTCTTTCAGCCGCCCGGCCGTCACCGTAGGGACTGGCCACCTGACTCATGGCTTTGTAGGCCTGCGAGTCAGAAAGAAGGCGGGACGCTTCCGACACAATGACGCTCTGGTCAGTGCCCACCAACCTGGCTACCCCGGCATGCACGCCCTCGGGTCGCTCGGTGGTTTTGCGTAGCACCAGTACTGGCTTGCCCAAGGAAGGGGCTTCCTCTTGGATTCCGCCCGAATCGGTCAGAATCAAAGTACTGGCGCGCATCAGCCGAATGAGAGTGGGATAATCCACTGGCTCGATCAGGTGAACGCGCTCCACCCCTTGGAGCGCCGGGAACACGACTTCACGAACCTTTGGGTTCTTGTGCACGCTAAAGATGATCTCACAGTTTGTGAAATCATTCACAATCGTTCTTAGAGATGTACAGATTTCCTGCATTGGTGTACCGAGATTTTCACGTCGGTGGGTTTCCACCAGGATCATTCGCTTGTCCTGGGCTATTTGTGGGAGATCCGCAGGCAGGCCCTCGGGCAGGCCGGCCGCAATACCGAGCAGGGCGTCCGTAACCGTGTTGCCGGTCACCAAAATCTTGTCGCGCGGGAATCCTTCTTTGAGCAGGTTCTCCAGGGAGCTGTCGGTGGGTGCAAAGTGCAGGTCGGTCAGTTGGCTGAGCAGCCGGCGGTTCATTTCCTCGGGGAATGGATCGTAGACGTTGTGGGTACGCAGGCCGGCCTCTACGTGCCCCACCGGCACCTTGGCGTAAAACCCGGCCAGGCCGGCTACAAAGGCGGTGGTGGTGTCGCCCTGCACCAGAATCAGGTCGGGTTTGTGTTCGTCGATGACTTTTTCCAGGCCTTGAAGCGCCAGTTGGGTGATGCCGTAAAGCGTCTGGTTGGCCTGCATGATTTTGAGGTCAACGTGGGGCGTAATCTTGAAGAGGTCCAGCACCTGGTCCAGCATTTCCCGGTGTTGGCCTGTGGCCACGTGGATGGGCGTGATGCTGGGGTCCTTCTCGAGGGCCAGTAGCACTGGCGCCATTTTGATCGCCTCCGGGCGGGTCCCGAAAACACTCATCACCCGGATTTGCGCCATCTCTAACATCTAATGCACGACGTAGGCGAGCGCCAGGCCAGCCAGGCCGAAGGCCATGTTGATGCCGTAGATCAGCACTACGGCCTGACGCTGGGACATTCCCAGGCCCAGCAGGCGGTGGTGCAGGTGCTCTTTGTCGGGGCTAAAGATGGGGCGACGGGCCAGGCCGCGACGCACGATGGCGAAGGCGGTGTCGAAGATGGGCACTGCCATAATCAGGATTGGGATGACCAGCGTCAGCGAGAGAGCCACCTTGATAGCGCCCACGATGGACCAGCCAGCGAAGCTGAGGCCCAGCAGCAGGCTTCCGGTGTCGCCCATAAAGATTGTGGCCGGATTGAAGTTGTAGCGCAGGAATCCCAGGCAGCAGCCGGCGATGGCGGCCATCACAAGCATGACCATCCACTGGCCCGACAGGGCCGAAACGAAGCCAAATACGACCGAGCTGCCCAGGGCCACGCCCGCCACCAGTCCGTCCAGGCCGTCCAGCAGGTTGATGGCGTTGGTGATGCCGACAATCCAGAAGATGGTCAGGACCCACTCTTGCCATTCAGAGAAGAAGAAGTAGTCGCTGCTCAGGCCGGTTACGAAGCCGATTCGAATTCCGAACTTGCACATCACCAGGGCGGTGGCGATCTGGCAGATCAACTTGACCTTGGCTGGCATGTTGTAGCGGTCGTCCCACATACCGGTGAGCACGATCATGAGGCTGCCCAACAGCATTCCGGTCAGGTGCGACCAGTGCGTCGCGGTCATCGGGATTTCGCTCGAAAAGATCTTGAGGGTAGCCAGAATGGCGACGACGAGAGAGCAAAACACGCCAAGCCCACCCCAAAGCGGGGTCGGGACCTTGTGAACTTTGCGAGCGTTGGGTCGGTCGATGGCCCCGGCGGCAGTGGCGATTTTTTTCACCAGCGGCGTCACTGCCAGGGTGCCCAGACAGCCGAGCGTGAACGCGACCAAACTTACTGTGGCGTGCATATTGTCCTCTCTTTGTGGAGCTGAGGGGGACTTTACGTATCCCTCAGACTCCCCCAATCGGGAGCCTGCGTTTCGCCGGGAACATAGCACGGGAGCCGAAATATTGTCAATGTCACACTTGTTAACTGAAGACTACTCGGCCGTGCCCTCTTCGACGACGACTCGCTGACCTTCTACGACCTTATTGCCGCCCTCGTTCTTGGCCTGTTCTAGCGCGCCTTTGGCGGCGTCGACCAGAACCTGAAGGGTGTCCCCGTGCTCGGGGAAGGTCACGAAGCCGACGTTGACGGCCACGCGTACCCGGTCTTCTTGAGTTGTTCCCATAAACCAGTGATCGGCTACCACCTTGCGGACTCTTTCGGCCGCAACGGCTGCGCCAGCCACATCGGTTTCCGGTAGCGCGGCCCCAAAGACCTCGCCGTCAAATCGGCCCAGCACGTCTACGTCGCGCAGACCCGATTTTAAGACGGCCGCCAGTTGCTTGAGCAGGCTGTATCCCATGGACCATCGGACGTCGCGGTCCTGGCTGAAGTGGTTGTGCGCCAGATCGATCATCAGAAACCCGAAGGGTCGGCGATAGCGCACCGACCTTTTCAGTTCTTCGTCCACCTTGGCCAGGAACGCTTTGCGTTCGAGTAGACCACTTAATTTATCTAACATCCTGCCTCCTGAACCGTGTCTTTATGGCAGCCCACCCATTTTGGATGCTCGCCCTACTTGCCCTACTTGTAAAGATGAAAAAACTTCAAAATGCCACTCCCCAGCCTTTGGACTCCTCGTAGTCCTGTACGTAGCGACTCAGGATTTCCTGAGTCTTCTGAGCTCGATCGCTGGCCGCCGGGTCGACTTCGCCCAACAGCCGAGCATCCAGAATCCCTTGCTTTTCGCGGAAGGCCACCACGCTGCGGTTTTCGTCTTTGGTGATCTGCAGCTCGAACGGTGTGGGACTGGCCAGCACAAACTGCATGTAGTCTAAATTTTGAGGCAGAAAGCGGGTGTGGCATTCGTTGCCATAGCGCGAAATCAGTTCCTTGAGTGAAGGGTCGAGAACCTCGTTCTTGTAGGCGTCCACCGCGCCGTGGAAGTCCTGATCGTCCATGGCCGGCATATTGACCTGGATATTGCTGAGGTTGCGCAGGGATTCCGCCATGGCCTCGGCGCTAGCCACTCGTTCATCTGGCCAGCTCATCAGGGCGGCCTTGATGGCCTTGTTGAGCTGACTGTCGACCTTTAAGTCCTCAAATTCGAAGTCGTTGTTGGGTTTGATGCCCGAAATCAGGTAGTGCATGGTTGCACCCAGTGCGTACAGATCGGACTTGGGTTCGGGGCGCCCCCACTGTTGTTCGGGCGGGGCATAGCCGGGGGTTCCGATCCACAGGCCTTCTCCCGGATTGCTGGCGGCTGAGATGCCAAAGTCGATCAGGGCGATGCGGCCTGTGTCTTCGTCCAGCAGGATATTCGAGGGCTTGATGTCTCGGTGCACTACGGGCTGGGGTCGTTTGTGCAGGTGCTCCAGAGCGCTCAGAATCTGCAGTGCCCAGCCAACCACCAGGCCCGGGGGCAGACCGGGGTCTCCGTCTCGCTTGAGTTTCTGCGACAGGTCAATACCTCGCACCAGTTCCATGACGAAATAGAAGGACTTGGCATGCAAAAACTGAGTGGTGACGCGCGGGATGTTGGGGTGCTTGAGCGTCATCATGACCTGGATTTCGCTGATAAATCGCTCTCGAGCGTTGCGCTGACCTTCCATGTCCACGCCCGGGTTGATCATTTCTTTGAGGGCATAGGGTTTGCCGCCCATGCGGTGGTCGATCACTTCGTAGACCGCCCCCATGCCGCCGGCTTTAATTGCCCGGATCACCTCGAACCGGCCCTGGTCCAGAACCGTGCCCGGGCTCAGCCACTCCTTGTCCATGCCCGCTTGTTCGCAAGAGCCACGGCAGTCCCTCCGACGGGCCCGGATCAGCTCCGTAGAATCGACATTCTCAGGGCGTCTTCGTATTTCCCGGCCACATAAAACTCTTGCGGCAAAAGACCTTCGCGCTGGAAGCCGGCCTTCTCAAAGGCTCGCACGGCCGCCGTGTTATGGGCCAGAACATAAAGAAAGACCTTATTCAGGTTGAGATCGTTGAAGGCGAAGCGGAGCAAGCCTCTACAGGCCTCGGTTCCGTAGCCCTTGCCCTTGGCCTGAGGCCCCATCAGAATGCGCAATTCCGCGCTGCGATGCACCGGATGGATTCCCCACAGCCAAACATTGCCAAGATAGGTTCCGCTCTCGTTTTCCAGCACTGAAAAGACAACCGCATCCTGACGGTTGACCAGGCCTTCATACCAGCGTTGGTGTTCGTGACGCGTCACGGGCAGGGCACGCGTCAGCCAGTGGGCGGTCTCCTCGTGATTGACCCAGTCCAGGTAGACCTCGGCCTGCTCCCAGCCAAAGGGGGCCAGTGTGATGCGCTCCAGCCTGTACAATGGCTAGACCATCCTCTGGGCTTTTTTCAGAATCTTCTTCTCATTCAAATAAGACAGCTTGCGCAGGGCCTCGGGAAAATCAAACCAGGCCACTTCGTCTGCCTCCTGATCGCGTTGCTGGGCGTTTTCGGTGGTGACTCGCATGACGTAAAAGGTAACCGTTTTGTGATAATAGGTCTGGTTCTCGTTGAGGAAAAAGTAGTAGTGAATCTCGTCGATTTTAGCGCCGACGTTTGACTGATGGCCGGTTTCTTCCAAAATTTCGCGGTAAGCGGTTTGCTCGGTCGTTTCACCCGGGTCCAGGCGGCCTTTGGGTAATGCCCAGATGCGCCCGTTCTTTTTGCTAACCAGGCAGATCTTCAGGCGGTGTCCTTCGCGCTTGTACACCACTCCACCGGCCGAATGTTGTTCCGCTTCGGTAACAGGGCCGATGGGTTGGTTGCCAAAGCGAAATGACTCACTGGGCGCCAAAATTGAGGTCCTCGGTAGCTTCCTTTTTTTCTAACTTTACGTCTCGTGACAAGCTTAAGTCAAAAAAGACCCAGCCGGCGATCTCGGGCAAGGCGGTGCGCGCGGTGCGCGTCTGACTGACCCCGGGGTAGACGGCGATCTTATTATTCTGGCCGAGTCGCTTAAGTTCTTCCTCTTGAAATAAACTGAGTAGACTGCGAATAAAATAGGGGTTCATCTCATAGAGCATGGGCACCACAAAGTCGACCTTCCAGCCAACCCAGTCCTGGGAAGCGAAGTCGTAGCCGCCCAGGCGGAAGCGCCCATTGTCTCGCTCCCTGTAGTAGACGGGCAGGACGGCTGAGGAGAGCGTGCGGTGATTGCCCAGCATGGCCCTCATATCGTCCACCAGCATGCGCAGGTTCTCGCGACGCTGAGCCAGTTCCTGATGCACCGCCTGGTAGCGCGCCATTTCGGTCTCACTGGCCTGGTTGTAGTAGTTGTAGGTGCCATCTTGAACTTCCAGTTCTTCGGGCAATCCCTGGCCGTCCACCGGGTAGCGAATGTGGTCGAGATGCACACCCGCCAGGCCGGGATGGTTCTCCACAATGTTCTGCACGGATTTGATCAGCAAGGCGCGCACTTCGGCTGAGCCGGGGTTCATGTAGATCGGTCTGAGAACTTTACCGCGCGGTGCGGGGAAGGGGTCTTCCTCGGTGCCCATCAAAATAAAGCCCGGTCTCTCCGCGCCGGCCCGCAGAGCCGTGCGCAGGAGCATTCCCAGCGGGCGCCCCTCCATGGGGAAGTGGTAGCGGCCCATGAGTTCATCCAGGGCCCGGGCTTCGGTGGTTTTGGTCAGCAGATTGGCGGCGTCGCGCATCAAGCGAAGGGTTTCGGGAGCCACCTGGGGTTGGGAGGCCAGTTTGTCGGCCTGGGTCCTCAGATAGTTGACCATCATGTTGCTCCACAGACTGGGAGCGGCATGCCAGGCCAGATTGGCGCCTGGATTGTCCATTTTCCAATAGAACATATGGGTCCAGGCGTGCACTTCAATCCCTTGCTGCTGGGCTTCGTCGATAAAGATCTGCAGAGTGTCGTAGGTCTTCGCCCCGTCGTAACGGTAGTTCCAGCGCAGATGAGGATATACCGGCATGTCATTGGTGACACGTCCGTCCTTGAGCGAAGGAGCAATGCTGTAGCCGCGCAGGAATGTCTCGAAGAAAACGGTGTTGAAGCCTGCGTCAGCCAGGCCTTTCAGCATGCGTCGGCTGCGGACGCGAACGTCCTCTTCATTGTATTTGCGAGTGCCGGGCAAGAACCAGTCGGGTGAGACCCAGGCCCCCTGAACTCCCGAGTCCAGCGGAACACTCCAGGCCGCCGCGGTCATGCAGGCGGCAATCAGCCATTTTTTCATCCGTGAGGGCTCTCCTTATCGCTGGCGGGCGATTCGCTTCTGATAAAAGGCCCCCTTTAAGCTGGAAGGTTTGAGCGGTTAGAAATCATGCCTCACTTGCCAATGCCCCGGTCTTCATATACGATGAGCGACCATTTTTGCGTTTTAGAGGGCTGGAATTGATGAAACTTCGCGAGCAGACGGCTTTGACTTTTGACGACGTGCTCCTGGTTCCCAAATACTCGGAAATCAACAGCCGCGGCGCCGTCACCACGGCCACGCAGATAACTCCTGAGATTCAGCTCAACATCCCGATCATTTCCTCCAATATGGACACAGTCACAGAAGCTGCCATGGCGGTGGAGATGGCTCGAGCGGGCGGGCTGGGAATCATCCATCGTTTCCTGACCATTGAGCGCCAGGTGGCCGAAGTTGCCCGCGTCAAGCGCGCCGAGAGCTTTCGCGTGGACGATCCGGTCACCTCGCGTCCCGAGACTCCGCTGAAGGAGGCCATCGCGCAGATGCGCGAGCGTGAAACCAGCGGACTGGTGGTGGTGGATGAGAGCGGCAAATTGGCCGGCATTTTAACTCACCGCGATCTCGACCTGGCCGATGATTTAAGCGGAACCGTTGCCAGTCTGATGACTCCGCGCGAGCGGCTGGTCACCGGAACTCCCAGCATTAGCCGGGACGAGGCCCGCAAATTGCTGCACCAGCATCGCATCGAGAAGTTGCCGCTGCTGGACGAAAGTGGCAAACTGGTCGGACTGATCACCGCGCGGGATATTCTTAAGGAACGCCAGCATCCGCATGCCTCCAAGGACAGCCGCGGCCGTCTGCGAGTGGGGGCCGCTCTAGGCGTGCGACACGACGACCTCGACCGCGCCGAAAGACTGCTTCAAGTGGGCTGCGATCTGCTGGTTGTGGATATCGCTCACGGGCACTCCAATCTGGCCATCGATATGGTTAAGAAGCTGGCCGAACGCTTTCCGGGAGTCCAGATTATGGCCGGCAACGTGGTCACGCCCGAAGGTGTGGCCGACCTGGCCAGGGCCGGTGCCCACTCCATCAAAGTCGGCGTTGGTTCCGGCAGTATCTGCACCACCCGCCTGGTGGCCGGTTCCGGCTACCCGCAGTTGAGCGCTCTGATGGAGTGTGCTCCGGCTGCCGCCCAACATGGCGTCACCATTATCAGCGACGGTGGCACTCGAACCTCCGGCGACCTGACCAAGGCCATCGCGGCTGGCGCTCACTGCGCCATGCTGGGCAGTTCCTTGGCCGGCACCAACGAAGCTCCAGGCGCCTCGGTGGTGAGGGACGGTCGGCGCTTCAAAGTGGTGAGGGGAATGGCCTCACTCACTGCCAATGTGGGCCGCAAGGAAGTGGACCAGGGCCAGGTGGCCGATGGCGAGTGGGAAAAGGTCGTGCCCGAGGGAGTCGAGGCGGTGGTGCCCCACCGCGGTCCGGTCAAGGACATTCTGCATTTGCTGGTGGGTGGCTTGCGCTCGGGTATGACTTACAGCGGCGCTCGCACTCTGAAAGAACTTCAGGAGAACGCGGAGTTTGCTCGCATCACTGGAGCCGGCATCGCCGAGAGCCGCCATCACGACGTCGATAAGATCTAAGATGACAGAAGCCGAAATTCGCCAGCTGATCCGCCAGGAGACGCAGTTTCGCACCGGCCTGGGCTTTGACGTGCACGAGTTCGCGGAAGGGCGCAAGTGCATTCTCGGCGGTGTGGAGATTCCCCACAGTCAGGGACTGCTGGGCCATTCTGACGCCGACGTGGTGGTGCACGCCGCCATGGATGCGGCTCTGGGTGCGGCCGGACTGCCCGACATCGGACACTTCTTCCCCAATACCAGCGAAGAGTTCCGGGGGGCCGACAGTTTGCAGTTGGCACGGCGCGTAACCCAGGAGCTGAAACAGCGCGGCTACGAGCTCTGCAATCTAGACGTCATGGTAATGGCCGAGGCCCCCAAAGTCGGTCCGCACCGCGAGCAGATGCGGGCCAACCTGGCCGAAGTTTTTGCGTTGCCCCTCGAAAATGTGGCCCTCAAGGCCACCACTATGGAGAAAATGGGATTTGTGGGTCGGCGCGAAGGGGTGGCCGTAATCGCAAGCGCTCTAGCCAGGAGGACCTCGTGAAAATTCGATATTATGGCCATTCAGCCATCTCGTTCCACACCGACAGCCACACCGTTATCGTGGATCCATTTCTGACCGACAATCCCCTCTACGGCAAAGTTCCTAGTGATCTGAAGCCGTCCACGATCGTGTGCACTCACGGCCACGAAGATCATGTGGGCAACGCGGTGGAACTTTCCAAGCATCATCAAGCGCCCATTGTGGCATGCTTTGAGCTGGCCAATCAGCTGGAGAAGCTGGGCGGTACGGTCATTCCCTGCGGCCTGGGCGGGCGGGTCAATCATGCCTGGGGCTGGTCCAAGCTGGTGCCGGCTTTCCACAGCTCTTCATACGGTGGCCAGTATATGGGCATGCCGGCCGGTGTCATCCTTAATTTCGGTGAGCACGTGGTCTATCACGCGGGTGATACCTGTGTGTTTTCGGACATGAAGTTGATCGCCGAGCTTTACAAGCCGACCATCGCGGTACTGCCGATGGGTGGACACTTCACCATGGATGTTTACGAAGCGGTCAAGGCCGCCGAATTCATCGGTGCCGAGCTGTTCATTCCGATCCACTACGGCACCTGGAACCCCCCGCTCTCGGAGAATCCACAGGATTTCAAGCAACAGGTTGAGGCGAAGAAGCTCGGCCGGGTCGAGGTGATGGCCGTGGACTCTATTTTTGAGGTCGCGAAATCGCCTCGTTAAGAATGGTTGCCAGCACCGCCGTCTGTTGACGAGCGTCAAATGGGCTGATCACCGAATCGTCCGGCTGGGGATGCCAATCCCCCCGGGCGATTTTTTCAATGGCGGCCACGATTGCATCCTGATCGTGCACGGGAACTGTCATTCCCAGTCCTGAGCGCTGCAACAGGTCTGCGGCGGCACATTCAGGATCGCCAAGCATCAGCACTGGGCGGCCCGCTCCAAGATATTCCAACAGTTTTCCGGTGTAGGATTGGACCGAAAGGTATGGGTCAATCCAGGCCAAATTCAAGCTGGCCTGGAGCAGGCGGCGACGGTACTCCTGATGAGGCAGGAAGCCCAGCCAGCGGCAATCGGCCCGTTCGGGTTGGAAGTAGTGCTTGCAGTCCTCCGAAACCGGGCCGGCCAGCTCAAAACGCCAGCTGCCGCCCCTTTGGCGGTAGGCTTCCCAGGCTTTAAAGAACGTCTCGGGTTCGCGTCTGGCATAGAGACTGCCCCCGTAGAACAGAACGCCTTCCTCCATTGGCTGCTCGGGCTGCTTGAAATGCTCCGGGTCGAAGCCGTTCGGAAGCATGTGCACACGTTCTGGAAAAGGCGAGCGCGCTTTCATTTCTTGGGCCAGCGGAGGAGTGACGGTCAGCACGCCGGCCGCCTGTTGAAGGACTTTTTGTTCCAGAGCTTCTTCACGGAGCTGTCGGCTGGCGGGCAGACTCTTCAAATTTCGACGCAAGAAGGTCCAGTCGTCTCGGAAATCCACCACCAGCGGAAGACCGGTCGCTTCTGCTGCGCGCTGTCCGGCCAACAGGGTAGAGAAAGGGGGCCCCGTGGCAAAGAGCGCATCGGCCTGAATTTCTCGGGCCAGCCGGATGGCCGCTCCGCCTGCCTGATCGATCCACATGGCCTGATCGTCTGGAATCAGAATGCCGGCGAACATCTTGAAGAGATTGCGCCTGATTTTATCCAATGGGCTCGACCAGTCGTTGATGAAGCACTCTGGCTCGAAGGGTTTCAAACGGTGGACCGTCACCTCGGGTGGAATCTCCTGAACCAGCTCAGGATCCAGGGGCACGCTGGCGGCTTTTACAGGCTGCGCGCAGATGACATGGCACTCGAAGCCCTGCTCGTGCAGATAGCGAGTGAAGCGGAGCACTCGTTGCACCGCCACGCCCCCGAAGGGCGGGTAGTGATAAGTCAGACAGATGAGTTTGTTCATCAGGCCTTTTCCCAATAAGCGATGTTCTCGTTGACTCCGCGCATGGGAGCGGCAATACGTTCCCTGCGGCGAAAATCATCCACGGCCTGGCGCGCCCCCAGTCCGGCGCTACCGTAGTCATCGATAATGATGAAGCCGCCCACAGATAGCTTGGGGTAGAGCGCTTCCAAAGCGTCGCGCGTGGACTCGTAGTAATCCGCATCCAATCGAATCAGGGCCAGCTTTTCAATGGGAGCCTCCTTCAGGGTGTCGCTAAACCAGCCGGGCAAGAAGCGCACCTGTCTGTCCAGCAGGTCAAAGCGACGAAAATTCTCGCGAACTTCTTCCTGGCTGCAGCTCAGCCCGCCGATTTCCTTGAGAAACTCGTGGGAAATCGCGTCGAACGGGGACTGCTCGGGGTCGGGTTGGGGCAATCCCTCAAAAGAATCGGCCACCCAGACCTGGCGCTTGCGCTCCCCCAAGGCCCGTAAGAGTCCTCGCATGAAGATGCAGCTTCCGCCTCGCCAGACACCGCATTCGATCAGGTCGCCGGGTACGTTGGCGCTGACCACTTGCTGCAGGCAGCGCTGGATGTTGTCCAGCCCCACTTGATCGATCAGGGTGTAGGCCTGCCAGGAGTTGCGCCGAAACCAGCCGACCCCCATCTCGGGGGTGATCAGCTTGAGCATCAGTTGGACCTGAGGGCATGGGTGCTGCCCAAAGCGCTCTCGCACCTTCTCCAGAACGACCGCGGCTCGATCGAGTTCCGAGGGGCTGATCGGCGAGGTCTCGGCACGTGGGTAGTGTAAGTTGCACAGACTGTCACGCAATAACTTGAGATAGGAGCGCGCCAGCAGCTGCTGGGTGTAGGTTCCCCTCAATGTCTGAGGGCCTCTAGTGCCTCATCCAGGCTGGTTACGCCCACCACTTTAAGCGAGGTCCGGATGCCCTTCAGTTCGGCCAAATTCTCCGCCGGGCAGAGGAAGATCTCGGCTCCGGCTCGTTCGGCTCCCACCAGCTTGTAACGGATTCCCTCGATCGGACCGACCTTGCCGCGCAGATTGAGAGTTCCGGTAGCGGCCACCACCCGCCCTCGAGTCAGATCGTCCGGTGTCAGCTGATCGATGATTTCCAGGCAGAAGACCAGTCCGCCAGAGGCTCCGCCCACGTGCTCGGAGTCAATTTTGATGCTGAACGGGTTTTCCGGCGTTCCCAGTACTGGCGCAAACTCAGCGCCGATCATCTTGCGCTGACCATTCCACCAGACCTGAAGTTTCAGGTCCAGGACCTTGCCCTTGCGCAGAACTCTGGCCGGCAGCCGGTCGTTCACTTTATGTTTGGCCAACACTTCGCCCAGCTCGAATACGTGGTGCAGGCTCAGGCCATCCAGGCTCTCGAGCCGGTCTCCCGCTTTCAAGACCTGGGCGTTGGGACTGCCCGCCAGGAGCTGATGTACTGCGAGGCCATGCACGAATGCAGGCCGTTGGTCCATCACGTAAGCCAGGGCGATCCGGCTCGACAAAGACTGGCTCAAGTGCATTTGCCAGTCGTCCCCTCTGGGGCCAGACTTGGCCTGGGGTTGAGAGCGAGGCACCAGGCGCGAGGACGAGTCAAAGAAGGAATACAGGCAGTAGAGCAGGCTGGCCGGTTCTGAGACCACTGTCAGCAGCACGAAATGGCCTTTAGACGAGTATATCCGGGCGCCTCCGATATGGACCAATGAGCGGGTTGGATAGAAGGGCCCGGGTGCCTCGATGGCCCAAGGGGTGGGGCAGAAGAATGTGAAAAGGCCTACGACCACTGAAAGCATCAGGGCGTGCAGCATGCGAGTAGCAGGCGAGCGCCGTTGAATCCAGCTCATACCGGCCTGGTGAGAGCGGTCAGCACATGTTCGCGCCACTCACCCCCGATATGAAGATAGTTTTGGGCTCGCCCCTCGATGACAAAGCCCAGCCGTTGGAGCAGGCGGGCACTGCGCTCGTTCTCTGGTAAATAGTTGGCCATCACACGATGAAAACCGAGTTCATTCAAAATGTAGTCCAAAGCCCGCTGCAGGGCTTCGAACATAATTCCCTGGCCTTCCCATTCCAGGTCCAGGGAATAGCCGAGGTAGCAGGCCTGAAACGGCCCCCGGAACATCTGCGAAAAGTTGATCATGCCAATGACTTCGTCTTTCTGGCGTGGGGTGACCACCAGGCGCAAAGCGGTCTCGTGGGAGAATTCCTGGCGAGCCCAGTTAAGATAGCTGCGCCAGTACTCGGCAGTATAAAAGTCCACGGGCCGTTCGGGTTCCAGCGGCGCCAGGCGAGCCTGGTTGCCGCGCAGATAACGCAGGATGGATGGAATATCACGCTCCACAGGCATACGCAGAATCAGCCGGGCGGTTTCAAATTGGGGCGGATTGCGCAAGCGCCAGTGAGGGGGAGCGGGACGCGGCGGTTCTTCAAAGAGCCAGCCACCGTAGGGTTCCAGCAGGCTCTCGGCCAGTTCAAGGAGTTCGTCGGCGGACAGCTTCTGAAAAAAGGTCTGGAACGCTCTGGTGTATCGATCGGATAGGCCTGGTTGAAGTTTTTCCAATTGGCCCGGAATGCTCTTGCCCGTGGCCGACCAGCAGCCAGCCGAACGCAGAGCGAAATTGGCCAGCATCTCGTAGAGTCGCGCTGCTGAGGCCAGGGCTTGAGCCGGGTTGCGTGGGGCCCTCAGATCATCGCATACATCGCTGATGGCATAACGGGCATTTTCTCGCTCGGGTTGTTCCCAGACGGTGGGTCCGTCCTGAAGCACCTGCCAGGCCTGTTGCTTGATGCGTGCCGAGCTTGAACTGGTGGTGGGCAGCTCCAGCCCCTCACTGACCATGGCTGCAAGCGAGGGCACTCCGCGCTTGCGATCGCTCTCGAAAAAGTAGGCCAGGGTCTCCGGGTCGTGCACAAACAGCTCGACCGGCCACCCCTGATGAATCAAGGACTCCCGATAAGCCGCAGGCAGGCTTTCCAGCACCACCACCACGTCCAGGTCGGAATAGGGAGTTGCTTGACCGCGCATCACCGAGCCACCCAGAAAGACAGCGACCGCCTCCGGAAAACGCAGGCGGCGCAGGTCTTCTATGCATTGCTTGGGGTCGGGTCTTTGCAAAGGAGCTCCATCACGCATGCGGGACCAAAGCGAGATCAATCGACCGCTATCGATTGATCTCGTCTGGGACTCGCCTCCGTGGCGCGCCCCTGAACAGGGTGTTCGAGACTAGAAGATTAAAATGGGCTGGTTGAGCTGAATGGTGCCGGCCGTCAGTTTGGCCGGATCGGCTTCGCCGAAGATGCGGGGGACTTCAGCATCAGCGTCCATAATGGTGAAGACTCCACGCTTCTCATCCTGGCGGAAGAAGGTGGTCACACCCTTCTCTTCCAGCTTGAAGGTCTGTCCACGTTGGGTCAATTTGCTTTCGCCCATGTCCACCACCAGGCTGCGGGTGCTACCATCGGCCGGGTTGTATTCCAGCTCGGCACCCATCAGTGGGGATCCTTCGGGCTGGCTGAGCATAATCACGTGGCCCGTGCCGGGAGCCAGGTCTTTGTAAAGCTCCGAACCGGTGCTGCTAATGTCGGCCTGATCGGCTTCGCGGCAGTCATTGGCAACCGACCTGGCCAGCTCCACCTGATGGTTGAGCTTGCCGATTACGGAACGATGAGCCTTGGCGTCGGCCAGCGAAGAGAATCCGCCGTTGCGGGAGATTGCGACGTCATACGAAGCCATGATAATTGGTTGCCTCCTGGTGTTGTCTGCCCTGAGCATGACCGGGGCCGCCCAAAAAAGTCTGAAAAACCTCTATCTGCTCTGCGGCTGGAGCGGCAGGCTGACGGGGTTCGCGAAATACAGGTCATACCAGATCTGGAAGCACAGTAGCGAAAGCACCTTGTTGGCCAGGCCGGAATTGCCGGCCGCGAATTCCTCCACCAGCCGGCTGACTTCGGCCGTCTCGAAAAGGCCGTGCTGATCCAGGCGTTGCTTGGAGAGCTGCTGGCGCGCATAGTCCAGCAGCCAGCCAGCCAACCACTGGTTGACCGGCATAACGAAACCTTCCTTGGGGCGGTCAATGGCCTCGGCCGGGAGATATTTGCGGGCGGCGGTTTTCAGCACGCTTTTGATCTCCTGGCCGTGAATCTTGAAGCGGCCAGGAATGCGAGCCGCAAACTCCATGACCTCAGTGTCCAGAAATCCGGTGCGGATTTCCAGGCTGTGAGCCATGGAAAGCCGGTCGGCAAAGGCCAGCACCTGGTCGGGCAGCTGGGTCAAGAATTCTGCTTCCAGGACTCGATTGAGAGGGTCTTGAGCCGTGCAGCCTTCAAAAATCTTGCGCATCCACTGGCTGGTGTCGGCCTGGGGCAGACATTCTGGACGATAGAGGCGGCGTTTGTCCGCTTCGGTGAACACAAACAGCTTGCTGCGCCATTCCCAGTCATGGGGCGAGGTCAGTCGGGCCAGGAAGTCCGGCTGTTCCTGAAAATGGCCCAGGTCGTCGGTTTTGCCCTGAGCAAATTCGGCCAGGGGGCGAGCCAGTCGGTGGCTTAAATAGGAGCCAAAGAGTTCGTCGGCGCCGTCCCCTGAGATGGCGACCTTCAGGTGCTTGACGATCAGACGCGAGAGGAAGTAGGTCGACATCACGCCCCCAAAGGGCTCGTCGAAGTGAGTCAGAATAGCCGGCAGCTCATCCTGAAAGCGAGAAAAATCCAGCTCTTCCTCGTAGTGCTCGGTGTCATATTGACGGGCGATCTGGCGAGCGCAGGCCAGGTCCAGCTCCTTACCAGGTGTGCTGGAATCGGCTCGGTAGCGGAGAGTAAAGGTTTTGATTTTCTGGGCGCTGGAGCTGGCGGCCAGTGCCGTGGCCAGACTGGAGTCCAGACCGCCGGAAAGAAAAAATCCCACCGGCACATCCGCCAGCAGACGGCGCTTGACTCCCCTCTCCAAGCGAATCAGCAGTTCCTCGGCCAGCTCTTGCTCCTGGAGTTCACCCTGCAGGGGAGTCCAGTCCAGTTTCCAGTAAGGCTTGACGCTGTGGATGCGCCCGTTTTCCCAGATCAACTGGTGAGCTGGCGGCAGCATGTGCACACCCTCAAAAGCGGTCAGGGGATGGGGGACATTCTTGAGCGAGAGGAAGTGGTAAACGGCTTCTTGATTGAGTTTGCGCTCAAAGCCGGGGATCTGCAGTAAAGCCTTGATCTCCGAAGCAAACCAGAGCTGTTCTCCTCGTTGAGTGTAGTAAAGCGGTTTCTTGCCGGAGCGGTCGCGGATCAGCAGGCCGCGACTTCGTTGCTTGTCCCACACCGCCACGGCAAACATTCCATGAATCGCTCCGGCCATACCGTCGCCGTGCAGCTGGTAGAGGTGAGGTAGTACCTCAGTGTCACTGCGATTGCTGAACTGATGCCCCTGATTGCGCAACTCTTCGCGCAGTTCAGGAAAGTTATAGATCTCGCCGTTTTGGCAGGCCCAAACGTTTTGGTCGGGCGTGCTCAAGGGCTGACGTCCGCCGGCCAGGTCGATAATCGAAAGCCGTCGGGCCCCGAGGGTGAAGCCCTCGCCGGGGACGCAATGCTGGTCGTCTGGCCCGCGGTGAGCCAGCACTTGCAGCATCTTGTCTACGACTTCAGGAGCGCGAGCTCCGAAAACTCCGGCAATTCCACACATGCCAGGGCTTTATCGCGTCTGGAGGCAGGAACCCTTCCGGCCGACAACACTCAGCTTCCGGCCGGTGCGGTCCGAGTCGAGTGGGGAAGCCCGGCCGTGCCCGCCGCTTCCGAAGGCTCGGCGATCAGGCGGACATTCCATTTCCAACCCAGATAGGCCCAGCCCCAGCGCAGGATGACCAGAATTCGGTTCTGCAGGTCCACTAGAAAGGCCAGATGGACCGCCAGCCAACCCAGCCAGGCAGCCCAACCACTCAGCAGGATCCCGCCTGGTAGCACGGCCACGGCGGACTTGCGGCCAATTGTAGCCATTGAACCCTTATCGAAGTAGCTGAAGGGCTTGGGCTTCCGATTGGCTTGCAGTTTGGCGATGTTGCGGGCGGCCAGCTTGCCCTGCTGAACGGCCACGGGCGCAACCCCTGGAAGGGGACGACCGCTCTTGTCGGCTACGTGAGCCATGTCGCCCAGGCAGAAGACTCGCTCATCATCGGCCAGGTTGAGCTCGGGGTTGACCTTGACGCGGCCAGCCCGGTCCAGCGGCGCCCCCAACAACCCGGCCAGAGGATGGCCAGCCACGCCGGCCGCCCAGATCACGTTTTCGGCCGCCAGGGTGCGGCGCTGAGTTCGGACCGAACCACAAGAAATCTCCTCAACCGTTTCGCCCAGCAAGACTTCCACGCCCAGTCGACGCAGTTCGTCGGCCGCCGTATCGGATGCCTTTTCTGGAAAAGTGCTGAGCACCCGCGAGCCGGCCTCCAGAAGGAGAACTCTTGCCTCCTCCGGCTTGATGCGCTTGAACTCTCGACGCAACACGTGGGTACGAAGTTCGGCCAGAGCACCGGCCATTTCCACTCCAGTGGGGCCTCCCCCGATCACGGCCACGGTCATCAATCTGCGCCTCGCCTCCGGGTCACTTTCCAGTTCGGCCCGTTCAAAGGCCAGCAGAACCTTCTGCCGGATCTTCCTGGCGTCTTCAAGGGTCTTAAGACCTGGAGCCCATTTCTCCCACTCCGGGTGGCCAAAGTAGGAGGTCTGGCCCCCTAAGGCCAGGATGAGATAGTCGTAGGCAAGCTCCAGGCCGCTCTGGTCGACCTGAATCACGCGTCTCACTCGATCGACGCCCGTGAGCGCCCCAAGGAGCACGGTCACGCATGGTGACTCACGGAAGAGTGAGCGGATGGGACTGGAGATCTCAGACGGATTCAGACCACCGGTTGCGACCTGATAAAGTAGAGGCTGAAACAAATGATGGTTGGTGCGGTCCAGCACGGTGACTTCGAAGCCGCCCAGCTTTTCTAATTCGCGGGCCGCACTCAGACCTCCAAAGCCCGCCCCCACGATCACCACCCGGGATGGCCGGGTGGTGGACTTTTTCCAGAATCTGAGCATTGGAACAGGCTCCTTCGCAGTGGTTTCTGCCAGGATAGAGATCATGGACGATTTTGTCAAATTTGTGTACTATTTTTGTATCGATATTGAAGAGGGCTGACCAAATTGCTTATCGCTCTGATCTCTTTCGGGCGGCAGGAAACAGTCAGCAAACGCCCGCAACCCTTGCTGGCATGGACTTACAGAGCCAGATTGATTCGATGGGTGATGGGGAGCTTTTGGAGTTGCCTTCCGGGCAGTTTGAGCTCAGCTCTTCGCTGTTGCTGCGGCGGGCCATCCGCCTGCGCGGCTCATCCACAACATTGGTCTTACGTCAGGGACGCGAAGCCGTGGTTCGAATCCAGGGCGCGGGGCCTTTCTTTATCCAGGGCATGCGATTGATTTACCTGGGCGAGGGTCCTGCGCGTGTGGTGTGGGTCGAAAGTGGCGAGGCACACCTGGAAGAGTGTCATCTCAGCGGAGCACGCTGGGTGGACGACCGCGGTCTAGGTTGCGGTGTGCATTTCTCTCACGAATCTCGCGGGAGCCTGACCTTCAGTGAGCTTTTCAACAACGACGTGGGTGTACTGGTCGACCATCAAAGCCAGCTGCGTCTGGAGTCCAACCGCTGCTACGACAACCGCCTGCAAGGAATTCGCCTGCAAGGCTACAGCCGCGCTCGTGTCAGTCAAAATGAGTGTCGCAACAATGGTGAGGCGGGGATCTGGCTGCTGGGTCAGGCCTGGGGAGAGCTGGATGGCAACCGTTGCCATAGCAACGGAACTCACGGTATCTTTCTCAGCGGTCAGAGCCAGTGTCGAGCTGTAGGCAATGAGACCAGCCAGAACCTGCACCACGGAATGAGCGTCGAGGAGCAGGCCGTGGCCAGCCTGGAACAGCAGGTCTGCGAGGACAATGGACTTTGCGGCCTTGATATTGGAGGCGAAAGCAGGGTGCTGGCCAGCTCCAACTATTGCACTCAGAACGCCTGGCACGGAATTCAGGTGCGAGACAAGGCATGGCCGATGCTTTGGCAAAATCGTTGCAGGCACAATCAGCACTCTGGACTTGCCTATTATGCTCAGTCCGGAGGCTGCGCGAGGGAGCACTGGCTGGAGGAGAATGAGCAATATGCAGTGCAGGTATCCGACTCTGCTGGGCCGGCTCTTTCGGCAAATCGTTGCGCGCGCAACGGGCTTTCTGGGCTGGCCTACTTTGGGCAGTCCGGTGGCCGGGCCGACAGCAATCAATGCACTCAGCATCCCTACCACGGGATCCAGGTCAGCGACCAGGCCCAACCGCTGCTTGAACAGAACAGTTGCCAGAGCAACCAGCTTTTCGGAATCGCCTGTTTTGGAGACTCCAGGTCTCTGTTACGTCAAAATCAGTGTCAGAATAACTCCCAGGGCGGCATCTACGTCGGCGATCAGGCTCAGCCGCAGGCCTGGGAGAATCAGGCCAGTCAGAACGGACACTGCGGGTTACAGGTCGTTGGCCGGAGCGGCGGCTTCTTCGTGGAGAACCATCTGGCCAACAACGGTAACTATGGCATTCAGGTCGGGCCCGAGGCTGCTCCCTGGTTCTCGGAAAACTCAAGCCAGGGACATACTCTGAGCGACTATTCTTGCCTAAGTTCCGAGGTTGTCCTGTTGGAAAAGGCGCGCGCTCAGGGTCAGCGGCTCAAGCAGGGCCATCACCTCCAGTTGCAGGACAGTGAGAGTAAGCCCCTCCACCTGACCTTGCCTTTTGAACCGAAAGCTGCCGAGAAATTGGTATTGGAGGCCTTGGCTCGTCACGGAAAGCTTTCCGAGGCTGAGCTCAGCAAAGTAGCCGGCACCCGCCGCATCGCCGGTTTGTTGGAGTCGTTGCAGGAAAAGTTGAGTCGAGCCGGACTGAATCTTTTGCAGAACCAGGGGCAGGGCAGCGAAGGGGCGATTTACGCTTTTGTTCGGCCCTAGATTTTTTAGAACTAGCCTTCGTCGCGCGCCAAGCCTTCGATGAGAATCAAGCTTCAGGGCACGCGACTCAGTGGGTTCCCAACTTCTATTCGGTCCGGTGGAGACTTACGGCTCACAGGTTCGCCTCAAAGTCTCCGGCTTCCCTGAACAGGTGTTTGGGACGGAACAAGAATCTGCCGCACTAGAAAGGCGCAGGAGGACTTGCCGTCTTGAGGAATCTTCAAGGCCATGTCCACCTTAACCCTTTCTCGTGAACAAGCCCTGACGATCATCAATGCCCTGCGGAGTGGCACCGTGCCGCCCGAGGGGCTGGAGCATTATGCCGTAGGATTGGAAGAGCAGATGAAGATTCTGCGAGACCAGCGCGCCTACGTGGCTCAGGGTCGAGGGGCATATAAGTTCTTGCGCGGCGCCTACGGCTCAGGTAAGACCTTTCTGACCAGCCTGGCTTCAGCTGAGGCGTTGGCGGATAACTTCCTGGTCTCCAAGGTGGTCATCTCGGTGGCCGATACCCCGCTCTACAAGCTCAGCGAAGTGTATAAGAGGCTATGTCAGAATATGTCCATGCCTGGTCGCAGGGGGGGGGCTCTGCAGAGTCTGGTGGACCGCTGGCTCTATCGATTGGAAGATCAGGTGGTGGAAGTGGACGGAGTGGACGAAGAGTCCCCGAACTTCGCTGCCGCCGTATCGCACAAGGTGGAGCAGCACCTGGTCAGCGTCGGCCAGCAGGCCGGCCGCCTGGCAGCCTGTCTGAAAGCCTACCATTGTGCCAAGTTCGAGCAGCGCTATGACGATGCTCGCGGAATCCTGGATTGGATGCAGGGTGAAGCCAAGGTCAGCGCCGACATCAAGCGCCTGGCCGGGGTCTCTGGACAACTGGACAATAGCGACGCCTTGATCTTCCTGCGTGGCTGGTTGGAACTGGCCAAGTCGGCCGGACACAGTGGCCTTTTGCTGATCATCGACGAGGTAGAAACGGTGCTGCGTCTGCGTCGCCCCGAGCGTCTCAAGAGTCTGGAAGTTTTAAGGCAACTGGTGGATGCGGTGGATGGTCAGGAGTTTGCCGGTTTGCATTTGCTCTTCACAGGAACTCCCGATTTCTTCGATAGTCCAGGCGGCGTTCCGCTGCTTCAGCCTCTCCAGGAGCGAATCTCGGTTCAGTTCAAGGAAGGTGAGCCGGACAATCTGCGCCAGGCTCAGGTGCGCTTGAGGCCCTTCAATGCGGAACGCTTGCGCCAGGTGGCTGAAAGGATCGTGGAGATCTATCCGGCCGATCACCCCGAGCGAGTGCGTGCCAAAATTACGCCGGAATTGCTGAGCAGTTTCGTGGATCGAGTTACAGCAGGGTTTGGCGGTCGGATCGAAGTGGCCCCGCGTATCTTTTTACGCGAGCTGGTCAACTCCATGGACCTGGTTGACCAGCATGAAAGCTACGACCCGGGTCGTGACTATAAGTTCGAAACCCGTCAGTTAGAACAGATTCAACTTCATCCCGAGGAAGAGCGTGCCCTGGGTCAGTCGTGTTCGGCTTTTGAAGTTGAGCTTTGACGCAACTGTTGAGTGCCAGCAATCTGGAGCCGACCAGCCGCTTTTTTGAACTGCATCCCGAGCTCAGAAGAGCGATCGCGGAAGGAGAGGGCTGGCGAGAACTCCGTCCCATCCAGGAAATGTCTATTCCGGCCGTGCTTTCGGGCGCCGATTGCCTGATTCTTGCCCCCACCGCCGGAGGGAAAACCGAAGCGGCTCTTATTCCGGTTCTGGAGTTGTTGCTTCGGCAACGAAGAGCCGGACTTCAGGTTTTGTATCTGTGCCCGCTCAAGGCCCTGCTCAACAATCAGCATCCTCGACTGGAACGCTGGGCCAGGCGGGTGGGCATGGAGGTCTTTCTCTGGCACGGCGACATCGGACCCAGCCAGCGCCAGGGCTTCTTGAGCAATCCGTCCGAGATTCTAATGACCACTCCCGAATCGTTGGAGGTTCTGCTCACTGCTTGTGGTCCTCGTGGACGCAGTGGACTGTGGGATGGTTTGCGTCTGATCTTGCTGGATGAGATTCATGCCTTTGCTGGTGAGGAGCGCGGGGATCACTTGCTGTGCCTGCTCGATCGAGTGGCTGCGCAGAGCTGCAGACCTCCGCAACGGATCGGCCTGTCGGCCACGATTGGCAATCCAGAACTGCTGCTGGAATGGTTCGGCCGGCCTGGCGGTCAGGTCGTGGACCCCGGCCGTAGGAAAGGCAAGAAGCTGATCGAGGTCCACCCCTGGGAAGAAGAGCACCTGCGCCATTTGCAGGTGGCGCGCCTGACCCAGCAAGGAAAGTCGCTGGTATTCGTGGATTCAAGGCGCAAGGCGGAAGAACTATCTCAGTCGCTAGAGTCCCAAAGTCAGCGCTGTTTTTTACATCATGCCTCGCTCAGTGTTGATTCGAGGCTCAGCTCCGAGAAGGCATTTCAAAGTGCCGCTCAGGCTTGCATTGTGGCCACCTCAACCATGGAATTGGGCCTGGACGTTGGCGATCTGGACCGGGTGGTGCAACTCCACAGTCCCAGCACTGTGGCTTCGATGCTCCAGCGACTGGGCCGCAGTGGACGCCGAGGTCAGGCCGCCCACATGGCCTTCGTGACCGATGAACACTGGAGTTTTCTGCAGGTGTGCGCCCTGCTGCAGTTGGCGCTGTCCGGCTATGTGGAGCCTCTGGAGCCCAGCCGTCGCTCGCTGGCTATCTTCGCGCAGCAGGTGCTGGCCAGGGCGGTGGCTGAGGGTGGCGCCAACGAGGCCAGCTTGCTCGCTCCCTGGACGACCTACGCGATGCGTGAGATTGCTGAGGACGAAAAATTGTCCATCCTCAATCATCTTTGTGAGTTGAGGCTTTTGCAGCGGGCCGATGGTCGCCTGATTCTGGGCGAGGAGAGCGCGCGTAAGCTGGGCGGCGATGGCTATCGCGAGTTATTCTCTGTGTTCTCAAGTGCGCAGCAGTTTGATGTGGTTACTTCCGGCGGTCGCAGCGTGGGCCAACTGGATGCCTGGTTTGCCTGGAGTTTGGTCGGGCAGAAGGCCAGCTTCGCTCTGGGGGGTAGTCACTGGCGCATCCTGGACATCGACAAGGCCACCGGCCGAATGGTGGTCGAGTCGGCCGGTGAGGGTGCCCTGCCTCAATGGAATGGACCGCCGCGTTTGTTGCACTATCCTCTCTGTCAGGCCGTGCGCGAGCTGCTCACGGGCGAGTCGGTTTTGCCCTTCCTCGATTCAAAAGGGGCACGCTTGCTCAACTACTTGCGCGAGCAATGGCAGCCTGTTCTGCAACAAGCTCCGGTCAATTTACAGGAGCGCACACCAGGCCATCGGCTTTTCACCTTTGCCGGTGGGCGCATCAACCAGACGCTGGCTCTGCTCTGGCAGCAGGTGCACAACTTGCGCCCCACATTCAACAACTTTTACCTGCACTTTGGCGAGGAGTATGGAGATCTGGAGAGCATCATGGGTCGGCTGCGCGATCCTGCTCCGATCGATCTCAGCCATCTATTGCCGCCCTTGCAACTGGGCAAGTTTCAGCAATATCTGCCGCCGGACTTAGAAAGGCGCTATCGGGCGGAGCGCTTGCTGGATCTGGAGGGTGCTCGTGGACTGGCGGCCGTGCCCTGGAGTATTGTAGAAAGGGCTTAGCCCATCTGGGCCGGCCAATCGACCGCCTGGCTCGAGGCCCGCTAGCGTTCATTTTTTTTTCAGCCTCTTATTCTCTTATAGGATCGTGATCATTCCGTCCTTTAAGAATTCGTCGGTGGCTCCGTCCCGCTCAGGCTCGAGCTTGTTCAAGAAACCAGAGGACCGTTGGCCGGACGGCTTTACGCCGAGCGAGTCGATCCAGGCCTTCAAGGCTCCGAGGGTCGCTGCACCCACCAGCCCTTGCTCCGTTCAGTCCACCCACGCCGTCGGCTCCGCAAGCCTGACCGCCTCGGCTTTGCCAGGCGCTCTGGGAGCTTTGTACGGTTCGGTTCTGAGTGTGCTCTCGGATTCCGCCCAAGGCGCGCAACAGCTCCAATGCCTGGCGGACCGGGGTCGGCTATCCCAGGCGACCTTGCAGAATCTTAGCGAATTGACTCAGAAACCCCGAGCTGCCGGTTTGGACGGGGCGGCCCTGACCCGTGAGACGGTGGCCATCCTGAGCGGGCCAGACCAGAATATCTGGCAGGGCAATCGCTTCACCTGCGGAGCGACCAATGTGGAACGTCAACTGGCAGAAGATCCGGAACGCTTCACGGCCCTGGTGGAGAATCTGAGCGGACTTCAGGGCAAGATCTATCTGACCAGTGGTGCTCCCCTGTCGCGGGTTGAAGGTAGCCAGAGCGATGACGGCAGTGGCCGCAACAGCACCGATCGACTGATTCAATCCAGCTTGATGGCCGCTGCCGGAGCCGCACGCGGGCCTTACGAGGTGGCCACCGACAGGTTTGCCAATGACAAAGATGGGGGTGGCCTCAAGATCGCGGAAATTGCTGCTCTGACCGCTCTTACCCAGAGTCAGCCTCAAGTGGTGATAGCCTACGATAGTAAGTCTGCCAGGGCGACGCAAGAGTTGCTGAGTAAGCTCGAGCCGGGGGAAACCTTCCAGGCCGCCATGACCAACTGGGAGGGCAAAGACCATATGCTTTTGTTGCAGGGGTGCCAGGACGGTCAGATCACCTACTTCGACCCGGCCGATCACGCTCAGCACACCATCGGCATGCGCGACTTCCTGTGGAAAACACAGTTTCTAGTGCTACCTCAGGCGATCGCCGATCGGGTCCAGTTTGGGCCCGAAAGCCTGCACAGTCGGGCTGAAGTTCCTTACCAGGCGTAGTCCACTGCGGCATCTCCGCGAGAGCGGTTGTCACAGTTGGGGGCTCCGCGATGACAGAGGTGATCCTCACGATGGACCAATCGCATGTCCAGGCTGAAGCGAATGCGTCCGCAACGATTGGGCAGGGTGCGATGCAGATGCGAGGCGGCGAAGAGCAGAAATTCCCCTCGCTTGAGCACCACCGGGTAGGGGGGCTCGGGTTGCTGGTTGGCCAGCCAGCGGGGATGGACCAGGCTCTGAGTGGTGCTTTGGAATCCGCCGTCGCTCAGGAATTGACCGTAGTCAAAGCGCTCCGAGTCGTTCTCCACGGGATGCTGGAAGTACTCTGGATAGAATCCAAAACTGCAGGACCCGTCCACATCGTGCAGCGGCAGCCAGAGATTGATCTGGGCTTGAGGATTGGCATACCAGCAGTCGCGGTGGGCATAAAAAGCAGCGACCGCAGCCGGGATGGCATCGGCACCCGGGGCTACCCCTCGCAGTCGGAATCGGTCGAGCAGGAAATGGTCCAGTTCGAGCCCTTGTTCCAATAAAAAACGACGGCATTGATCGCGCCATTCGGCGCCGCAGAGTCGCTGGCGGGCGCGATTGAGGCGGCTCAGGAAGTCGGGGCCCTGGAAGTCGCGCGGTTGCTCTCCAAATTCTTCGCGCAGGCAGGTCCAGACCGCTTCAGCCAGCCCATTGGAAGTGGCTCTACCCACCAAAAATTGGCCTTGATAGAGCCCTTCTCGCTCACGGGAGTTCAACACCACGGCTGCTTCGAGCCGTTTTGCTCAATCCTTTTGCGTCAACAGAGCAGGGAGGGGTTTCTGGGCGCACACAGCACTCCTAAAGCATGTGCGGCATTGCTGGAGTTTTCCACCTGCAAGGACGGTCCATTGAGCCTTCACGCCTGGAGCGGATGGGCCAACTGCTGGCTCATCGCGGGCCCGACGCCCAGGGCATCTATAATCAGGCGGGTCTGGGCCTGGTTCACCGCCGCTTGTCCATTATCGATCTTGACCCGCGTTCGGAACAACCGATGCGTGTCGAACATTGCCTGCTGATCTACAACGGTGAGATCTACAACTATCTGGAAATTCGGACCGTGCTCGAAGGCCTGGGACATCAGTTTCGCACTGAGAGTGACAGCGAGGTGCTGGTGCGGGCCTATCTGCAGTGGGGTCGTGACTGTCTGAGCCATTTCAATGGGATGTGGGCTTTCGCTCTCTGGGACGAGCAGAAAAGCCAGCTCTGGTGCGCTCGTGACCGTTTCGGGGTGAAGCCTTTCTACTACGCCGAAGTGGCCGGTGAATTTCGCTTCGCTTCCGAGCCCAAAGCTCTGCTGGGTGATGATGCTGGCTTGCGCCGTCCCAATCCTCGAGCCCTGGGGCGTTTCCTGGTAGAAAGCATCTGTGATGATGAGCAAGAGACCTTTTTCGAAGGCGTCAAACCTCTACCCCCGGCCCACCATCTCTGGATTTCAGCACAAGCCGGTTTGACCATCCAATCCTACTGGAGTCTGGCGCCGGGCCACAATTTTGAAGCAGCCCTGGAGCTGGCCTCGGTGCGCCTGCAGGGTGCCCCGCCTGTGCCTGCTTTGGACTTTGCTCAGCCGGCGCTTCCGTCCCATCCGGATGTTTCGTTTTACACCGCAGCCGAGGCGTTGAGGGCTTTGCTTCAGGATGCGGTGCGATTGCGCTTGCGTTCAGATGTGCCGGTCGGAACCTGTCTCTCCGGTGGAATGGACAGTAGCTCCATTGTCTCTATCGCCTCAGCCTTGAATGACAAGCCCATTCGAACTTTCTCCAGTGAATACGAGGAAGCGGACTGCAGCGAGTCTCAGTTTATTCGTAGCGTAGTGGAAGGCTGCAAAACGGACGCCACGCGAGTCATCCCGCGCCCCGAAGAGCTGGTCGGGGCCATGGCAAAGATATGCTGGGCTCAAGACGAGCCTTCCGGCAGTGCCACCTTGTTCACGCAGTGGAAAGTCATGCAATCGGCTCACAACCAGGTGAAGGTGCTCCTGGACGGTCAGGGCGGCGACGAGGTTTTTGCCGGCTACCTACCCTACCTGGAAGATCATGTTTGGGACCTGGCCTGGCAGGGTCAGGAGGGTTCGGAACTGGCTCTTTGCGAGGAGTTGGCCGGTCGTTCTTTGGCTAAAGTGGCTTCCAAAGCTCGCTGGCAGGCCCGTCTGCCCGGCTTTTTGCGCAAGGCGGAAAAGCTCAAGCCGGACCCGTGGAAACCTCCGGTCTATCTGCAAGAGAGCCTCCGTCAGGGAATGATGGGAGTAGACCGGAGCCGCACCGCCGCCCGGCTCTGGCCGGACCGGCTTTCCCGTCGCCTGGCTCAGGATCTGACTCACCTGTCCATTCCACAGTTGTTGCGCTATGAAGATCGGAACAGCATGGCCTTTTCCATCGAGGCCCGGACCCCGTTTCTGGACTACCGTCTGGTCGAGTTCGCCTTCGCCTTGCCTGGGGTCTACAAGATTCACGCCGGCTGGACCAAGCGCGTGCTGCGCACGGCCGTGGCGGGCCTGGCTCCGCCCGAGATTATTTTGCGCAGAGACAAGAAAGGCTACCCGACCCCGGCCGTGCATTGGTATCGCGGTCCACTGAAAGAGTGGGTGGCCGACCAGTTGCATAGCCAGGCTGCTCGCGAATGGTTTCAAGTGGACCGCCTGGATAAACTCTTTAACGAACATCAGGCCGGTAAGGACCACAGTTGGGAATTGTGGCGAATTCTATCCGTCCTGGAGTGGCGTCGGCTGTTTCTGCAGGGGGAAGGCTTCACCAGCCCTCCCGTCTCCGCCTAAAGGTCTCCCAGGTGCCAGTCGTAAACGGCCAGGGATAGCTCAGCCAGGGCTCGGTCCACGTCCCAACTGGCGCCCCCCTTTTGGGTCAGCAGCACCAGCACATAGGGGCGCTCATGTACTTCGATGATGCCGCAATCGTGGCGTACCCCTTCCAGTTCACCGGTCTTATGGGCCACGGGCAGCTCTGGTGGCAGCATGAGCGGAATCTTTTCTCGGAACTGCTGGCGCCTCATGGTGGAGAGGGCCTGATTGGTGTGGGACCGGTCCAACAATTCGCCCCTTGCCAGGGCTGCCAGGCAGATCCCCATGTCATAGGCGGTGGTGCGATTGTCGTGACCGGGGCGGGCCTGTTCCATGAAGCGTCTGCCCAGCAGGCTGCGATGCATGGAGTGTTGGGCAAAGAACTCCGCCATGGCTTCCGGAGGAAGAAGGTCAAGCAACAAATTGGAGGCCACGTTGTCACTGACCACAATCATCATCCTGCACAGGTCCAGAACGGTGAGTTCGATTCCGTCGTGCAGCTCGAAAAGCACGCCGGCTCCGCCTACGTGGTGCTTGAATTCGACCTGAATTTTTTGGTCCAGCGAGAGCCGTCCATGTTGGGCCGCTTGCAGCACAGCCAGCAAAATGGGCACTTTGATCACACTGGCGGCGGGGAAATCAGCGTCGGCATTCCAGCCCCAGCTGCGGCCGGTGTGCAAATCCTGGTAGTATGCTGCGATCTCCCCCGGAAGTTGACGCAACTGGGTGAGAATTTGCCGATTCAACTTTCGCCCGACCTCAGCAGCTGCAGCACGAATTGCCCCAGGCTTCGCACCTGAGCGGGCTTGAGGTCGACAAACCGGATGCTGGCAAGCTGCGACCCCTCCTCACCTTCCTTGGAGTGCAGCAGCACGCCGGGAAGCCAGATGGGCTTGAGGTTGCCCAGCGGTCCTACTCGCAGTTGGACCTTGCTGTTCGGTGCAAACTGAGCGTCGGTCTCGAAGAGCGCGCCGCCGGCTCCCAGGTTGAGCAGCATCCCGTGAAATTCGCGACCGTCGCATTGAAGCACGCTCTCCATGGACGAATCCGCTCGGATGGATTTGCGGCGCGTATAGATGGCGCGTTCATCAAATCCCAGTTCCTTGAGCAAGAACTTGACCCAGGAGCGACGCATGTTGCCAGGGGTATCGGCATATTGCAGTCCCACGTCAAATTCGTCGCTGTCTTTGTGCTTGCGCGACCAGCGCACCAGACAGAGCACGTATTCATTTTCCACGCGCTGGGTGTTGCTGGGGTGGTAAACAAAAATATTGGAGCCGGGCTTGAGCTTCTCGGCCATGCGCAGGCGCATACCGTTCAAGCCCATGTCTCGAATTTGAGCGGAAAACTGCAGCTGATCCACCACGCATTGCACCTTGTAGTCACAGCGCAGTCGGATCAGACGTCGTCGTTCATCGGATTTGCTCTGAGAACGAACCTGGAAAAAAGCCAGCGCGCCCCGCAGTAATTGTTTAAAACGGTCCAGCATTTATAAAAATCTAATCCTCGAGCTCCGCCTGATTGACTTCAAAGACCTGGCGGCCCACTTCATCACCGTTGAGAAAGACCACGATGGCGTAAGCCCCAGCTACATCCAGCGAGAGGTCCATGGACGAGGCAAATTGCCAACGTTGAGGTCGCTTGGACTGGCTTCCCTCGGGCAGGCTGACCTCGAAGTCGGCCTCCAGGGAGGCCAACCATTTGCCGTGGGGGCTCTGGACGTCCAGAACAAATTCATGGGTTTGGGCCAGTTCCTCGGGCTCAAGGGAAATGGACACAGCCACGGCCAGGTGTTGGGCTACCGGAAATTCCGTGTGCACGGTAAGCCGGTCCCAGCCCCCGCCCATAACATAAAGCTTGTTGCCGATCACTTCGGCGGCATCGGCCAAGATCAACCACTCTAGTTTCATGGGAAGGCATCCTTCCAACGAGGACCCCCAGGTTCCTGGTTCGGTCTTCTTCACGATCTCTCCACAATGTCCGTAATTTCTCCGCACTCGTTCCGCATAATGGGCCCCTGGAGGTAAGAATCAAATGAGGAAGTTTTCTCCCCTGGTGTTGACGGTGGCTCTGGTGGTGTCCGCCTGGGCCGCTACCAAGGAGTTCATCACTGGCCGTTCGGATAACAGCAGCTCGGTCACCGTGACCGGCTACTCCGATCACAGCGGCTGGTTAGGAATTACAATTACGCCCGCCAACGACCGCATCTCACCCCGCAGCCAGGTCACGTTTGTGCGCCAGGGTAGCTGGAGTCAGACCTTCCCTTTGGGGACCTCTTTTTCGGGAGCGAAGTATGAAGTAGCCCTGTGGGAAACCAAGGTGGCTCGCAACCAGTGTACCACGAAAGACTGCAAGTGGTGCCGAGCCAACGGCTATCATATGGATGGCCTGCGCTCTTATGCCGCCGGAACGGTGGCTCCGTGATGCGTCCCGCGCTGGAGGTGCTGGATCGGCTGCGTCAGGCTGATGTACTTCGTCAGCTGGCCCTCAGCGACAGCGGTTTTCTCTTTGACCCACGCAGCGGCCAGAGCTACAGCCTGAATCCAACCGCGGTGGAGGCTCTTGAGATGCTGCGCCTGGGGCTTTCGATGAATCAGGTGGCCGAGGAGCTTGCCAAAAGCTATTGCACCGATGCTGAACAGGCTGAAAGCTGCCTGGAGAGCTTTGTGCACCAGTTGGGGAGGTATCTGGCATGAAGATCGCCTGGAACGTGGCAATTACCGGAATGAACGCCCGTCCCGAGAATCCGGGTCCCGGTTACGCGGTTTCTCGCTGCCTGCGCCAGGCCTCGGGCTTCAGGGGTCGATTGGTGGGTCTCGGCTACGATGTGCTGGATGCGGGTCTGTATCACAATGGGATGGACTCGTCCTATTTGCTGCCCTATCCGGCGGCCGGATCTGAAGCTTTGTTGGAGCGTTTGTTGGAAGTCCACGAGCGGGAGCATCTGGATGCGGTGATTCCCTGTCTGGATGCCGAGCTCCCCTGCTTTATCGCTATCCAAGGGGAGTTGGAGCGACGCGGGATCCGCATGATGCTGCCTGGTTCCAGACAGCTCCAGGCGCGCAACAAAGACCGCCTGCCTGACCTCTGTCGCCGCATCGGGATTCATACCCCCGAAACGCGCACGGTGGCCGACCCGGGCTTCTTTCGCTCAGGTGCCTGGAGCTATCCGCTGGTGGTCAAGGGCGCCTTTTATGATGCTGTGATCTGTCACGACGCCTATCAGGCCGAGGAAGCCTACCATCGATTGGCGGCTCAATGGGGTTACCCGGTGCTGGTGCAACGCTTTCATGAGGGTCAGGAAATCAATTTGACTGGCCTGGGCACCGAGCACGGCCTTCTGGGCGCGGTCATGATGAGCAAGCGGGCCCTGACCGACAAAGGCAAGGCCTGGGCGGGAGTCAGTGTGGTGGATGAACAACTTGAGCGCCTGGCCGCCACCTTGATTGAGGGCCTCGGATGGCGGGGCCCCTTTGAGGCCGAGGTGCTGCGGGCCAAAGATGGCCAGCTCTATCTGATCGAAATGAATCCGCGTTTTCCAGCCTGGATTTATTTGAGCCACGGGGTCGGTCGCAACCTGCCCTTAACCCTGCTGGAGATGTTGCAGGGCGAACCACCACCGACTTTTTCCCCGCTTCGACCCGGCGTTATGTTCGTGCGTTATGCCGAGGAGCTGATTGTGGAGATGAAGGCTTTTGAGAACCTGATGATGAGCGGCGCGCTCATCGCTTGAGAGGATGTGCCAGATGAGTAAGAAGCCCTGGATTGCACCGTTTATGTCGCCCCATCAATTGGGCGCGTTGAACAAGTTCGGACTGCGTCCGCCCCGAGGCGAGTACCAAGATCAGCTGGAAGGCCACAATCTGGAGGAACTGGTCGCTGCGTATGGCTCCCCTTTGTTTGTGACCAGCGAGAAGCGACTACGCGAGAACGCGCGTCGCCTGCGCAAGGCCTTTCAATCGCTCTATCCCAACGTGGTCCACGGCTGGTCTTACAAGACCAATTACACCAGCGCCATCTGCAGCATTCTGCATCAGGAAGGCTGTTGGGCCGAGGTCGTCTCACGCTTTGAATACGAAAAGGCACGCAAGTTGGGCGTGCCCGGCTCACGCATCCTGTTCAATGGCCCCAACAAGAGCGCAGAAATTTTACGTCGGGCCATCTCTGAAGGAGCCCACCTGCACGTGGACCACCTGGATGAACTGTCCACCATTGAGGCGATCGCTCGCGATCAAGAGCAAGTGGTGGATGTGACCCTGCGTCTGAATTTAAATACCGGCTACAGCGAACCCTGGAGTCGATTCGGCTTCAACCTGGAAAGCGGCGAAGCGCACGAAGCTGCGCGCCGAATCGAGCTTAGCCCGCAACTGCGCCTGACGGGCCTGCACTCTCATATCGGAACCTTTATCATGGAACCCAGAGCCTATGCTGAGCAGATGCGCCTGATGTGCGAGTTTGTGGCCTGGCTGGAACAGGACGGCATCGTCCGAATCGATTCGATTGATATTGGTGGCGGACTGCCCTCTCAGAACGCTCTGCAGGGCGTCTATCTGCCTCCGGCTCAGGCCGTGCCGGCCGTGGAGGAATACGCTCGAGTGATCGTGGACGCGCTGCATCAGGGGATGGAGTTCCGGGTGCGCCAGAATCAGCCGCTGCCCCGGCTCATTTTTGAATCCGGTCGAGCCACGGTCGACGACGCCCAGCACCTGATCACCAGCGTGGTCGGCACCAAGCGCCTGCCCGACGGGCGACGAGCAGCAGTGCTGGATGCGGGCGTGAATACGCTGTTCACCGCCTTCTGGTATAACCATCAAGTTAAGCTCACGCGCCCTCCTGTGGGTCCGCCCCAGGAGACGGTGCTCTACGGTCCACTTTGTATGAATATCGATGTGGTGCGCAGCAGCATTCAAATTGCCCCGCTGCGCCAGGGGGATCGCCTGCTGGTCAGTCCAGTGGGAGCTTACAATAACACTCAGTGGATGCAATTCATCGAGTATCGTCCGGCCATCATTTTGCTGCAGGAGGATGGCAATGTGTCCGTGATTCGGAGGGCGGAAAATCTTGAGGTCATGTGCGCCCAGGATGAGTTGCCCGCTCATTTGCGCGACTGCGAGGCTCAGCCCTGGAGAGAAATGGCAGTTCGATGAGGACCCTGCTTTCGGCCTATGGCTCCTTCCTCATGCTGCCGGGTTGGCTGCCCTCGCTGGTGCTGGTGGCGGCCACCATGGTGGAACCCGTACCTGGTTGTGCGGCCTGGATCTGTGCTCTGAGCGCGATTCTGGCTCGCCGGTTGCTCCCCTTGGAGCCGGCCAATCCCACCCTGGAACTGGTGAATGCAGTGCTGGTGGGTCACCTGCTGGGAGCCACCTATCAGCCTTCCGGGGACTTGCTGCTTTTGATTCTGGCTGGGGGTCCGGCCTGTGTGCTGGTCACCGGCTGGCTGCGGACCCGAGTGCAGCGTCCACTGTGTGCGCCCTTTGTGCTGGTGGGGCTGGGACTGATGTCGGTGGCCCGGTCCTTGCTGCTGGAGCTTCAGCCTCTGCCTCCCAATCACGGCTATCCGTTTTTGTGCGCTCTGGGAGAGATCTTTTTGGTGCCAAATCCTGTCAGCGGCGCTCTGGTGGCTCTGGCAATTGGTTGGGGATCCCCCTACTTGTTGCTGCTGAGTGGACTTTCATTTGCACTCTCCTTTGCTCTTTTAGGACTGTTGGGCGTGCCCTGGAATTCATACGCTCAGGTATTGGCGGGTACTCAGTCCATTCTCACCTGTTTGATGATCAGCGGCCTTTGGCTCTCCCCTGGACGGGCCAGTCTGCTGCTTGGATTGTCGGCGGGAGCCGCTGCCAGCCTGACCTATCTTGCCTGCACCAGTTTGCTGGCTCCATTGGGTCTGCCTCCGCTGGCCATCCCCTTTGTGCTGGTGACCTGGCTGGCCCTCTGGGCTTGCTGGCCACGCGCCAGCGGCTTCTGGCGCTTTCAGCGCTTGCTTCTGCCGGCTCTGCCCGAACGCAGCTGGGAGCGCTGTTCTCTGGCCCAGGCCCGCGGCCTGGACCCCAGCAGCCTGGCGCTTCGTCTGCCCTTTAAGGGGCAGTGGAGTTGCTACCAGGGCTTTGATGGCCCCCATACCCACAAGGAGCAGTGGCGCTACGCGCTGGACTTTGTGCAGCAGCGCAACGGCAAGAGTTTTTCCGGTCAGGGCAATGAGTTGACCGACTACTACTGCTATGGGGCGGAGATTCTCTCGCCCCTGGCCGGCCGGGTTATCGACTGCGTTTCTGACTGCCCCGACAACAACCCCGGTGAGGTCAATATTCTGCGGCGTTGGGGTAACTACGTCATGATTCAATCGGCCAGCGGGCCGGTGGTGGTGCTGGCTCACCTGCAGGCCGGTAGCCTTCAGGTCCAGTGCGGTCAATCCGTGACGCTGGGTCAGCTACTGGGCCACTGTGGTAACAGTGGCCGGTCGCCACAGCCTCATCTTCACATTCACGTTCAGCCCGGGGCGCGACTGGGTGAACCCAGTCTGCCTTTTCATCTCAGTCACGTGCTGTGCGGGACGGCTTTCCAGCTGGACTGCCGACCTCAAGAGGGCGATTTGGTGAGCAGCCCGCCGGGCACAGGTGAGGTGCATCTGCATCTGCCCGTGGGCCGACGCCTGAGCTTTCGGGTCGGTCAGGAGATTCGAATCTTCACGGTGGAATTAGATCTGGACGGTCAGTTTTGGTTGGTTTCCGATCGGGGGGCGCGGGTGGCCTTCTGGGCCACGCCCGAGCTGGTGGCTTTCTACGAACGTTGCTCCCGGCCCGACGCTTTGCTGGATGCATTGGTGCTGGCCCTGGGGGTGACGCCTTTGCACGCCCTGGCCTGTCAGTGGAGGGACCGCCCACCGGCCCGTTTGCTCAGTCGAGGCCTGCCCTGGCGCGCCAATCTCCACAGCTCTTATGTGCGTTCTCGACGTGCTGGAGCATGGGAACAGCGTGCTCAGCACGGCCGGGGGGTAGAGAGCTGGGCATTGTTGGATGATCAGCTCGGCCTGGTGGAGTTTGGGCTGCTGCACGCCAACGGGCTGAGTCTGGAAGCCAGGCTGGAAGGCTTGGGACTGCAGGAAGACCAAGGCATCCCCGGCTGGCGTCTCAGCCTGGCGGTCTAGGGTGAAGCAGGTCGTGTGCCGGTGATTCGCGCAAAACCCGAGGTGAGATTCTCCATCGGCCACAAGATTTTCGCCAGTCTGTTTCTCACCTGCGCGGTGCTGGTTCTGTTGATGCTGTCGGGGCTGCGATTGACCTTGGGCCAGGGTTTTGAACGCTATCAGACCCTCGCTCGCCAGGCTCCCGCCCCGCAGCAGGCCCGGCTGGCCCAGGAATTTATGAGCGAGCAGATGCGCTCCACCACCCTGATCGGGGTGGTGGCCCTGGCGCTGAGCACGCTTACCGCCGCCGCTCTGTCCGCCCACCTGAAGCGGCCGATCCTGAGGTTGCTTCACGGCACCCAGAAACTGGCCGGCGGGGATTACAAGGCCCGTATCAGCGTCAGCGAGAGTGATGAGCTGGGCCAGCTGGCCCAGCGGTTCAACCATCTGGCCCACACCCTGGAGCGAGGTAACGAGTCTCGCAAGCAGTGGATCGCCGATGTCTCGCACGAGTTACGGACCCCGCTGGCTGTTTTGCGGGCTGAAGTGGAGGCGCTTCAAGACGGCGTGCGTCCGGCCAACCCCGAGGCCTTTGAGTTGCTTCATGGTCAGGTGATGGCCCTCACCGCCCTGACCGAAGACCTTTTCCAGTTGGCCAGGGCCGACCTGGGTCAGCTCAACTATAAGATGCGTGAGCTGGACTTGTGGCGCCTTTTGACGGAAGTCAGCGAACCTTTTCAGTCCCGCTACCAAAAGGCGGGACTGGAATTAACGGTGGTGCGGGAAAGTTCTCGCCTGGAGGCGCTGGTGCGCGGCGACGCCGATCGTCTGCGCCAGTTACTGTCTAATTTGTTGGAGAACTCCCTGCGCTACACCGATGCTCCAGGCAAGGTGGAGCTGCGTTGCCGAGAGAGCGCAAGCCATTGGACGATTCGTCTTGAGGACTCTGCTCCTGGAGTGGCTCCTGAGATGCTGGACAAACTCTTTGACCGGTTCTTTCGAGTCGAGTCCTCACGGAGTAAAAAATTGGGTGGCGCCGGTCTGGGACTCTCCATCTGTCGCGCCATCGCCGAGGCTCACGAGGGTCAACTGCAGGCGGGGAATTCCTCGCTGGGAGGGCTGCGCGTGGATCTCACCATTCCCCGCTATTCGAGGTAGAGTATGGAACACAAACCCCGCATTCTGGTCGTGGAGGACGAAGAGTCGCTGGCCCGCATTTTGGGCGATTATCTGAATCATTCCGGCATGGAGCATCGGTGGGTCGCTCACGGTGGCCAGGCATTGGAAGCATTCCGAGACTATAAGCCCGACCTGGTTTTGTTGGACGTCATGTTGCCCGGTATGGATGGGCTCGCGATTTGCCGCGAGATTCGTAAGAATTCGGAGGTGCCTGTGATGTTGGTGACGGCTCGGGTGGAGGAGCTGGACCGGCTGCTGGGCCTGGAGCTGGGAGCCGATGATTACATTTGCAAACCCTTCAGTCCGCGGGAAGTCGTGGCAAGGGTCAAGGTGGTGTTGAGGCGCACCCGCTCCGTGCCGCGGCCGGAGGATTCTCTCTTTCGTCTGGATGAAGCCGCTCAGATCATCCATGTGCAGGGGCAGAGGCTGGATCTGACTCCCACTGAGTATCGTTTGCTCAAACTGTTTCTCACCCACCCGGGGCGGGTCTACTCGCGCGATTCGATCGTGGAGTTGACTTACGACATGGATCAGGACGTCACCGACAGGGTGGTGGATAGCCACATCAAGAACTTGCGCAAGAAGATTGCTCGTGAGCTGGGGGATAAAGAAGTGATTTACTCGGTTTATGGGGTGGGCTATCGTTTTGAGCTCTGATATGGAGCGAATGATGTTCCCCGACGCTGCCGCTTTCGAGGCCTGGCTGAAGCAAAATCACGCCAGCGCTCCCGGTTTGTGGCTGCACTTTGCCAAGAAAGGCTCCGAACTGAAGTCGCTATACTACCCAGAGGCTTTGGAGATAGCACTTTGTTATGGCTGGATCGACGGCCAGGTGAAATCGTTGGACCAGCACTCCTATTTGCACAAGTTTACTCCGCGTAAGCCGCGCAGTATCTGGTCCAAGATCAACCGGACCAAGGTGGAAAAGCTGATTGCAGAGGGGCGCATCCAACCAGCCGGGCTGGCCGAGGTCGAGCGCGCCAAGGCCGACGGTCGCTGGGAGCAGGCTTACGATAGTCCCTCGACGGCTCTGGTGCCTGATGAGCTGGCCGCCGAGTTGCGAAACAATCCGGCGGCGGCGGATTTTTTTGAGAGCTTGAATTCTACCAACCGCTACGCCATTATCTGGAGGCTGCAAACGGCCAAAAAGCCCGAGACCCGGCGGGCACGTTTGCAGAAGATCATGGGAATGCTGGCGCGCGGGGAGAAGTTCCACTGATGCTGCAACGTCCCCCGGCAGAAGTGCTGCACGCTGATGAACTGGCTCGGCTGGCCGAGCAAGACCGACACCCTCGTCCACCGGGCTGGGCCCTATCTCCTCAGGCCGTTCGTCGCTTTTTGCTGGGGGACTCTGAGTTGAAGATCCGGCCCAAGTTTGTGGGCAATCCATCGCTGGTCGATCGCTCCATGGTGGCTCTGGCCACTCAGCGCGGGCTGCTGCTGGTGGGGGAGCCAGGCACGGCCAAGTCGCTGCTTTCTGAGCTTCTGGCGGCAGCCATCTGCGGCCAGTCTACCCTGACCATTCAGGGTAGCGCCGCCACAACTGAAGATCAGATTAAGTACGGTTGGAATTACGCGATGCTTTTGGCTGAGGGGCCGAGCCTCAAATCGTTGGTGCCGGCCCCACTGTTTACGGCCATGTTGGAAGGCAAGCTGGTTCGTTTTGAGGAGATCACGCGCTGTCCCCTTGAGATTCAAGACAGTCTGCTTTCGGTGCTGTCCGACCGGGTGCTCTTCATCCCCGAGATTGAAGGTCCTGACAGTCAACTCTACGCTCGCCAGGGGTTCAACATTCTGGCCACGGCCAATACCCGCGACCGCGGTACGAACGAGATGAGCTCGGCTCTGAAACGGCGCTTCAATTTCGAGACCGTCTATCCTATCGCCGACGCTGGCGAGGAGCTGGAGCTTGTGCATCAGGAGGCTCTCCGTCAGCTTCAACTTTCCGGGGTGGAAGCGGCCCCTCCTCGGGAGCTTTTGGAGGTTCTTGTCACCACCTTCCGGGAGCTGCGCACCGGACAGAGCCAGGATGGACAGACGATGGAGCGCCTCAGCACCAGTCTGTCCACCGCCGAGGCGGTGACCGTCGCTCAGAGTCTAGGTATCCGCAGCCACTATCTGCGCCAAAGTGTGGCCTCAGCCGAAGACCTGATGGAGTGCATTCTGGGCACGGCTCTGAAGGATAATCCGGAGGACATCCAGCGCCTTCGCCGCTACCTTGAGCAGCGAGTCGGGCGGCGCCCGGGCTCGGCCTGGAAGGCCTTCTACGAAGCTCGCCACAGGCTACCGTGAAGGAGCTGCTGGTGGTGGGAGTTCGCCACCACAGTCCCGCCTGCGCCAGACTGGTGGAGTGTCTGATTCGACGACAGCGTCCGCGCTTTGTCTTGATCGAGGGTCCCAGCGACTTCAACCCCAAAATGGGTCAACTGCAATTGAATCATCGCTTACCGGTTGCTCTCTGTTCCTCTCGCCACGGGGAGTTTCGGGCCTATACTCCATTTTGCGATTATTCCCCGGAGTGGGTGGCCCTGAAGGTGGCTGCCCAGGTGGGAGCCGAGCCATTGTTTATGGATCTGCCTGCCTGGCATCCGGCTTTTCGCGAAGTTCCCAATCGCTACCGCGATCGGTTTCATTTGGATCAGGAGAAGCTGGCCCGACAGTTGGGTTACGACTGTAGTGATGGCCTATGGGACGCCTGGGTGGAGCAGGCGACTGAAGAGCGGCTGGAAGAGCAATTGAGACGTTATTTTGCCGAGCTTCGACACTTGGTCAGCGCTCAGGACCAGCAGCGCGAAGCCTTCATGGCCCAGTGCCTGGCCTGGGCTCAGGCTCAGGGTCCCACCCTGGCCGTTTGCGGCGGTTATCACGCCCCTTTTTTGGAGGAGGCCTGGAGGGAGTTTCCGGCCGAGTGGCCTCAGGTCGAACTGGACGGACAGACCTGCCTGGTCCCCTTCAGTTTTGCTCGCCTGGATCGTTTTGCTGGTTACAGCGCCGGGATGCCCTCGCCCGAATATTATCAATGGTTGTGGGAACACGGGTGGCAGGGCGCAGCCACCAACTGCCTGGCTGAGGTGGCTCGCCATCTGCGGGTTCGTCGGCAGACGCTTTCTACCGCCGACCTCATTGCAGCCCACCAGAGTGCGCAGATGCTGCAGCGCATTCGCGGTCACCGTTTTCTCAGCCGTGTCGATTTGCTGGATGGCCTGGCCGGGGCCCTGATTAAAGAAGCTTTGGAAACGCCATTGCCTTGGAGTTATCGGGGATGTTTGCAGGCTTCCACCCATCCTGTTCTGCAGGCCCTGGTTGAGGTCTTTTCCGGATCTCGACGCGGCCAGCTCGATCCGGACACGCCCAGGCCCGCGCTGGCCATCGAGGTGCTCCAATTGCTGGCCCATTATGACCTGATGCCCGCCCATCCCGCTTGCTCGCGGGAACTGCTGGCCGGTAGTGTCGAGAGTCATATTCTGCATCGACTGCATTTGCTCGGCGTGCAGGGGTTCAGCCGCCTTCGACAGGACCCCGAAATCTGGAGCCTGGCCGAAAGCCTGGAGTTGGAGCCCAGTCTGTTGGAGGCCTCAGCCTACGGCAACTGCCTTGAAGAGGCGGCCTGTCAGGCCCTGGAGGTTCAACTGGAAGCCGACTGGGGGGCCGCCGAAGTCAGTGCCTGGTTGGCTCAGGCCAGCCGGGCTGGTTTGCTGGAGCTGAGCCATCGCGGTCTGGCTCGCCTGCAGCAGGCCCTTCAGCGGGAACTTCGAGTAGGCCCTCTGGGCGCTGCCCTGGCCAGGTTGGAGGTCAGTTTGCGAGTCGCTCCGGCTCTGGCTGCGGCCGGGCAGCCCCTGCTGCAGGCCGGTTTGGAACGCATGCTGTGGCTTTTGGAGGGAGTCGATTCGGACCAGCCGGATCTCCTGGAGGCGGTGGTGGTCACGCGGGATCTGTTGCGGCGCTATCCGGCTGATTGGGCCAGACCGGTCATGGAACGTCTGGCCTCGGAATCGGCCGTCGGCTTGCGCGGCGCGGCCTTGGGCCTTTTGTGGTCGCTTTTCGGCGAGTGCGACCCACCACCCCCGGGTCTGGTGGCGGCCGTGAGAGGGGTCTATCCACCCGAGCTCTTAGGTGACTTTTTGCACGGGCTCTTTGCTCTGGCGCGTCAGAGCGTATTGCAACAAAGCGAGCTGCTGGACGAGCTACACCAGTTGTTGACGGGAATGGAGCCGGAGGCTTTCATTCGGGCTTTGCCAGCTTTGCGGCAGGCCTTTGAGCGGTTTGCCCCCGCCGAGAAGCAAGAGATCGCGCTGCGCTTGTTGCCCGGCCTGGGCCTCAGCCATCCGGGTCAGGTGTTGCGCTCCAGTCTTGCGCCCGAGCTGGCCCTGCGGGCTGCTCAGCTGGACTTGTGGGTGGAACAGGAGGCCAATCGGCTTGGATGGTGAGGTGCGCTGGCGTCTGGTGTTGGGACGGGCGGCTCAGGGTGCTCTGGGTCAGCGTCTGGATCAGCAGCAACAGGACTGCGACCAGGCTTTGAGCTGGCTCTATGAGCGCGATCAGGAGCTGCTGGGGCGTGGAGTGCGTCCTTCCCAGGCCCCGCGTCGCGGCGGCAGCGAAGACCCCAGTCTCGAAGTGGTGGAATGGCTGGAGCGGATCCACCAATTGTTCCCGAAGGAGACAATCGAGCGACTGGAGCGAGACGCGGTTGAGAAATACCAGATCGAGGAGGTTGTCACCAACGCTGAGGCACTGCGGCGGGTCAAGCCAAACCTGACCTTGGTCCAGGCGGTGCTGCGGACGCGCAACTTGATGAACCAGGAGGTTCTTCAGTTGGCTCGGGAACTGGTTCGACAGGTGGTGGGAGAGTTGCTCGAAAAACTGGCTCGCGAGGTCGAGGCGGCCTTTAGCGGTGCCCGCAGGCTACGGGGTAGCACCAGCTTTCGCCACGGTCGTGAACTCGATCCCCACGCCACCATTCGAGCCAATCTCCGCCATTACGACCTTCAGGCCGGTCGTCTGGTGGTGGAAAAGCCCTACTTCTTTCGGCGCGGCCGTCGGCAGCGTTTACCCTGGCAGTTGATCTTGCTCGTTGATCAGAGTGGATCCATGCTGGAGTCGGTGATTCATTCCGCCGTGACAGCCTCGTGCCTGTGGGGGGTAGCCTGGTTGAAGACTCAGCTGGTGGTGTTCTCGACCGAGGTGGTCGACCTCAGCCACGAGTTGGACGATCCGGTGGAGACTCTCATGCGAGTGCAGCTAGGCGGAGGCACTGATATCTGCCGTGCGGTAGATTATGCCGCTGGCCTGGTGGATCATCCACGGCGTTCGGTGGTGGTTCTCATCAGCGATTTTTTTGAAGGCGGTGACCGGCGCCGTCTGGTGCGCACGGTAGGCGAGCTAGCGGCCCAGGGCACGCTGGTTTTGGGGCTGGCCAGTCTCAATCCCGAGGCGACGCCCGTGTACGATCGGGAGCTGGCTCGGGAACTGGTCGAGGCCGGGGCCGAGGTGGCCGCCATGACCCCGGGGCAGTTGGCCGGCTGGCTGGCCGAGAAGATGGCCTGATGCGGGCAGATTTTCGTGGCCTGACCCCTGAGGCGCTGGCCGCGATGGCCAATTGGGGCCTGGTCAAGCGAGCCCAGCGGGAGCCTGCGCCCGAGCTTTTGCTGGAAGAGGGCGGCCTGCGGGCCCTCTTTGCCGACGGCAATCGTTGTTTTTTTCCCGACGCGCAGCCCGCCACCCAAGGGCATTGCAGTTGCGCAGCGGCGGGATGGTGCCGTCATTTGATTGGAGCCTTGTTGGCATGCGCCGGGTCCGAGCCAAAGCCGCAGCCCGCAGAGTTTGTGGCGGTCGACATGGGGCGGGTAGAGAAACTGCTGGGCAAGCGCCTGTGGACCAAAGCCCTGGCCGAAAAGGCTCGAGGGCTCAGCGCGGAAGTCTTGGGTCCGCCCTGGCAGGTTCGCCTGCCTGGTTGCACGGTGCGCTTCTTGCTCGGCTCGGATGTAGACTATGGCAAATGTGACTGTCAGCTCAAAGGCCCGTGTCTGCATCTGGCCCTGGCCGCCTGGGCATTCAATCAACAGGCAGGCCAGCCCGGCCGTGTGCTCTGGCAGGGCAGCTCTCAGCCCACTGCATTGGATCAGACAGAACTTTGGCTAGAACAGTTGCTGGAAGCGGGAGTGGCCGGGAGTGCCGCGCTCTGGGAAGTCTGGGGATCGCGGGTCCGGGCCGAGATTTTCGGCTGCAGCTGGTTGCGGGTCCTGGTTGAGGAAATCCTTCAGTTAGGTCAGGCTTATGCTCAGGCGGCCAGCCATTATAGCTCGGGCCGATGGTTGTATTGCTTGCTCAGCCTGGCATTGCGCTTGCGGGACGGATCGTCCTATTTGTTGGGTCGGGATGTAGCCTGGGAGCAAGAACTGGAGCACTCCCGGCTTTTCGCCCTGGGCTGTCGGCGCCGCGCCCAGGACGTCCAACTTTTTTGGGCGGACGAATCCGGGCAGGTTCTGGTCCAGCTCCTTCCCGCCGGTTCGGAGTCTGTGCCGGCCTTGGGCCGTCTATCTGAGGCCGCCGGCTCACAGGTGGTCTCACGCGGATTGGTGCGGCGAGCGGACGGAAGTTTGCGCTTTAGGCGTGAGTGCAATCGACATTCGCTCACCCGACTGGGACTGGATTGGCGTGACCTGCCGGCCCCGCTGATCTGGCCTGGTCGAGAAGCCTGGGCTCGGCGTTGCAATGAGCGCCCCAGCCGGTTGCTGGAGGCGCCTCTGCTGGCTCGGGATCTTTGGGTGGTTCCGCTCTCTGGAGTGCAGACGGGCTTCTATGATCCTGGGTCTCAGCGCCTGGTGGCCCGTATTGACGACCTGCACCGGGGCCAACTTGAGCTGCGAAGGACCCATCAGAGGGAGTGTCCGGGAGCCCTGGATGCCCTGGCCTGGGCATTGCCTCAGGCCGTCTGGCTGACCGGGTTCGTGCGGCTGGAAGGGGGCATTCCCCGGCTTGAGCCGGTCGCGATCGCGACGAACGAGCAGTTGGTGGTCCTGGACCTTTATCAGGGGGCGGAGCCCTTCGACTGGCCCTTAGCTCTGGAGTCGAGCGGCCGGGATGGTCTCTCCGAAATGTTGCAAGAAGCACTCTCGCTCTGCCAGCAGGCTGCCCAGATGGGATTGAGTCAGTTGGTCCCCTCATTTCAGCGCCGCCGCCAGGAGCTTGCCGAGCGGTTGCGCGAAGGGTCTATGCTCAATCTGAGTCGTGCGCTAGCGAGCGATTGGGATTTCCGGGGTGCGGCCGTGCGCTGTTTCCTGGCCACCGAAAGGCTGAATGGATAGGACCTTCAAGGATGAGCAAAGGACGACCAAAACAAGACTTTGACGAACTGCCCAAACGCCGGGAGAATTATGCATTGCGCCTGGCTGTCGTCCTGCTCGTGTTGTTTCTAGCGCTGGCTTACTGGAGGTTCCAGCCCTCAGCTCCCGTCTTGCATGCTCAGGATGTCGCCGTAAACGGTATCCACCTGGGCCAGGACTATCAGGAGGTCCTAAAGTTGCGAGGCTCAGCCCGGAGAGACGAGCGGACGCCAGACGGATTGAGAAATCTGGTCTATTCTAGCGCGGAGTCCTACGTCTTCAGAGGTGAGCGGGTTATCTACATGGAGGCCCGAGGATCGGGTGGAGTTCAGTTTCCACATTTTGAAGCCAGGGTCGGTGACTCTCGCGACAGCCTCGAGAAGCAACTGGGGGTGGTCGACTCCGAGCGCAAGCCAGAGCTGACTCAGGTGACCTGGCCCGGGCCGGATTGTCGACTAAGAGTTGAGTTCGATCAGGATTGGAAAGCCCGCGCTTTCAGGGTTTACTCCCCTTAGCAAGAAGGGTCATTCTGTGCAAGAAATCGTGGAAAGAATCCTGGCCCAGGCGGGGCCCAACGCACGCGCGACGGCGAACCAGTTTATGCAGCAACTGGAAGGGGATGCGCCTCCAGCGCCGGTTTTGCCCGGGTCCTGGTATTCGCCGGGTCTGCGTCAGGCCATTTCAGACCTTTTTGTACATCCGCAGCTTTCCGCTACCATGGCCTTGCAGGCGGCCTGCCTTTGTGGCGACCTGCTGGCCCGCTCGCGTCCTGCCTGGGTCATGCCTGAGGCGCTCGAGAATTTTCAACGTTGGTGGGAATTCCACGGTAAGGCCTGCGATCTAAACGCCTTCGCTCAAAAGTGGAAGGCCAGCGGAAACGCCGAACACGACTTTTTGAAAGCCTTCAGCGATGAACCTTGGGGTCGCCCCTGGCCTCAGCTCGAGCTTGATTTTCTGAGGAGCTACCTGGGTCAACAGCAAGATTATCTGCTGAAGCATACCTCCCGATGGACCGCTTTGCGGCTCTTGACGCGACTGGAGTCCCCGCCCGCCGAGGTGCTCGAGTGTCTTTGGGAGTGCGCCCTGGACGAGCCGCGTAAGGAGCGGGAGCTGGCTCAGGCCTGGTTGAGCCGGTCCGGTCGGTTTGAGGAGCGCTTGCTGACGGGGTTGCGCCACGGCCAGGCTTGCGTGCGTCAACGGGCAGCCGAGTGGGCCGGTCGCTTGCGCCTCAGCAGTGCTCTGAAGCCACTGACCGAGGTTCTGGCCAAAGAGAAGGTGGAGCGCACTCGGATGGCTCAGATGGAGGCTCTCAGGGCCCTGGGAGCACCACTGGACCTTTATCTAAACCGCACAGGGCTGCTGTCTGATGCGCGTAAGCGCCTGCAAAAAGAGCCGCCCGCCTGGCTCGCCCAGGTGCCCCCGGCTGAATTGCGCTGGAAGGCGGACGACCGGGTTTTGGAAGAGGATTTGGTCAAGGGCTGGATGCTGGCCGCAGTCGCCCTAAAACAGCCTCAGCCGACGGGTCTGTTCAGTCTGGTGGCACCCTATCTGGTTGAGGAGTCGCGAGAAGATTGGGGCCTTGAGCTGCTCAACTGGTGGATCGTCCGCGATACCAGGCCGACTTACAGCCCGGATCAGATCGAAATTCTCTGGCCCCAGCAGGCTGCAGCTTTGAAGAACCTCTATGGCATGCTCAAAATCTCGAAGTCAGAACAGGCCCTTGAGAGCGAGGCCCGCCGTCAGTTAGAGCAGAGCGTGGAGGGCTCGGCTATCGAGCTCAAAGGCCTGCTGGCGCTGGCCGGAGCCTTTGGCGGCCGCAAGCTGCTTGAGCCGGTTCAGCGCTATCTGAAGACTTGGTATGGCTTGCGTGCCGCACAGTGCAAAGCCTTGCTTTGCATGCTTGGCTATGTGGAGGGTAAGGAGGTGGTGCTCTACCTGCTGGAAGTCGCGCGCCGCTTTCGCACCAAAGGTATCCAGCAGGAGGCCGAGCGGGTCTTGCGCGAGCGAGCCGAACGCTCAGGTTGGACCCTTGAGGAACTGGCCGACCTGAGTATTCCCAGCGGAGGCCTGGATGAACAGGGCCAGCTTCATCTCGAGTTTGAGGAACGGACGGTGGTGGCCAGTCTTCTCCCGGACCTGGGCTGGCAGCTGCAAGATAGCACGGGTAGGCTTCTCAAGACTTTGCCCTCCAGTCAGGATAAACTGCCCGGCACGCTTTTCAAGGCGGCCCAAAAAGCCGTCAAGGAAGTCCCCAAGTCGCTACGCGAACGACTTTACGAAGCCATGTGCTGCGCTCGGAGCTGGAGTTATTCGGCCTGGGATACCAGCCTGCGTCGCCATCCTATCGCCGCTCGGTTGGTGCAGAGCCTGGTCTGGCTGGCCCGCCAGGAAGGTCGGCAGGTGAGCTTCCGAGCCGACCTGGATGGCTCGATTTTGAGCGCCGATCAAGATTGCCTGGAGTTGAATTCCGCCTGCACAATTCAGCTGGCCCATCCCTTGTTGCTCGACCAGGCTGAACTGGCGGCCTGGCAGCAGCACCTGGCCGATTACCGGCTTATACCTTGCTTTGCTCAACTGAGCCGGGCCGTTTTTGTCAAACCCCCGGTCGAAAGCGGCGAATTCGCCTATTACGGGCACTTGCTCAACTCGTTCAAGCTGCGCAATCGCGCCCAGGGGCTGGGCTATCAGCGCGCCCCCGCCCAGGATGGTGGAGTCTTTGATGTGTATCGCAAGAGCCTGGTCAGCAGCGGCTGGTCGATTGGCTTGAGATTCTCAGGCAGTGCCCTGCCTGAGACTTCCCATCCGGTGGCCATGTTGGAGCTGAACTTTGAGCATCAGGGAAGTCCTGCCCGCTGGCCGGACATCCCGCCCGTGCTTTACTCCGAAGCCATGGCTGACGCCCAGGAAATGGCTCTGGAGGGCAGTGGATTTGACCCGGATTGGCAACGAAAGGCTTGCCTCAGTTAGGCGAAGCGCAGCTCTCCGGCAGTTTTGCTGCGAGCTTCCTCCTGGGTGACACCTTCGGCCAGTTCCAGGCACAGAAAATGGTCGCCCTTGCAGTCGAAAACGCCCAATTCGGTGATGACCCTGTTGACGCAGCCCAATGCCGTGGCTGGCAGGACCAACTCGGCTTTGAGCTTGGAGTCACCATCTTTGGATGTGTGTGTCTGCAGTACCAGAGTCTTGCGGGCCCCGTTGGCCAGGTCCATGGCTCCGCCCATGCCGTTGACCATTTTGCCCGGCACCATCCAGTTCGCCAGGTCTCCGCACTGGGAGACTTCCAGACCGCCCAAAATCGCCACGTCCACGTGTCCGCCTCGAATCATGGCGAAGCTGAGCGAGGAATCAAAGGTTGATGCACCGGTTGCTAAGGTCACCGTTTGCTTGCCTGCGTTGATGATCTGTGGGTCCAGCTCTTCCTCGGTGGGAAAAGGACCCATCCCCAGCAGCCCGTTTTCGGAGTGGAACATGACCGAAATTCCCTCGGGTACATAATTGGCCACATCGGTGGGCAGACCGATGCCGAGGTTGACGATGTCACCGTCATTGAGTTCTTTGCTGGCGCGTTGAGCGATCTGGGCTTTGCTCCACATATTAGTTTGCTCCTCTTACGGTGCGATGCTCGATCGGGTTCTCGTGCTCCGCCTGAAAAATGTGCTGCACAAAAAGGCCGGGCAGGTGGATATCGTCCGCGTCCAGTTCCCCTATTTCAACCAGCCGATCCACCTCCACTACCGTGACTTTGGCCGCGGTGGCCATCAAGGGGTTGAAGTTGCGTGAGGTTTTGTAGAAGCGCAGGTTGCCGAATTTATCGCCAATGTGAGCGCGAACGATGGCGTAATCGGCGTGGAGCGGCTTCTCAAAGAGATACTTGCGCCCATTGATTTCGCGGACTTCCTTGCCCTCGGCAACCTTCGTGCCGACTCCGGTGGGAGTGAAAAAGCCGCCCAGGCCTGCGCCAGCGGCGCGAATGCGCTCGGCCAGTGTGCCCTGAGGGTTGAGTTCAACTTCCACTTCACCGGCCAGGTATTGGGCCGAAAGATCAGGGTTGCCACCGATGAAGCTGCAAATCACCTTGCGCACCTGACGGTTTTTGAGCAATGCCGCCAGGCCGCGCCCCTGATTTCCGCAATTGTTGCTGACGATGGTCAGATCCTTGAGCTCGCTTTGGGCGATGTGCTGGATGCAGGCCTCAGGATTTCCGCACAATCCAAAACCACCTGACATGACCGTCATTCCGCTTTTCAGCCCGGCCAGGGCTTCGGCCGCGTTGGCCACCACTTTGCTTTTCATGCCAATACCTCGTCCAATGATTGCTCCACCAGGCCGACCACTTCCTCAAGCTCCCGAATGGTAATCACCAGGGGCGGAGCCAGGTAGAGGAAGTTGTCGCGGCGGAAGGTGTAAACCCTGCGCTTCTTCAGGGCCGCGTAGATTGCGTCCATTTTTTCCGGTAAGATCGGGTTCTTTTGGGTTTGCACCAGTTCCACGGCCCAGAGAAGGCCCAGACCGCGCACTTCACCCACGAAAGGCCGAGTGCTCTGGAGCTGGAGCAGACGCTGATGCAGCCACTCACCTTTGGCGGGCACACCCTCGATGATGCCGCCCTTCCGATAGCAGTCGATGGCCGCGCAGATGGCCGAGCAGACCAGAGGGTGGGCGTAGGTGGTCAGACCGCAAAAGAGAGTGTGGTCCTCAAAGTATTCAGCGACTTTGTCACTCACGATGACCGCTCCGCCGGGCGCATAGCCCCCGGTCAGGCCTTTGGCGCAGGTTATCATATCGGGGACCACGCCCTCGTGGTTGATGGCGAACCATTTGCCAGTGCGCCCGAAGCCAGAGAGAACTTCGTCACAGATCAGCATGACGCCGTACTGGTCGCAAATCTCCCGTAGCCGCTTGAAATAACCGGCGGGTGCCGGAAAGACACCGTTCGCTCCAGTAACCCCTTCCACGATCACGGCCGCCACCGTCTCAGGTCCGGCCTCCAACAGGGTGGTTTCCAGGTCTGAAGCGCACTCGCGCTGGCAGCTATCCGGCCTGAGACCAAATTTGCAGCGGTAGCAGTAGGGATCGGTAAAGCGCAAGACCCCGGGTAGACCCGGCTCGAAAAGCTCGCGCCGAGGGTCGCCAGAGAGTGAAAGCATGGCCAGGGTTGCCCCATGATAGCTGCGCGTGCGCGCCACCACCTTGGAGCGACCCGTGACCATCCGAGCCATCTTGATGGCGTTCTCGTTGGCCTCAGCTCCGGAAAGACAGATGAAGCTCTTGTTCATGCCCTCGGGGCTGATTTCGGCCAGCAACTGTCCGGCTCGCGCTTTCTCGGGGAAGGCGGCAGTGGGACTGGCCACCAGTCCCACTCCGCCCGCCTCGGCCATGGCTTTTTTCATGCCGTCGTGGCCGTGTCCCAAATTGGCGTTCCAGGTGGTGGAACCCAGGTCCCACCACCATTCTCCGTCAGCTGTCTGAAAGCGCGCGCCCTCCCCCCCCACGATCTCCATGGGGGAGGCTTTCTTCTGTGCGGTCCAGGTGTAAAAGACGTGCTCGCGTTGAGCGTCTAGGACATCACTCATGCAGCTTGGAGTGTTCGCTGGGATGGGGCAAAGTGCCGCCGCCCTGGAGTTTGGTCACCACGTCTTTGCAGGCCTGAGTGAAGATGCCGTGAGCGACCACCGCTTGTTCACGAGTGAAAATCAACGGAGGCGACATCCGGATGGCCTTGGTGCCGCATTCCAAAACCAGCAAACCGCGCTCGTAGCAGAGGTTGGCTACGGCGTCGGCGATATCCGGGTCGGTGAACTCCACTCCGATCATCAGTCCCACGCCGCGCACTTCATGAATGCCGGGCTGGCCGGTCAGGGTCTCGCTGAGCATCTGCTTGAAAGCATCGCCAACCACGGCTGCGTTTTGGACCAGTCCGCCCTCCAGCAGATCCAGAGTGGCCAGAGCGGCGGCGATGCAAACAGGATTTCCTCCGCAGGTGGATCCGTGGGATCCGCCGCCCCAGGTCATAATTTCCTTGCGTGCCATCATAGCGCCCAGAGGCATACCGGAGGCGATGCCTTTGGCCAGAGTGATGATGTCCGGCAGCACGCCAAAGTGTTCAGCCGCAAACATCTTGCCGGTGCGGCCCATTCCCGACTGGACCTCGTCGAAAATGAGAAGAATGCCGTGCTCATCACAGATGGCTCGCAGGTTCTGCAAGAAAGAGGCGGGGGGCACGATGTAGCCGCCCTCTCCCTGGACCGGCTCAACCACAATCGCGGCTACTTCCTGGGCGGGCACGGTGGTATGGAAAAGGCGATCAATGGACTGCCAATCGCCATACTCCACGTGGTGGGTGCCCGGGGTCAGCGGTCCAAAGCCCTTACGATACTTGGGCTTGCTGGCCGTCAACGAAAGTGAACCCAAGGTGCGCCCGTGGAAGCCTCCGCGGAAGGCGATCAGCTGGCTGCGGCCGGTGTGGTAGCGAGCCAACTTGATAGCTGCTTCAACGGCCTCGGTGCCGGAGTTGCTGAGGAAGGTCTGCCAGCCTTTTTCGTTATGGGGGGCAAGCTTATTGAGGCGCTCGCAAAGCTCGCCGTAGCCCGGGTAGAAGAAGTCCGTGCCGCAGATGTGGATGAGGGTGTCCACCTGTTGCTTCATGGCCGCTGCCACGGCCGGGTGGCAGTGTCCGGTGGAGGCGGTGGCCACACCGGCCTGTACGTCTAAAAGCACGTTACCGTCGATATCTTCGACCATACAACCGGAGGCGCGTTTCACCATAAGGGGGTAGCAATGGATCAGTGAGGGCGACATGTGCGGTTGCTGGCGGGCGATTTCGGCTTTGGCCAGCGGCCCGGGCATGGCGGTCCTGATGAGAACGGGATGGGTGGACAGGTCTGTTACTTCTGGCATTTTCTTCTTCTCCTTAGCGGGTGACTGTGCGGCTTTGCTCGCGCATGTAGCACTGTATGGTATACAGTCCGCCGATGTTTTTGCCGGACGAACCCGAGCCTTTCCATCCCCCGAAAGGCTGCACGCCGGGCCAGGCGCCGGTGGTGGCACCTGCCGGACGATTGACGTAAACTACGCCGGCTTCGATTCGATCCAGAAATTCTTCTACTTCGCTCTCTTTCTCGGAGAAGAAGCCGGCCGTCAGGCCCAGGTCGGTCTGATTGGCGCGGCGCAGGCCTTCATCCAATGATTTGACCTTCTCCACACAGACGATGGGCAGGAACAGTTCTTGAACCATCAATTCATGGTCTTGCGGGAGATTGGTGACGATGGTGGGCTTGACGAAGTAGCCACCTGCGAAGTCACCCCCGCAGATCTCGCCGCCGGTCACCACCGTTCCGTCTTTTTGGGCCAGGGCTGAGAAGCGCTTGAAGTCTTCATAGCCGGACTTGACTCCCACCGGGCCCAGGAAGACTTTCTTGTCCTCGGGGTTGCCGATCACGGCTGCCTCGGCCAGTTCCTTGAGGCGGTTGATGAACTTGTCGGCGACCTTTTCGTCCACGAAAACGCGAGAACATGCCGAGCACTTCTGGCCGCCCATACCGAAGGCAGAGCGAAACACACCCTGGGCGGCTTTCTCAATGTCGGCGTGTTCAGAGATCACGGCCGGATTTTTGCCTCCCATTTCAGCGATGCACGGCTTGGGATATTTGGCCGAGAAGTTTTTGAAAAGGTGATGGAATCCGATGTCGTAGCTGCCGGTGAAGGTCACGCCGTCCACGTCCGGATGGTCGATCAGGGCCTGGCCCACACTGCGGCCGCTTCCCACCACCAGGTTGACCACGCCCTCAGGAAAGCCGGCCTGATGGAAGATCTCGGCGATCAGGGCGCCCGAGATGGGGGTGTCCGAGGCTGGCTTGCCCACCACCGTGTTGCCTGTGACCAGAGCGGCCGCCATCGGAGCGCCTAACAGGGCGTAGGGGAAGTTGAAGGGAGCCACCACTGCCCAAACCCCGTAGGGGCGCAGGACGCTGGTGTTGGTGTCTTTCTCCGAGAGTTTGCCCATTTCCCGAATGAAGCCTTCGTTGGCGCGCATCTGCTGAGCATAGTAGTCATAGAGATCGGCCGTCTCTTCGATTTCACCCAGAGCTTCCACTCGATTTTTGCCATTTTCAAGCACCAGCCACGCGGTCAGTTCCATGCTGCGGTCGCGAATGATGGCGGCGGCTCGTTCCACCAGCCGGGCGCGTTCCTGCCAGGGGGTGGCACGCCAGCCTGGATAGGCCTTGCGGGCCGCGGCGACTGCTTCTTGAACGTCCTCGACACTGGAATTACAGACCTTCCCGATCACCGTCTTAAAGTCGGCCGGATTGGTGCTGTTGCTGAACTCCTGGGAGGTTCGTGGTTTTCCGCCTACGTAGTAGGGAAACGCCTTACCCGCCTGCGCCTTAACCTCGGCGAAAGCCTTGTCCAACTGCTGGTGCAGCTCTTCGTTATCGGCCGTTAAGCTGGCGTATGTGACCTTGAACTTCAACACAAATCCCTCCAGGAAGCGCGAGAATGGACTACAGATTTACCCGCGCCGGGTGGCTCCAAACCGCCCCCTCCAGGTCGGCCGAGTTGGAGGAGCTGCCTACGAGCAGCCGACGTGCGAGGTCGGGTCTATAGGGCGATGCCAACAAAAAAAGGGCCCCGGACTTTCCGGGGCCCTTTTTGCAAAGGGAGCGAACCTGGATTAGAAATCCATGTCCATTCCGCCCATACCACCCATGCCGCCCATGCCGCCCATGCCACCCATGCCGGGCATGCCGCCGCCACCGGGGCCGCCTTCATCCTTGGCGGGTTTATCGGTGACCATGACTTCGGTGGTCAGCACCATCGAGGCGATGGAGACCGCGTTCTGCAGAGCCGAACGGGTCACTTTCAGGGGGTCCACGATGCCGCTTTTGACCATGTCGACGTACTTGTCATTGAGTGCGTCGTAGCCCTGTCCGGCGGGCAGGGTCTTGACCTTCTCGATGACCACTCCGCCCTCAACGCCTGCATTGAAGGCGATCTGGCGAGCAGGCTCGACCATGGCGCTGCGCAGGATATCCACGCCGACCATTTCGTCGTGGCTCAAACCCTTAACGCTGTCCAGAGCGGAGAGGGCGTTGATCAGGGCGGTTCCGCCGCCGGCCACAATGCCTTCTTCGATAGCCGCCCGAGTGGCCGAGAGGGCGTCCTCGATGCGGTGTTTCTTCTCTTTCAGCTCGGTTTCGGTGGCTGCGCCCACGCGGATGACGGCTACGCCGCCGACCAGCTTGGCCAGGCGCTCTTGCAGCTTCTCGCGGTCATAGTCACTGTCGGTGTTCTCGATCTGGTGGCGGATCTGGTCGATGCGGCCCTTGATGTCGGCCTCATTGCCCTTGCCCTCCACCACGGTGGTGTTCTCCTTGGTGATATGCACCTTGGAGGCGCGGCCCAGCATATCGACGGACATCTTGTCCAGTTTGATGCCGAGCTCTTCCGAGACGACCTGACCACCGGTGAGGATGGCGATATCCTTGAGCATCTCCTTGCGACGGTCGCCAAAGCCGGGGGCCTTGACGGCACAAACGTGCAGAGAGCCGCGCAGGCGGTTGACCACCAGGGTGGCCAGGGCTTCGCCTTCCACGTCTTCAGCGATGATCAGCAGCGGACGCTGCATCTGCAGAACGCGCTCAAGCAGCGGCAGCATCTCCTGGAGGTTGCCGATCTTCTTCTCGGAGATCAGGATGAACGGGTCCTGGAGAACTGCTTCCATGCGCTCGGAATCGGTCACGAAGTACGGCGAGATGTAGCCCTTGTCGAANNNTTCTTCGACCGTGATGACGCCGTCTTTGCCGACCTTGGAGATGGCTTCAGCGATCAGCTCGCCGATGGTGGTGTCATTGTTGGCCGAGATCGAGGCGACCTGGCTGATGGCTTCGTTGCCTTCGACTTTGACGGCCACTTTCTTCATGGCTTCGACCACGACTTCCAGACCACGGTCCATTCCGCGCTTCATGAAGATCGGGTTGACGCCGGCGGCCACATTCTTGAGGCCGGCCTTGATGATGGCCTGGGCCAGCACGGT
>JAFEBA010000075.1 GCA_018266105.1 bacterium | reverse complement strand
TCTTTTCGCCGGTGTCCTTTTCCACCACCGTCTTTTCGCGGTCGAGCTTTTCGCCGATTTTTTCGGGAGCTTTCTCCAGGCTGCCCTTCTCAATGGCCTGCTTGGATTCGACCTGCTTCTCAGCAAAGAGCTTTTCAACTTCCTTTTCGCGAACCTTACCAATCTCAACTTCCTTAAAGATTGAAGGGCTGGCCACGGCGCTGTCGGGGCCGGTCAGAACCGGGGCAGTGCCAGCCTTGATGCTGGTTGGTTGGGGGGCAACGGGGCGGAACTGGCTGTTGATGAAAAGATTTGACATACGGGCCTCCTGTAATTGTGGTTTCGTGCGCCTCGGTTCGGGCTTGCCCTTAATTTAGATGAAGGGCCTGACAGGCGGGCGGTTGGAGGACTGACAGAACTCTGACAGAGGTAAACGTTCCTGACACGGGGACCCAGGCCCGAGCTGAAACGCTCCAGAAATTGTCCCATCCAGGCCGGAGTCGGCTGCTAGGGCCGATTCGACCACTCAGTTCAAGCTTTTCACAAGGCATGGCTGCAGTACAAATCGAACGGAGCCGGCCATGCGACCGAAAATTGTCTTGAAATTTGGCGGCACCAGTCTGGCCACTCCCGATTCCTGGAAGAAAGTACTGGATATTATCGAGTCCAAGCGCGCTCTCAATCCGGTCGTGGTGGTATCGGCAGTGGGTTCGACCAAGAACCGTGCCAAGGTCACCGACCTCTTACAGGCTCTGGCCAAGGATCCTCAGTTGGGACCCCTTCAAGAAATTCACCACGGCCTGCTGGAGTCTCTGGGGCTGGCCGGCGACCTGCTGAACGACCTCTGGCAGGAGCTATCCGGCCACCTCAAGGCCGGCGTGCCGGAGGTAGAGCGATTGGATCGGGTGATGGGCTGGGGCGAGCGTCTGTCGGCGCGGATGATGGCGGCAGCCTTGCGTTCGCGTGGTTGGGAGGCCCAGGATTTAAGCCCCACTGAACTGGGTCTGGTCAGCGATGACCGCTTTCAGGACGCCTCCATTCTGGAAAGTTCCTTAGAACCCATGGCCCAGAAGATCTTCCAGCTGCGCGGGCTTCCAGTGGTTCCTGGCTACGTGGGTGTGACCGCCGACGGCCGGGCCACCACTCTGGGCCGCGGTGGCTCCGACTATACTGCCGCGGTGCTGGGGGCGGCCCTCAAGCGCGAGGTCGAGATTTTCACCGACGTGGACGGCGTGGCCACCACCAATCCCAATTTCTTGCCTAAGGCATTTCGTCAAGAAGGCCATCCCCATACTATTCCTCAGCTCTCTCACGAGGAGGCCTATCAGATGGCCGCCTTTGGAAGCAAGGTTCTCTATCAGAAGTGCCTGGCGGCCGCCACCATGGCTTCGCGCAAAGGTCGGCATCTGCGCCTGACGGTGAAGAACACCTTCAACCCCGATCACCCCGGCACCGTACTGCAAGGGCATCGTTCCCCGGCCGGAGTGCCTAAGGGAATTACCGCTCTCGAGGGTGTGCCGGTCTTGACGGTCTACCTGGATCGCGAGGATGACTACCGACCGCTCTGGCGGCGCGTCCAGGAATTGCCTGGGGTGCGCCTGCTGATGGCCAGCTACTCCAGCGGCCGAGCCAGTTTCGTCTTCGATCAGTGCACACCCGAGGTGCAGCAACTGGAGAAAGAGTTCCCGGACAGCCATCTCTCCAAAGATCAGGTTCTACTGAAAGTCGTGGGCGACGCGATCGGCGAGAACCATCAGGTGCTCTCGGCGATTCACCAGTCCATCGAATGGCTGCCTCGGGCCGAGGGCGAGGTGGTGCCGCCGGTTCATAAGAGTCCACAGCTGCTGACCGATTCCACTTTTGAGGTGGTGGTGCGCAAGCGCCACTTCCAGGCCCTTTTGCTGCAGCTCTACCGCCAGCTTTTCTGCCATCACGAACTTTATTGCGGTATGCTGGGGCTGGGCACGGTTGGTAGCGGAGTGCTCTACTATCAGAGTCACCTGGCCGATTCAACCAAGGCTCGCAGTCAGTGGCGCTTTCCCATCGCGGCCGTGCGAGACGTGGAGAAGAAGCGCGAGAACTTTTCCGGCCAGTTGGTGACCGATCCCGACCTGGTGGTGGATGACCCTCGGGTGGATGTTGTGCTGGAGCTGATGGGGGGCCTGGAGCCCGCTCGCACTTTGATTCTCAAGGCTCTCAGCGCGGGCAAACACGTGGTAACGGCCAACAAGGCGGTGCTGGCCGAGCACGGGCTGGAGCTCTTCGCCGCGGCCCGCAAGGCCGCGCGCATCCTGGCCTTTGAGGCCAGCGTATGCGGCGAGATTCCCGTGCTGGACGTGGTGCGCCACATGCCCAGCAATCAGGACGTTCAGGGCGTTCTGGCCATCGCCAACGGCACCAGCAATTATCTTTTGACCCATATGGCGGCCGGGCAACCCTATGAAGAAGTGCTGGCGGCCGCCCAGGCGGCCGGTTTCGCCGAGGCCGACCCCTATTTCGACGTGTCGGGCGCCGACGCCAGCCAGAAGTTAGCCTTGCTCTCGAGTCTGATCTTCCACTGCTGGGTTCCCTGGCAGGAGATCCGTCGCCAGGGCCTGGAGGAACTGCTTCCTGTCGATTTTGCCAGTGCCCAGCGTTTCCAGTGCGCCATCCGGCCCCTCTCCTGCGCCCACCGCACGGCCGACGGTCTGGAGCTTTGGACCAGTCCGGCCCTGGTGCCACTCTCTCATCCGCTGGCTTCGGTTCGTCAGGAAACCAACGCGGTGGCGCTGCAACTGGCCGGGCGGGACGAGCCCTTCACCATGGTCGGCAAGGGAGCCGGACCTTTGCCCACGGCTCGCTCGGTGGTGCGCGACCTGACCCAACTGCGCCAGATGACCCCGTTGCCGCCCCTGCAGCCAGCGGCTTTGCGGGACTGGCGCTCGGTGCATCAGGGCTGGTATCTGCGCTGCACCGTTTCCGACCAGCCAGGCGTGTTTGCCTCGGTGGCCACCTCGCTGGCTCAATTGGGCCTGTCCATCCGCGAGGCCACTCAGATTACCGAGGTCGACCAGGCCCATATCGTGCTGGCGCTGCAGCCCTGTAGTTGGGGCCAGATCGAGCAGGTCAAACAGGCCATTTCGGCTCACTCCTGGAGCCGAGAAGTGCTGTGTCTGCCCACCCTGTGAGCGGTTATCAGGTTCCCTCGCCTCTGCTGGCCCAGGCGGTGGAAGCCAGCCGGCGCCGCTCTTTTATTCTGGCTCCCCAGCGTCACCACTGGGTGATGACTGAATACAAGGTATTGCTGGAATTGTGTGATCTGGCCGAACCAGAGATGCGATTGGCCGGTCTGCGCTTTCATCCCGAGTGGCGCCTGTGCAATCGCGACCTTTACTACGACAAACTCTCCTTTCAGGACTTACAGGGCGAGGTTCGGGCCATCAGCGGCATGCCGGACTCTCCCCGCATCCGCACCCTGAGCTGGTCGCCCGATGGCAAGTATCTGGCTTTCAGCCACAACGATCAGCTCTGGCTGGCTGATGTGGCGGCTGCCAGCGCTCGTTTGCTGGTGAGGCGCCTGAATCAGGTCAACGGCACCGTTAACTTTCGATGGTTACGCGATTCCTCCGGCATGCTGGCTCAGGTTGTGCCCCCCGACCTGGGAGCGGCCCCGGCCGCCCCGGCCGTTCCCAATTCTCCAGTATTGCAAGAGCACAGCGGCGGTCGCTCGCCCAGTCGTACCTTCCAGGATCTGCTCAAGAATGAGCACGATGAAGCCCTGTTCGTGCACTATCTAAAGAGCGATCTGGTGCGGGTGGACCTGGATGGTCATAAACTTACCGTGCTGCGCCGAAAGATGTTTTCGGGCTTTACCATCTCGCCGGATGGACGCTACATTCTTTACTCGGAAATCTTGCCGCCCTTTTCCTATCAGGTTCCCATCGGGCGATTCCCTCTGCGGACGGCTATTGCCGATTTTTCCGGTCAGGATCTGGAGGTGATCTCGGAGTTGCCCCTGCAGGAGAGCACTCCCCCGGATTTTGACGCAGTGCGGCCCGGCCGTCGCTACGCCTGCTGGCGGGAGGATGAGCCCTGCACAGTGGTCTGGTTGGAGTCGCGCGATGGTGGTGATCCGCGCCAGCCGGCCGAAATTCGCGATGCCTTGATGCAGAAGGCTGTGGGCCAGCCGGAACGGGTCTTCTTAGAGGCGGCCGGACGAATTGAGTCGCTGACCTTTGGGGACGACGACCTGGCCATCATTCAGGAGGGTTGGTGGAAAACGCGCCAGCGCCGGGTCTGGCGGGTGTGGCCGGGCAGTGGCCGCAAAGAGCTGCTGTTTGAGCATTCCAGCGAGGATGACTATGTCAATCCGGGTCGCCCGCTCGTTCAGCTGGATGGCCAGGGACGCCAACGATTGATTCGGAGCGGGGATTGTGTCTATCTGGTAGGGCCGGGGGCCTCAGACGAAGGCGAACGTCCCTTCCTGGATCGCTTCAATCTGGTGAGCAAGACCAGCGAGCGGATTTTTCAGAGCCAGGCGCCTTTTTACGATTATCCCACCGCTCTGCTGGATCCGGAGGCTCACTGCATCCTGGTGCAGCGCGAGAGCCAGACGCGGCCGCCCAATCTGGTTCTCTGGCAGGCCGGACTGGCGCGTGAGCTGACGGCCATTGAGCCGGCCGTGCCCATGTTGACCCGGGTGAGTAAGGAGCTGATTCGCTATAAGCGCAGTGATGGGGTGGAACTGACCGGGACCCTGTACCTGCCGCCTGATCACGATGGATCCGCCCTGCCGGCTCTACTCTGGGCTTATCCCAGCGAGTACAAAAGCGCGGCGCGGGCCGGGCAGTTGCGGGATAGTCCCTATCGCTACATTCATCCCTCCTGGGGTGGGCCTTTATTTTTCGCCCTGCTCGGCTACGCGGTGCTGGACGACCCCAGCTTCCCGGTGGTCGGGGAGGGCGAGGAAGAGCCCAACGATACTTATGTCAAGCAACTTTTGGACGATGCTGGCGCGGCCATTGACGAGCTGGTGCGTCGGGGGGTGGGGGATCGCCAGCGCATGGCCATTGGCGGTCACAGCTATGGGGCTTTTACGGCCGCCAATTTGCTGGCCCATAGCCGTCTCTTCAAGGCGGCCATCTGCCGAAGCGGTGCCTACAATCGGACTCTGACGCCTTTTGGCTTTCAGTCCGAGGAAAGAATCTACTGGCAGGCGCGCGAGACCTACCAGAACATGTCGCCCTTTCATGTGGCCGACCAGATTCAGGACGCGGTGCTGCTCATCCATGGGGCCGAGGATTCCAACTCGGGCACTTTTCCGTTGCAGAGTGAGCGTTTTTACCAGGCCCTGAAGGGCCTTGGGGCCAGGGTGCGGCTTTGCGTTTTGCCCCTGGAAGATCACGGCTACCGGGCTCGCGAGTCGGTGCTCCACTGCCTTTGGGAAATGGAACAATGGCTGGAACGGCACCTTCGGGTTGAGCCCGCGGTTTAGAGGTAAGTTTTTGTCGGGATCTTTTCCAGACTTTTGGCCAGTTGGTCGTTTTCGTATCGTCGGTTGAACTCAACCCTGGCTCCAGCGATGTCCTTGACTTCCTCGCCTCGGCGGATGCCGCCACGCGAATAAACCGTCAGTTCACGCTCGCAACGGTGATTGTTCTGCAGGGTGGTGTAGGTCGACCAGATGTCGTTCAGTTTAACCTTGAAGCGCTTGAAGTTGCCGGAACCCCAACCCTCGGAAACCGCCGGGTCGATCGAGTAGCAGCCGAGCGGTTTAGTGGAGTGAGGACCCCACTTCGAGCTCTTGTCCTGGCCTCGGTAGCAAACGGCACTATTGCCTTCAAAGCTGCTGGGCAGGGTGGCTCGGAACAGGCTCTTCATCTTCTGGCGATTTTCGATGAAGTAACCAATGAAGTAGCGGTCGGTTTCGGTCACCTGGGTGCCTTTGGTTTCCACTGCGGATACCGCAGCCCGCCAGTTCTTCTGGTCTTTGGGCAGGCTGGGGAACTGATCCAGAACCTGCTCCAGCACCGCCCTGCGTTTGGTGTTCACTCCTTGCCAGCAGGCTCGGGCCGCGAAGAATTCGACCGGGTTCATGTCCAGCTTCTCCAGGGATGGAAATAGCTTTTCGTCTACCGCGAAGGAGCCGTCCGTGACTCCCATCGCCTGTAGGGTCTTCTTCACTCCGGCCGTTACCTCGGTCTTGGTCATGCCGGCACAGGTTGGCACCGCTTTGACGTCCTGGACGGCTTCGGTGGCCTTCAAGGGAGCGGTTGCCGAGGGGGCGGACGCCTTCGCGATGGCCGGCTCGGCCCAAGGATTGCTCAATCCTGAGGGTGGTTTGGAGCTGTGCAGTTTTTCGTGGAGCTCCGCGGCGTTTTTATTGAAGTCCGTTTTGCTCAGGGCCATTGGCGGGGGCCAGTAGGCGCTGCTCAGGTTCATTCCACCCATGATGCCACCCATCATGGAGCCGATTCCCCCGAACATAGCCCCGCCCATCATCATCATCGAGTTCATCATGGAATCTTTTGCCCACTCGGCTGCGCTGGATTTGGCCTGCTCGGACTTGGCAGCAGAATTCTCCCCAGATAGCTTTTGGGCCAGAGCTGCAAGGTTGCCCAGCAATGGGTCGACTTCGGCTTTGGCCTGGGCGGTCGCGGGCGCGGTTTGATTTCCGCCCACAAAGTAGGTGGCCTGGTCGTCGATAATCATAGACTTGGTATGAAGATTGGAGTGAGGTTTGGGCTGACTCCAGAGATCGTCGGGGGTGGGGGCCCCTGCAAGGCCGGACTTTGACGCCGCTGGACCGGGACCGATGTTCCAGTCGTCTGCCATCCACTTTTCCGATTTACTCTGGGCAGGGCTGACTCCAGAGATCGTCGGGGGTGGGGGAGGAGTTGGAGCCGCTTCAGAGGGCGCAGGGCTGGGCGCCTGACTTTGGGGATTTGGGAGGGGGGGCGGCTCGGGGGGAGCCCAGGCGGTGGCGGCGGGGGAAAGGGTTGGCAGATCCTGGAGCAGTTCCTTGGGCAGAAGGCCAGGAGAGGGAGTCTGGTTGAACTCAGCAGCGGGCTTGGCGTTGCTCTTCGGAGCGAAGGGGCTGATATTGCTGCTACCGATTTTCATTGGATCTGTCCTTTCGGTTGTAACCCGGGCTTAGGAGCGAACTGCGGATTCTCTTGAAAAAAGATTAGTAAGTTCTGCGCGTTTTTGGATGACACTTCGCGTTGACCGCGATACTTCTGGTTCAGCTCGAAGATGGCTTGCTCGATCTCATCGAAGCGGTCCTCGGGGAACTCGAAGTTCTTCCAGTCCAGCATCTTCTCGATGCGGTGCTCGCCCGAACTGGGGTCGGCGGAATAGACCAAAGTGATCATTGCACCCCCGGCGCATAAACAACTTCGTGAAAGCGTCCATCGGTGGAGACAAAATCCTCCAGGCTGCGCGCCAGCGAGTAGATGACTTCGAAGCGCTGTTTGTCCAGCTGGTTAGAGAGTTCTTCCACCTTGGCATTGGCCACCGAGCGTCGATCGGCTTTCTCCATGGTTGAGGGCAGGCAGAGGTGGATTTCACAGGTCCCGGTCTGGTGATCGAAGGTTGCAACCACGGTCTTCATCGGTAACCACACAAACAGCGGAAACTCTCCGCCTCCATCACCCGGTCAGCCGAACCTTCGAGCTTCTTGGCGGTGGTTTCATCGATTTGGAAAAAAGGTTTGTAGAGGGTGTCGTGAGTGGCCAGGTCGGTGGCCCTGAGGTCGTGGGTGGAGAGCTGGATCTCGGCCATTCGGTCGCCCAGGTCGACGATGTAGTGCAGAGCCCGGTATCCAAGGGCTCCGGGCTTGGAGAGATAATCGTCTTTGGCGACGATCTTCCCCTCGAAATGCTTTTCCAGCTTTCCGGCCGCGTCGCCCAGCATCTTCAGGCTCCGGCAATCGATGCGAGCACCCACCGAGTCAGTCAGGTGTGCCAGCGAAAAGCTCTCGTCTTCGGCCGTACGTTTCGCCAGCTTGGCTTCCAGGCTCTGGGGGGTCTTGGCGCGAGTCGCGAACTGGGCCCCTTCGAACTCTTTCTCTGGAAAAAGATCGGAGATGGTGCTGAACAAGTCCTCGGCTTTGTCTTTGGCCATTTCGAAGTCATAGTCTTCGACGCGATTCGAGGCCAGCTTGGGATTGGTGGCCTGCAGTTCCAGCGCTTTGTTTTGGATTCTTTCTCGACTCGATCCGACCCGGGTATTCGGCCAGGGTGGGTTATTCAGCAACGCCTGTGTGTTGGGATTGGGCGCACTGGGGCTGTTGGCGGCACCACTGACAATCCAGGCCCTGGCCTCGGCTGCTTTGAGCTTTTGGGTCAGGCCGGGATAGCGAATGTTGAGTTGGCCGAGCTTGTCGGTGTAGTCCAAAGTCCCGCACTGCTCCGGCACCAGCACGACAAGAGGATTGTTGAGGTCGACGGAATGGACGTCAAAAGGGACCAGATTTCCGTAGGATACGGTTGTCTTGTGTTGGGCCTGAGGGTCGGCTTCGGTGGGTGCAGGGGCCGGGTTGTCATTGGCCGGGGTGGGTACCTGAAGCGTTGTGGTTGGATAGGAAATGATTGGGGTGGGCGGCTCGGGTGCCGAGTATTTGGACTGGAGTGAGACCTGATCTGCAATCGACTCCTCAGGTTGGGGAACGACGGGTTTGGACTGGGGGCGGATCGGAACCGCAGGACCCGTCGTCACTCCTGTCTGGCCAACCAAGTTGAAGGGCAACATCTTCACCTGAAGCTTCTTTCAGGTTGGAAACATGCCTGCAATAAAATGTTTACATTTACATGCGAATGGCCATATGGAGCGCGTGCGCTGGCTTCTAATCGTGCTTTCTCTGACCACCTTTTGCGCGGCCCAGGCTCGGCCCGCTTATCATCTGCCCTCACGGCCGCTGGAAGCGCCGGCCCTGGTGGAGGATGAAGATCCGCTCTGTTTTCGCACAGCCAGGATGATGGCTGAACATTATCCAGGCGACGTGACGGGCCTGGCCGGGCTGCGGATGTCGGGCAGCGCTCAGCCGGGACGGCAAACTCTGGCGGAAATCCTGGGCCAGATTCCGAGCTCGAAGGTGTTGATCGTGGATCTCCGTCAGGAATGCCATGCTTACGGAGACGATCGCCTGCTGACCTGGAGCAGCGAGCACAATCAGGCCAATCTCGGTCTTGACCGCGACCAGGTTCTGGAGGTCGAGCGCAGCCAGATCGTGCAGGCGTCACGCCAGTCCGAGCACGAGGTGATTTCTGAAGAAGATTATGACAACGGACTGAGAAACCCTGAGCTGATTTCGGTTGAACATTGGTCCAGTGAACAGGAACTGGTGCGCGAGTTTGGTCAGGACTACCTGAGGCTGGCCGTGACTGATCATCTGCGCCCAAGTGACCTGCAGGTCGATCGCTTTCTCCAGGCTTTGGAAAGTTTGCCGGCTGATGGCTGGGTCCACTTTCATTGCCGTGCTGGGGTCGGCCGCACCAGTACCTTTCTGGCGCTCTATGATATGCTGCACAATGCCGATCGGGTTTCATTAAATGAGATTCTGGCGCGGCAGACCGGGGTGGCCCCCGGCTGGAATCTGAACCTTGTCTCGACCGGGTCCAATCGTCAGTGGTCGCAGGAGCGCTATCAGTTCCTGGCCTGCTTCTATGGCTACAGTCAGGCCCGTCTGGCGGGCTGCAGGCTCAATTGGTCGGACTGGCTGAAGCAGTCTTTTCCGGAATGATGGCGCCGCGAAGCCAATCCACGATTTCCTGAGCATGCTCGGGAAGGGCGCAGTTCTTCCATTTGCGCCCGTTCACGGTCACCCACCAGCTGAGCTGGTCTCGCTTGGGAGTCACAGTCAGTTCCTCACGCACCTCCAGCACGAAGTCCTGCCTGGCGATCTTTCCAAAGGGGGGGACGCGCACCCCGTCCGGCTCAATCACCAGCATTTGCTCACGGTTGAGGCGGGCCTGGCGAGTATAAGCGCGCGCTGAAACGTAGAGCAGAAGCAGGAACTCGGCTCCCACCAGCACCCAGTTACCGGCCACCAGGTAGACCAGCCAGAAGCACAGGCTGCAGGCAAAAAGCGAAGCGTAGCCGCGCCAGAACGGTGAACGGTAATGGGCCATCAGAAAGCCGGGACCACTGGGGAGCCCGGCCGGTCTGCGGCGGTCGTAGCGCAGGCGATAGGCGACCGCCAGGGGCACGGCCCAGCCAGCCAGAGTGCAGGGCAGGATGGCCATCTCAAAGAGTGCCCAAACCAGCGGGTCACCCTGATGCACCCAGATGCGCCGAGCCAGTTCCAGCTGCAGAGCGCTGAACCCTAGTGCGACAAGGGTGCCGCTTACGACAAAACTCCACAGTAGGGCCCTGGATACCACGCTACTGGGTTAGGGGGATGCCAGGCAGGTCCTGCCGGAGGCTGCAACTTGAGAGGCTTGGTTCAGCCAGGGGTGGACCTGGCGGCGTCGAACCACTCGGAATGAACCGCAAAGTGTTTTATCCTCACGGGGCCAAGGATGTTGTCAGCGGGTTCCTTTCGGCCGGGTTGAGTATCGCTGTCGTCGGTTATCTGGTCTATATGGCCTTTTCGGGTCTGGCTACGGCCGGTTATTGGGCTCTGAAGTTGCTGTTCTCCAAGTTTGGCGCGCTGATTTTGGTCGGCATCAGCAGTATGCTCTATCGCGAACGGATCACCATGGATGCCTGGGAACAAAGTATCACCATCCAGCGCAACTGGTTTGTGATCCCCATGGGAAAGACGGTTTATCAGTTCAGCCAGGTGAACGGGATTCGCTGGGACCACGACAGTGAGGCCCGACTCAGGCTGGATGTGGCCAACGAGTCCATCACTCTGGCTCGCCGTCCGGCCGAGGATCCGGCTTTATCTCAAGAGCTCAGGGAATATCTGGGGTTGTGCCAGTCGAATCCCTAGAGCTGGAGGACCTGTTGCGTTCGCTCCAGCAGGAGGGAGCGATTGTCGATCGGGGTTCTTTCAGTCTGGATCCCTCTCAGGCGGTCGAGAAGCTGCGTCGCTACCAGTTGGCTGAGCCCAATGGTTATTTGCTCAAGTGGGTGCAGGCAGGCGTGGCGCTGGGGGCCAGCTGCTTGCGCGTACAGGTCAGCGCCGCTCGAGCTGACATTCTTTATGAAGGAATCAGCTTCAAGGCGTCGGAGCTCGAACAATTGTTTCCTAAATTGTTGAGTTCGCAAGTTGATCCGGGGCTGCGCGCCCTGGCTGTGGGGCTCAATTCCGCCCTGGGCGGATCCCCGCATCAGATCGTTTTGCAGAGCTGGGATGGGGACCGGGGTTTTGAGCATCGCTGGCGCAAAACCGGTCCACAGCAGCGGCCTTTTCAGTCGGCTTCGGCTGTGCCGGCCAGTCGGCTGTGGCTGGAGCGCAAGCTCAGTCAGACCGGACGGAACTGGTGGTCGGCCTTGCGCATGCCGGTGCTGGATGGGTTGTTTTCCAAGCAGGCGACACTGGGGCCGGAAGCGGCCCTTTTGATGGACTCCCATTGCCTGTTGCCCGCTCCGCTTTATCTGAACGGCCAACTCTGCCAGCGTCCCTTTGGTCAGCCGCGCGGTCCTCAGCATCATCGTCTGGAGGTTTATTTTCCTGGCGCCCAGGCCAGTCTGCGCTGTCCTGTTCAAACCTCGGCTTCGGAGGCGCGGAATTTTCAACCGGGCCAGCCGGTGGATTGCGTGATTGCGCTAACCGAAGACGCTCAGCAGGCGCAACGGCTTTGGATAGTGGAGAGCGGCATAATTCTCTCCACTCAGCCCTTACCTGGACGGGGGGCGGTGGTGATCGCCTGCGGGCGTCTTTTTGATAAAGACCTGAGTGATTTCAAGGTCATTCAAAATCAACGTTTCCAGGATTTCCTGGAGTTGACGCGGCTTCGACTGAGTCAGCTGTTTTGAGATTGCTTTCAGGGCCGCAAGGCATAATTTGCGTCTACGAGCTAACTTTCGATTTGTGAAAGAAAGTCTTGACTTTAACAAGTTCGTAACATTTGCTCCCCCCGCACAGGGCTGAGATCGGTTATAACGAACGGTACGTTAGCCGAATTATGGAGAGTCTATGTCGCTCTTTGGACCGAAAATTGAGAATACCCAACAATTGGCCGCTGATACCCTCAAGCGAATGGCCAAAGGACGGTGGGGAGGGGTTCCAACCGATCAGGAGCGAGTAGAGCTCGGAGACCGATTTGTCTCCGAACTTCCGGCAATGAAGCCGACCGCCCAAGAGAAAGCCCTGACCGGGGTGGCCAAGCAGGCCGTCGGTGACATCTCTGACGTCAGCAGTAAGGTCGCGATCTATCGGACCGCCATCGAGGCAATGTCCAATCAGCTGACCGGCAGTATGGGCGGCGTTATGGCCGGCGTGGCCACCAAGCTTCTGAATGACTCCAATCTGAGCAGTGCACAGGATCGAGTCAAGGTGGGCGAGCGCTTTCTGAACAGCATCGCCGAGAACTCGGATCAGGCGGCCGAAAAGGGTTTGTCCTCCTTCGCCAGCGGAGCGGGGCAGAGTCTGCCCGCCGCCGCTCATGGCGCCCTGGCCCAGGCGACTTTGCAGGCGCTGTCTCAGGGCGTGGGTTCACTCAGTGGAGCTGTGCTGGCCAAGGTTGGTTCGGCCGCAATCGGTCAGACCGCCGCTTCCGAGCAGGCCCAGTTAGGCAATTCGGTGCTGGCTGCCATCACAACTTCGGCTTCCGCCAATGAGGCTGAGAAAATGTTGCTGGGGACCTTGAGCTCGGCAGCCAGGGAGTTGACCCCGCTCTGTCAGAGCATTCTGGCTCAGGCCGGGCTGCAAACGGTGGCACAGGGTCTGGTCGATCTGGATGGGCGCAAACTGGCTTCCGTCGGCGAGAAGGCTCTGGGGATGGCCGCCAACGCCAGTACTAAAGAGCGTGGTTCGCTGGCTACGGCGGTGCTGGACCACTTTGGCAAAGCGGCCGTGGCCAACGAAGCCGAAAAGCAGTTGGCTCAGGCCCTGTTGGGCGTGGGGACAGGCCTGACCGATGAATCCCGGATGGCCCTGGCTCAGGCCGGCCTGAATTACATCAGCAGTAACGTAGATTCCAGTCAGGTGCCTCAACGAATGGGCGCCTTTCATTCCGAGTGTATGGCCAGAGTTGGGACCAAGGCCCTGTCCCTGGCGCCGGCCGGCAAGGAGCGACTGGCCCTGGCTCAGGCTCTGATTGGCAGTCTTGCCGAGTCGTCCCAGGCCAGTCCGGACACCAAGAGCTTCCTGAAAACCATGACGGAGCTGAGCCAGGGGCAGCCCGAGGGAGCTCAGATGGCCCTGGCTGAGGCTGCTTTGAGTCGGGTCGGTAAGAATGATTATCCTCAGGCTCCATCTGCCTTCGCCTCGCTGGCTCAAGAAGCACTGGCTTTGACTAAGGAACCTTCCGACAAGGCTGCCCTCGGCATGCGGATGCTGGGTGGGCTGGCAACTTTGGAGTCCACCACCCCTGAAGAAAAGCTTCTGAGTGAAGTGGTTCAGCAAGCTGGCCTCGATCGTTCGGTGAACAGTCGGGTCGCTCTTGCTCAAACGGCCTTGGAGACTCTGACCAAGCGAGTTGCCGGCGCTCTGGGCCAGACGCTGGCCAATGTGGTTCTTCGCACCAAGCTTGACGCCAATGACCAGGCCCCGGTTTCTTCGGCTGTGCTTTCGTGTATCGCCAAAAACGGTTCCAACGACAGTGAATGCGCCATCAGTCGCCTCTCGGCCGATGCTGCTCAAAAGCTGCCTTCGGCCGCTGCCAATGCTGTGGCCGTCTCTGCTCTGAACGTGCTCTCCAAGGGCGTGGTCAAGCCGGTCGAGGCGGTCGTTGGCGAGGTGGGTCAAGAAGCCATGGGTCAGGTCGCGAAAGCCCGGCCCGAAGAGCGTGCGGCTGTGGGGAACTTCTTCCTCAACGCCATCGGTCATTTGAGCAGTAAACCTCAAGAACAGATTTTGTGCCGCGTGGCCACCGAAGTCTGCGCCGTGCAGAACTCCGTGCCGGCCCAGGTCAAGGTGGTTGAAGCGACCCTGGCCAAGCTGGCTGAGGGCGGTCAGGAGCAGCCGGGTGCGGCACTGGCTTCGTTGGCCAGCAACCTGATCGCCGGACTGGCGGCGGACAAAGCCAGTGAGGCTGACCAGCGCAGTCTGGCCACCACCTATCTCTCGGGCATCGCTCGCGAGAGTGCCCATCACGAGGAGAAGGCTCTGACCAAGCTCGTGGCTCCGCTGGCCGCCTACTTGCAGGACGTTCCCACCGGCTTAAATCTGGCCAAGTCCACTCTGGCTGCTTTGCAGGCCGGCAAGCACGACGTGGCCCAGCTCGGCAGCGAAGTTCTGGCCGCCCTTCCGGCTGAGAAGCTGGCAGACCGGCTGAATATCGCCCGCACTTTTGTGCAACACCTTTGCGACGAAGAAAGCGTCGACCCGGCCGTGCGCGCCGGGGCCCGCCAGCAGCTGGAAGATTCCAGTCTGTTTCGCACTGACGAAGCCGCCGCCACCGTTCTGACCGGTTTTCTGGCCAAGACGGCCGGCAAAGAGGTCGACAGCAAGGCGCTGGAAGCTGCCACCAGGGGCGAACTCGCAAGCCTGCGCCAATCCGTGCTGGACGATATCAGCGCCACCTGGCAGGAACGCCTGGATCAGCAGCTGGTTGAGTCCATGGAGCGCGGCACGTTGCCCAAGCCCGAAGAGCTGGGCAGCGCGACCCTGAACAACTCATGGGCTGAAATCGAAGAGCGCTTCAACGGCGAGATTGAGCAGCATCCTCTGCTCCGTCAGGCTTCAGCCGAAGAGCGTCAGGCCGTGCTGGGTCAGGATTCCTGGAAGGACTGGGCGGCCAAGTCGACCACTGGCCTGGGCTTTGGTGAGACCTTCCCGCCTCACCAACTGTCCCCCGTGACCTATAGCGGCAAGGATGAGGCCGAGAAGAAGCTCCGTCAGGCCAGTATCGAGAAGTTGGCCAAAATTAAAGAGCCGGCCGATGACCGCGACCTGAATTTGCTCAAAGCCACCCTCAATGCTTTGCCAACGCCCATGCTGCAGGAGCTGGAGAAGTCGAAGTACAGTTTCGAGGTCACCCGCGATCGCGTCTCCAACCTTAACTCCAAGCTTGAGGGTAAGCTGGGCAAGACTGGCGAGTTGGCGGACATGGGCGAGGGCGCTCACCTGGTGGAGTCGGGCCAGAACCCGCGCATCCTGTTGCGCAGTCATTGGAAGGGCGGGCGTCTGCACATCGCTCCCGACACGCTGATGCGCGAAATTGGCGAAGCCTACGAATACATCAATAGCCGAAGCAAGCCCAGCAATAACTTCGCTGATGCCTTTAAGAATGAAGGTCCGACCCTTCCCGGCCGTTTTCAGGTGGACTTACCCACCTTTGCTTGCGAGATGTTTGCTCGCTACCAGCTGGATCCAGATCGCCTGGCCCGCCAGCTGCCCCAGGCCTATGCGGCTTGCGAAAAGGGCTCCTTTACCAAGCACAAGGTGGACACCAAGGCTCTGGCTGCTTTGCAGTCGCCAACCGCTCCCATCGTGAACGTCAACCCCGATCCGTTTGAGGAGTTACGCATCGCCGAGGAACTGAACCGGGTGCAGAAATCCCAAGGTCAGCCTTATCTGCCCTATGTCTTCGAGATCAAGGGCGAGGCCCAGCACAACGTCAATCAACTTGTCTCACGCCTGGGCGAGTCGCTGCGGGATTTCCGCAACCCTGGAGTGCCGCGCTGGAACGACGCAGAGGCCATCGTGCGTGTGCCTGCCGCGACTTTTAACGCACCCGATGCTTTAGAGAAAGTGCTGAACGAGATGATCCAGAGTGGCCGAGGCTCGTTCCTGGTCCTGGACGACCTGGCTCAGATTGCACCCAACAGCGCTGGTTTTGAAACTCTGAGCAAGTTCATCGAACGTTTCGGCGGGCAGATTCCGCTGCTGCTGCAAGGAACGGGCAGTGACCTCGACAAGTTCAAGAACACTTTGCCCACCGTCACTCACAAGCGCTTCAATACCTCGCCTATGACGGCCGAGATGATCACCAACATGCTGGCCCAGACTGCTCAGGCGGAGGGCTATGACCTGAGCAATGAGGCGCTGGCGGCTATCGGTGCTAAGGCCAAGGACGGCGAGGTCGGCCAGGCCTTCACGCTCTGGCGCGGCGTGAAATCTGCCCAGACCGAGCGTAATACCAAGCTGATGCCCTACCTGGAAAAGGACGCCAACGCGGTTTCGCGCGTAGTCACCAGCGACGTCATTCACGCCAAGATCGTTAAAGAGAAAGACCCGCTTGAAGAACTTGAGCGTATGACCGGTCTGGGAGCTGCCAAGCGCGAGCTGCGCAGCGTGCTGGCTCAGGTGCGGCTGCAGAAAGCCCAGCAAGAGTATGGACTGACCGGCGATCCGCCGCGCCTTAACCTGCTCTTCGAAGGCAACCCGGGCACCGGTAAAACCACGGTGGCCAAGCTCTTCTCGGACGCTCTGACCCGGGTGGGTTATCTGAAGAACAATAAATTCAAAGAAGTTCGTGTCCAGGATTTGCTGGCCGGTAACTTCCCAGAAGAGAACGTCAAAAAGCTCTTCGAGGCCAATAAAGGCGGCGTGATCTTCATCGACGAGATGCACCAGCTCAAGGACACGCAAGAAGGCCGTCTGGCTTTTCGGGCGATGATCCCCTACCTGGGACATCCTGAGTACGCCGATACGGTCTTCATCGGAGCCGGCTATAAAGGCGAGATGCGGGATCTGATCCGGGACGTGGATGACGGCGCCGAACGCCGGTTCACCTCGGTGCCTTTCGACGACTACTCGCGCGACGAGCTGGGCAAGATCCTGGATAAGATGGTGGTCGACAAGCAGCGCGTGCTGGATGAACCCAGCCGCGAGGCGGCCTTGATGCGACTGGAACGCGAACGACGCAAGATGAAGAACTTTGGTAATGCCGGCAGCGTCCAATCGATGCTGGATATTGCCATTAAGAAGCAGACCACCCGCCTGACCGCGCAAGAAACGGCCATGACCAAGGCTCAACTGCAGGCGCTGGCTCCCGAAGACTTCGCCATGGAGAAGACTCTTACGCCCGAAGAAGTCTGGAAAGAAATCGATGCCTTGGAAGGCCTCGAGTCGGTCAAGGCCTCGCTTCACACCATTTGTGACTCCATCGAATATGACCGCGAGATGGGCAACGACCCTCTGGCCAGCTTCGAGCCCTACTTCATTCTGGACGGACCGCCCGGAACCGGTAAAACCACCATGGCCCGTCTGATCGTGAAGTTGATGGCGGCCTATGACATCATCCCCAGTCCCAACCTGAGCGAGAGCCAGGGCGCTGACCTGCAGGCCGGATTCGTGGGCCAGACCACCACCAAGGTGCAGAAGCTCTTCGAAAGCATGTGGGGTCAGGGCGGATTCATCGATGAGATCGGCGGTCTGGCGCGTGCACCAGAAGCCTTCAAAGCGGACGCTGCAAAGACGATGTTGAAGCAGATGGAAGACCATAGGGGTCGATTCATCCTGGTGGTTGCGGACTATGCCGATCGCATCAACGACTTCCTGAATATTGATCCCGGCATCTCCCGGCGCTTTGGCCATCGCTTCAGTCTTGAGCCGTTGACCGAGGAGGCCGCCGTGCGCTCGCTGTGCAAGCAGTTGGTGGCCAAAGATATGACTCTGACCGACGAGGTCAAGGGCATCATCGCCACTCGCATGGCCGAACTGCACGCTGCTCCCGACTGGGCTTCCAGTGGTGACGTGCGCAAGGTGCTCAACACCGTGATCACTCAACAGAAGACTTGCTTCCTGGAAGAGCGGGCCGCCGGTAAGACGGTGGATCCCAAGCAGTTGCTGCCGCAGGCCGTGAACAACGGCTTTGACACCATCATGCGCGAAAAGAAGGCCCGTGAGGTCCCGATTGAAGAGCGCAAGAAGGACGAAGGTCTGCAGGCCGAGACGGCCGCCGCCACCCAGAAGCCCACCGAGACCAAGGAGGCCGAGGAAGTTAAGATCTCGACCGAGGAGCAGGCGGTGCTGGATGCTCAGGCCGAGGTGGACAAAGAGTTCGCCTCGCAGCTGGCTAACGACCCGGCCCTGCAGGCTCAGATGGAGGCCGACCCCAACAGTGCCTACATCAAGCGCCTGGCCGAGAAGCTTAATTGCACCCCTGAGGAAGCCATTAAGAGCCTGCAAAAGGTGAAGATCAAGGTTAAGAAGATGGTGACCAACGTCAAGCTGGTCAAGCGCTTCGAATACCACTGCCCCTACTGCGGCGGCATCAATAGCCCGACTTGTGCCTACATCGGCCAGAGTCTGGATTGGAAGATCCAGCACTCGCTCAAGAAACCTTGGAACGAAGAAGTCAAAGAGAATAAGGAAGTCGAGGTGGAGGTCGAACGTGACAAATAATCATCCGAACTCTACCGCTGGAAAGGGCCGCATTTAATGTCCACCATCAATAATAACCCGACCCCGGCTTCCATTAAAGCCCAAGAAGGCCTCAAGCAGATGCCCCGCAACGCGGGCATGGCGCAACAGGCTAAAGCCGGCGATACTTTCGTGACCAGCATTCGAGAAGAAGCCGGCGATGTCAAAGAGCGCGAGCTTTGCCGGGTCGCCCAGGAGACCGCAGCGAAGGTCAACTCCGACGCCACCAAGGCGGCTCTTCATCGCGGCACTCTGAACGCAGTGGCAGCGGGTCTGGCCGGTTCCATGGGTGGGGTTCTGGCCGGTCTGGGGCTGGAAGTCATGAAGAAGGAGAGCGCCTCTCCTCAACCCGATCAGGTCCAGGTGGGCAAGCGTTTGCTGGCGGAAATCTCCGCTCAGCCCGAGGCTTCGGTCAGCGAAAAGACCTTGTCTGAGATGGCCGGGACCACCCTCAGCCGCTTGGATACCAACACTTCCAAGGTGGCTGTGGCCCAGGCCATGCTGCAGGCCATCAACACCGGCCTGGCCGCCAACTTGGGCGGTATGCTGGCCGGGGTGGGTGTTCAGGCCGTGCACGGTGTGGGCCAGGAACAGCCCAAGAATCAGGCCGTGGCCGGAAGTCAGTTCCTGCAGAACATCGCGGCCAAGGGAAGCCCTGAAGAGCAGCTGCTCAGCGGGATCGCCCTGAATGCCTTCACCTCGGCCGACAGTCACGCGGCCCGGAGTGCGGTGGCCGATGCTGCCCTTTCGGTGCTGGCCTCCGGGGGGCAGGAAGTGCCTGGCCTGAAGCTGGCCCAGATGGGTTCTCAGGCGGTGGCGGCAACCTCTCCGGAAGAAGTCAAGAATCGCAGCAATGTCGGCACTCGCTTCCTGGAAGGCATCCTGGAGAACAGTCCCAGCGACTCGCCCCAGGGCCAGCTGGCCAGGGTGGCCAGCGCCGTATGCGACGGTCTGGACGAGTACTCTGCTCGGGCGGCTGTGGCTCAGGCGGCCCTGGATTCAATTAAGACGGCTGGCGAGGAGCTGGATTTGCGGATGGCCCGCGTGGGCGCCACCGCCCTCACCGGTTTCACCGGTCAGGTGGCCAATCGGGCCGCCATCGCCGGCGCTTTCACGCAGGCCGTGTCCGAACAGACCAAGGACGATTCCCGCCGTCAAGCGGCCCAGGACGCCTTACAGAAGGCTCACGAGACCTCCAGCTACGAAACCAAAGCTGAGGTTCTGGCCGAGTTTTTGAAAGCTTGCGCTCCAAACGTCACGCCTCTAGAAATGAAGGCCAGCGAAAACCCGAAAGCCGGACCGAAAGCCGAAGAGGTCAAAGCGGCCGAGGCCAAGCCGGCCGAGGTGGTCAAGCCGAAGTTGGACGATGCCACCGCAGCCGAGGTCAAGAAAGTCAAGGATGCGGTCACCGAGCAAGTGGCGCCCGATTGGGGAACCCGGTTGGACGAGGAGATCTCGAAGGGTCTGGCTGAGGGCAAGCTGCCCGATCCGAAAGATCTCTCTGATTCGCTCTTCCCCACCCAGTG
>JAFEBA010000074.1 GCA_018266105.1 bacterium | reverse complement strand
GGAGTTCGCCAAAGGCGCGCTCCAAGCAAGACTCCCTTCAACGGAAGTTTTGCGCCAGGGAGGTCGCGAAGCGAACTCCATAAACGCGGAGTTCGCCAAAGGCGCGCTCCAAGCAAGACTCCCTTCAACGGAAGTTTTGCGCGAGCAAAACGCGGAGTTCGCCAAAGGCGAACTCCACTAGACTTCAGCTCACTGCTGGAGGTTCTACAAATTCCCCGGAGGAATCGAAAATGGCTAAGCAACGTATCCGTATCAAACTCAAGGCTTACGATCACCTGATTCTGGACGAATCGTCCGAAAAGATCGTGCAAATCGCCCGTCAAACTGGCGCCAACATCTCCGGCCCCGTGCCCCTCCCTACCGAGAAGAACCGTTACTGCGTTCTGCGCTCGCCCCACGTGGACAAGAAGTCCCGCGAGCACTTCGAGGTTCGCACCCACAAGCGCCTGATCGACATCTACTTCGATCCCCAGCAGAAGACCATCGAGCAACTGATGAAGGTCGACTTGCCGGCGGGCGTGGACATCGAAATCAAAGGCTAAAGAACAGCCGTAATCCAATTTTTAGCAAGAGGCCGGACCCCGCGGGGAATCCGGCCTCTTCACTTTTCCAAGCCACCCACCGGGCGCTCGGAGGAGCCTTCATCTCTTCAAGAATAGAGTGAACTTACTAATGGACGACCGGCCCTACCGGGCTGCGCTACCCAAAATACGGGACCATGAGAAGGCCCAGCTTGCCAGTCCCAAGCCGCCCAAGCCCGGCGATTCAACAACTCTGAAACACCTGCAAAAACCCCGCCCAGAGCCCGGACCACTTTTTACACCGAAGTTACACAGCGGACAGATTTTTACGCCCGACACATTCGCGACCGACTAAACTGACGAGACAGAGAAGACATTGGAGGGGCCGCAGATGTTGAGCAAGAGTGAATTGAAAGAAGCCTGTGAGACGGCTGAGAAGGAATCCGCCAGCAGCGAAGTGATGCAGATTCTCCGGGAAATGCTGCCCACTCTTCGCCCCGACCAGTGCCCCAGCGACGCTCGGGAAGACTGGTTAGAACTGAACCTGATGGTTCAGCCACGCCCACTGGTAACCGGCCCGGCCTGGCCCGTCCGTCTGCGCCAGTGGATGTCCAGGCTGACCACGCCAGCGCCGGGCTACTCCCTGGCACCGGCCTGCGGCCGTTAGCTCGGTTCAGAAAAATTCCTGAAATTAACAAATCGGCAACACTCAGACGGGTTGCGCCACCTTTTCACCACCTGTTCTCGCTAAAGTAGGTCAATCACCACAGACCTCCGAGGGGGAAGTTTCATGGCCGACATCACCGGAATCATGCCCGGAATGCAAACGCAACCGCTGCCGCGCCTGCCCCACATTGCACCCAATGTCTCCGACAGCCAGACCCCGCAATCGGGAACCCTGCAGATCGTCGATCACTTCACGCCCTCGCTGGACACCTCGCGCCCGCCCATGCCCGGCCCCGGCGGCGGCCCGCCGATGCCGGTACTCCGGCTTCCGCACGGCATCCAGGTGACCGATTCCGCACTCCAAACTGGCTATCAGGGGCGCATCAACACCAGCGAATTTAACTCACCCGAGCGGCCTTCATCCAATCTGACTCTGGGGATGCCCAACATGAGCCCGGAGCAGACGTTGCAACAGCTCGACCTGGCTGTTCAGAGCGAAAACACCGGGGTGGCGCTGGGCGCAATGCAAAATCTGCATGGCCAGATCCAGTCCGGCGTGCAACATACCGTTACCAATTTCTCCATGGCCGCCGGTGCCAGTAACGTCACCGAACACCTCTACAACGACATCAGCCTGGCCTGGAACCCGGCCCGCCCCGACGCCAGTCCCGAGGAGCAAGGGCGACGAGCCAACGGCCAGGCCATCTCGGACAACCTGGCCCGGGCCTGGAACATTGATCCGCAGGCTCTGGCCAGCAGCGACCCGGCTGTTTCCGGCCCGGCCCGGCAGCAGTTCCAGCAGAACCTGATCAACCGAACCCATCAGGCCAATCGCACCCCCCAGATGGACCAGCTGCGTCAGACCATGAACACCTTCGTGGACGGCTATGAATCTCGCAATAATTCAGTCGTGGTGGCTGCCGGCAACAATGGTGAACTACCCGAGGCCATGCGACGCGACAACGGTGGGCGAGACCTGCAGTTTCCACAAGGTTTCTTTGATAACATTCTGGCCACTCCCAACGCCACCACCGTGGGTGCGCTGGGGGTGACGGGGGCCAGCAATCAGCCCGGGGTAGCCGAATACACCAGCCCGGGTTCCACCGTCCAGATGTACGCCTGGGGCAACCCGGCTCCCGGTGTGGAAGGGACTTCCTTCGCCGCGCCCCGAGTGGCCGCCCAGATGCAGCAACTCCACAACCGCTTCCCTGACCGCAGCAGCGCCGAAATCGAGCGTATGCTTCGTAACCAGTGCTATACGGGCGGCAACGAAACCCCAGGCTGCCGGTTGGATCTGGTGCAGTAGTGAACCTGCTCAGCCGGGCGCGTCCAGACAGGCGCGTACCCTCGTGAGCAGTTTGCGGCGATCGTAAGGTTTTTCCAGAAAACCAGTGCTTCCGCGCAAACTGGAAGCGTCTCCCAACAGTTCATCGGTATAGCCGGTAGAATAGAGAACCCGCAATCCCGGTTTCTGGGCCAGCAGCCGACGACCCAGTTCCAGCCCCGAGAGACCGCCCGGCATCACCATGTCCGTCAGCAGCAACTCAATGCTGTCCCGATGGGCCTCCCAAAGCCGAAGGGCGGCCACCCCGCTCTCGGCCGCCCAGACCCGATAGCCCTGAGAACGCAGAATTCCGACCAGCATCTCGCGTAGAGCCGGCTCGTCCTCCACCACCAGGATGGTCTCCTGTCCGCCCTGTTCCAATTCGCGACCAACCCCAGAATATTTGATACCTGTCGAGCCTTTATGCATCGGCAGAAAAACCGAAAAGCAAGTGCCCTGGTCAAGCTGACTGCTCACGCTAACCCAGCCCTGATGTTGCTGCACGATCCCAAAAACAGTGGCCAGACCCAGCCCGGTGCCCTTGCCCACCTCCTTGGTGGTAAAGAATGGCTCGAAGATCTTGGGCAGGTTCTGGGGCGCAATCCCGCAGCCGCTGTCGCTGACCTGCAGCCGGATGAACTCCCCGGGTCGAGCACCCTGACTCAGATCGCATTCCGACTCCTGCAGATGGACCCGGCGGGTTGAGATGGTCAGGCTGCCTCCACCAGGCATGGCGTCGCGAGCATTGATGGCCAGATTCATCACCAACTGCTCCATCATTCCCGGGTCAGCCAGGATCGGAGCACCCTCTGGCGTGTAGTCGGTGGTGACCTCGATGTGCTCACCAATCAGGCGATGCAGCATCTTGGTTAGAGGCTCGAGGGCCTGATTCAGATCGAGCTCCTTGCGCTCGGCCTTCTGGCGGCGGCTAAAGGTTAACAGCTGCCGGGTCAGGCGAGCGGCGTGGTCCGAGCTATGCAGAATCTCGGCGACCGCTCGACTTTGCTCCTCTTCCGAGAGCTCCATTTCCAGCAGAGACGCGTTGCCCTGGATAACCGTCAGAATATTGTTGAAGTCGTGGGCCACGCCACCCGCCAGCTGGCCAAAGGCTTCCATCTTTTGAGCCTGACGAACCTCGCCCTCCAGGCGCTTGCGCTCGGTGATATCTTCGGAGACAGCCAGCAGATGGGTGGCCCGACCCTGCTGATCCAGGATGGCGGACAGAGTTACAAGCTCCCAAAGCAACTGACCGTTCTGACAGCGGGTATGAACTTCGCCGTGCCAATCCTGACCCGCCACCAAGGCTTGCCTGGCCAGCCGAGCGATGTCTGAGGGTGAAGGCTCAAGGCTCAAGTCTGGCAGCCGGGTGCCAACCAGGCTCTCCAGTGCATAGCCCGTCAACTGGGTAAACTTCGGATTGACATATTCAATTCTGCCGTGCAGGTCCGTGATGGCGATCGATGCGGGGCATTGTTCCACCGCCCTGGACAATTTACGCAGACGCTCCTCAGCCAGTTTGAGAGCGGTGATGTCCTTGACCACCCCTTCCACTGAGACCAACTCGCCGGCCGGGTCACGCAACAGCACAGCCGCCTCCGACAGCCAGCGCACCCCGCCGTCCTTGCGCCGGATGCGGTATTCCACCGGCGATGGGTCGTTCCCGTCCAAAGCCTGGCTCTCCAGGCCCAGGGACTGCGAGCGATCCTCAGGCAGCACCAGCTCCAACCAGCTCCCGGTCAGCTCTTGAGGAGTGTAGCCGGTGACCTTAAGGCAGCCGGGGCTGTAGCTCCGGCCCCCGCCTCCGACCGGCAGCGAGTAAAGAAAGTCGGACGTACCTTCTGTAATGTATCGGAAACGACGCTCGCTAGCCTGCATCTCGCGGTAGATGGTCCAGCCCGTCAAGGCGTCGGACAGGCGCCGGCCCACCTCCTGAAAGAGACGAGCTTCTTGATCGGTCCAACTGCGAGCGAAGGAGCATTGATGCATGGCCACCAGCCAGGGGCGTCCCACCTTGGGATAGATGGCCATGGCCAGACCCGCCTTGGTGCCGAAGTTTTCGGCCACTTCGGGTGGAACGGGATATCCATTGGGCCCAAACTTGACCGGTCCATCCACAGCCAACAGCGAAACGATGGCCTGGGCGGTGCCGGTGTCCATCGCAAACCGTTGCCCTCCCCCTCCGGCCCCCGGATACTCAGGTTTAGTGCACTCCATCGGCACTTCCCAATAGTCTGAATTGGGGTCGGCCGGAAAGAGCAGATAGGCGCGGTCCGAATCGAAGATGGACATCAGGCAGCCCAGCACCCTCTCCAACAGCTCTTCCAGACTCTGGGCGGATTGAATGGCTCGGTGCACCCGGTCCATGGTCTGCAAGAAATACCAGTGCCCGCCACGTCGACCCGCGCGATGCTCCAGCGCCACCAGCAGAAGCTTGAAAAAGGAGTCCAGAATCGCTTCATAGGCGCAGTCCAGAGTCTGAAACTCAAGCTCCACCGAAGCCAGCTGCCGGTTTTGAATCTCTCCCGGCCTCAACTCCCCCCTCGCCACCCGAGAGCCACCCAGACTGACCCGACAAAACGTCACACCCGGCACCTCGCCGAGACGGCCCGCCAGGAACTCAACCAGCTCAGAGTCTGAGCTGATCTGATCCAGGTCGGCCACTGCCCCCATCAGTTGCTCGAGGACAGTCGGGTCGATTCCCTTCCCGACATACGGATGCATACGGCCCAGTTATCGGCACCCATGAATGCTTGCATAAGAGCGGGCGCTTTTTGCGCACGGAGAAGCTGGGATTTCCGCCCCCACCTGACGAACAACCTTTACGTAGGGGGTGTCGGGCAGATGGCCAAATCGACGGAAGAAATCGAAGATGAAGTGCGAGCAGTCTTGCTCAAGGCCAAGAAAAAGCTCGGTCAATCCTGGGGAGACATCTATTTCGGGCGAGCCCAGATGCCGCCAGACTGGCAGGCCACCCAACGGGCCATGGTGACCCAGGCCATTGCTCAGGCCCGCAAAATCATGGCTGAGAACCGACTCGAGGCCAGCAGCGTTGACCTTTTCGAGCGCTACCGCATCTCCGAGCTGCAAAAGGAAATGGATGATGCGGTCCAGCGCCTGGCCTTCAAGGCCAACTGGGACGCTCCTGAGCCTGAGGCCAAACTGACCAAGCCCGAACGCAAGGCGCTCAAACAAGCCATCCAAGAATTCATCACCCGGCTCAAGTCCATCACCTTGCCGGATCTCCCTCCGGAAGAAGCCATTGCGGCGGTGCGTCGGATCGAGCAAGAGAGCAGCCTGCAGTGGCAAGAGATGCGACCCCAACTGGACGTGGATCTGGACCTTCAACGCCAGGCCTATGAGCGCTGGCAGGCTGTACTCCAACGGCTCTCCAACGAATGCGGACGAACCCGGCATCTGGCGGCCAAGTTCGAAAAGATCCTGGTGAGCCATCTACCGCCTTCGGCCCGACCTCGCTCGCAACGAAGACCCGATTCCACCGGCCTCTTCTATGAGCTCTACGAGGACGGCCAGTTGCGCCGCCTGGTAAGAGTTCGCCAGGGTGAGTCATTCGAGACCCTGGAACTCAGCCACCGTAAAGCTGAGGCCAAATGGGAAGACAGCGCCAACGTGGCCGAGTTTCATGCCGACAATACCTTGGACGAATACGGCGGGCGCTACGAACGAGAGTCTCGCTATCCAGGTTCGTTCCAAGACTGGGTCCTGGAAGCCATCCGGAAGATGTCCCAGAGCCCGAGCATCTGAGACATCTTCCGGGACTTCAGGCTCCTGCCAGGCTCATCCCCCCGGCTTTGAGAGCTCGTCCCAAGAAGTCCTTAGCGTCCGTGTAGGGCTCCTTAAGAACCCCTTTGGCTCCCTGAGCCTGCATCGCGCGCAGACCTTGAACAATCTTGGGGTCGCCCATGGTGAACTCATCCACCAGTTCTTTGAAGCGAGCAGCCAGTTTCTGCACCTGAGGGCTCAGCAAGTCATCGCCCAGGTGCCGTCGGGCCTCCTCAAAAAGGTCCACCCAGCGTTGCTGGTCGCGCAGTTGCTCCTCCGGGCTATAGGTCTTGGCCCGTCTGGCCAGTTTCTCCCAACTTTCGGGATCATAAAATTGCTGCATCCAGTCCATGTTCATTTCCCTTTCAATGCGCTCGATGACCTGGGTGAAGTCGTCCGGTCCTTCGGCCAGAATCTTCAGGATTCTGTCGATCTGAGCGCGTCGTTCAGTGAGGACCCGCACCTGCAGGTTCAGGCTCTCTTTCAGACTGCGTGGTTCCTGGAGCAGACGGCCGATCTGCTCCAGGCTCAGGCCGACGAACTGCAACAGCCGAATCTGCTGCAGGCGAATCAGATGCTCGTGTTTGTACAGCCGGGTTCCCTTCGGTCCGCGCTCAGGACAGAGTAATCCGATCTGATGGTAGTAGCGGAGCGTGCGCACGCTCACTCCGGCCCGGCGGGCGATTTCACTGGTCTTGTGCATGAGCCGATTGTAAAGGGTGACGTAACGTCACACGCAAGCCCCTGGTCACTACCGCCCCGAAGTTCCCGGGAAAGGCCACTGAGCGTCCCGAACAAGCCAGCTTGAAAACCTTCGCGAAAATCGCCCTGCTCTGGCTGGTCACGCGCATTCTGCTCTTTCTGATGGCCGGCCTGGCGGCCAGCCACTCGCCCCACTACGCGGGCTACACCCCTTCCCAATGGGGCCCTTGGGTGGACGCCTGGAACCACGGGGACGTGCGCTTCTACCTGGAAATCGCCAGTCGGGGCTACCTGCCCGGCTACTACTCAAACTGCGGCTGGTTCCCAGGCTTCCCACTGCTGCTCAGCCTGCTCAATCCCAGCCTGCCCAACGCCATCTTGCTCAACAACCTTATCCTGCTGCCGGCCCTGGTGGCCGTCTGGGCCTGGCTGCGCCTGGACCTGGACCAGTCCGCCGCCTGGCGTGCCCTGCTGCTGCTGCTGGCCTTCCCCTCAGCCTACTTCCTGACCGCCCCCCTCAGCGAATCCACCTTCCTGCTTTGCAGCGCCGGTGCGTTCGTGGCCGCTCGCCAGGGACGCTGGGCCCTGGCCGGGGTGTTGGGCGGCTGGGCCAGCCTGACCCGGCTGGTGGGCCTGGCCCTGTGGCCGGCCCTTCTGCTGGAAAAGCCGGACCGCAAAGGCGCGGCCTGGTTGGCCCTGATTCCAGCCGCCCAGCTGGCCCTGTATCTACATTTAAAGCACAGAACCGGCGATTTCTGGGCATACTTTCACGTGCAACGTCGGCTCGAGCCGTACATCAGCGGCTGGGCTCAACTGGCCCGGTACCAGCCCCTGGAAGCCAGGCACTGGTTGGGCCTGAGCTTCGCCGCTCTGACCCTGCTCTTGATGGCTGGCAATTGGAAGCAACTGCGTAAAAGCGAAAGAGTCTACTGCCTCATCTCCGTGCTGGCGCCCTTGCAACACAGTCTCTGGCTTTCTCAAGCCCGCCTTATGCTGGTCCTGATCCCTCTCTTCCGAGCCTGGCCAGCAAAACTGTTCCCCTGGATCCTGCTTCTTTTCGGCTTGCTGCAAGCATTTGCACTGTATCTCTTTGCCCTGAATCATCCCGCGTTGATCTATTAACAGAAGTCCGACCAAAGTCGTGTTATACTTCTCCGGTGCGTAACCGACGTGGGGTAGTCATTGTCACTGTTCTCTTTTTTATCTTGCTGATCGGCATTCTCTCGCGGGCCATCCTCTACAACGGAGCCCTGATGGCCCGAGTGGGCGGACAACTCGGCCAGGAACTGCTGGCCCAACGCGCGGCCGAAGCCGGAGCCGCATACTGCCGGGCCCAGATCAAAGACAAGAACGACTGGAAAGGCAACAAGAACACCACCACCGTTAACCTTCCCGATCTGAAAGTTGTGGAAGACAACGGCAACGTGATCGGCTGGATGAAAAACGCCGCTGGCGAAGTCTCGGTCTTCCGAATCCGCTTCAACTATTACGACGGGTCGGGAGGCGCCGACGGTCTGGCCGATCCGGCCCTGGTCAACCAGTTCGACTGCCCCTACATTTCGGTCAACAACATCTCGGCCGGCGGCCCGGCCACCGTGCCCAGAGCCGATAGCACCAGCCCCTGGGCCGTTTCCAGCCCCACCGTCGGCACTTCCCTGGACCCCACCAAGGCCATCGTGGAAATCGAAGGAATCAGCGGCCAGGGGGTCTCTCAGATGACCGGCCCCGGCCCACTTGGCAACGGTAGCGTGCTCAAGCGAACCCTGCGAGTGGCTTATTCAGCGGCCGGCAGCACGGCCGCCCCGGACTCGGCCATCAGCGGTGGCAACGGCATCTTTATCGAAGCCGCCAACGCCGTGAAAGTGAGCGTGGTCGGTCCCGGCACCGCCCGCATGCGCACGAAAAAGGCGGTGGACGTGGCCAGTCCGGGCACCCCGCCCACCGTCAACATCCTGAACATGAATGGGGATGTGGGTGCTGATACCAGCACCCCCGTGACCGGGGGACTGAATGCAACCCTCACGGGCACCGTCACCACCCATGACGAGCATCTGGGTGACAGCTCCGACTTCCATAACCTGAAGTGGGCCGACGTGGCCAAAGCCTCAACCAGCCCCTCAGCCGCCGTGCAACTGCCGGGTGGCATCTATGTGACCGGCCTGGATGGCAAAATTCGTTACTACGACAAAGACCCCAGCCAGTTCAAAACCCTTGATCAGAGCGCAGGTTGCGTCACCCTCAGCCCGGACTTTCGCGAGGTCCGCACCGACACCCTGGGCACGGGCATCGATACCGATACCACCACCTTCGCCGTCAACGTGACCAAAGACCTGAATGTCAACACCTCAACCGGCGGAGTGGGTGACATTATGTTCTGCCCGCCCTCGGGCCGCGAAATCAATGAGAACGATACAGCCAAACCCTACGTCTCCACCACCTCTTATTCACTTTGGACGCCGGGACTGCTCAACATCGGAACCGGTGCCAAATTCTCCTGTGCCGGCAACATCATCATTACCACCGACGTTCACAGCAAAGGCGGCAGCATTACGGCCGGTGGCAACGCCACCATTTGCGCCCCCAGCGTGGTCCTGGACGCGGCCGGCGCCACCCCCTTGCCCAGCGCCGAAAAGCTCAGCGTCTACGCCAAACAGGACCTGACCCTCTCGACCTGGATGAACAGCCCCGGCTATCCTCCCTATGTCCCCCCCATCAAGATGTATGGCCCTCTCAACATCAAGGGCCTGGTTTACTCCTGGGGCGACGCCAACATCTATGCGGCCACCCCAGGTAAACCGGAGCCACCGGCGGCCTACGGAAGCGTGGTCTACGGAACAGTGGACCTGCGCGGTGCGCTGGTTTCCTACGGAGCTGACCCGGTCACCGGCAAACCCGGTAGTGCCGGCAACGGTAAGGTCAGCATCTTCGGCCGCGACGCCGACATCAAATACGACACCACCTACCTGGTGGCCGGCACCACCATCACGCCCGGCAACCCCCTGGATTCGATCAAGCGAGTAGGCTACGGATTTGAAAGGTAGTCGGGGTCTGACCATCGCCGAAGTGGTCTTAGGTCTGGGCCTGGTAGGCCTTGCCTTTTTCGCGCTCTTGAGCGTGTGCAGCCTGGGCACGCGTTTCAATCAGCAGAGCATGGTCTCCATCAAGGCCGCCCAGCTGGCCGATAGCGAACTCAGTCGCACCATCGCCGCCATCGTCTACAACGTCCCCCTCACCACCGGCCCCGGCATCCAGTACAGCACTCCGGGCCGGACCTTCACGGATTTCTGGCACATGCCGCCCACAGGACCCAACTTCCCCTACCCCGGCACCCCTTGGAGTCGGGGCGTGGCCACCATCGGGGCCGACCAGATCAACTTCGCCATTTACGCCACCACCCTGGCTGGCGTGGGTGGAGTTAGCCCCGAGAACGTGGTGGCCCGCCTGGACGCCTATGTCTGGTGGAAAGAGGACGGCCCGGGCAACAAGATGACTTCATGCACCCGGCTGATGGTCTATGGCGAAGATAGCTAAGCCCGGACGCGCGGCTTTCACGCTGGCCGAATCCCTGATCGCCGGGACGCTGCTCAGCCTCTTTCTGCTGGTCGGCTACTCCATGCTCAAGATGGCCGACAAAGTCTTCCACCAGATCTCAGGCAACGAAGACGCCACCATGCAGCTCAAACGCGCCGTGCGAATGATGGAAAAAGACCTGATCACCACCAATATTTTGCAAGTCCAGGGAACCAAAGTGCCGGCCCACTTGCCCGGCGGAGCATTCGACGGTTCGGCCATCTGTATGCTCAGCGCCGCTCAAAACGGCACGGGCGACATGGTCATCAAAAGCGATGGGGAGCCCACCTGGCAACGCAACATCCTCTACTACATCATCACCCCACAGGGGGACCCCTGCGCAGGCGGCGCCGACGCCCAGGGCTACGACGACCGCTGTCCCCATAAACTGCTAATTCGCAAAATCATCGATAACCCGCTGGTCTCGGGCACGGAAGAACCCCTGCTGACCCCGGCCGCCAGCCTCAGCGCCTACCTGACCCAACCGGTGGGCAAAACCAATATTAGCAATTTGCTGGGCGAAGCCAACGTAACCCAGGTCGACCTGGTGGCTCGGGGCATGGTCTCCATGCAGATCAAGTTGCCCCCTCCCCAGTCTGACCTGCCCTTGAGCGGCATCCCCAACGAGGTCCAGGTGCTGCTGACCGCCTTCAATGAGCCCAAATCACGCAAGCTAGCATTGGGTAGCCTGGCTCTCACCTCTCAACCCGGCTACCTGGTCAACTCTTTCTCGATCTTCCCGCGCAACAACCGCTGAAGGGGTGGCGAATGACCAGAGCAGGAGCGGGCAAGAGACGGACAGGGCTGGGGCTGGGCGTCACCCTGGTGGTGGTGTCTCTCATCGCGACCCTGGGGTTTGCCCTGGCTTCAATGTCCGTCTCCCACCTGCAACTTCTCAGCCGAGTTGAAAACGAGGCCTACGCGCTCGATCTGGCCCGCTCCACGGCTCATCTGGCCATCGAAAAAATCTTTTCCAACCGCAACTTTGGGGCCACACCCACGGGGGATTCCTCCCTGAATCTGCATCTACCGACGGCCCCTCCCCTGGCGGTCGGATTGCTCAGTTTTTCTCCCGATCAGGCCCACCAGCTGGACATTCCGCTTTCGCTCAACAACATCGCGGGAGCTCGCTCCTTGACCAGCTCGGGTGGAATGGTGGTGCCCCCACAAAGTGTGCACCTGGTGGCGGTAGGCCGTTGTCGCGGGGTCTCTCGACAGGTGGAAGTGGTCTTGCTGCGCCCGGCCTTCCCCTACGCGGCCAGCTCGGATGGGCCAATCGTTAGCTCTGGTGGCCTGCAGGTGGCCAGTCGAACTTCCCAAGACGGTGCCCAGACGGAGCCGCTGAAACCCGCCGATCTTCAGAGCAATTCGGGCATCCGCCTGGGCCCGGATTCGGTCGTTCACGGTGACGTGCGCGCTGGAGGACAGATTCAACTCAACGGCACCCGAGTGTTGGGACAGGTCTGGCCCAACTCCGACCCGCTGGAACTGCCGCGCCTCAAAGCCTTGGACTATGATCCCGGCTCCGGAGCCATCAACTTGCAGGGCACCTACTCGCAGCCAACCTTCACTGGCAAACTCCGGCGCAGCGGCAGTTTGCAGGTGCAGGGTGACGTGAATCTGCAAGGCGCCCTGCTCTTCGTTCAGGGCGATTTGACCATCCAGGGTGCCCTCAAAGGCACGGGCGTGGTGGTCACCACCGGCCAGCTGACCGTCACCGGTCAGACCGAAATGACCAGCGCCGATCAGGTGGCCTTGCTGGCAGGAGGGCGGATCCGACTGGAAGGCCAGGGTCAGGTCGGCTCCTCTGTGCGTGGGGTGGTCTATTCCGAAGGGGGTGTGGTTGCCCACCGACTGCGGCTGGAAGGCTCTCTGCTCAGCTATTCGGAGCGCGAGAACGTGCAACTGGATCAGGTCAGCCTGGTGCGCGACCCGGACGCCGCCCGAGTCAGGATTGAAATCAAAAACTCGATGCGTTCCCTGACCGACTTTTATCTGGACCCCTCCGGTAAAGTCTATTCTGCCATTGCAGATGCGCAGAACACCGTGGGCAGAGACGGCACCTACTACTGGGTCCACTTCGAGCAGGGCCCGGACGGTCGCTTCGCCTACCACGTCTGTCGCAACCTCTTTACGCCCAACTACGAACCGGTGGATGGCGTTTCCCGGCTGATCGGGACGATCAGTCCCCAGGATCTACTGCAGCCCGACAACCCCGAAGTTCAGAACATCCTGAGCGTTTTGCAGCTCAACCACCAGCAGTTGATGAGCTACCTGGGCCTGGGCACGGCTGCCGGCGGCCAGCAACAAAGCAGCGAAATCGTGACCATTGACCCCAGTCAGTTGCTCCCCCTGGCCCAAACCGCCCGCATCGCTCTATGGCGAGAGCAGTGAAAGCCTGCCGGGCCAAGCTCAAACCGCTGGCGGCTACGGGAGGGGGATAAACTCGGTTTCACCCGGCACTTTGGCAAATCGCCCCTCGGCCCAGTCTCGTTTGGCCTGTTCGATGCGCTCCTGCGAGCTGGCGACGAAATTCCACCAGATGTAACGCTGGCCATCCAGGGTGGCTCCGCCCAACAGCAGGAGGCGACAGGGAGTGAGGGCAAGCACGTCCAGGCTGCGGCCCGGCCGAATGACCAGCATGCGCCCCGCCGGGAAATCCTGACCGGCCGTGTGCAGCCGACCCTCCACCAGGTAGAGGGCTCGTTCCTCAGCCTCCACCGGAATGCACAGACGCTGCTTCTGAGCCAACTCAATGTCGACGTAAAGAGTATCCCACTGGTAGGCCACCGGCGAGCGCAGTCCGGCAAAGCTCCCGGCCAAAACTCGCCCGCGCACCCCAGACTCCTCAAAGGTTGGAAGCTGCTCGGCCGCAATATGCTGAAAGCTGGGAGCGCCCTCCTCGTCGGCCAGCGGGCTGGCCAGCCAGCTCTGGATCCCGTAAAGCCGATTGGCGTGGTCCCTTGAACCGGTTCGTTCCGAATGCACGATGCCAGAGCCAGCGGTCATCAGATTCACCGCACCTGGGCGAATCGTTTGAAAGGTTCCCAGGGAATCGCGATGATCCATGGCCCCTTCGAACAAATAGGTCAGAGTGGACAGATTGATGTGGGGATGCGGTCGTATATCCAGCCCATGGCCGGTCAAAAATTCCCCCGGACCCATCTGGTCCCAGAAAATAAAGGGCCCGACCAGGCGCCGCTTACTGAAGGGCAGCGCCCGCAAAACCCCAAAGCCGCCCAGATCGCCGCTGCGGGGCAAAATAACCATCTCCAGGTCATCCGGACATTCGGGCTGATCCTGGGGTCGGGGATTGACCAGTTGCCAACTCATTTGCTCTCTCCCGTCTCTGCGCCCTGCAGCCTAAGCGGAAAAAGCCTCTCTGGCAAGCCCTCTGTTCCTTCCTGGCTACAAGCTTCGATTGGGCAGGAAGATCTGCCGTTCCAACTCAAACCGCTCGGGCCGCTTTCCACCCAACCAGGCAAACCTGAGCTGAACCCATAAAAGCGCAGCCTGCTTCTCCACCCGAAAATCTTCCAGCTCAATGGCCAGGACTTTCTCCGTGTGGTTGCTGGCTGCAGCGAGCTCACCGAGCTCCGCGTCGCTGGGCAAAAACAGCCGGCCCGGCTCGGGCAGCCGGCTCAAGGGCGGAGGCGCGGGCGGCCAGGTTTTGCGCACAACCCGCCCGCTCTCGGCCTGCCACACATACAGGATCAGGTGGGAAGAAAAGATCTGGGAGCTATCCGCCGCCATCCTATCCACCGGCTGCAGGCAGAGGATCTGGCCCGGGCTTTGGCGGCGGGTCAGCACGGCCGAATCGGGTGTGGCCGTACTATCGGTGCGTAACCTGGCCATCAAAATCGCCGCACTCTGCTGAAAGGCCACCAGATGACTGGCCGAGCGCAGGGAGTAGCCCAGAGGCAGCACAAGTTGGACCAGCACGCTCAGGAGCAGCGAAAGCAGCAGACTGGCAAGCAGCGCCTCGGCCAGGGTAAATCCCGATTTGGCCCTAGCGTTGCACATTGGTCCGCCAGGTCTCTCGCACCAGTCGATGGGACTGGCCCCGATTCAGCCAGACCACGGTGATGCGCAGAGCCAGGATCCGCTCAGGATCGATGCCAGGCTGCTGCACTCGCAGCACCTCCCGAGAAGGCTGGAACATTGTGCTGCCGACCGTGACCGGAGGCAGATTCTCCAGACCGGGAGTCAACTTCTGAAAAGGCTGCTGCATGGCCTGGGCCAGCAGCGAGTCGGCCACCGCCAGGGCCTGGCTGCGCTGTGCCGAGCTGCGCAGACTGACGAGAGCCATAGGAAACAGCTCAAAGATCAGCACCACAATCAGCAGCACCAGCCCGAAGCTGAAGACCAGCTCAGCCAGGCTCAGGCCCCGCCGCTTCACAGGCTCTCCACCGCCCGAATCATGGGCATCATGGTGGTGAGGCAAAGCCCGGCCGCCAGGCAGCCCAGCAGCATCAGCAAGATCGGCTCCAGAGCCGCGCACAGGCTTTGCAGCGTGAGTTCCAACTCCATCTCGTAGGCCTCGGCCAGCCAGTTCAAGAGTTGCGGAACCCGCCCCGACTCTTCGCCGGCCCGCAGCGTGGCTGCAAAGCCAGGCGGTAGCTGGTTGGTGCTGGCCTGGAGGCTGGCGCTCAGCTCCTCACCCGCCTCCAATCGCTCCCGAGCCTCCCACATCTCCTCGAAGAACAGTGGATTGCCGGAAACGCGAGCGGAACTGGTCAGAGCTTCCAACGGAGAAAGGCCAACCTGCAACTGCAACGAGAGACTGCGGGCAAAGCGCAGGCTGGTCAGCAACCGCAGCGTCTTTCCCAGCTTGGGCAAACGCAGTCCCCAATCCCACCACTGCCGTCGCTGGCGGCCCAGTTGACGAAGAGCCTGGACCGCCCCCAGCAGCAACAACAACGCGGTCAGGGCCGGTAGAGGGTGGCTTAGCGCTTCCGCGGTCGAGGCCGCGGCCTGAAGCAACCAGGAGGGCTTGGCGTTGAGCGAACGCAGCAGCTCCAACTGTCCACGCAGCAGCAAGAAAGGTATGCTGAGCAGCATCAGCACAGAAGAGACAAACAAAAGCAACGGGTAGGTCAGAGTGGAACGCAGCCGAGCCTGCACCGCGGCCGTTCTCTCCTCACTGGCGGCCAGGTCGGTCAGCACCGCCACCAACTTGCCGCTGCGTTCTCCCACCAACACCAACTGACAGTGAACGGCCGAGAAAGCCGGAGAACACTGACGCATCGCCTCGGACAGAGCGTGACCAGTTTCCACCAGACGGGTCAGACGCGCGCACACCTGGCGGCTATTGGCGTCTTCTCCCGAACGGGAGAGCAGTTCCAGAGAGCATGTCAGACTCACCCCCGCCCCAACCAGGGTGGCCAGGCAACGCCAGAAGGTGACACGGGAGGCGGGCTTAAAGGCCAGCAGGAGGGGCTGCCCCGCCAGGTTCTTCTCATCGGTTTCCAGGTTGGCGGCCGGCAGATGACGGAGTCGCTGCTCCAGCTCTCGAGCCAGCGACTGCATGACCGCCAGCTGGCTGGGGCTGAAGCCGACCTGGCGGCGACGAACATCCACGTGCAGCAGACCCTTGACGTGCTCGTGCTGGTAAACCGGGACGCACATCAGGCTGCGCATGCCGCTGAGGGTCAGACTGGTCAGTTCGGAAAATTCCTCGCTCTGGCCCACATCCGCGCACAGCAAGGGCTGGCCAGTCTCGAAGACTCGACGAAAGAGCGAAAGGCTGAGCGGGGCCGTGGTCCAAACGGTTTTCGGGTCCACCCCGAAGGCCGCCCTCACGCTCAACTCCCGTCCCTCCTGGGCGTAAAGCACCAGCGCGCGCTCGGGTCGAAAGGCATCGATCAGATCTTCCAGCGTCTGCTGAAACACACGCTGGCAAGGTCCCGCAGCAGAGCGGAGACTCACGCGCAGGCACCCAGCAGGGCCTGCCGGGCCAGCTCCACGTCGGCGAAACGCAGCCTCGGTTCTTTGGCCAACATCCGCAGAAGCACCTGGGCCAGCGGCTCGGGCAAATCGGGAGGCGGCGGAGCTTCATTCATCTGCTTCCAGATCATCTGCACCGGATCATCAGCCTGAAAAGGGCGCTGGCCGGTCAGCATCTCATAAGCCACCACACCCAGAGCATACTGATCCATGGCCGGATGATAGCTCTCACCGCGGATCTGTTCCGGAGCCATGTAAGCGGGGGTGCCCAGGGTGGTGTCGCTGCGAGTCAGGCTTTCAGAATTGTCGGCCCGCCCCAGGCCAAAGTCGGAGACCTTGATTCGATCGTCTCCGGTCAGCAGAATGTTTTCGGGCTTCAGGTCGCGATGCACCACGCCGTTGGAGTGAGCGTAAGCCATGGCGCTAAAAAGTGGGTCCAGGTAGTGAAGGGCCTGGGGCACAGGCAATGCCACCAGCGGCGCAAGCTTACGACGCAAGGTCCCCCCTTCGGCCAGCTCCAGAACCAGGTAAACCTGCCCGCTTTCTTCGCCCCAATCCAGCATGTGGACGATGTTGGGATGAGAGAGTTGGCGATAAAGCTGAGCCTCGCGCCGAAAGCGAGAGCGAAATTCAGAGCCCGAACTGGAGCTTTGGTGCAGAACCTTGATGGCCACCTTTTGCGAGTCTGGCGCTTCCCGCTTCACCCCTTTCCAGACGGTGGCGGCCGCCCCCGAACCCAGCCTTTCTAGCAAGGCATAGCCTCCAATGCAGCTACGCGACGTCTCCGAGGCGGAGACTAGAACCGGATCCAGCTGCAGCCGGTCCTGAATATCCTGAGCCTCGCGCACCTTGCGACGAGAGCGCAGGTAAAGCAGCAAACCCAAACCGAGTGGCAGTCCACCGCTCAGCAGCGGGGTTCGATAATACCGAAGAGAAGCCGAGAGCGATTGGGGCGCCAGATACACGGAACCTTTTTGCGGATAATCCAGGCTGGTGGTAAAGTAGGCAAAGCTGACGTCGGTCTTGCTCGTCTCGTAACCGGGGGCCCGAAAGGTCAAAGCCACGTTGCCACCGTCGTAGGTGTCCCGGAGCTTGACGGGCTCCGTGGCCGTCCCCAGATCTCCGAACTGGTCAGCCACGATGGCATCGGGCGGGACGGTGTGAAAGCGAACGAATGGGCCATCCTTGGCCCTGGCGCCGGAGAGCAACAGCAACAGACAGGCCAGAGACCTCGCGATCCGCATCCGGCCTGAATTCTTCTGGATTGTTCAAGCTGCCCCTGCAGAGTACGCACTCACGAACCCCCGTCGTGGGGAAGGAAGAACTTTGATCGCCGAACGTTGTTCCAATGAATGCTCCTCTGCTCCAATGATGGCCTGACCCCTGGAGGACGAAAGGCGCAGGCAAACCAACTCAAGCGAGGAACAACAATGCATGCGCCAGAGACCTGTTCGTTGGACTCCGGAGGAACTGGTTCTTCTTCAGTCGGGCAAAGCGATTTCCAGTGAGCCTCCCATCAACCTTGAAGAAAAGGAGCGAATCAACTGGTTCGGCCAGCGCTGTGTGGAGATCAGAACCCTGCATCATGTCGACTTTCACTTCAACCCTGACGACCTGGAATCGGGTTTCTCCTGCCACGTCCAGGCCTGGTTTTTTCGCGAAAAGCCTGAATGGAAGTCCGGCATTGGTTATGAAGGACTCAATGTTTCATTCAGCGCTCTGGCTCCCTACTTCTGCTTGCAGCAGGGGGCGCGCTTCTGGAGCCGATGGTCGGGGGGTTCCTTTACAGAAAGCTGGGACGACCTGGACCTGTTTCCCCATCCCGAGGTAGCTGAACTCGTCCCCAAGGTTCAGGCCCATCTCGAATCCCACGGACTGGTTCGACTCTATAAGCAGGACCTGGCCGACCCCCTGGCAGACGGCCTGGTCATCCAGACCTGCTTGCGCCATCCCCCTCACAACCAGTGGGACGCCTTGTTTTTCTGGATGGACTGAGGCTGCTCATCGCCTCAAGCTCTTCCTCTGGCGCTTTCGTGGAACTTAGGCCGGCATTCGGGCCGGCAGCCGGAAGATGGCTAGCAAGTCAACCAGGCGCAGCGAGAAAATCAGGTGGAGCATGGTCCAGAGATCATAGAAGGTCTCCTGATAGAGAAAGCGCAGCCCGGGGCTGGCCGGCCCGGCCAGATTGAACTGGCCCAGGCTGAAGGCCAGCGCCGAGAGCAGGATCAGCCCCAGCACTCGGGCCAGATACAGGGCCTGAGCCCGCGGGCTGCCAGCCAGGTTGAGAAAATAGTGGATATACCAGTTGAGCACATGCACCAGGATCAGAAAAGCCAGCAGTGCGACGTAGTCGCACTGGAAGTTGCGCCAGATCAGCCAGCCCAGCGCGGCCGAGCCACCCAGGAAGTAGGCGCTTCCCCAGTCCGGGCGATGGCGACCCAGCAGGATCAGCAGCCCGTAGATCAGGCCAGAGCCGATCAGCAACGGCAAGAACTTGGGGCCGTGGGAGACTTCTGGGGGAACCGTCAGGGAACAGCCACTTCTGAGTAAATGGCCGGGCACCGCATCCAGGATCAATCCAGCGTAGAGGGCGACGAACATCAGGGCTTCCAGAAAGCGCCCGGGCGTGACCGGGGAAGATCGAAGATTGAGCGGCACCCTCAAGAGATGGATCTCATCGAAGACAAAGTGAAACAGGAAAAAGAGCGGCGCCACCAGGATCAGCACGCTGAACCACGGATGCAACAGATAGCTGCCGAAGACCAGCAATAGCGCGGCTGAAAACCTCAGGGGGAAAGTGCCCCGCGTTTTGCCGGCCAAATACCAGTAAAGCCAGGCCGTCAAAATGTGGGCGTGACCCAGAATGACCGCAATTTTGAGCACCAGCAGGAGCGGCATAAATGCCAGGGCAGCGCAAGCCAGGCTGACGGAGGCGACCTTTTCCACCACGATTGCGGTCTGTGCCACGAAGCTCAGTTTCTGGCGTTTCTGTGGGCATCCTGTCGGGCTGAGGGAAACGGCTGTCGCTTTCGGGAATACCTGGCCATGAGGGGCTCCTACGTGCCGGCTTACGATGGGTTACGTTTTTTTTTGCTGCTGGGCGTTCTGCAGTTTCATTATCTTTATCGCCGGGTGGACGTCAGCCATTTCTGGTTCTTAAGCTACGCACTCTGCTGCTTTTTCGTGCTCAGCGGCTTTCTCATCACTCACCTTTTGCTGAGCAGTGAGCGCAAGCAGAAGGGCTCAGTCGGTCAGTTGTTACTGGAATTCTATATCCGCCGTGGCCTGCGCGTGTTTCCCGCTTACTATGTGGTGCTGCTGAGCGCGGCCCTGTTCTTGGGGGTGCCCTACCTGGCCTGGCAATTGAGCTATCTCTTCAATCTGAAGCTCTTCTGGCTGAGCCTGGACCCTTTTCAGGTTGAACTCAATCGCTATATGGCCAGTTGGGAGACCAACGGTGCCCACCTCTGGTCCATGGGGGTGGAAGAGCAGTTCTATCTGCTCTACCCGCCCCTGCTGTTATGGACCCCCAGGACCTGGAGAACGCTGGCGCTAAGCCTGGGCATCCTCAGCTGCATCGCCATTCGAATCTGGCTGACCCTGCACTACCCTTTGTCCTTCTATGGCACCCTGCTGCCCGTTCCCGGCGAGTATGTCCTCTGGGGCTGCTTGATGGCCTGGCTGGAGTCTCAGGGGCGTGTCGTCTGGCTCAGAGGCAGGGCGGCTTTTTGGACAGCCGGAGCGGGCTTGCTGGCGCTCTTTTGCCTGGATTCGGACGTGCAGCGCTACCTGTATGCTCAGTGGAAGCCCCCGCTGCACCAGACCCTGTATGCGGTCTTGCTGGCCATCTGGATTCTGGCTCTAAAGTATCAGGACAGCTCTTGGGTGAGTCGCCTGTTGAGCTGGGGGCCGGTCACCCGGCTGGGTAAAATTTCCTACGGCACCTACCTGGTCCATTTGTTTCTCAACCCGGCTCTGGATAAGCTTCTACTGGCCCTGCCGCTGCTGGCCGTCTTCCCTCAGGCCCCCAGGGCCGTAGTCGGGCCTTTGCTTTCTTTGGCCGTGGCTGGCTTCATGTGGGTGACTTTCGAAGAGCGGGCCAATCAAGCCAAGGACCGCTGGGCGCCACCGCCATGAATTCCAAGGTGCTGGCCGAGAAGCTTTTTTCGTTCGCACTGGCGGGCGCGCTGGTGCTGTTCCTGGACTGGCGTTCCGTGATTCTGGCCATGATCTTGTTGGGTCAGGGGCATTTTGCCATGGCCTACCTCTATCAAGGCCTGGCCGGTAAGGTCACGCGCCTCTATGTGCTCAACTATCTGTTCTGGGCCGGGCTGATCCTGACCGTCTACTGGGCCCATCCTTTCCCATCGGGCCTCACGGCCGTGGCCACCATCTATTTTGCGGTGCACATGGCCCTGGACGAACTCTATTTGACCCAGATTCCCCTGAAGCTTGGGGAGAGCCCGATGCATATGGGCCGCTGGCTGGAGATGCTCCCCTTAATTGTGACCTACGCGGCGGCGGTTTCCGATGCTGTGCTTGCGCGCGGTGCCTGGCCTCAGTTTCCGGCCTTGTTAGGCCCCAGCCTGATCTTGTCGGGGCTGGCCTATTTCGCCTATTTTCTGTTGATCTGGCGGGGCGGCTACCGACCCGACTGGCGCAGTTGCTACTTTCTGCTGGCCGGCGCCAGTCTGGATGTGGCCGCCAAGCTGGGCTGGCTCTACCTCATCCCGGCGCCCAAGCTGAGCGGCTTTATTATTCTGTTCCATTACTTCTGCTGGTATATTCACTACTACTTAAGTCTGCCGGGCTTTCCCGCCCGTTCGGTCTATCTGCTGCGAGTGGGCCTGGTTCATTTACTGGTGTTTGGTCTGTATCTGGGGGTGGGCCAAACGGGGCCGGGCTGGTTCTTCTTCCAGGAGCAAAATTTCTATATTTGGGTCTTGCTGCACTTAATCACCAGCACTCGCCTGGATGACTTGCGCGGGGTGATGCGTTGGCCAGGCTGAAGCAGTCCTCGGAAGCCGGTTTCTTTTGTCCCGCCTATGTCGGCCTCCGCTGCTTTTTGTTGTTTGCGGTTCTGGAAGGGCACTACTGGATCGAAACCTATCCGGGTTCCCGGGTGGGTTCGATGTCGCTCAGCGTGCCTTGTTTCTTCGCCTTAAGTGGGTTTTTGATCAGCCACACGCTTTTTTCCTACGAGAGCATGCCTGCCCGTCAGGCCCTGACCACATTCTACTGGAGACGGATTCTACGCATCTTGCCGGCCTATTTAGTAGTACTGGCGGTAACCCGGATGCTCTGGGGGGTTCCCTACCTTTTCTGGAACATGGCCTATTTACTCAATTGGAAGATCTATTTACTGAGCAGTCGCGAGCCGGCTGAGTTTCTGGCTTTCCTCAATCTCAGGAATACAAACGCCATCCATTTCTGGTCGGTCTGTGTGGAGGAGCAATTTTACCTGCTCTATCCTCTATTTGTATTCGGGAGCTCCCGCGCGCGCCGAACCGGCTGGTTGCTGGCCGGCATTGTCTTTTCCATTCTGTGCCGATGCTATCTGCTCAAGACCTCCGGTCCGCTCACCTTTTTTGGCGGTCTGCCGATGGTGGCCGGGGAGTATATCCTGTGGGGCTGCCTGTTTGCCTGGTTTGACTTTCGCGACCGCTGGCGCTGGCTGCGCCATCCGGTCACTCTATATGGCTGTTTGCTGGCGGTATTCTGCCTGGGCTGGTGGGATCCGAGTTATCGCACCTGGGCCCAATGGAGGCCACCCCTCCATCAGACCGTATATTGCATCTTGATCGCCGGCTTTGTGGCTTCGCTGCGCCATAATCCGCGCACCTTGCTGGCTCGCTTCCTGGCCTGGAAGCCCTTTGCCTGGATTGGAACCATGTCCTACGGGGCCTACCTGGTGCATTCGTTCCTCAATCCCACTGTGGACAGGCTGGTGGCCGACCACCCCTGGCTGGCGGTCATTCCCACCTGTCCGCGAGCCTTTCTGGGTCCGGTTCTGACCATCGCGGCCGCGGCTGTGCTCTGGTTCGGTTTTGAAAAGCCCGTGCAGCGCTTACGGCGCAAGTTCTCTTCAACCGGCTCCGCTTGACTTCAAGCCGGAATAGTGCTTGAGCCGATTGGCGGGTCCTTCAAAACTCAGCCACATGGCCCAGGCCACCGCCACCGTGACCACCGGCCCGATTACCGCCAGCGGCACCCCGGGAAGAACTGCCAGGACAGGGTATTGCTGAACCAGTTCTTGCAAAGGCGGAATCAAATAAGGGTGAACCAGGTAGGCGCCGTAGGCCACCTTTCCCACCAGGCGGAAGGGCTTGAGCGTCAGCCAGCCGGCCAGGTAACTGCCTGGCTGATGCGCCAGTCCCAGAACCAGCAAGGCCAGACAGAAGCCATAGCCAGACTGTTGGGGCGGTGCCAGCAACCCCCAGCCGTACTGCCCTACCTGAGGCTCGCGGGCCAGCAACCCTACAAAGGCAAGCAGAGACGCATACATGCAAACCGGAGTGCGCAGCCAGTCCAGTTTGCGCCGATGGTCCAGCCAGGCCGCCAAGCAGCCCCACAGTAAATGCTCGCCCGCCACCCAGGGCAACACTCCGAAGCAAGAATGAGGCTGATGCACAAGTTGCCATTGCCGATACGCAATCGAACCGAGTAGCCCCAAACCCAAACACCACCCCCTCCTGCCCGCCGGACACCAGCGAAAAAGCAACGGGTAGAACAGATAAAACTGCTCTTCTACGTTCATCGACCACAAATGAATTCCGCTGGTTGGACCCAGGCTCATCAAGTCAACGAACTCCTGGCCAGCCGACAGACTCAAATCATAAAGTTTGAAATTCAGCAAATAGACTGACAACCAGCCCAAATAGGGCGGCCAGTAGATCCAGGCAGCCAGCCCCAATACAACATAATAGGCGGGCAAAATTCGCCAGGCCCTCCTCCACCAGAACCTCAACACATCCGGCTGTTCTAGCAGCGAGCGAGTAATCAGAAATCCGCTGAGCACGAAGAAGCACATCAGCGCCAGGGAAAGAGGCCATAGCCTGGCCATGGGCACCCCGGCTGCCAGACCATAGTGAAACTCGAGCAAAGCCAGCAGCAAAAAGCAGCGCAATCCGTCGTAAGCTTTCACCCTCACGGCCGTGGCCCGCTCCTTTCCCCCCAACCAGATGGGAACTAAATACTCGAGGCAATTCGCCGCATTACAACAGGAGGACCTGCGCTCGCCCAGAACCTTCGAAGCGTCAATGTGGTATCGGTATAGGGCCAAAAAGGGGGATGGCGGACTCGAAACCGGCTTTCTCAACGCGCCCAATCTGACCGATGCCAAGAAGCAACTGAACCAAAGGTTCGTGGCCATCCTTGAACTCAATGAACAAGACAAGGAGGGCCGACGCGGCAGCAAACCCTACAAAGTCGCCCCGGACGTTGTCACCGGGTTCTTCCGCCGGCTGGCCACAATGCTCCACGCCGGGATGCCACTGGCCCAATCCCTGGATTACCTGGCCTCGTCTGAGTCCGATCCTCAGCTGACCAAAGCCCTGGAGGAACTCTACCAGGATGTCTCCACCGGCCAGCGCTTCAGCGTCTCCATGACCCGGCCCATGGTGCGCAACCTCTTTTCCAACGTCATGGTTGGCCTGGTTCAGCTGGGTGAAAACACTGGCGCCCTGGTGGACTCCCTCTTCCGCATCGCCGAACTTTGCGAGACCCAGCTCCGTCTCAAGCGGGCCGTGATTTCAGCCCTCACCTACCCCTCTTTCCTTTTCCTGGCCATCATCGCCATGGGCCTTTTCTTCACGCTGGTTTTGGCCCCCGGTGATGCCGCTTTATTCGGCTCCCTGGGCACAGAACTTCCCCTGCCCACCAAGATGATGATCGAACTCTCCCACATCATCAGCAACCCCTTCTGGGTCTGCGGCATCCTGGGAGGCACAGCGCTGACGGTGACGATCTTCATGCGCCAGCTCCGTCGCAACGACAGATTCCGCCTGGAAATTCACCGCCGCCTGCTGGGCGTTCCGGTCATCGGCGGGCTGGTTCGCAAGACCGTTTCGGCCCAAATGCTCTACGTCATCTCCTGCGCGCTGCAGGTCGGCATGACCACCGGCGACGCCCTCAAACTGGCCCGCGAGGTCTGCACCAACCTGGAGTTCCGCCAACGCTTCGACGACGCCCTCAAGGCCTTCCGCGAGGGTGACGACCTGGCTGAAGCGTTGGAGCGCTACGAGGTCTTCCCGCATCTGGTGCTGACGATGATTCAGATGGGCCTGGAAGTCGGCAACCTGGAGATCGTGCTCAGCAAAATCTCGGTGATGTATGAAGAAGACGTGACCCAATCGCTGACCTCGGCCACTCAGCTGGCCGAACCCCTACTGCTGGCCTTTGCCGGGGCCATGTCAGCCTTTCTGGCCCTGGCCACACTGCTGCCCATCATCAACGTGGTCAACACCCTCTAAAGCCGCATCCAGCCCCAACACAGCCTCTCTCAGCTCCGCAAAACGCTGCTGGGGCTCTCGTGCCGACAACCTCCGCAGAACCGGCCAGGCCGCTCCCATTCGTTCCGGCAGTTCGCTCTGGTCCCCCGCAAAGAGGCGAAAGGCATCCACCGGCTGCAGCCAGCCCCACACCGCCTCCCCCATCAACCGGGCCAGAACCCATTGGTCCGAACGAGCATCGGGACTGGACTGCTCGATCAACTCGGGCGCAGCCAGAAAAACGTCCACCGAGCCGGAAGCCGAAAGCTGTCGCCAGCGTTCGGGACCAAAGGCTTCGATGCGCACCTCCCCCTGGTCGCCCAGAAAGACCTGACGCGCGCCAAAACAACCGCACACCAGCCCCTGGCCGTGTAAACGGACCACTTCCAGGAAGACCGGTCGCAGCAGCTTCCAGGCCGCCGCTGGGGTGTCTCCGGCCGGACGCATCCGTCCCTTGAGAGGACGGCCTGGCTGCAGCGGATACTGCAGAAAATGGTGCCCTCCACTCTGGCCCAAATGCTTGACCCGGCCGGATGCCACCTCAGCCTCCAGAAAGCCTGAGTTCTCCGGGATGACAGGCAGGCACAGCACTCGTCCACCGCTGGGACTGATCTGGTAGAGCCGGGCCTGGCTGGTCCCCAGCAAGCGCCGCACCAGGCGCACCTCGCCAAGCTGCAGACCAATGAATGGATCCTCTTCCTCGGCTTCCTCCTCCCACAAGCGGCAGAACGTTGTATAAGCCTCCAAACTGGCCTTTCGCGCTTCGGGGGAATACCACAGGGTCAGTGCCCTCTGAAAGTGCTCCAGAGCCACGCTCCCGGCCCGAATGCGCCCATACAAGCGTCGAAAACTCTCGGCCAGGCTGGTCTCCGAAATCTCCGCGCCAGGCCGGGTGGCCTCCAACAGGGCGGCTTCCAGCTGGCGCAACCTCTGGATGCTCTCTCCCCAACGGGATGGGTCGGCGTGCAACAAAGCCTTCTCTACCTGAGCCAGCCCCTGAAAGGTTGGATAGGCTTCCTCACGCCCGATGCGGCCAGAGCGAATCAGCAAAAAATACCGTTGATACAGACGCTGACGCACCTCCTGCAGGCTCTGCCAGCTACGGTCGTGGAGCCAACGCCGGGACCGCTCCCAGAGACTCCCGGGGGAAGCCAGCAGACGACTCAGCAATCCGGCCGCGGGCGACTCGTCCCGATCCAGAACGCTGCGCACACAGCGCAACAACTCCTGACCTTCGAAGGGCTTGGTCAAATAGTCATCGGCCTGCAACCGGGCCGCCCGCACCGGCACCTCCAGATCGGCATAGCCGGTCATGACGATGCTGCGTAAGTGCCCGGCCCGACGCTTCATGGCCTCCAGGGCCCCGACACCATCGATCTCGCCCGCCATGCGCACGTCCGTCAGCAGCAAGTGAAAGTCGCTCCGCTGAGCCACCGTGATGGCCTCCTGGGCGCTGGCCACCCCCACCACTTCATAACCCTCAGCCTGCAGCAAATCCGCGACCAGTTCTCGCAAGTCTTCATCATCTTCAAGCAGTAAGATGTGTTCCATGCAGGCTTTAATCGAGCTTGAGAAGCAACCAGCCTGCTTGCACACACACCCCGTACCCGGCCAAATTTCCCATCCCAAAATGGTCAGGACTGGCCAGAAGACACTCTTCATCGGGCTGGAATAAGGTCGATAACAGCACTATGAGAGCGCTCGGGGGTCCTTCAATTGAGCTATGATTCCTTTATAGAATCAGAGCGAGCGGTGGCCGAAGTCTCCTTGGACGGCTGCTGGCTGCGAACCAACAGCGCCTTGTGCAAGCTCCTGGGCTACGAAGCCCATGAACTGGCGGCGATGCGGGTGCGTGACGTCACCCACCCTGAAGATCGAGCCCTCAGCGTCAACATCGTGGACCAGGCTCTGCGCCACAAAGAGCGCTTCCAGCAAGAGCTGAAACGCTACCTGCGCAAGGACGGCCAGGTGGTCTGGGTCTTGTTGCAAACCACCCTCAAGCGCGACCAGGCCGGGGAGCCCACCCACTTCCTCTCCTTCCTTGAAGATGTTACCTACCGGGTGGCCCACGAACCCCTGGCACGGGCCATCGCCGCACGCATGCAGAGCCTGCAGGAGCAAGAACGCCAGCGCGTTGCTCGCGAACTGCACGACCAGCTTGGCCAATCCTTGACCGCCCTCAAATTCGAGCTAGCCTGGCTGCAGAACAAGCTGCCAGAAGGTTCTGGAGGTCACGTGGGCCGGCTCAGCCTGGCCATGGAGAGCATCCTCACCAGCGTGCGCTCCCTCTGGAGGGGTCTGCGCCCGCCCATTTTGGACGAACTGGGCCTGGAGGCGGCCATCGACTGGCTGCTCCAGGAGCGCTGTGGACTTCAAGGCATCGCCTGGACATTGCGCTCACCCGACCACCCTTTGCGTCTGGACTCGCGGACTCGTCTGGGCCTCTTTCGAGTCTGTCAGGCCGGCCTGGACCTGCTTCTAGAGGGCGCCCCGGACGAGCTGAGCGTGACCCTGAGCCTGGATTCTCACCAGCTTTGCCTGGGCTTCGAATGGCGTGGCGACCTGGAGATGAACGCCAACCACACCGGTATCGTGGCCATGAACGATCAGGCCCTGCAACTCAAGGGAAGCCTTCTGCTCCAGCCCGAGCTTCAAAAAATCCGGCTGCAGATCCCCTATCACGACGCCAGTCAGGACCCGAGAAGCGTCCCCCCTCACTGGGAGTAATTCAGAAACCAACCGTTCATCAACTGTTCATCCCTTCGGGCGGCCCGTAACGAGCAAATAATCGACGCCCTCTACCCTTTCTTCAAATGTCTGAGGAAAGAGGTCCAAGGTCATGAATATTCGTGAATCCAACCTGGAACAGCTCCGATTTCCCATCTTTTGGCAACCGGCCCAACCCGCTCTGGAGCCTCTTGCAACCTGGGACGACGACTATCAGCCCGACCTTGAAGGGGACGACGAGGAAGGCCTGTTCGACGAGCCGGCCCTCCAACAACTCACCCAGAACTGGGCGCCAGAGCGGCCTGCGGGCCCCCCACCCAACCGGCACCGCCCGGCCGAAAGCTTCCCCGCCACCAATCGTCCGATCAGTCATCGCCCCGCTCAGGCCCCGAAGCGTCCCGCCGCGCCCACTGCACCCGCCGCAGCCGCAAGCCAGGCCCGCCCGGCCGCCCCGTCTGGAGGGGCACGACTCAACCTTCCGCCCCGTCCGGAAGGCGCCCTGACCGGCAAGCAATTTTTGGAAAGCACCAAGGGCATGAGTCGCAGCCAGCGCGAGGCGGCCATTCTCAGCGAAATCCAAAAAGGCAACGTGCCGGAATTTGCGCGCCAGATGAAGGAGATCCAGTTGCAAAGCAACGGTCACAGCGGGACCTTGCGGGTCATGCCCGACTACCTGGCCATCGGATCCGACCAAGACTTTGTGCGCATCCCCATGGACCCCAAAACGGCTCAGAAGATCGCTGACCAGACCGGCACCAGCCTGCCCACCACCAAGATGGTGGATGACATCTACAAGCAGGCCGACAACAAACTCACGCCCCAACCCTTGCCCCCCGGCGCCCAGATGATGTCGAATGATTACTATCAGCGCCACAACAACATGGTGGAGCAACAAATGACGCAGCGCGGGGCTGAGCACGGCGCACTGACGGCCGGTCACCAGAAAGACCTCGTCATATCAAACCGTCTGACCCAACACCCGGACCGAGTCGCCATCTACGGCTGGCATCAACCCAATGGCAAGCCCATTCAAAGCCTCAGCACGGTCCACGAGAACACCTATGCCGACTACAGCCACGGAGTTCGCCTGGTCGGCGGAACCATGCTGGTGGACGGCCAGGAACGGCCTGTTTCGGAAGTCCTGAGGGATCCCCAGCTGGCCGGGCTGATCAGCAGCGAAGGGGCGATCCGTGATCCCCGCGTGCCTGGAGTGTAAGCTGACCGTTTCATCCGGAGTGTCAACAAGCTGGAAACAAAGTTAACCGGCTGACAACTTTTCCAAGCTTCTGGAGGCCACTCGATTGCTGCCAAACTAAGGGCATCTTTCGAGGAGGCCGCCCATGACCGGTATCAACCAACCGACCGCCCATTCCAGCTCCCCCACCACCAGAACTCGAAAGCCGCAAGAAAAGAAAGCCTCCACCTCCAAAGTTAGAAAGGCTGGCAATCCGCCTCACAAAGTCGACCAGAGCCGGCTGTCGCAGGAGGCAGGGCTTCGACCCAACCAGGTCCAGACTCCCAACTTCCAGTCCTGGGCCAACCCCAACTCAACCCTCAAACCCCTCACTGGAGGCAACCTGGCTCGTCGAGACCAGGGCGAGAACGTCAAACGCCTCCAGCAACACCTCAACCAGAACGGCGCAAAACTCGAGACGGACGGTAAGTTCGGTCCCCTCACTCAAAATGCCGTGCGCCAGTTTCAACGCGATCACAAGCTGGAAGTAGACGGCATCGTTGGCCCCCAAACCCGAGGCGCCCTGAACCAGGGGCTTAGCGCCCAAACCCCGTCGCCAGCCAAAACCCCCGAGGCGGGCGCCAAAACCCTGACTCCCGCCAGAGCCCCCGAGCCGGCCAAAAGGCTCGAGCCTGCCGCCAAAAAGCCGGAGTCTGCCCCCCAGACCACCGCTCCAGCCCGTCAGCCCGAGCCTACCGCCAAGGCTCCCGAGCCTACCGCCAAGGCTCCCGAGCCCGCTGCAAAAAAACCTGAGCCCGCCTCCAAAACCACAGCTCCAGCCAAAGCTCCCGAGCCCACCGCCAAAATGACCGACCCAGCCAAAAAGCCCGAGCCTGCCGCCCAAACTCCCCAGGTTCAGCAGGCCAGGGGTCAGAACGAGCAAAGTGGACTTCCCAATTTTGCCTCCTGGGCTGCCGGCAAACCCGAGGCGGCGGCCGCCAAACGACAGCTTCCGCCAGGCAGCTACAACGCTGCCCAGGTCACCCCAGAACAACTCAGCAAGCTCAAACAGTCGAAAGACCCTCAAGAAAGGCTGCTCGGCCAGACCATCGAGCGGGCCCGCGAAAACTATAAAGACCTGATCAAGAACGGCAGCGAAATTATCGCCAACCGCAATGCCGGAAACGGTGGTTCGCCGGTTCTGACGGTCCTGCCGCCTGGATTTGACCCCAGTAAAGAGACCCGCGTCCACACCCATTACCACGGCTGGAACTCCACCGTGGCAGACCCCAAAAACCACGCTCACGGTCTCACCAACCGCATTGAAGCCATCCAAAAGAAAGCGGGGCCGCAAACCGTTTTTGTTTTGCCTGAGGCCCACAACGCCAAGCCGGGAGAAAACCGGACGAACTGGGGAAATGTAAGAAGCCAGGCGGACACCACCAACCAGGCCCTGCGGGATGCGGGCGTGACCAACCCTTCTTACCGCGTGGTTTCCGCCCATTCGGCCGGCGGCCAGGCCCTGCAGCAGTCCATCCAGAGCGACCCCAAAGGCCGCGGTCTCCAGGCCGACCGACTGGAATTACTGGATAGCAATTACGGATCCGAGCGTTCCATCGCCAACTGGGCCAACACCGAGGCGGGCCAAAAGGTGCGCTCCGTCAACTACTTCCACGCCAGCAACAGCAGCAGCGATGAGGGCCTTCGGCGAGCTTTCGCCAATCGCTATCATCGAACCAATCTGGGCGGTCACGAGCACAATCGCGCCAACACCATGATCGACACCGTCCCGGACCTATAATCCAGTTGGGGGAAAGCCCCCCTCGGAGTGGAACAAGCGCTGGTGGCAAAACTCAACAAAAAAGAACTGGAATGGCTGCAGGTCCGTCAGCGTTACGGCCTGAGCCATGCCCAGGTGCAGATGGCGCGCGAGCTGGAGCTTGTGCCGCGCTTGCTGCTTAAGCAAGAACAGGACTCCCTGCCGGAATATCTCGAGCAATCCTATCAGGAGCGATTCCAGCGCGCCCAACCCCTGCTTGTGCTCAGCATCGAGGAAAGGGCCAAACAGGAACAGCGCGACAATGCCATGCAGAAGTTAGCCCAAAAGCAGCAGCGGGGCGGTACAGGCGGGTCCTGACGAGCCGTTGCTGCTGTGCCAGCCCAGGCCCCCGGCCCAGCTCTGTCGTATCACCAGAACATGCTGAAACGTCTTGCCTGCTTTCTGCTGCTCTCGGTTTCCCTGGCCCTGGCCCAGGATCTCAGCTCCGACCGTCAGCGGGGCCTGCTGCTGATGAGGCAAAATAAGGCGGCGGAAGCCCGTCCGCTGCTGGAAAAAGCTGCCGAAGCCGACCCCAAGGACGTGGAAGTACAAATGCAGCTGGGTTTTGCGTTGCACCTGCTGAGCCAGTCCGCCCAGGACTCGGCCACGGCCAGAGCCCTACGCTTGAAAGCCAGGGCCTGCCTGCTCCGCTGCAAGGAGCTGGGCAGCACCGAGCCCGTGCTGGACACAGTGCTGGCAGCCCTGCCCGAAGACGGCTCCAAAGCCTCCATCAATTTCTCCAAAAACGCCGAGACCGAGCGCTTTATGCAGGCCGGCGAAGCAGCTTTTGGCAAAGGCGAGTTTGAGAAAGCTCTGGAGGCCTACCAAAAAGCGCTGGAACGGGACCCCAAGCTCTACGAAGCCGCCCTCTTCGCCGGCGACACCTGCTTTCGGCTGAAACGCTACCCTGGCGCCGAAGACTACTACGCGCGGGCCGTGGCCATTGATCCCGGCCGCGAAACGGCCTACCGCTATTGGGGCAACACCCTGTCTGAGCAGAGAAAGTTTGAAGAGGCGCGTTCCCAGTACATCCAGGGCATCCTCTGCGAGCCCTACTCTCGCCTGGCCTGGACCGGAATCCGCCGCCTGGGCGAACCCCACCATCCCCAATTCCCTGAACTCAATCCTCAATTGGTCTCGTCCGACCAGGGTACAACCCGGGTCAGCGCCACGAAAACCGACGACCCCCTGGGCCTGACTTATAGCCTGGCACTGGCCGCCCAGCTCGAGAAAACGGGACGCCACTCTCTGGCCTCCGAGGTGGAGGCCCTCAAAGCAGCCGCCCTATCCGCCCGCCAAACCCAGCCGGCCAACCCGCCCGCCTGGTTACCCACACTACTGGAACTGGACCAGAAGGGACTCCTGGAAGCCTATGTCTTGCTGGCCCGACCTGACCAGTCGATCAGCCAGGACTACCCCGCCTACCTCAAGGCCCACCGCCCCCAACTGGTCCGCTATCTCAGCGAATACTACCGATAGTCCGAAGTAAAAGTGAAAAAGCCACCCGATCGCTCGAGTGGCTTTCTTCGTCTGGATACCGTCCCACCTATGCCAGACACCCAGAAGTCGCTTCCTCAGGCCCTCCGCCGCTTTCGACCGCGGCAAGGTTTCGCTACCTCGCGGTTCCTGAGGCCGATTCTGGCCTCTCTCATACATTCCATAGAAGCTGGAATGCGTCTCTGCCTCGTTAGTGGCTTACGCTGGTTGAGCTCAGCGGCTTGCTCAGGTCTGCAAACTACCCCTGATTCATCCGGGCTGAATCAGAACCCCCTGGCCTCCATCCCCGTGCCAGGCTCCCACGTCCATCGAGGGGCGTAACCCTCTTTATGGTCGCATCGGTTTTCTGCGCCTTTCCTCGACTTTCGCCGATTCCCGTCGCATCTTTTTCACCTTCACAGGTCCGACACAATGACGTGAGCCTCGTGACATTGCTTTCTTTTCACTGAAGCCGATGTCACCCGACTGCTTGCCTGGTCTGCAAGCTACCCCTATCTCATCGGACGAGATAGAATCCCCTGGCTTCCCTACCCGGGCCAGGCTCCTAATTTAGTCGACTGAGTGCCGAAAGTTTTCCCCGGTGCGTTTCCGGTTCCCACTCGCGGGCTTTCACCTCACGGTTCTCAGGACCAATCTAGGCCCAGAGGCGCAGTTTTCGCCGCCTCGTGCGCTGCGTGCTCAGGTTACACGCACCCCTGACGATGTGGTCCGCCAGAACCTCCCGATTGCCTACCGCCCAAATCGGGTTTCTCGAAGTTCATAGTGTGATCGGGATCACTTTGCCGCCACCTATCAGAGCGAAATCGCCCCGCCTGATGACGCCTGCGTCCTCACGGACACCCGGACTACCTCGGGCCTCGTTTCCATTGAATCAGAGCGGAAACTCTCTGGCCTGCTGGGGTGGAGGTCGCGAACGAACTCCTGCAGACAACCCCCTGACTCTAACGCTTGTCAGTGCGCCGTTTCTAACGCTCTCCGGTGCGCTCGCCGCGTCGTTACTCGCTTCGAGGTCCGCAATGTATACCGCCAGCGCCAGCCTGTCAACCCCCGGGCCGACTATTCTTTTCAAAAATCCCAGGGGCCGTCCCCCAAAAGCAAGAACCCCCGGGCGTGGGCACTCACTATCAGGGACACGTCGGCCCGCTGCTGCCCTCCAGGGTCAATCCCAAGCTGGACTGCATCATCCTCCCCGACCGCCAGGCCTGGAACCTGCTGGCCCCAACCCGCAAACGGCTGCCCCCGGGCTGGACGGCCTTTCTGGGGGCCTACTTTGAAGACAACTACTGGTGGCCCGAGCGCAAAATCGTGGCCTACCGGGAACTGGTGATCGCACCGGGCGAAGACCAGTTTGCCTGCCTGTGCTTGGCCGGAATGGAGAGCTCCTGCGAAGCTCGTCTGCGCGAATGGGACCAGCGCTTCGGACTGGAAATCCTGTGCTGTGAGGCAACCAGCCTCAGCTTCCAACTGCTGAACCGACCCGGAGACCCGGCCAAATTCGTGGCGGAGCTTTACTCCTTCTGCCCGGACCCGGTGGATTCGGGCTGGGTGCAATCGCTGGACAACTGGCTGAAAATGGTGACCGAGCACGGCCTGATCACGCTGCATTGGTAACCAGAGGTATTTCACTTGACAGAGTGGGCCCTCCGATAGCTGCGACGAAGCACCAAGGCCGTGTTGCTTCGAATCGTCCTGGCCATCCTCCTGATCAGCGCGACCTGGGCTCAGACCGGCGTGCGAGACAAAATCGTCACGGCTGACCCTGACCCCCGGTCGCCCGGGTCCTTTGAGCTTCAGCTCAACTATCTGTCCAGTCAGTCTCAAAGCGCCTTCGATGATTTCTCTCAGGTGACGACCGGGCAGATCCAACGCGAACAACTGTATGTGGGCAGCCTGGGCTACGGCCTCAGCCAGGACCTGGACCTGACACTGACCTCCGGGGCCAGCCAACTGCTCAGCGTGATCGACCCGGACCGGGCTCAAACCGGGCGCTTTCTGGGCGGGCCTCGTCGGGGTGGAGGACTGGTCGACCTGGAACTGGACCTGCGCTGGCGTTTCTACAATGATTCAGAGCAAGGCCTGGCCATGGCGGTGGTGGGTGGTCCAACTCTGGCCAATGATGTGAAGACCAACCAGGGCTTTGTGGGGGGCGATATCGCCTTCGTCCTTCGCCAAGATTGGGGACCGGCCTCACTCAACTGGGAAAGCTATGCCCTATTTCCCCTGGCCGGACCTGGTCAACGCTTCTCAGCGCAGGGCACCAATCTGGGACTGGGTTACCAATTGAACTCGCAGCTCCAACCAGTGGTCGAGCTCAACTACGCCCGCATCCAGTCCAGCAGCGAAGGACTGGTCCAGTCACTGGCCACCACCGTCGGCCTGGTCGCTCAACCCTGGGAATGGTGCAAGCTGAGCCTGGGTTGGCAGCAAACGCTTTGGGGGACCAACACCGAAAAAGCCGGCTCACTGATCGGCGGCCTTTCCTTCTCATTGTAGGCTCTCCCTGACGTAAACAACATGTAACAGAGCCAAAAAATCGAACAAACCTGTTGACAGACGCGGTCGATCCTCATAAATTAGTCGCTCGACATTGCGCAAGCATGATCGACTAAGCCAGCGACTCTCGCTGGTATAGAATGAGGGGCTCGCTCAACGGCGGCCCCTTCCGCGCGTTCACCAACTTTGGTGGACGTAGCACTGGCGCCGCTAAGATCTTTGGCTAGACTTATGCGTCATATCGAGGGTATAGAATGAAAGCCATATTAGGTCGCAAGATTGGAATGACCCAAGTCTTCGACCCCACCGGTAACGCCGTGCCCGTCACGGTACTGGAAGTGGGGCCCTGTCCGGTCATCCAACGCAAAACCGAAGAAAAAGACGGCTACAAAGCCGTCCAACTGGGATTTGAAGAGATCGGCGAAGCTCGCGCCAAGAAGGTCATCAACAATCCCCGCCGCGGACAATTTAAGAAGTACGGAAAGCCTGTCTTCCGCTATCTGAAAGAGGTCCGCGTCGACAACCTCGAAGCTTTCGGCGACGAAGTCACCGTCAACATCTTCGACGGCATCAGCAAAGTGGACGTGATTGGTACTTCCAAAGGCAAAGGCTTCCAGGGAACCATCAAGCGCCACAACTTTGGTGGCGGTCCGCGTAGCCACGGTTCCAAAGTCCACCGCCGCCCGGCCTCCACTGGTACGACCCAGATGGGAAGCTTGCCCGGCATGCGTAAGCCCGGTCAAATGGGCAACGCTCGCGTCACCGCACTCGGTCTCACCGTGGTGCGCCTGGATGCCGAGCGCAATCTTCTGCTCGTCAAAGGCTCCGTGCCCGGCCCCAACGGCCGCCTGATCACGGTCCGCGAGTCGGGCCGTAAGTAAGGAGGCGACGAACAATGGCTAAAGTGAAATTGCACGACATGGCCGGCAAGGTCGTCGGCGACATCGAACTCAAGGACGCCATCTTTGGCGCCGAATACAAAGAAAACCTGATTCATCAGATTTACGTGGGCCTGCTGGCCAACCGCCATCACGGCACCCACGACACCAAGGGCAAAGGCGAAATCCGCGGTGGCGGTCGCAAGCCCTGGCGCCAGAAAGGCACGGGCGGTGCCCGCGCCGGCAGCCGGCGCTCCCCCCTGTGGAAGGGCGGCGGAACCGTGTTCGGCCCCACCCCCCGCAAATACACCCAGGTTCTGCCTAAGACCATGCGTCACGCAGCCCTGCGCTCCGCGCTGTCCCAGCGCGTGCGCGAAGAAGCCTTCACGGCCGTTTCCGAAGTGAAACTGGACGGCTTCAAAACCAAGGCCATCGTGGACATGCTCAAGAGCCTGACCCAGGATAATCACGCTGTCAGCACCTCCCACACTCTGCTGCTCATCGGAGCGGCGGATACCGTGGTGCAGAAATCAGCCGCCAACATCCCGGGTGTCGAGGTCATCGTGGCCGAGCGCGTCAACGTTGTGGACATCGTCAACAGCAAGCGCATCCTGGCCACCAAGGACGCCATCACCAAACTGGAGGAAGTTCTCTCGTGAGCCGCCCAGCCAAACCCCTATCGAGCGTCGCCGACCTGCGGCGGATGACGGCTCATGACATTATCCGCAAACCCATCGTGACCGAGCAGTCGATGAACCTGTCGGCCGTCAACAAGTACACTTTCGAAGTGAACTTGCGCGCCAACAAGATCGAGATTCGCAACGCGGTCCAGGACATCTTCAAAGTGAAGGTGACCAAAGTAACCACCTCCATTCTGCCCGGAAAAGTCAAGCGCCGCGGCCGAGTGGTGGGAACCACCTCCGACCGTAAGCGCGCGGTGGTGACTCTGGCAGAGGGGCATCAGATTCAAATCGACAACCGCCCCCTGTTTGAAGTCTAAGAGAGGACTCCCAACAGATGGCTATTAAGAAATTCAACCCGACCAGCCCTGGACGCCGCCACATGAGCCTTCCGACGTTCGACGAGGTCACCACCTCGGAACCGGAAAAGCGCTTGCTGGAGCCGCTGAAGAAGACGGCCGGGCGTAACTCTCAGGGACGCGTCACCGCCTACCATCGCGGCGGCGGAGTCCGTCGTCACTATCGCATCATCGACTGGAAGCGCAGCAAAGACGGAGTACCCGGCAAAGTCGCGACCATCGAATATGATCCTAATCGCACGGCCTTCATCGCTCTGATCCATTATGCGGACGGCGACAAGCGCTACATCCTGGCTGCCAATGGTATGAAGGTTGGCGACCCCATCCACTCGGGTGAGGACGCCGACATCAAAACCGGCAACAACCTGCCGCTGCGCAAGATCCCCATCGGTACCCTGGTCCACAACATCGAGTTGTACCCCAGCCGAGGAGCCCAAATGGTGCGCGCCGCCGGGGCCGCCGCTCAGTTGATGGCCAAGGAAAACAACAAGGCTCTGCTGCGTTTGCCCTCCGGTGAGGTTCGCCAGGTCTCTCACGACTGTCGCGCCACCATCGGTCAGGTCGGCAACCTCGAGAACGAGAATGTCAAGGGCGGAAAAGCCGGACGTTCTCGCTGGAAGGGTATTCGTCCGAACATCCGCGGCATTGCCACCAACCCCTGTGACCACCCCCACGGCGGCGGCGAAGCCCGCTCCACCCCGGGTCGTCCGAGCTCCACCCCGTGGGGCAAACCCGCTCTGGGTCTGAAGACCCGCAAAAAGAAAGCCAGTGACGCGCTGATCGTGCGTCGGCGCAAGAAGTAGGAGGCTGAGCCGTGTCCCGTTCAGTAAAAAAAGGCCCCTACATCGACTACAACTTGCAAAAGAAAGTCGATGCTATGAACGCCAAGAATGAAAAGAAGGTCATCAAGACCTGGTCGCGTGCCGCCACCATCACTCCCGAAATGATCGGCCATACCCTGGCTGTTCACGACGGCAAAAAGCACGTGCCGATTTACGTCAACGAGCAGATGGTCGCCCACAAGCTGGGTGAGTTCGCTCCCACCCGCCTCTACCGCGGCCATTCCGGCGGCAAAGCCGAAAAGAAAGGCAAGAGGTAGTAGCAGTCGTGGCTAACGAGCAAGAAGATCCCATCGAAAAGAAACCCAAGGCTGCTAAGGCCAAGAAAGCCGAAGCCAAGCCGGCCGCCGAAAAGACGGTGGCAACCAAAGCTAAGAAAGCTCGCCCGCGCAAGGCCAAGCCGGTCTTCGAAGGACCGGAAGTGCGCGCCATTGCAAAATGGATTCGCACGGCCCCGCGCAAGCTTCGCCTCGTGGCCGATATGGTTCGTGGCAAGAAGGCCAGCGAAGCGGTTACTCTGCTTGATTTCACCAACAAGCGCGCGGCTCGCACGCTCAACAAAGTAATCAAGTCTGCTATCGCCAACGCTGAAAACAACCACGAGTTGGACACCAACAAACTGTGGCTGTCCCAGCTCTATGTCGACCAGGGTCCCATGTTCAAGCGCTACCTTCCCAAGTCGCGCGGCCGGGCCACTCCCGTGCTGAAGTACGGTAGTCACATCACTGTGGTCGTGCGTCAACGTCAGGAGGGCATCTAGTATGGGTCAGAAGATTCACCCGCTCGGACTCCGTCTGGGCATTATCCGCGGTTGGGATTCGCGCTGGTTCCAGGAGAAAAACCTGGCCGAGTGGATCCGCGAGGACTTTCAGATTCGTAAGTTCGTACTCGCGCAATACCGCCACGCCAGCATCTCTCGCATTGAGATCGAGCGCGCCAACAAGGTGCACGTGATCATCAATACGGGCAAGCCCGGCCTGGTCATCGGTAAGCGCGGCTCTGGCATCGAAGACCTCCGCAAGAAGCTGGAAAAGCTCACCCAGAAGCCGATCAAGATCTCCGTCAAGGAAATCAAGCAGCCGGAACTGGACGCCGAACTGGTCGCTCAGAACATCGCTGAAGCTCTCGAGAAGCGCGTGGCTTTCCGCCGCGCGATGAAGCAATCGATGAGCCGCTCGATGAAAGCTGGCGCCAAGGGCATCAAGGTTCAGGTCAGCGGACGTCTGGGCGGCGCGGAAATCGCCCGCACCGAGCGTAACTTCCAAGGTAAGGTGCCGCTGCACACGCTGCGCGCCGATATCGACTACTCTATCCACGAAGCTCGCACCCCGGCCGGCCGCATCGGCGTCAAAGTGTGGGTGTATCGCGGCGAGATCCTGCCTCAGAAGGCGGATCAGCAGCCCGAGCAGCAGCTGTAGGAGGCGCCAAATGCTTAGCCCAAAGCGAGTAAAACATCGCAAAGTTCATCGCGGCCGTATGAAAGGCAAGTCGCACCGGGGTAGTTCCGTCTACTTCGGACAGTACGCCCTCCAGTCGATGGAGCCGTGCTGGCTGACCGCCCGCCAAATCGAAGCCGCCCGTATCGCTATGACCCGCTATATCAAGCGTGGTGGTAAGGTCTGGATCCGCGTCTTCCCTGACAAGTCCGTGACCAAGAAACCGGCCGAGACCCGAATGGGCTCGGGCAAGGGATCTCCGGAGTTCTGGGTGGCCGTGGTTCGTCCCGGCCGCATCATGTTCGAGATCGCTGGTGTTCCCGAAGAAGCGGCACGCGAGGCCATGCGCCTCGCCGCTAACAAGCTACCCATGAAGACCCGCTTCATGGTGCGCGAAGAGTTCGGAGGAGACCAGGCGTGAAGACCACCGATTCCAGAAAAAACCTGCGAGGCAAAGACAAAGCGGCTTTGCGCGAGCACCTCATCGAAACCAAGCAGGAGCTCTTTAACTTGCGCTTCATGCTTTCGACCGGTGGTTCTCAAAACAACGCGGAAGTTCGCCGCGTGAAGAAAGAGATCGCCCGAATCCATACCATCCTGCGTGAGAAGGAATTGGCCGAGGCCGAAGGAGCTAAGAAATGAGTGAAGCTACCGTTACCCGTGCCCGGCGCAAAACCCGCGTCGGCGTGGTTGTGAGCGACAAGATGGACAAGACCGTGGTGGTTGCCGTTACGCGTCAGTTCCCTCACCCGCTCTACAAAAAGATCATCAAGCGCACCAAGAAGTACAAGGCCCACGACGAGGACAACTCGTGTGGCGTTGGCGACGTGGTTCGCATCACGGAAACCCGCCCGTTGTCTCGCGACAAGCGCTGGCGGATCCAGATCATCCTTGAGAAAGCTCGCTAAGGGAGGCTACCATGATTCAACAGGAAACCCGCCTTCGCGTAGCTGACAACTCGGGTGCTAAGGAACTTCTGTGCATCCGCGTGCTCGGCGGCTCGCTGCGTAAGTACGCCGGCGTCGGTGACATCATTGTCGCCGCCGTCAAAACCGCCACCCCCGGTGGCGCCGTCAAGAAGGGTGACGTGGTCAAGGCTGTGGTCGTCCGCACCAAGACCCGCGTTCGCCGTCCCGACGGTTCTTATATCGGTTTCGACGACAACGCGGCCGTGATCATCCGTGAGGACCTCAATCCTCGCGGCACCCGCATCTTCGGACCGGTTGCCCGCGAACTCCGTGAGCGTGAGTTCATGAAGATCGTCTCTCTGGCTCCGGAAGTTCTCTAAGCGCTTCTGTCCAGAAGTTAACCTGGCGAGGCGGGGTTTCCCCGCCTCGCTGGTTTAAAACTTAAGCCCATTTACCATAATGGCTAAATGTCGGAGCACAAAGACGTTCCGACGAAAGGATAACAATGGCCAAGAAACCCGAACCCCAAAAGGGCGGACGCAAAGGTCCCATCGACCTCGGCGGTCCCGTCACCAAAGAACCCTTCAAGAAGATCCCGCTTCGCCTTAAGGACAAGTACAAGGCTGAAGTCGTCGGTGCTCTGAAGGAGAAATTCAACTACAAGAACGTCATGCAGGTGCCCCGTCTGGAGAAAGTGGTCATCAACATCGGCGTCGGTGAAGCCATCGGCAACCCCAAGTTGCTGGATATGGCCCACGCTGAACTGGGACATATCACCGGCCAACGCCCGGTGATCACCAAGGCCCGCAACTCCATCTCCAACTTCAAACTGCGTGAAGGCGTGAAAATCGGCACCAAGGTGACCCTGCGCGGACCGCGCATGTGGGCCTTCCTGGACAAGCTGTTCTCGGTGGTTCTGCCCCGTATCCGCGACTTCCGTGGCCTGCCCCACAAGTCGTTCGACGGCCGCGGCAACTATGCCATCGGCCTGAAAGAGCAGACCATCTTCCCCGAGATCCAGTATGACAAGGTGGAACGCGTCCGAGGAATGGACATCAACATCGTCACCACCGCCAACACGGATGAAGAGGCTTCCGAGTTCCTGAAACTCCTCGGCTGCCCCATCCGGACCCAGTAAGGAGAGTCGAGTATGCCGACCACAGATCCCATTGCAGATATGCTGACCCGCGTGCGCAACGCCAATAAGTCTCTTCACGAGCAGGTCGACGTGCCCGCCTCCAAGATGAAGGAGCGCATTGCCAAAGTGCTCAAGCGCGAAGGCTTCATCAAGGACTATCAAATGATTCAAGCCGGAGTTCAGGGTGTGCTGCGCATCCAGATGAAGTACAGCTCCGAGCGCGACCGGGTGATCAATGGCATCACCCGCGTCTCCAAGCCGGGCCTGCGTCGCTACGTAGGCAAGGAAGAAATCCCCAACATTTACGGCGGCATGGGCGTCGTCATCCTCTCCACCCCAAAGGGCGTTATGTCCGGCCGCAAGGCTCGCAAGCAGGGTGTAGGCGGCGAAGTCCTGGCCTACGTGTGGTAGCGAGGAGCTGACATGTCACGTATTGGAAAGAAACCCATTGAACTGCCCAAGGGCGTTACAGTCTCGGTCGACGGCGGCAAAGTCACCGTCAAGGGACCCAAAGGCCAGTTGGAGCACCATATCCACCCCGAGCTGAAGGTGACGGTCGAAGGTAGCAACCTGAGCATCGTCAACCCGGATCACGAGAACCGCGCCCTCAAGTCGGCTCACGGCCTCTCCCGCACCCTGCTCAACAACGCCGTCACCGGCGTGTCCACCGGCTTCACCAAGTCGCTGGAAATCATTGGCGTCGGTTACCGCGCCGTGCAGCAGGGCAAGGGCATCCAGCTTCAGCTGGGCTACTCGCACCCCATCGACGTCGCCGAAATCGCCGACATCGAGCTGGTGGTCGAGGCAGACAACCGCGCCAAGACAAACTTCATCCACGTTAAAGGAGTCGACCGTCAGAAGGTCGGCCAGGTTGCCGCCAACCTGCGTGAGATGCGTCCCCCGGAGCCCTACAAGGGTAAGGGCGTCCGCTACGTGGGTGAGAAGATCCTGCGCAAGATGGGCAAAGCCGGAAAGGCTGGTAAGTAATAATGATCAAGAAGGTTTCGCGCAACTCCACGCGCGTGCAGCGTCATCTGCGCGTGCGCAAGCGCCTCTCCGGTTCGACCGAGCGTCCCCGCCTGGTCATCTACCGCAGCCTGAACCACGTCTATGTTCAGGTCATCGACGACACTCAGGGCAACACCCTGGTGGCCGCCTCCAGCCTCGATCCCTCTCTCAAAGGACAGAAGATGTCCCTCAAAGAGAAGGCCGTCAAGGTGGGCGAGCTGATCGGACAGCGCAGCACCGAAAAGGGCATCACCTCCGTGGTGTTCGACCGTGGTGGCTACAAATACCACGGCCGTGTGGCTGCACTGGCTGAAGCCGCTCGCAGCAAGGGTCTGGAATTCTAGGAGGCAGTATGAGTTTACAAAGACACGTCGACCCCGAGGGTCTGGACCTGAAAGAACACCTGGTTCGTATCAACCGCGTCTCCAAGGTGGTTAAGGGCGGCAAACGCTTCGCCTTCTCCGCACTGGTTGTAGTAGGTGACGGAGCCGGTCACGTGGGCGTCGGCCTGGGTAAGGCTGGCGAAGTCCCCGAGGCCATCCGTAAGGCCAACGAAGACGCCAAGAAGAACCTGATCCGCGTGCCGATGGTGGGTCACACTATCCCCCACGCTCACGTGGCCGAATTCGGCTCGACCCGAGTGATGATGCGCCCGGCCTCCGCCGGTACTGGCGTTATCGCCGGTGGTGCCGTCCGCGCCGTGGTTGAGCTGGCCGGCATCAAAGACATCCTCACCAAGACGCTCGGCTCCAAGAATCCCACCAACGTGGTTTACACCACCGTCAAAGGACTCTCCGAGCTGCTCAAGGCTGAGGAAATCGCGGCCCGCCGCGGCAAAACCGTGGAAGAACTGGTCGGCAAGCGCGTCGCCGCTGTGCTGCAGGAAACTGCTCACTCCGCCGAGCCGGCTCTGACCTAAGGAGGAACGATGAAAGCCAACGATTTGCGCTCCAACGAAGGAGCCCGCAAACATCGCCGTCGCGTGGGTCGCGGCGGCAAGTTGGGCGCCCAGGCGACCCGTGGACACAAAGGTCAGTCCTCCCGTTCGGGCGGCACCAAGGGTCCGGAGTTCGAGGGCGGCCAAACCCCCTGGTATCGTCAGTTGCCCAAATACAGGGGCTTCAAGAATCACTTCCGCACGGAGTATCTGGAAGTCACCCTGAAACATTTGGATCAATTTGATGAGAATTCCACGATTACCGCGGAGTCTTTGAGGGAAAAGGGCTTTGTGCGCAATTTGCGTCAGCCCATCAAGGTGTTGGGTTCCGGAAGCCTGAGCAAGAAGCTCACGGTCCAGCTGGACGCCTACACCGCCTCGGCCCGTGAGGCAATCGAAAAGGCCGGGGGGAAAGTAGAGGTCATCTAGTGTCCAGCCCTCAAGCCGCGTTAGCTGAGGCGATGAACAGCCGGGATTTGCGAGGTCGCATATCCTGGCTGTTTATTGGTTTCCTCATCTTTGCATTAGCAGTCCACGTGCCCATTCCGGGCATCAATCGCCAGGTCTGGGAAAACCTGTTAGCCGGCGGCGAACTCTTCCAGTTGCTGGGAATGTTCACCGGTAACGCGCTCAACAAGTTCTCCATCGTGGCGCTGGGGATCACCCCCTACATCAACGCCAGCATCATCATGCAGCTGTTGACGGTGGTGTCGCCCCAGCTTAAGGACATGCAGAAAGAAGGCGGCGAGATCGGGCGACGCCAGATCGTCAAATACACCCGCTGGCTGACCATCTGTCTGGCCTTCGTGCAGGCAACCGTCATGACCACCTCGTTGGGTCGCTACGGCAAGCCCGAAGACCCCAGTAGCTGGGTTTTCATGAGCAAGAGCCCGCTCTTCCTGGCAGGCGTGATCGTGACCCTGGTGGCCGGAACTTGCTTTATGATCTGGTTGGGCGAGACAATGTCCGAGAAATCGCTGGGCAGCGGTGTGTCGTTGCTCATCTTCGCTGGCATCGTCATGTCCTACCCGATGTATCTGATGAAAACGCTGCAGGCTGCCCAGGCCGGCGGTGCCCGCGCCGGATTGTCGCTGGTGGTCTTCTTCCTGATGAGCCTGGGTGTGGTGATCTCGATTATCATCATGACCCTGGCCGTGCGCAAAGTTCCGATTCAGTTCCCCAAGCGCCAGGTCGGCAATCGGGTCATGGGTGGCCAATCCACCTTCATCCCGGTCAAAGTCAACAACGCCGGCGTGATCTCCATCATCTTCGCCGTCTCGCTGATGTACCTCCCCAGCACGCTGGTGGGCATGATTCCCGAAACGGCGCCGGAGTGGGCGGTCCAGTTCAAGGAGGGCGTGAAAAACTTCCTGAACTCCAACAACCCGTTCTACAACGTGTTCTACGCCGCCATGGTGATCTTCTTCACCTACTTCTATTCCTCGATTGCCTTCAGCCCTGAAGACATCGCGGACAACCTCAAGAAGCAGGGTGGATTCATCCCCGGCATCCGTCCAGGTCGCGCCACCTCGGAGTACCTGCACCGCCTGCTCAACCGCCTCAACCTGGTCTCTGGACTGTTCCTGGCGGGGCTGGCGATCGTGCCCAACTTCATCATGAAGATGACCAACGTCAACAGCTTCTACCTGGGCTCGACCTCGTTGCTCATCATCGTGGGCGTGGCCCTGGACACCATGAGCCAGATTCAGGCCCGCATGGTGCTGCGCAACTACCAAGGCTTCATGAAATAAGCCTGCAACCCACAGGAATTAGTTAAGATCCGCCCGCCTCTTCCCCAGGAATAGGCGGGCGGAGTTATCTGAACGGGGATCCACCACGTGAGAATGGTATTGATAGGCCCTCCCGGGGCCGGCAAGGGCACCCAGGCCTCACGCCTGGCCGCTCACTACCACATTCCACATATCTCAACCGGCGAAATGCTACGCGAAGAAGTCAAGCAGGGCAGCCTGATCGGCAATCAGATCAAGGACTGCCTGGCAGCCGGCAACCTGGTCTCGGACGAGATGATCCTGGGCCTGGTGGAAATGCGACTGCAGCAGAAAGACTGCCGACTGGGTTTTATCCTGGACGGCTTCCCCCGCTCAGAAGTCCAGGCCATCGCCACCCAGGCCCTGCTCAACCGCCTGCAGCGCCCGCTGGATGCGGTTGTACAGATGATGATGCCGGATGACGAAATCGTCACCCGACTCAGCTGCCGTCGCATCTGCTCGCAGTGCGCCCGCCCTTACCACCTGCTCTTCAACGCCCCGAAAGTTGAAGGCGTATGCGATGTGGACGGCTCAGCCCTGATTCAACGTTCAGACGACACGGAAGACTCTATTCGCAATCGACTGCACGTCTTCCATAAGCAGACCGAGCCGGTGGTGGAGTTTTATCGAAAGACACCTTTGCTCAAAGAAATCGACGCCATGGGTGAGGTCAACGCGATCACTCAGGCCATTATCCAGGCGTTGGGGAAAGAAGCGACGGTGTGAGTAAGACCAAGGGCGGCGTGATTTTAAAGACGGCCAATGAAATCGAACTGATTCGTGAAGGCGGCAGACTCCTGCGCCAATGCCTCAATCTGGTGCGAGAAGCGGCCGTAGAGCGCGTGCGCACCAAGGACCTGGACCAGATTGCCTACGACTTCATCGTCGCTCAGGGCGGCCGTCCAGCCTTCAAGGGCTATCGAGGCTTCCCGGCCACCCTGTGCATCTCCGTCAACGAAGAGGTCGTCCACGGCATTCCCAACAACCGCCGCCTCAAAGCCGGCGACGTAGTCAGCGTGGACTGCGGGCTGGCCTGGCAGGGCTTCATCGCCGACTCGGCCATCACCATCGCCGTCGGCGAAGTCGCTCCCAACCACCAGAAACTGATGAAGATTACCGAAGAATCCCTCTACCTGGGCATCGCCCAGGCCAAGGTCGGCAACTACGTCCAGGACATCTCCCGAGCCGTTCAGGAACACTGCGAGAGCCATGGCTTCTCGGTCGTGCGCGACCTGGTCGGCCACGGCGTGGGCCGTGACCTGCACGAGGAACCCCAGGTTCCCAACTTCGTCTCCAAAGACAAAGGCGCCAAACTCGAAGCCGGAATGGTCATTGCCATCGAACCCATGGTCAACACGGGCACCTTCGAAGTGGTGTCCAAACGCGATGGCTGGACCATTGTCACCGTCGACAAAGGCTACTCCGCCCACTACGAACACACCGTAGCCATCACCGCCAACGGCCCGCTCATCCTGACCGACGGCAAGTAGCAACCCGAGCCTCCCAGTCCATCGACGCCACCTTGAGTGGTGTGCATTGCTTAACACCGGTGGTGGCCCTCCGACCCG
>JAFEBA010000073.1 GCA_018266105.1 bacterium | reverse complement strand
CCCCCTGTCGGCCCTTCGGCCACCCTTACCTTCCCGATGGTCGCGCAGCTGTATGAAAAGATTCACCGGGGTCGTCTGGAGTTGGGACACCTACAACAGGCCTTTGTCCTGCTCCACGCCCCCCAGGCCCGTCGAGCCAGTCTTGAAGCCTATTGCAGCTATCACTGGTTGTGGTCTGACGAAGGCCAGGGGACGGACCCTTTTGAGGGTCAGGTGGTCGCCGGCTACCGTCTGGAGCGTCGCCGCCTGGGTGCTTGTTCGCGCGGGCGTCTCTACGATGCCAGACCCGAGGATGCACCAGAAGCAGGAGATTTGATTCTCTGCCTGCCGGCCGATGAAGAGTCCAAGCAGGCTGCCGGTCGCGAGGTCAGGGCGGGTTTGTGTCGCTTGCTGCTGGAGGACCATGGCCACTATTTCCTGATTTATCCCGGCGAAAGCCGCAGCCTGGCACGGCGTATTCCGCCCGAAGGGCTGGCGCCCGCGCAGGCCTGGGAGTTGCTGCGCCCGGTTTTTGAGCAGGTCTACCGTCACCATCAACAAGGTCGATGTTGCGGTCACTTTGGGGCGGGGGAGATTGAGCTTCTACCTCAGCAGCCTCCCCGTATCTTGCGCTTCGACGGCAAAGCCTTTGCGAGATTGGCTGCGGAGATCGACTCTGGCCACCTTTTGGCGACCCCTCGGGCCGCTCCCGAAGTGCTGGTTCAGTCCGAGCCCAGCCCCCGCTCGGACCAGTTCTGTCTGGGAGTGCTGCTCTTCCAGGCTTTACTCGGTCGGGGTGTCCACGATTTTCCCAGCTCCTACTTGCTTTCCATTGGTTCGCCGGGGGTGGATTCGCTCTGGCAGGACATCGCCCCTCGATTGGGTTGTCTGGCCACGGCCGTGTACCGGATGCTTCAATCCGACCCGGCCCGGCGCTTTTCCGACCTGCGGGCAGCCGCCTCGACTCTCGATCAATTGAGCGCACAGCCGTAGGAGCAACGGCAACCTGCGGCTGTGGCTCGGCTCGCCTTCTAGCGGGGTTCAGGGAGTGGTGCTGTTGGTCGAGGTGGTCTGACCATCGTAGACGCGCACCCATTGACCATTGACCTGCTGCCATTTGGCAGTGCTGTTGGTGGTACGCGCCTGCCCGTTGGGATTGGTCACCGTCTGAGTGTGGTCGGTTTCGCCCGCCTGAGGATGGGTGGAGGAGCCTTGATACTGCCAGGACTGACCGTTCTGGTTGGTCCAGGAGCCGGTGGTTTGGGTGCCCTGCCCTCGCTGACCGGTGGTTGTGGACTGACCTGTCCCCATGGTCTGCCCGTTGGGCCCGGTCACGGACGAGTCCCGATTGGTAGTCCAGACTCCCTGTCCATCGTTGCTGGTGGTGGAGCTCTTGTCGACTTCCCAGGTTTTGCCTGTGTTTTCGTTGGTGTAGGTACTGGTTTTGTCGCGGGTGACGCTGCCGTCGGCGTTCTTGGTCACGTCGGTGGTGCGATTGACGTCAGTGGTATTGCCTTTGCTGTTGGTAAAGGTGCCGTTGTAGTTCTTCTCATAGCCGTTGCTGGTCTTGTTGATCGAGCCGTTGCCCTGGGCTTCCCAAGAGCGCTGCTGTCCATTGGGGGAGGTAACGGTCTGTTGGGTGTCACGGTGCCAGCTGTTGGTGCCGGTCTGATTGACGGTGGTGTTGCGATTGACATCCGAAGTTTGGCCGTTGGGGCCGGTTCGGGTGCCTTGATACTGATTTTGGAAGGTGCCCTGGCCCCGGGTGGTGTTGTTGGTTCCCTGCCAGCTTCCCGTGTTGCCCCGAGGTCCGGTGTAGGTTCCTTGACGACCCCAGCTCCCGCTGCGCGCCTGGGCCGGGCGCCCCTGCAATCCGCCGCCAGTCCGGCCACCCCTTCCACGGGCCTCGGCCGGCGCGCAGAATAAGAAATCGGCCCCTAAAATGACTGCGCTGAGCAGAGTGAAGTTACGATGCATGACGGACCTCCCGCGAAAATTCGAGTGATGAGGGTGTATAACCGATTATAGGCTTCCGGGTTGCGGTCCCCACAGAAAATATTTTTAGACCGTCAGGACGGCAAACTTGTCGCCATTGACTGCCGTAACCGCTTCCAGGTCGGCCAGTTCTCGCTTCCAGATAGGCCGCCCGCTGCGCAAATCCCGTGCCTGCAACTCAAGCTTGAACTCTCCCGCCCCTAGACCCAGTCCGCGCGTAATCAGCACAACCTCTCTACAGATACTGACACGCGGGGTGAGCGAGTCGCCCCAAAGAGTGCGCCCGCTGGTGATATCCACCGCCGCCGTAGAATCGTACAGGTCGATCAAGGCAATCCCCTCGGAATAACCCAGAAGCTTGCTGCGGTCGCTGTTATCCAGGGATTGCGCCCAGACCGGTGTGCGGGAATCCGCGCGATATCCGGCCAGACCCTGGTGACGAGTAAAGGTCAAGGTTGTCTTGCCATCCCCGACTAGCAATACCACGCGATTGTTGTCCGAATTGGTAAACAGGGTGCGCTGAATCAGGCCTGTTTTCAAGTCGACCCAGCTGACTTTGCCCGTGTTGCCCTGTCCAAGGACCAGACTTTTGGGCTCGACGTAGGCGCTTTTGAGCTCCAGCAAGTTTGGATTCTTCCAGACTTCTTTGCCGCTCTCCAGGTCAAAGCAGCTCACCCCCTGCTCGTGCCCGACATAGACCGCATCTGCAGTGAAGCCAAGAAGAAAGCCTGAATTTCGGTCCTGATGCCAGCGCTCTCGACCGCCAGGAAACTCCTGGGCGCTGATTCGATAGCCGGTCGAGCTGGAGTTTTGGCCTGTCACCACAAGGTCAGGGCGAACCCAGAGGGCGTCGCTGGGGCCTTCATATAGATGCCATTGAGCGGCGCCATCCAGAGCCAGCACGCTCTGGCCGCTGGCTAACAGGAAACCGTGTCCGGAAGGGTCGAGTGCTTCCCAGTCGCCGGTGGGGAGAGAAATTTCTCGGGATTCCAGGGTGGCACCGGTGCGCGCGTCCCAGCTCTCGATTTTGCGGGGGCGAAGTTGGGGAGGGCGGGCACAGCCGCAAAGGTAGCTGGCCAGTCCCAACCCGGTAAATATCAGGAACTGTCGTCTGTGAATTGCCATCTTTTGTCCGACGCTCTTTCTGAGTACGTGGTTCAACGGCAGGAATTCCGTTCCTCTTGCAGCACCTCTAGGGCCATGAGAGGGTGGATTGGCGGGGGCATCACCTGTTGGCTCGGGATTTCGTGCGCCTGGGTCGGGCCTGTCTATGCCCAGCCCGGCGGCACTCCGGACAACGTTCCCGCCACCAACTCCAGCGAGGTTTCCCGCATTCGGGTGGAGCGCTTTGTTCTGCCAGAATTTGGTAGCATGCTGAGCAACGAAGAAGCTCAGCGGATTGTGGCTCCCTTCCAGGGTCAGGCGCTCAGCCTGGGCGAGGTGCAAAAGGCCGCCGACGCTCTGACTGCCGAACTCAAAAATCGTGGTTATTTTTTGGCCCGCGTTCTGGTGCCGGTTCAGCAACTCGAGAATGGCCAGGTTCGTCTGGAGGTACTCAACGGCAGTATCGGCCAGATCAGCGTCGAGGGCAATGAATATTACAGCAGTGAGTTCATTCGCGGCTTTGTAGAAGACGGGCTCGGGCCTGACCGCACGATGACGGAAGCCGATCTGCAGCGCAAGCTGCTGTTACTCAATGAAAATAGCGATTTAAAGGTGACCGCCTACCTCCAGCCCGGACGCGGCGCGGGTCAGGCTGACCTTTCACTCCAGACCGAAGACAGTTTGCCCCTGCACGGTGGAATTGGTTACGACAATTTCGGGACAACTTTCACCAATGTCCATCGCCTGACACCCCATCTGGAGGTGGGCAATCTGGTCCAGGACGGCGACAATTTGACTGTGCGCTACCTGTTCGGACTGCCCGACAACCGCTCCAGCTTTCTGCAGACGAGTTACAGCACGCCCGTCGACAATGACGGCACCAGGCTCTCCTTCAGCTACGCCAACGGTGCTTCTACCCTGGGTCAGCAGCTGGAGGTTCTGGATATTCGTGGACGGGCCAACATCTATTCGGCCTCGCTCTATCGCCCACTGGTGCGGACCATTACTCAATCCCAGGACCTGTTGGTGACCTACAGCTATAAAGATCTGAACAATACGCTGCTGGGGACCCCCACCGGTAAGGACCGCTATCATTCCCTCCGGCTTGGCTATGTCGGCAATTTTGCCGATGACGATGGACGACTGCTGATCCAGGCCGCCGTCACTCAGGGTCTGGCGGGAAGTCGCCTGGATGACAGTTTTGCTCGACCCGGCGTGCGAGTTGGGTTCACTAAACTTAATCTGGACACGGCCCGAATTCAGAATTTTAGTGACAGCTTCTATCTGTTCTTGCGCGCTGGCGGTCAGTGGAGTCCCTCTCCGTTGTTCACGGCCGAGCAGTATGCGCTGGGCGGAATCGATTCGGTGCGAGGTTACAATCAGGCTCAGTTTTTGGGAGATCAGGGCTACAGTGTCAGCGCGGAGCTGCGCTGGTTGCCTTTTGAGGAACGGCGTGACGTGCAATTTTCCGCCTTTCTGGACCACGGCGGCGCGCGCTTGCTTCAGCCTCAGCCTGGGACCACCAGTTCAGCCAACCTGACCGGGGCGGGACTGGGCGTTCGTTTCGATGTGGGGGCGGCCGCCCAACTTCGTCTGGACGTTGGTTGGCCGCTTTCTCCCGGCAACAACGCCAGCGGGGATAAGCCTGTTTTCTACGGTCAGGTTTACACCCACTTCTAATGCCCGGACATGTGCTGGTCGTCAACGACCAGGAGAGCCAACGTCGTTATTTGCGTCTGCATCTGGAGATGCAAGGCTATCAGGTGGGGGTGGCCGAGGACGGGGTGGTGGCACTGGAATGCTTGCGCGCCCGCCGTTACGACGTCGTTCTGCTGGATCTGAGAATGCCTCGAATGGACGGCTTTGCCGTGCTGGAGGCGTTGCAGGCTGACCATGAACTGAGGAATCTGCCGGTCATCGTTGTGTCGGCTTCGGATGATCGGGCCCACGTCATTCGCTGCATCGAAATGGGGGCGACTGACTATCTGACTCAGCCGGTGGATCCACTGCTCCTCAAAGCTCGGGTGGGGGCCTCGCTGGCCTGGCAGCAACTGCGCCAGACTGAGCTGGACTATCTTCGATGTCTGCATGAGCTGACGCGTTCGGTGGGCACTTTGAAGAGCCGGGATTTCGATCCGCGCCGATTGGATGAGATGGCTCGCCGGACTGATCCCATCGGGGATCTGGCCAGGCTTTTTCAGGAACTGGGTCAGGAGGTGTTCCTGCGGGGCCAGAATCGCGAGCGCGAGATGTCCTCCTTGCGCGAGGAGCTCCAGCGCTTACAGGTCCAGGGTGGAGGTGGCCTGAGTGGACGTATTATGGTGGTGGACGACGAAGCCACCAGCCGCAAGATGCTCTCCCTGTATCTGAGTCAGCAAGGCTACGAGGTTGAAACCACCGAGTCCGGGGAGCAGGCGCTGGAGTTGCTAAGAGTGCGACCCTACGATATCGTCCTGCTCGACTTGTTGATGCCTGGGATGGACGGTTACCAGGTGTTAGAGACGCTAAAGGCGGACCCCGAGTTGCGCGAGCTACCGGTGATCGTGGTCTCGGCCGTAGAGGAGGCGGATGGAGTGGCCCGCCTGATCGAGATGGGAGCCCACGACCATCTGAGCAAGCCCTTCAACGCTCAGTTGCTGACCGCTCGGGTGCGGGCCTGCCTGGTGGGAAAAAGAGCTCGCGATCAGGAGCTGGCATTTTTGCGCGGAGTGACCACGCTCACCCAGGCAGCCGTGGCCATGGAAGGCGAGGACTTCGACCCCGAAACTCTCAATGAGGTGGCTCGTCGCGGGGACGCTGTTGGCCGACTGGCTCGCGTCTTTCAGGAGATGTCGCGTGAAATCGTGGCACGCCAGCGTCAACTCAAATCCCAGGTGGGTCAGTTGCAAGAGGAGCTCGAGCAGGCCCGTCTGCGTGCTCAACGCTCCCAGGCCACTCAAACCGATTTCGTGCAGAATCTGGATCCGCAGAGCCTGCAAACGGGCCAGGCCAGCGTGGTTGTGTTCTGCTCCTTCAGAGGTGGGGTGGGCAAGTCCGAGGCCGTGGCCAATCTCGGAGTTTTGCTGGCCGCGGCTGGATTTAAGGTGGGACTGCTGGACGCCAATCTCCAGGCCCCGGGTTTGCACCTGCCTTTGGGTCTCAATGTGAACGAGCTCAATGCCAGCGTGCAAGATCTGCTCAGCGAACAGACCGAAGATAAGCCCATTTGGGAATTGAAGGCGGCCGGAACGGGTCAGTTGCTCTTCATTCCGGGCAGCAGTAATCTTCACAAGATGGCTCGTTTGCTGCGCCAGGGTTACTCTCCGCAGCTCTTTACCCAGGCCCTTAAAGACCTTGCCGGAGAGCTGAAGCTGGACTATCTGCTGGTGGACACCCAGGCCGGGTTGAACGAGGAAATGTTGCTCGGCATGTTGCTATGTCGCCAGACGGTCATCGTAACGCGGGATAACCCCCGCGAATTTGAGGGGGTGGCAGCGCTGGTGCAGGTCGCCGAACGCCTGAAGGTTGGTAACTTGTCTCTCCTGGTGACCGCTTCACCCGAGCCGGTTGTTACCGCTTCTCTGGAGACGACTTTCCAACTGCCGCTGCTGGGTGTCCTGCCTTACACTCCTGAATTGACCGGCGCCCGAGCCGAGGTTTTTGCTCAAAGTCACCCTGACCATGTCTTTACCGCCGCTCTGCGACAGGTCGTGGTCAAGCTCGTCGGGTCATGAGCGCGCGCGGGCGTGGCAACGTACCGCGCTTCCTACGCCGCAGTCTGCTCGTCTACATGCGCCCGTATTGGCGGGAGCAACTGTTCTTCTGCTTTACCGCTTTGGTGCGTGTAGCCCAACAGACCCTGATGCCTCTAGGGGTCAAGGTGCTGATCGATCAGGCCATTCCTCAGCAAGATTTTCCGCTGCTTCGTTCGGTTTTGTTGGGGCTGCTGCTGCTCTATCTGGCAGCCGGGTTGGCCAACTGGCTGCAAGCGTTGATCCGAGCTTTATTTGGAGCGGAGCTGGAGAAAGACTTGCGCATCCGACTGTTTGCGCGAATTCAGGACCTGCCTTTAAGTTTTCTGGACCGAATGCAACCCGGAGAAATGACCGCGCTTTTCGCCAGCGAGATCGTCACACTGCGTGATTCGATGCCCGGTATTTTGCCCAACGGACTACAGGCGGTGTTGGGTTCGGCAGTGCTCTTAATCACCATGCTGGCCCTGAACTGGAAGCTGAGCGTACTTCTGATGTTGCTCCTTCCTTTTAAATTTCGCGTTCAGAGGCGGGCCATGCGTCGCTCCGAAATCGCCGATTTTGAGGACAACCTGGCCGACGCGCGAGTCTCCTTCGCCGTCCAGGAGTCGGTCAATACGCAACTGCTGGTGCGCGCCTACGGGTTGGGTCGGCACATGGTGAAACAATTCAGCCGCGGTCCGGTGGCCCGTCCCGGGGACCGGCGAACACTGGCCAACTATGATCGGGCTTTTTTGCGCAAAGGTCTTCAGAATCCGACTTTTCTCAAATTGATGGTGACCATTTCCGCGGATTTGCAGCAGATGGCCACCTATGTGCTGATCCTCTGTTTGGGTTCCTTTTTGTGTCTCAGCGAGCGACTCTCAATCGGGACTTTCTCGGCTTTGCTCAGTCTGGTTGTGAGTCTGGGCCAGGCCGTGACTTCCACCAGCGCTTACTTCCAGGAGATGATCTCGGGGTGTACGGCGCTTGAGCGGTTCGAGCGAATTTTGGATGTCCCGGCTACGGTGCAAGATCGGCCAGGGGCAGTGGATTTGCCTGAAGTTCGCGGCCAGTACCGATTTGACCAGGTTTGCTTTGGATATGGCGAGCGTCAGCATCTCAGTCATCTCTCGTTCGAACTTCCAGAGCGAGGCCTGGTGGCTTTCGTGGGGCGCAGCGGCTGCGGTAAGAGCAGCGTGCTCAAGCTGATGTTGCGCTTCTACGACCCGACCTCTGGACAGATCTTGCTGGACGGGCGCCCTCTGCCCGATATTCGACGAGACAGCCTGCGCGGCAAGTTGGGTGTGGTGCTTCAGGAACTGGTGCTGGCTCACGGAAGCATTCGCGACAATATCGCTCTGGTCAAACCAGATGCCAGCGATGCAGAGGTCGAAGAGGCTGCCCGTCAGGCTCATATTCATGAGATCATTCGTGATTTACCGCATGGCTACCATACTCCGGTGGGGGAAGGTGGAAGGTTTTTGTCGGTCGGCCAGCGTCAAAGGGTGGCGTTGGCCAGGGCCTTACTGGCTCGTCCCTCGGTTCTATTGCTGGATGAGATCACTTCCGCTCTGGACCCTCACAGTGAGGCAGCGGTTGAGGCCAGTCTGGAAGAGTTGGCTCGGGATCGCCTGGTGGTGCTGATGACTCACCGTCTGGCTCCGCTGGTGCGAGCGGATCTGGTGCTGGTTCTTCAGGATGGCCATCTGGCTCAGTCTGGTCAGCACTCCGAGCTGGTTGAGCAGCCAGGACCTTACCAGCAATTGTGGCGCGCTCAGAGCGGGTTTGTGGTCAGCCAGGACGGACGCCGCGCCGAGGTGACGGCCGAACGTCTGGCGGAAATCCCGCTCTTTGCCGAGATGTCCGAGAAGGCTCGGGCCGACCTGGCCGGACGGTTCTATTCCGAATTCTATGAGGTGGGTCAGAGTATCTGTCGCGAGGGTGACCCCGGTCACACCTTCTTTTTGATTGCCCGTGGTCGGGCGCGGGTCTGGTCCCGTCGTGGAGAAGACGAAATGACGCAGGTGGCAACTTTGGCCGACGGCGACTTCTTCGGCGAAGACGCCCTGTTGGAGGGGAGCACCTACTCCACCGGAGTCGAGGCTGAGTTTCCGACCCTAGTGCTGCTGCTGGAGCGCGAGGACTTTTGTCGATTGGTGGCCGACACTCAGGAAGTGCGTGAGGCTGTGCAGGATACCGCGCTGGGCCGAAGTCTGACGCTGTTTGGAGGGCGCGGCCGGCGCCCCAGCACGCTTTCGATTTGGAATGAACTTCTGTAAAAGGTCTCTTTCGTACGCAAACCGTACGCGTCATGTCGCCTCTGTTGACGCTTTGAGGATCTAGGTTGGACATCAGAAAGTCGGTCAGGGAGGGCTTTATTTGGCTTTTCAGAACTTCTCGAGAACTAACCTGGAGGAATAAATCCCATGAGGGCGCTGTGGAAGAGTTTGATTCTGCTAATGGTGACGGCCTGTCTGATCCCTTGTGTTTACCCGTCCACTCGGGAGTATGAGATCAAGGCCGGCTTCATTTATAACTTTTTCCGCTTCGTCCAGTGGCCAAAGTCGACCAACAGCTGGACCCTGGGGATTCTGGGGAGCGACCCTTTCGAAGGGGGTCTGCGCGAGTTCGAGAGCCGCCCTCTGGGAGGCAAGACCATTGTGATTAAGACGGTCACCAGCGCCAAGGATGCCAAGAGTTGCGACGCGGTCTACATCGGGCCTTCGGAGTCAGGGCGCCTGGACAATACCCTGGCCGCTTTGCGGGGCACCCCTGTGCTCTCGATCAGCGATATTCCCGAATTTGCCGATAAGGGGGGCGCGATTGCCTTGACGACCGAAAGCAATCGAATTCGATTCGTGGTCAATCTGGATACCTTGAAGCAGAGCGAGTTGAAGGCCAACTCCAAGATGCTCCAGCTCGCCTCTCGTACCATCACTGCCGATACGAACCGGGATGAGATTTGGGCCGCCGTGACCTTCCCGGGTCGGGATGAAGACGTCGCCGCTTTCCGTGCCCTTCTGAGCCACTGATGATCCGCAAGCGCGCCACACTTTTGGCTGGATTGCTGGCCCTGGGCGGGCGAGCCTGGGCTCTGCCTGAGGGCGGCCAGGTGCAGGCCGGCAACGTTCAAACTCAGGCCGCCGGCAACACGATGACCATCCAGCAGATGAGCGACCGCGCCATCATTAACTGGAATGGCTTCTCGATTGGCGCCAACGAGCTGGTCAATGTCCTTCAGCCCAACCAGGCCGCCATTTTGCTCAATCGCGTGGTCGGTCAGGACCCCAGTCAGATTCTGGGGCAGCTCAACGCCAATGGCAACATCTGGCTTCTCAACCCCAACGGAATTTTGTTTGGCGCAGGTGCTCAGATCAATGTGGGTGGATTGCTGGCTTCAACTTTAAATTTGAGCGATCGCGACTTTCTGGCCGGCAAATACAATTTCACTCAGTCGCCGGATAAGCCGCTGGCTTCCATTGTCAATCAGGGCGAATTGCACGTGGCTCCCAATGGCTACCTGATCCTGGCGGCTCCGCTGGTCTCCAACGAGGGGCTGATCGTGGCCAATTTGGGCAAAGTGGCCTTGCTGGCTGGGGACCAGATGTCGATTTCTCTGGATAGTCAGGGGTTGATCAACTACCGTCTGGCCCAGGCCGGACCTGGTGCGGGCCCGGTGCTGCTCACGCCAGACATGGTCAGCGACGTTCTGCGAAGCGTGGTCCAACGGGGGGAAATCGCCGAAGCCAACATCATTACTCAAAGCGACGGCAAGATCTGGTTGGGCAACGGCTCGGGTGTGGCCATTCAGGCCGGCACGATTCAGTCCCCCGGGCTGGTTTTGGACTCACAACGCGAGACACTGCTGCGATCTGGCTCCGTTACCTCGGTGCCCGAAGGAGGCGAGGGCCGGATCCTTTCCCAAGGCTTGACCTGGTCGCAGCCGGGCAGCCTGGTGCAGGCACCCAATGCCAGTGTCGAGATTTCTGGTCATCGGCTGGCCGCGGCAGGCAGCGTCGAGCTCGGTCAGAGTGGCCGACTGCTGCTGGATCCTGACATTTTGACCATTGTTTCCGGTTTGGGCGATCTCGATCAAAATCCCATTGCCCCCGGGGACGGAGCCACCAGTTCGACGGTGGGTACTGTCTTTCTAGAGGGCATCACCAGCGGCACGATCGATTTGCAGGCTCAGGACTCGATTGTTGTAGCGGCGTCACTCACGCTGCAGCCGAACGTGGATTTTCATCTGTTGGCGGTCACTGGCAGTATTATTTTCGACGACGTCAATCACGTCATTGCGACCTCTGGCACCGGCAAAATTGACCTGCAGGCCGGCAGCGATATCTCGCTGGGGCAGCTGCAGACCGGTCTTGGTCAGGGGGTTACGCTCACCGCAGGTCGAGATATTTTCTCAACCGGCGTGCTGGCCCCCGGCGAATACAACATGGTTGGCAGCACCCTGGCTGTTTCGGCCAACCGAAACGTGACCATGACAGCAAGTGGTTTGGGTGGACGCGGTCCGATTCTGGATGTAACTCAGGTGACTGCTGGTAACGTAACCCTGGCGGTGGATGGGTTGCTGAACATCGAGAATGTGACAGCAACCGAGAATGTCAACATCAGCACCGGCGCCCTGGGGAGCATGAGCCTGGGGGGAGCCCTGCAAGCGGGAACCAGCGTGACCCTGGATTCAGCCGCAGACCTGGTGGCCGACGTCACCACCGCCTCCATCACCGCTCCAGATGTGATCCTGCGCGCGGGCAGAGACGTCGTGGCTTCGCTCTTTGGCGAACCTCAGTCCATCCCCGATATCGTAAGCAGCACCAATCTTGCCATCCAGGCAGGTGGCTCGCTGCAGGGGCCTTTTCAGTTTAACTCCCCTCATTTTGCGATTCAGACCGGAACGGGGTCGGTCTTCCTGGACCTGAACGGGAATCGTGAGATTGTCAATTTTGGTGGAGTGAACGGCCTTCAGGTGCTGAGTTCGGCCCCCAACACCCAGGCGTTTATCACCGTTCTCGGTGGCGGCTTGCAAATCAGCGCGCCAATTGTAGCCCACACCATCGATATCCTGGCTGACGGCGCGGTCACAACCGGGCCCGGCGTGACTCTCTCCACCGACCAGCTGGTTCTGGATGGAGGCACCACGATTGACGTCAGCGTGGCTGCACTCACGGGCCCCTCTGTGGGAGTTGACGCAACCGCCCAAAGCAATTTAAGTGTGACCTCAGGCAACAATACCGATTTGACCTTCCTCACGAGCATCTCGGGTGACGCGCGCATCAACGTCAACGGAAATTTGCTCCTGGAGACGGCTGTCGATGCGCCGGGAGTGATGTCGGTCAACGTAACGGGCGACCTCCATAACGCTCAGCCTGAAGGTGGCCCGATGGCTTATGGCGGCCAGCTTGCCTTGCGCGCGGCCACTTTTTCGGGGGGCGCCATTGAAACCAGCGTGACCACGCTGGCCGTGGATTCGGGATCCAATTTCTCTTCCTCCCAGTCTGGACAGCTGCAGGTTGGTTCGGTGGACGGACTCAATGGCGTCCACGCCAACGGCAATGTGGGCCTTTCGGTGTTCGATAGTGACGGTAGCGGTGGGCTGTCTGTGCTGGCACCAATCACTGCCCAGAACGTGAGTCTAACGGTTCAGAATCACGATCTCACCGCGAATTCTCCGCTCGGACCGATCAACGGAACGACCGGGGTCGAACTGAACGTGGACGGTCGGTTGCTGCTCACCAATGCGGCCATTCTCACGCCCAATGCGGTGTTGAATATCGGTTCCGACATTAACGGCAGCGGTCCTGACAACGTGAGGGCCGATCTACTAACGGCTTCTTCTTCGGGTGGACAACTGCAAATGTCGGGCGGGCCTTCCAGTGCGGCCAACCAGACCGTCACACTCCACGCTGACGGAAACCTGGCTTACGCTGCTGCTGGCAATGTGGTCGTCAGCGGAGCCAACTCCACCACCGGCTCGGTCGCTTTTGATGTGGTCGGCGATCTGGCCGCTCTCAACGCGATTACCAGCAGTGACCTGGTGAGCCTGCGCGCCACCGGTAGTCTGGCTGCCAGCAGTGTGCTGGCCCAGAGCCCCCGTCTGCAGCTCCAGGTTGGCGATCAAACTTCTCAATTGCGTGTCAATGCCCAGCAGCTGGCGGCCAGCAGCGCTGGCAATCTCAATCTGGTTCAGACCGGTCCCCTGACGGTGACCGATGTCAACACGACCTCAGGTTTGACGGCCGCGGGGGCTCTTAATCTGACGCTCGAAAGCGGCGACCTGCTGATGACCTCTCCGCTGCAGGGCGCCAGTGTCAACCTGCTGGTGGCCGGTCAGCTCACCAATCTCAACGATGGCAACGCTATCTTCGCGAACGACCTGGTGCTCAACCTTGGCTCGCAGGTCGGGTCTCCTTTAGGAGTGGTTACCCAGACGATGAATGTGACCAGCGGCGATAACCTGAACTTGAGTGTGAGTAGCCCATCGGTGAACGTGTTGGGAGGCAATGTCACCCATAACCTCAACATCAGCAGCAACAATGATGTCCAGGTCTCGGGCCTGGTGCATGCGGGCAACATCGTTCTACAGTCCAGTTCTGGCGATATCAGCTTGCAGACTCCGGCTCCCCAGGCAGCGCTGTTTGCAGATCAGAACGCCTCAGTGCTGGCGCCCGGGGGCAACATCAGCATGCTGGACCTGGGCGTGGCAGCGCCCAATGTAACAATTCAATCTGCTGGAAACGTAACGGGAACGACCGTCAATCTCCCTAATGTGATGACCAATCACCTGAACCTGGACACCAAAGGCGGCAACAACACGCTGAATGTAGACCAGTATGTCTTCTCGGGGCCCGCGCCGATTGCTTTGAACGTCACCTCCAGCGGCAATGTCAGCCTGGCCTCCAGCTTCAGCGACGTGGTGGTCGAGCAGTTGTTCAGCAGTGGGGGCGATCTGCGCTTGAGTGCGCCCAACAATATCCAGGTCAACAGTCTGATCCAGTCCCCCGGGCTTGTCTCGATCACGGCCGGGGGAGATGTGAACAACACTTTGGGCGTCATTTTTGCGGCCGACCGTCTGGCGCTCAGGGCCCACGGGGTGACGGGTTTACCCCTGCAAACCAGTGTGAATCAGGTCGCGGGCTTGTTCCAGTCCAATGTAGAGCTAATTCAGAGCACTCCTCTGGCCATCGGACTGGTGGACGGTCTGAGCGGTCTGCAGTCGAGCGGCAACCTTTTGCTCACCTTGGGAGCGAATACTCAGGTCAATCGTCCTGTTCAAGGCCAGAACGTGACCGTGAACATGGGCAGCGGCGCGGACCTGACCGTGAACTCGCCCGCACCGGGTCTCTCTGGCACCACCGGGGTCGAGATCAACATGTCCGGGGGCAGCTTAAGCCTGAACGGAAATGCCGTTTCCAGCCCGCAGGCCGTGCTCTCGGTCAATGCAACCAGCGGCACCGGCGCCGGAAACCTGCTGGTCGACCAGCTCACGGTGACCTCTAACGGCAACTTTAGGGCCAGTGGGGGAGCCTTCAGCCTGCCCAGCCAGACTTTGGACCTGATCGCCAGCGGCGAGGTCAGCTATAGCTCGAGCAATTCAACCGTGGTCAGCCAGCTCACCTCCACGGCCGGCAACGTCAATTTGAGCGTGACTGGTGATTTGAGCACCTTCAGTCCCATCAGTGCTTCGGATGTTGTCAACGTGACGGTGACTGGAAGCGCAACGGGAGCCGGTGTCTTTTCTCAGAGCTCTCGACTGGCGCTGGATGCGGGCGATGTCAGCGCTCCGTTGACAATTCAGACCACTACCGTGGCTGCTCGCAGCCAGAACAACCTCAATCTTGTTCAGGGTTCGGGCGACCTGAGGGTGGGTGACGTGCTTTCGCTGAGCGGCCTGAGCGCAACCCAGAATCTCGACCTGGTGGCCGCCAATAATCTGCAGCTGGATTCTCCAATTACGGCTCAGACTGTCAGTTTGCAGGTTCCCGGCAATCTTTTCAATACCCAGGCTTTGCCCGCCGTCACGGCAAACTCGCTGAATCTGCAGATGGGTTCTCAGACGGGCGCTCCGCTGACTGTGGATACTCGCAACCTGGCCGTTCAGAGTGGCTCCAATGCCAGCCTGGCCGCCACCGGCACTCTCAATCTGCAAACCAGTAACGTGTCCAACAACCTTACGCTGACCGGGAATGCGGATACCCAGGTGTCCGGCCCGGTTCACGCCGGCAATATCGCCCTGACTCTCAGCAATGGCAATTTGAACCTTTCCAGCCCCACCACGGCCTTGCAGGCCGACCGGCTCCTGAATGTTCAGTTGAGCAACGGGAACCTAACCATGACTGGACCTTCAGCCTCGGGACAGACAGTGTCGGTGAATATCAGTAATGACATGACCGGCACGGGTCTGGCTCCCAATGTTCGGGCCAACAACCTGAATGTCAACAGCACCGGGGGGGCGGCCAACTTTACTGTGGGGGCCTTCAGCCTGCCGCAAACCGCGGTTCTGGTGGGGGCCGCCGGGAACATCAACGTGACCTCCGGAAACGACACCTCGCTGTTGGGGGCCTTCAGTTCCTCTGGCAACGTCTCTTTGGGCGTCACCGGCAACACTCAACTCAACGGTGTAGTCCAGGCTCCTGGAGCGGTGAGCCTCAACGTAACCGGCAACCTGACCAATCTGGTGGGCGGGCCGGCCATCCTGGATGATCGGCTGGCGCTCTCGGTGGGCAACCTTAACGGGAGCACCCTGCGCACCGACGTGCATACACTGACGGCTGATAGCGGCGGCAATTTGAGCCTGAGTCAGAGCAATCCGTTGACTGTGGGCACGCCCGATGGAAAAGGCATTCAGGCGGCCAATAACGCGACTTTGCAGTGGAGTGGGGAAACCCTCATCACTCAGGCGGTTGGGGCCCAAAATGTCTCCATCCAAATGACGGGCGCAAATCTGACCGTGAACTCGCCCGCTCCGGGTATCAACGGTACCAATACAGTCAACATCACCACCACGGGTGGCAATCTGACCTTGGTGGGCACAGCCGTCTCCACGCCCAGCGCGACCTTGAACCTGGGCGGAGATTTGTTGGGTGCGGGCGGACGCATTCTGGCCAACCAGCTCAAGATCAGCTCCAGCGGAACGATCAATGGGCGCGGCGGAAGTTTGCTGGGCCCGGCTCAAACGGTGGATCTTAGTTCGGTTGGCAATCTGAGCTATACTGCTGACAACTCCACAGTTGTCAATTCCACTTCTTCAAGCGCCGGAAATGTGGATCTCAACGTGACCGGCAATTTGTCGGTTTTAAATCCAATCAGTGCTCCCGATCTGGTCAACGTTACCGTCAGTGGCAGCCCCAGCGCCAGCGGAGTCTTCAACTCCAGTCCGCGGCTGGCTCTCAACCTGGGGGACAATACCAGTCCCTTAACCATCAATACCGGTCTGCTGGCCGCCAACAGTGCCAGCAATATCAATCTGGTCCAGGCCGCTCCTCTGACGGTTGGCACGATCGGAACGCTGGCCGGTGTCCAGGCCGGAAACGCCCTGAACCTGACCACCGGTGACCTTCGTCTGGATTCTCCCCTGACCGGCCAGGCCGTTAACCTGCACGTGGGCGGGGTGCTGAGCAGCAATCAGACCATCCCGGTGGTGACCGGCACCGGTCTATTTGTGGACCTTGCCCAGGATTCAGCCAACCCGATCACGGTGAATGTCAGGAATCTGTCCGGTCGAAGCGACGGAAATCTGACCGTTTCCAGCACCGGCAGTCTTGATGTGACCAACACCAATGTCACCAACAATTTCGCTTTGACCGGAAATGCTAATACTCGGGTGCTTAGCCCTGTTCGGGCCGCCAACGTCTCTATCGACTTGAGCGGTGGAGACCTGACTCTGGCCAGTCGCAGTGGAGCCTCCCTGCAGGCCAGCAATACCGTGAATCTGCAGGTGCAGGCCGGTGAATTGAGCCTGGTGGGGCCGGAAATTGCGGCTCCCAACGTGCAAATGCAGGCCAGTGGTAACATCACGGGCAGCCTGGGCAGCCCGCAGGTGTTGGCCGACACGCTCAGCGCCACCAGCACCGGCGGCGAGCTCGGCTTCAGCTTCGCGCCATTCAGCCTGGCTCAGACCACCGCCACTCTCTCGGCCGCTGGCAATGTGGCTGTGGCTTCCGGCGGTTCGGTGATCTTGCAGCAGGCCAGCACCGTCACCGGTGATGTTCTGCTGGACGTGACGGGCAATTTGCAGCTGAACGGAGCCTTGCAGTCGCCAGGGGTGATGTCGGTCAACGTGACCGGAACTCTGGCCAACAATGTGGCTGGTCCGGCCGCCATTGGCAATCAGTTGGCTTTGCGTATCGGAGATTACTCCGGTACGCCGCTGCAGACTCAGG
>JAFEBA010000072.1 GCA_018266105.1 bacterium | reverse complement strand
GTTTCAAGGAAGCCGAGGCGCTTTATCAGAGATGCCTGGAAATCCGCAACAAGCTTCTGGGGAACGACCATCCGGAAGTGCAGCGCGGCCTACACGGCTTAGGAGTCTGCCTCATGGATCAGGGCAAGGCTCCCCAGGCAGAGAGAATCTTCACCCATGCTCTGCGACTGCTCGAAAATAAGCTGGGCAATGACCATCCCGATCTGGCCAACAGTCTGCACAGCCTGGGCTTGCTGCATCGCAGCCAGGGGCGCGGAGCCACGGCGGAACTGCACCTCAAGCGGGCCATGGAGCTGCGCAGCAAAGGGATGGGCAGCGAGCACCCCGACCTGGCCGCCAGTTTGCAGGCCATGGCCCAGTTGCATCTCGATCAGCGCAATGATCAGGCGGCCGAGACCTTGCTCAAGCAGGCCCTGGGTATCCGCGAAAAGGCGTTGCGCGCCGATCACCCGGCTCTATCCGCACTCTTGTTGCTGCTGGCCGGACTCTACAAGTCGCAGGAACGCTTCGCGGAGGCCGAGCCTCGCCTCAAGCGCGTGCTCGATCAGCGCGAGAAGCTGCTGGGGACTCACCATCCGGACACGGCTTCCATTTTGCAGGAACTGGGCGAGCTGTACCTGCTTAACGGTCAGTTGCCCCAGGCTGAAACGCTTTTGAAGAGAGCTCTAGACATCTACGAGAAGCGGCTTGGCCAGGAGCATCCATCGGTTCTGCCGGTGCTGCACCTTTTGTGGAAAACCTACGACGCTCAAAAGCGAAGTCAGGAAGCCGCCAGCATCCGCTCGCGCATCCAATTGCTGGAGGTCACCCGCCCGACTTGATGGCCTTGCCAGCTTCAAAGTTGCGCAGGTGGCGGATGATTCCCAGCAGGAAATTGACTTCAAAGACCTCCAGCCGGGCTCGGTGGAGCATGTCGTTGATTTTTCGCAGTTCCTCGTCCAGCGTGGCGTCGTGGCTGGGATAGCCGCGCTCCGACAGGTAGCGTGAGATCTCGCCCAGTGCTCCCTGAAGCAGTTTGGGTTCGGCCCATTTGACCGGTTTACTGCCCAGGTCGGTTTGCTGATGGCGACCCACCAGTTCGTAAAGCATCAAGGTCACGGCGTGGGCCAGGTTGAGGGAACTGTGCACCTCGTCGGTGGGGATTTTGACGCGCCAGTGGCAGATGGCAATATCTGCATTATCCAGGCCGCTTTCCTCGTTTCCAAAAACCAGGGCCAGTCGACCCAACTGAAAGCGGGGGATGATCTCTTCGTTCAGTTGGGCGGGGGTGACCAGTCGGTGTCGTCTTTTTCCGGACTTTCCTGTCAAAGCAATTGATAGATCAATGTTCACAAGGGCTTCGGCCAGGGTTTCGCCATACTGGACTTGATTCAGCCATTCGCGGGCGTGGGTTGCCCAATTCTCCGATTGTTGGGAGGGCCTTCGCTGTGGCCGTACCAGCCACCAGTCGTTCACGCCAAAGCAAGCTAGCGAACGCGCAACCGCTCCTATATTGGCTTCGCCCAGGGTTTCCACCAGGACGACGCGGATTTGCTCAGGCTTGAGTCGGTTCATCCGGAGACGGGTGGGCCTCCTCTTCTTCGTGGTGCTGATCGTCGTGGGCGATCTCCTGGAGTTGCTTCTCCAGGGCCAAGATTTGCTGCTGAAACTCGCGTACGGCTTCAACCGAGTCTTTGAGCTCCTCAGGGGAGAAGGTGTCCATGTCGAACATGACACACACGCGTTCGGCCAGGGTGATCAAGGCCTGGTGTTTGTCTTCCTTGGCTTTGCCGAGCTGCCCCTGCAGCTTGGCCCGGTCCACCGACTCCTTGGCTTTCTTCTGCAGGAAGTCCAGACCCATTTTGAACGATTTCTTGGCTTTCTGACTGAACTCTTCCACGAGTCACCTCCGGCGGGAGGGTTCCCCATTACCCTTCAAAAAGCCCTTCCAATGACGGCCCGTATCTGGTTCAACACCAGAGTTCTCTGTTGTGAAGAAAGTCCGGAGCTGGCCACCCGACTGGTGGCGGCCAAAGCCCGCGTGACCTGGGCTCCGCTGGCTGCTCCGGTGGAAGGCCCTTGGCGTTTGCGCACGGGTGATTGGGCCAATCCCGATTATCCCTTTGCGCTGGTGGAGGGAAACGAGCTGGTGCTGTTGCGCTGGCCTCAAGAGGCCCGGCCGGCCGAGGAAGTGCGCTGGTTGCTGACCGGATTCATGCATCTGTGCGTGTCAGCCCGACGCTCGAAGGTTCGGGCCCTGGGCTTCCAGTTTCCGGAGACGGCTGACCCTTTGTTATTGCACTCTGGGCGATTTCTGGCGGAGTATGTTGGCCAGGCTGGGATTCCCGGTTTTGTCTGCCAGGCGGGACTGGTTGAGTTGTTGGAGGCCGAATTTGCGGCTGGTCAGTCCAGGTAGCCAGCACACCGAGCAATTGGCCCGCGAGCTGGCCGTATTGCTGCGCACAGGCGACGTGATTACCTTGGAGGCCCCTCTGGGGGGAGGCAAGACCACCTTTGTGCGCGGACTGGCGGCCGGCCTGGGAGTGCCGGAAGATGAGGTTTCCAGCCCTACCTTTGTGATCTGGCAGATCTACGAGGGACGACTGCGCCTGCATCATCTGGACGCTTACCGCCTGCGCAGCGCGGATGAGCTCGAGGAAATCGGCCTGGCCGAGGTGCTGGGCATTCAGGATGTGGTGGTCTTGGAATGGCCGGGTGTGGCCGAGGCTTTACTGCCCCAAGACCGCCTGCACATCAGCCTTAACTATGGTGCATCGGAAGACGAGCGCATTTTGGAGCTGCAAGGGCGAGGGAGCTGGGCTGCCCGCCTGGAAGACTGGCGACCGTGAATCCCTGGCTTTCCTTAGACGCAACGGGCGAAACTTATTCTCTGGCTTTGTGGCGTGGCAACCGATTGCTGGCCGAATGCAGTGGCGGGCAGCCACGCCAGCATCTGGTGCAGATTTTTCCCGCACTGGAATTGCTCTGCCAGCAAGCAGGCTTAAAGCTGGCTCAGGTGACGGCCGTGGCCGTGACTTCCGGTCCGGGCTCGTTCACAGGGGTGCGCACCGGTCTGCTGGTGGCCAAGACTCTGGGATTGTGCGGCAACCTTCCTCTCTATCCGGTGGACACGCTTGAGGCGCTGGCCGCCAACGCGGTTGAGGGCGACTCAGTGGTGGCGGGCCTGGATGCACGCAAAGGTGAGATTATTTTCGGCCGATTCCGAGTTCGGGGCGGCCTTCCCATTCCGTTGGAACCGGCCCGGTTGACTTCGCCTGAGGAGTTTCTGAACTCCATTCCACCCGGCAGCCTGGTTCTGGGCAGCGCCTGTGAGGCGGCTTTCCCTCGGGCTGATCAGGTGCGGGTCTTGCCGCCTGACCTGTGGCGAGTGCGGGCCTCATCGGTCGGGCGTGTGGCCTGGCCCCTGATGCAGCAGGGCGCTCAGAGCGGCTGGGGGCAGCTGCGCCCCGACTACGTGCGGCCGGCCGATGTGCAGGTGCATCGCGGGTGAACTTTGCGGTCCAACCGATGGGGGTGGCGGATATCCCCGAGGTGCGCGAACTGGAGCGCTCGACCTTCTCCACTGGCTGGCAGGAAGAAGCCTTCAACACCGAGCTCACTCAGAATCCCACCGCGCACTACCTGGTCATGCGAGCCGAGCACGGACAGCTGGTTGGATACTGTGGATTCTGGCTGGTTCAGGATGAAGCTCACGTGACCAGCATCGCCATCCATGCTGGACACCGCGGTCGCCAATTGGGGAAACGCCTGATGCTCGCGATGGTTCGCCGAGCGGCCGAGCACGGAGCCCTGTGGATGACATTGGAAGTGCGAGCCGACAATGCAGCTGCACAGCAAATGTACAAGCAGTTTGGTTTCGCTCGGGTTGGCATCCGCCCGAAATATTACGAAGGTAGCGTGGACGCATGGATTATGTGGGCCGGAAACCTGCATTCAGAAAGCTATCGGGAAAGGCTCCGCTGCTTGGACACACGAAGGGATCGAGATGAGTAATTACCAGCGGCGCGAGCCCTTCCAGCCCGCGCTGGTACTGGCTTTGGAGACCAGTTGCGATGAGACCTCGGTGGCCCTGCTGCGCAACGGGCGTGAGGTGCTTTGCAACCGCATTGCCTCTCAAGAGGAACTGCATGCGCGCTACGGAGGAGTGGTACCCGAGATTGCCTGCCGACGCCACTTTGAGGTGATCCACCCGCTGCTGGAAGAGGCCTTGCAGGCCGCCGAGGTCAAGCTTGAGGACCTGGATGCGGTGGCCGTAACCCACGGTCCCGGCCTGATTGGGGCGGTGCTGGTAGGGGTGACCGTGGCCAAAACTTTGGCTCTTCGACTGGAGAAGCCGCTGCTGCCGGTCAACCATCTGGAGGGACATCTTTTCAGTCCCTTGCTCGAGCATCCCGAGCTGGAGCCACCATGGATCAGCCTGCTGGTTTCGGGTGGCCATACCTGTCTGGTGCTGGTGGAGAGCTGGGACAGTCTGCGCCTGCTCGGAAAAACTCGCGACGACGCGGCCGGGGAAGCTTTCGATAAGGTGGCCAAGATGCTGAGCCTGGGTTATCCTGGAGGCCCGCGAGTCCAAAAGCTGGCGGCCCAGGGCAACCCGGAGGCGATCGCTCTGCCCCGCCCGATGCGCGGTCAGGGATACGCGTTTTCGTTTTCCGGCCTGAAAACAGCCGTGCACAGGGCTCGCGATCAACATACGCCGGCCGACCTCTGCGCTTCCTTTCAGCAGGCGGTAATCGATGTGCTGGTGGAGAAGACGCTGGCTGCGGCCGAAGAATTTGGGGTGCAACGGATCAGTCTGGCCGGTGGGGTGGCCGCCAACCAACCGTTGCGCACGGCTCTGGGACGGGACTGCAGGCAACGAGGGTTGTCCTTCTTTGTTCCTTCCTTTGAATATTGTACCGACAATGGGGCGATGATCGCCATGGCGGGTTACCAGATGGCCCGCTTGGGAGTCATTGCTACGACCGGGCTGGACGCACACGCCAGCCTTCCCCTGCAAGCCTGGAGGACGACATGAAGACCCAATGGATTGACGAACTAAGCCAGCGCGTGCCGCTCAGTCGCCAACCGCAAGACCTGCAGACCTACGGGCGCGACTGGACGCGGGTTTATGTACCCCGACCGTCAGCGGTGGTTTTCCCCAGGCATGCTGACGAGGTTTGCGAGGTTCTCAGCTTTTGTAGCGAGCACGGTATCGCGGTCGTGCCTTCGGGCGGTCGCACCGGCCTCTCGGCCGGCGCGGTTGCGGCCGAAGGTGAACTGGTTCTCAGCCTGGAGCGCCTGCGTCATCTGGGCGAGGTCGACCCTTTTGGCTTGACTCTGACGGTGGGTTCTGGAATTACCAATCACGAGACCCACGTGCATGCAGAGCATCTGGGCCTGACCTGGCCTGTGGATCTGGCTTCCAAGGGCAGCTGTCAGGTCGGTGGTAACCTGGCCACCAATGCGGGTGGAATTCGCGTGTTGCGTTACGGACACGCCCGTCATTGGGTGACCGGCCTGCAGGTGGCCCTGATGAATGGAACTTTACTCAACCTGGGCAATGCTGTGCAGAAGGACAATGTCGGGCCCGACCTGCGCCAGTTGATGATCGGTAGTGAAGGCATCCTGGGCGTGATCACCCAGGCGACCTTGCGCCTGACTCTGCTGCCAACCGATCGCCAGGTCTTGTTCCTGGCAGTGGACGGCATGGAAACCGGTCTGGAACTGCTCAGACACGCTCGCATCCAGGGGCGGTTTCAGCTGCAGGCCTTCGAGTTTATGGGCCGCAACTGTCTGGAGGCAGTTATGAAAGTGGGAGGTGTGCCTTCCCCCTTTGGAGGCGGAGAATTGCCGCCCGCGGCTGTCTTGATCGAGGTGGAAGGCCGGCTGGACGGCGATCTGGATCGCTGGTTGGAGGACGTGCTGAACCAGAAACTGGTGCGCGACGGCCTGGTGGCCAAGTCCTCGGGCGATATGAGCCGGCTCTGGGCTTACCGCGATAACATCACAGAGTCATTGGGCCGTCTGGGGCTGATGCATAAGAATGACATCTCGGTTGAGGTGGGACGATTGGCTGAGTTCGTGCATGTCCTGGAGAAAGAGGTGGCTCCGGCTTTCCCTGGTGAGCTCTATCTTTTTGGCCACCTGGGTGATGGAAATCTGCACGTGAACGTGATGAAGCCATCCGCCACCGACCCGGAAGAGTTCTGGGATGGTTGTCACGTGGCCGATATGCAGCTGTACGAGCTCTTGCACAAGGTGGGTGGCAGCGTGAGCGCCGAGCACGGCATCGGCCTGCTCAAAAAGTCTGCCCTTCGCTTCTCGCGCGGAACGGCTGAGGTCGCTGCCATGCGAGCCGTCAAGAAGGCACTGGATCCGCAGGGTCTCCTCAATCCAGGCAAAGTTTTCGATCTTGGCTGAGGGTTCATAATCTGGCAACAAACTTGTTAACCCTTGTGCCCTGAGGTTAACGGCTCGTTCATACCCGCCGGCCCGAATTTATCCGGCCTTGTGGGATAAATCCTAGACTCATTTCATAAGCAGTTGCGAAAGAGGTGAGTCAAATGAGCAAGGTTGCTGATCATCACAAAGCCCACGGGCATCACGCCAGGCCCCATCACGGACATAAGCCGGGCAACCACAACCCGGCTCCCACCCCGGGCCCGATCACCAATTTTCAGCAGCAGGCGCTGGACCAGCAGATGATGATTTTCCAGATGCAGCAGGCTCAGCTCATTCAACGCCTGAACGCCCAGATCGCGGGTCTTCAGTCCCAGCTTCAGGGGCCTCAGCTCACTCCCCAGCAACAGGCGGCCCAGGCTCAGGCGGAACAGCAGGCGGCCGCCCAGCAGGCTGCCCAGCAAGCCGCTTTCGCGGCCTATGAAACCCAGGCTCTATCGCAGTTTCAGGCTACCAGCGCGGCTATGCAGCAACAATTCGCTGGCGCAATGCAGGGTTTTGGTTCCCTGGAAACCTCATTGGGCGGATTTCTCAACCAGAGTTTCGCGCCCGCTCAATACAGCGGCGGGGTCGTCTCCCTGACCGCCAGTTCGGCCTTGTTTTCCGGCCCGATCGCCATTCCCAGCTTCTACGGTGGGCGCCGCTACTGATCGCTTCCCCCCACGGTAGGCTCTGCAAAGGCCCGGTATCGAGATACCGGGCCTTTTTGTTATGCCCACCCCTGAAAAGGCCGGTTTGCCCGCTTTATACTGACAGTAAATGGAGGCAAGTATGGCTACAACTCAGGGTTTATCCGCCGCCGGCATGATGTTTGGCGGTTTCTTCTTTCAGACTCCCGGGCAGACCGTCGCGCGTCAGAAATAGGGAGCGAAGCAACGACCTTCGCCAGTGCGTGAAACCTGACCTGGACCCGGATTTTGTAAATCAATGTCTCCCTTCAGGCGGAAGGCCATCGGCGTCACGCCGATGGCCTTCCTGAGGGTTCAGAATCGCCGGATGGACAGAAATCTACCCAGCAGGGTCAGGCCCAAAAAGGCCCAGCCGTAGATGCGGAAAGCCAGCAGGGGGCCGCCATGGGAAATCATCCAGGGGGTGATGATGGTGCCCAAAAAACAGGCAATCAGCACCGACTGTTCCCACGCCGCCTGCACTCGCCCCATCAAGTGGGAGGGAACTTCTCGCGCCAGCTGCTGGGAGATCAGGACAACCAGCCCGCCCACTCCCAGGCCGCGGATCGACCAGGCCAGCACCAGCTTGGCCAGACTATCGCAATGTCCCAGACTCATATAACTGGTGCAGATCAGTCCCAGCATCAGCCAGCGCAAGCCGGCGCTCTGGGGAAGGCGCATGACCCAACGAGTTCCCAGCGCGCCGGTGATGCCCATGGAGGCTTGCAACCAGCCGTTGTTGGCCGCCCGCACGTGCAGCACTTGCTCCAGGTAAGCCACCGCGGTTGACCAGGTGGCCATCCCTAAGAAAGAGATCAGCAGATCGATCCACAACAGCCCCCGCAGCTCCCCACTGGCCAGCAGCAACTTCCAGCCCTCGCGCCAGCCTCCCTCAGCCTGAGCGGCCTCCGTGGCTGCCACCCGCGGCCCGGTCACCCAGGCCGGCCAGATCACCAGAGTGGAGACCAGGTAGAGGATGGCGTCGGCGGCCACACCGGCGCGGGCATCGCTGACCACCAGGATGATGCCCATTAGAGCCGGCGAGATCAGTCTGAGTAAGAAGCCACTGGTTCCTTCCAAGGCAACCGCTTCCAGGAGTTCTTCTCCCGATAGCAGCCTGCGCAAGAAGGCCGCCCGGGCGGGGCTGAAAAGCGCTGCCGAGCCACCCAGAGCCATGGAGATCAGCAGGTAGAACCAGGCGGGGTATCCGTGGGCCAGAGTCCACAGCAGCAGCCACAGCAGCAAGAAGCGGGCCAGGTTGGAGGCCAGCATCAGGCGCTTTTGCTCCCAGCGGTCAGCCAGATAGCCGGCCAGGGGACTGAGCAGACCGTAGGCCAGAATATCTCCGGTAAAGGAAAGGCCTGTCAGACTGATGTCGTGGGTCACTTCTAAAATAAGGGTTGGAAAGGCCACCACCAGCATGTTGTGACCCATTTGAGCCAGCGCGTCAGCCCAGAACACACGGGCAAATGCCGGACGGCGCCTTAAGAGTTGAAAAGAATTCGATAAACTGGTGGACACGATAACCTCCGTGAGAAAACGCAAAAGGGGAAACGGAAGAGGGTAGGCGGGGGCGCTAGGACTGGTGAGTCAGAAAACCGAGGGCCGGTCGATTCGGCGAGCCTACCGAGGAGAAGTCGACTTCAATATCTACAAGCATCGAATACTTTCGCATATTGGAATCCTCCTCGTCGTGTCATTCAACCTTTAAGGGTCGGTCTTCGAGGGTAGAGCAAGCAGGAATTTTCGTCAACCCCCCCGGCAAAGTCTCAATACAGTATTCCTGTCTGTAGCAGGCCAGTACGTTCAAACTAAAATAAGAAAGCGTGCGCCAATCCGTCATCCCAGGACCGGCAGAAGGCTCGGTCGACCGGCTGAATTCGATTTTCTCAAGAATCGGTCAAGTCTGGCTGGCTTCGGCCGACAAGCCGGAAAAGGAGAGGAGTTAACTTTGCCTCCACAACCCAGTAGCAGGACCCGCGTTCGGCTTTTATTAGTGGAAGATGATCCTGACCACGCATGGCTTCTGACCGATCAGTTGCGTATCGGCGGTTTCGATTTGAAGACGTTGCGTGTCGAAACGGCTGAGTCCATGCGAGTGGCACTCCGTGAGCCGTGGGATGCGATCATCGCTGACAATCGATTGCCGAATTTCTCTGGCCTGGACGCATTGGCTATTTACAGGGAGACCGGGCTGGACATTCCTTTTCTGGTGGTTTCAGGCACCGTGGGTGAAGAGCGGGCAGCCGAGTTTATGAAGGCCGGCGCCCATGATTTCATCCTCAAGGAAAACACCGGACGGCTCATTCCGGCGTTGCAGAGGGAACTTCGACAGGCCGCCAATCGTCGTCGGGAGCGGCTGGGCCAACAACGCTATCAGCAGATCGTGGAAACCTCCAGCGAGGGAATCTATATGGTGGACGAGCATTCGCGTCTCACCTTTGCCAATCACAGGCTATCCGAGATGCTGGGCCGCAGCAACTTCGAGCTGATGGGAAGATCGATTTTTCGCTTCGTCCGGGCTCAAGACCGGCGGCTGGCGGCCATGACCTGGCGTTCGCCCGGGCCGGTCGATCTATGCATGCTTCGTCGCGATGGAAGTGAATGCTGGGTTATGGCCACCGTCACCCCGTTGCTGGATGAAAAGGGGCAGCGTTCCGGGGTGCTGGGCATGGTGCGGGACATCAGCAAGCGCAAACAACTGGAAGAGCAGTTGCTGGCCCTGGAGGTAGACAAGAAGCGCTTCTGCTGTCAGCTCCTCAATACCGTGACTCGGGGCAAGTTTCACCTGGTGGAGGAGGGCGAGGTGCCCCGGCAGGGCCAGTTGCTGCTGGAGTTGGACCTGTCCCAGAGAGACTCTTTCTCGGAGTTACGTCAGGCCGTCTATCGAGTGGCCAGCGCCGAGGGAATGGCCGAGGAGCGCGTGGGTGACCTGGTGGTGGCGGTCGGCGAAGCCGCCGGCAACGCCATCAAGCACGCAGAGGTCGGCCGGGCAAGGGTTCGCAAGACTCGGGACCGGTTGCAGGTCGAAGTCAGCGATCAGGGACCGGGGATCCGGGCCGAAGATTTGCCCGCCTCCATATTACAGCCTGGCTTCTCGACTAAAGTCTCGCTGGGAATGGGGTATTCGCTGATGCTGGAGCTGGTGGACAGAATCTGGCTGGCATCCCAACCTGGTGGCACCACGGTCCAGTTAGAAAAGGGCATCCTGGCGCCACCCGATCCACTGCTGTCCTTGTTCGATCGTTATGACTAAGCCTCCCTGGCACGTTACGCCCCTTCGCTGCTCGCACATGACGCCAAAGACTTGCTGAATGTCAACTGTTCCTGGTGCGGCTATACCAGTTCCACTCGAACCGTATTGATGATGAACTGGAGCATTTCGTCCACGACTTTGGTTTCGGGGTGACGGACGATGATGAACCCTTCACCCTCGTAAGTGATGGCGGCCGGTTGTCCGAGCTGCGGGATGCGATAATCGGTAATGAATTCACCGAGTTCGTCGAAGACTTTTTCTAGCCCCACGACCCCCTTCACTCGCCCACCCCCGAGGCCACGCAGAAAGGCGTTGCCGACCGCATATTTTCGCTCTTTGGGCGGGTCGAATTCACCGAAGACCATCAGTTTAGCCCAGGCACCCTCGGAATGGAAATCGTGAGCGCGATCCATCATGGTGGTGATTTGAGCACCAGGGGGCCGGGCGCCGACTTCGCCAATCGCAATTCGCCCATCACTGCGGCGGAACCATTCCATGTGGGAGAGTCCGGTGCCCATTCCTAAGGCCTTGAGCGCATTCGGACCGTGCTCGCGGATTTCGTCGAAGCCCGGGTCGTCGGTTTCTCTGGGCAGAACGATGCGCCACTGGATCCAGGGGTTGCGCATCACATCCAGAGGCGTGGGCTGATAACGAGTCCAGGAGTGCCAGACCGACACTCCTCCCAGGGTCACCGACTCAAAAGAGTGCTCCTGGCCCACCAAAAACTCTTCTAATTGCAGCGGAGCATATTCAGTAGCCGGCCGAGAGTTTAATAACTCTCGCAAGGATCGAGAGCTTTCTACGCGATAAGTGGACTGTGCGGCGGCTCCGTCCACCGGTTTGACGCAGATTGGGAAACCGACTTCCTGGACGAAGGCCCAGGCGTCATCGGCTGATACGGCTCGACAGTGGCGAGCACAGGGGATGCCGTGTTGCTGAAACAGGTCCTTCATTCGACCCTTATCGCGGAAGTTCAGCACCGTCTCGGCACTCATCCCCGGAATTTCCAGGCGATCTCGCACCTGAGCCAAAGGATACTGAATTTGTTCATTGGCGGCGATCAGTCGCTGGATGGGACCGTGGCGTCGAGCCAGTTCGTTGGCGGCCCAGGTCAGTTGGTCTAGATTGAGAGCGTCGTGCACCCTCCAGTGACCGGCGAAGCGGCTGCGTAGTTCGATGGGTAACACCTCTTGAGGTTCCTGGCTGATGACCCCCAGGCGAATGCCCTCCAGCTGAGTGAAAGCCTCCACCAGTCCCATCGTATTCTGCGTGAAGAATGGGGTTGCGTAGACAACAAACATCGACATAAGGGGAGGGGGATTCCGTGCCTTGTCGGAATGTCCTGGCATGCGATTTGCCTTGATATTGAGCCTTCATTGGCTGGTTCTGGTGTCGCCCGGGCGCCCGGACACAGTCTGTGATGCAATCGCCCGCAAGATTTTCGAGCGCACCAATCAGGAACGCCAGAAAGCCTCGGTCGCCCCCCTCACCTGGAACGCGATTCTCGGGCAGGCGGCCGCCAATCATAGTCAGGACATGTGCAAGTACGATTTCTTCTCTCACGAGAGTCCGGTCGAGAGACGGTTGACTCCAGCCGATCGAGTGCGCGAGGTGGGTGGACCGGGCAACACCTGCGGTGAGAATATCTACTGGAGCAATGGCTACCCGGTCGAGAAAATCCCGGGGTTGGCCCTCGACCAATGGTTGGTCGACCCGGAGCACCGCGAGAATCTCGTGAATCCTGAATTCCATCTGCTGGGCGTAGGAGTCTATCGTCAGAAGAAGGCTTTCTGGGTAACTCAGGTGTTTACCGATTGAGCCAGCTGCAGACGGCGTCCTGAACCTGAGCGAAGGGCTCGGGATCCGATTTGCGCACCGACAAGTCGTGCGTTCCTCCCTGTATCCATGTGACCGTCACCAGCTTTGGTAGCCCATACTCGGGCACTTCTTGGAATGTCCCAAAGGGATCACGAGTGCCTTGAAGGATCAGCACCGGACAGGTGAGGTCTTCAAAAGGAGTTAAGCGCAGGCTTTCGGGCTTGCCGGGCGGATGAAACGGATATCCAAGGGCGATGACTCCGGCTGCGCCGAGCTGGCTGGCCAGGCTGATGCTCACTCTGGACCCCAGCGATTTGCCTCCCAGGTAACGGGGCCCCGGAGCGTCCCAGGCCTCCCAGATCTGAGCCAGTTCTTCTCGCAATTTGTCAAAGCGGCTGGGAGGCCCATGCTTGCCTCCATTGCGGCGAGCTGCCATGTAGGCGAACTCGTAGCGATAGACGACCAGGCCGGCTTGATTCAAGGCCAGGCTGGCCTTATTCATAAAGGGCGTATCCATCGGGGCTCCCGAACCGTGAGCCAGCAAAATACTCCCCCGGGGCTTGACGGAGGGCTGAGAAACGAGGAACATGGTAGGGTTTTCGCGCAACCCCCTGCGACTCCCCGCGAACGAATGGACATACGATGCTTAAAAAACTATTTGGCAAAAAAGGCGCTTCGACTGAGGCTGACATGGCGGTTCCTTCGGCCGAGGAACAGACGGCTGTTCCGTCCGTAGAAGAGGGCGAAGCCGGCGCGGATGAGCCCAAGCTCAAGAAGGGCTTTCTGCGCGGAGCCTGGGAGGCCACCAAGAAGCTGGCCCTGACCCCGGTTGACCCATGGTTTGAAGCCGTGGCCAAGGGACTGGACGCGACCCGCAAGGGTCTGGTCAATCAGGTCGCTTCCCTCTTCCGCCTGCACGGCAAGGTGGACGAGGCCTTGTGGCAGGAGCTGGAAGACATCCTGATTATGTCCGATGTGGGCGCTGCCGCCACCGAGAAGATTATCGAAGAACTGCGCAATGTGGTCAAAGAAAAGAAGCTGACCACGGCCGAGCCCCTGCTCGAGGAAATGCGCACGATTCTCAGCAAGGTGCTCAATTACGATGGCGCCGATGTGCCCGCTGAGCCGGTCGAGCCTCTCAATGTGGAGCCGGGCCGCCTGAACGTGATCCTAATGGTGGGTGTCAATGGCACCGGAAAGACCACCTCCACCGCCAAGTTGACCCACCGCCTCAAGACCCAGGGCCACAAAGTGATCCTGGCCGCCGCCGACACCTTTCGCGCCGCCGCCATCGACCAGTTGCTGGTTTGGGGGAATCGACTGGGGGTGGACGTCATTCACCAGAGCGAGGGCTCCGATCCCGCCGCGGTGGTCTTTGACGCTGTCAATGCCGCGAAGGCTCGTAAAGCGGACGTGCTGATCGTGGATACAGCCGGCCGGCTGCACTCCAAGCTCAATCTGATGGAGGAGTTGCGCAAGATTCGCCGGGTGCTCACTCGTGAAATTCCGGATGCCCCGCACGAGACGCTGCTGGTGTTGGATGCCACCACCGGTCAGAACGCCGTCAATCAGGCCCGCACCTTCAATGATGTGGCCAATCTGACCGGACTGGTGCTGGCCAAGCTGGACGGAACCGCTAAAGGCGGTATTGTGGTGGCGATTGCTCAGGAATTCCAGATCCCGGTGAAATACATCGGTCTGGGTGAGAAAATTGAGGACCTGCAGGTCTTCCATCCCAAGCCCTTCCTTTCGGCCCTATTTGGAGAAAGCGATGGATGAGCATTCACTCCGCATCCTTGAGCTGGTGCCGGTGCTCGGTCAGGTGGCCGGGCTTACTCACGGTCCACTGGCCAGGGAGATCGTGGAGGGTCTACGGCCTGCCGAATCGCTGGAAGAGCTGAAGGATCGGCAGGCCGAGGTAGGGGAGGCCCTGCTGCTTTTGGACCTGGGTTTTGTGCCCCCGCTGGTTGGACTGGAGGACCGGCGCAATGAAATCCGCCTGGCCGGGCGGGGAGGCATCCTTGATCCCCAGCGCTTACTGGGGATCCGCGAGATCGCCATGGCCTCACGCAAGTTGGGCCGCTATCTGGAGGAGCGCTCGCCGCGTGCGCCCCGATTGGCCGACCGAGCTCGCTGGATGCCCAATTTTCCACGGTTGGAGAGCGAAATCGCTCGCTGTTTGAGCCCGGACGGCCGGGTCCTGGATGCGGCCAGCACCTCGCTACGCAACATTCGGGCTGAGATTCGCAGTGTCGACGCTTCCTTGCAACGCAACCTGCAGCATCTGCTGCGGGACCCGGATATTCTGAAAATGGTCCAGGAGCCTATCGTCACTCAGCGTCAGGGTCGCCAGGTTATTCCCGTCAAATCCGAGCACAAGGGGCGTTTCCCGGGACTGGTGATCGACCAATCGGGCTCTGGCGCAACCGTCTTTATGGAGCCGCTCTCGGTCCTGCCCTTGAGTAACCAGTTGCGCTCCTTGCTCAGTGCCGAAGAGCACGAGGTTGAAGCAGTGCTGCGCGCCCTGAGTGGCTGGGTCGCTCAGGACGAGACGCCGCTGGTGGCCGCTTGCGAGGAGGTGGCCATTGTGGACGCCACCTTTGCCCAGGCCAGCTACGCGAAGAAAGTGGACGGCAGCCTGCCGGAGGTGAGAGAAGGCGGCCAGCTGCGTCTGGTCAGCGCCCGTCACCCGCTGCTGGTGGCCCAGGGAGTCAAGGCCGTCCCCATCACCCTGGAAATGGGCAAGGACTTCACCACGGTGGTGGTGACCGGGCCCAATACCGGCGGCAAAACGGTCGCTCTCAAGACGGTGGGCATGTTGGCTGCTATGGCCATGAGCGGTCTTCCCATCCCGGCTGAGCCGGATAGTCAACTCCCTTTCCTGAGCGAAATCTGGGCCGACATTGGTGACGAGCAGAGCATCTCTCAGTCGTTGTCGACTTTTTCCGCCCACCTGACTCAGATTCTACGGATCCTACCTAAGGCTGGTCCGGGCTCGCTGGTGCTGCTGGACGAGTTGGGGGCCGGTACCGACCCTAGCGAGGGAGCGGCACTGGGAGTCTCCCTGCTGGAGCACCTGAACGCAGCGGGAGCGTTGACCATGGTGACCACTCACCTGTCTGATCTGAAGATCTATGCCAGCAAATCCCCTGGCTTTGAAAACGCTGCGGTCGAGTTTGATGCGGCCACTCTCTCGCCCACCTACCGTTTGACGGTGGGGGTGCCTGGTCGCTCCAATGCCCTGCTGATCGCCTCCGGTTTGGGTCTGCCTGACCCGCTTCTGCGACGGGCTCGCGAGATTTTGGGCAAAGAGCATGTGGGCGTAGAAGTGTTGCTGGACGACCTGGAAAACGAGCGCCAGTCTCTGCGTCAGCGGGAGGCCCAACTCTCACGCAGTCTGGCTCAGATGGAGCAGGACCGCCGGGAATTGGCCGCCCAGCTGGAGGACTTGAAGCGCGAGCGCCAGCATCGCCTGGATGAAGCGGCCGCTCAGGCTGAGGACGTGCTCCGTCAGGCTCGCGAAAAGTCCCACGGGTTGCTGCGCGGCTTTCGCTCCAAAATTGCGGAGCTGGAACGTCAAAAAGAACAGGCTTTGGGTGAGGCCCAACGGTATCTGGCCGATTTGCGCGACCACGGAGAGGCCGCCGAACCTCCGCGTTCTTTTGAGGAGCTGAGCGAGGCCGAACTGGAACGCTTGACTCGTCCCGACGAGGACGACGAGGAAGAAGAGCTGCGCGAGGCGGTCAGTGAGGCTCCGCTGGCTCCCGAGCGTCACGATGAAATCGATTCGCAGGCTCGGGTGGTGGCCCGCACCATGGAAGCCGACCTGAATCAGATGGCTCAGCAGTTGCAGGAGATGCGCTCGGAGCCGGTTCCGGCCGCTCCCTTGCCAGAGGTCGCGGTTGGCCAACGCGTCTATTCTCGCCGATACGGTCAGGAGGGAGAGGTTCTCCAGGTGCGGGGCAATAAGGCCGAAGTCAAGCTGGGAATGGTGCGGCTGTCTCTCAGTCTGGAAGATTTGGAAGTTCTGGCGGGGCCTCCCACGGGAGGAGCGATCAGCCTGCCTGATCTGCCTCTGGGACCGCTTTCGGCTCGCGTGGATTTGCGCGGGATGACGGTGGACGAGGCCGTCTTTGAGCTGGGCAAGGCCCTCGATCAGGCGGCCCTGGCCAAATCGGAGAAGGTCGAAGTGATCCACGGTAAGGGCACCGGAGCCCTGCGCAAAGGCGTGACTCAGTTTTTGAAAAATCATCCGTTGGTGCAGGAGCAGAACCTGGGTGAGGTCTACGAGGGAGGATGGGGTGTTACGGTGGTGAAGCTCAAGCGATGATCGCCACTCAGCCCGGTTATATCATCTCCGTCTTCCAGTTGGCCGGCATGTGCACGGGCGCTTTCGATTACAAGGAAGTGGCCGCTCAATTGCAGTCGCAATTGCGCAACCTGGGCCTCGAGTTGACTGCCTGGGAACCCGTCAGTCAGTCCGGGTGTTTTGCTGTCCTTATGTGGGCTGAAGCTCGGGCCGGTGGTCGGGTCGATCTGCTGGAAGCACGACGTCAGTTAACGGCGCAGCTGGCGCCGCAGCAATTGCAGGTGCGAATCCAGCGCGAAGACGTGTTCCTGGCCATGCATCGCCTGTAAGGGAGAGCAAACATGGCCAAGAAAGCGCGTCCGCCCAAGCCTTCCAGGGCCAGACGCTGGTTTGTTCGCTTCGTGAAACTGGCCGCCGCCGCCAGCCTGGTGCTGGTTCCTGTGGGCGTCGGGGCCGGTTATGCTGTGGTCACTGAGTTATGCAAAGACCTGCCTGACGTCGAGGGTCTGGCCAGTTATGAGGCACCCCAAACGACTCGCATCTTTTCCAAAGATGGTCAGGTGGTTGCCACCCTGTTTGTGGAGAATCGCACGACCGTCCCTCTGGATCGTATGTCTCCTTATTTACCCAAGGCCCTGCTGGCGGTCGAAGACTCCCGCTTCATGCAGCATCACGGCGTGGACTGGGTGGGGGTGGCCCGCGCGGCCGTGGCCAATGTGCTCTTTCACGGTATCGATCAGGGCGCCAGCACTCTGACCATGCAGCTGGCCCGCAATCGGTTCCTCACTCAGGATCAGACCATCGCCCGCAAGATTCGAGAGATTGTGCTGGCCCAGCGCATCGAGAAGAAATTCTCCAAAGAGAAGATTCTAGAGTATTACCTCAACAATGTTTACTTCGGCAGTGGGGCCTATGGTGTGGCTGCCGCCAGCAGTCTCTACTTCGGCAAACCGACCGGTCAGCTCAGTATCGCCCAGGCGGCCCTGATCGCCGGTCTGGTTCAGGCGCCCTCCACCCTTTCACCGCTGGTCAACCCGGAGGGGGCGGTCAAGCGTATGAAAATCGTGCTGGGCCGGATGAAGCAGACCCAAATCATCGATGAAAAGCAGTATCAGCAAGCGATTCGCGAGGGGGAGGGTTTCAAGTTTGGCGGCAACGCCCTGACCAGCTCGGGCTCGGATCAACTGCTCAAGTATCCTTATTTCACCACTTACGTGATCGCCGAGCTTTCCGACCGCTACCCTGAGGACATGCTGTATCGGGCCGGCTTGCAGGTGCGCACCACCCTGGATATCGAGTTGCAGCGGGTGGCCGAGGAAGAACTCGCTGCTACGATGGACGAGTTGGGGCCGAATCTGAATGCTCACTCGGCCGCGCTGGTCTTGATTGAGAACTCCACCGGCTACGTTCGGGCGATGGTGGGCGGCAGGCGCTGGTCGCAGAACAACCAGTTTAACAGAGCCTGGCAGGCCCAGCGCCAGCCGGGCAGCAGTTTCAAGCCTTTTGTCTATACGGCCGCTTTGCTGCAGGGGATGACCCCCGAAAGCATCGTGGAGGATAATCCCGTGGATTATGGCGGTTGGTCCCCCAAGAATAGCGACGGCAAGTTCAAGGGCCGCATTCCCTTGCGCCAGGCGCTCCAGGAGTCCCGCAACGCGGTGGCCGCCTTCCTCATCAATATGGTCGGAGCCGATCGAGTGGTCGAGGTGGCCCACGCCCTGGGTGTGCACGAGGACCTGCAGCCCAATCTGACCCTGGCCCTGGGGGCCTGCGAGGTGGCCCCGATTTCGATGGCCAGCGCTTACTCCACTCTTGCCAATGGTGGTGTGTATCACGTTCCCCTATCCGTCACCCAGGTGGTTGACCACGATGGCGAAGTTCTGACCGACAACCGCAATCATCCAGGCAAACGGATGCTGGCTGCGGATGTGGCTTCTCAAATGATCGAGATGATGATGGGGGTGGTGCTTTATGGCACTGGCACAGCCGCCTATATCGAGGGCGTGGATGTGGCGGGCAAAACCGGCACCACCGATGACTCGCGAGATGCCTGGTTCGTTGGCTTTACTCCTGAGTACACGCTGGCGGTCTGGGTGGGCAACGACGATCATTCGCCCATGTATGATGTCTATGGTGGCGGCCTGCCGGCCACGCTCTGGCGGCGGGTGATGGGTCGGGTGGTCGAGCGAGGGATTTCCCAGCCTCGTTTCAGTTTTGAGTCCACCCGTGTGCAGACCGTCAAGATTTGCCGCGAGAGCGGTTTCCTGGCCACCGGTAGCTGCCCGAAGACGCGAGACCTTCAAGTCTTCTCGGGCCCCGCTCCCAAGGATCCCTGCCCGCTCCATCTCAAGGCCACTCCCACGCCTTCCCCCCAGGTAGAGGAGACGCCCGCGCCTGAGGAGCTGCCCCTGACCCCTCCCAGCCAGACGCCCTTGCCGGAGGAGAGCTCCACCCCGTTACCTGAAACCGTGGAGCCCGAACCGGAACCTGAAGCTGTGGTGACGCCAGTTCCTTGACGGTGTCCAAACCCCATGGTTGACAGGATTGGCGCCTGCTGCTGACGAAAAAAATTCTAGGAGCCGACTCGAATGATTGCCGATCGCTCCCAGCCTCCCCCCTGGACTTTGCGGCGGGATTTCTCGAGGAGATGTTCGATGTTAACGCTTTCCCAGCTGATGGACGACCTCAGGGGGGCGCTTCATCCCGCTCCCCCCTGTAGTAAAGCTGCCTGCGAGCGGGCCGCAGACATTCTGAAGCACTATTCAAAGAACGACATTTCGCTGCCCGAGCGCCTGCGCCAGACCAGTCACCCCTGCTATGCCCGACATCTGGTTCATAAGGAATCCGAAGATGGTTTCTGTGTGGTGGTTATGGTGTGGTCCCCAGGACAGGGGACTCCGGTTCACGATCACGGCGGCGTCTGGTGTGTTGAAAGCTGTGTGGAAGGACAGCTGGCCATTACCAGCTACCGTATGCTCGACGGCAGCGACCCCGAACACGTTCGCTTCAAGCAGGAAGAGTATGTGGAGGTGGGCCGTGGCTCGGTGGGTTGCCTGATCCCACCCTTTGAGCACCACAAGATTCATAATCCATTCCGGACCACCGCTATCACGATCCACGTCTACGGTCACGAGCTGCGCAACTGCACCCGCTACTTGAAAAACAGCCACGACACATTCAGAGTAGAGAAGTCCAGCCTGTCCTACAGCTCGACCCCCGCCGTTTGCTAAAGGCGCCTGCGGGGAAAGAAAAGGCCCCAGCCCCAGCGGGCAGGGCCTTTTTTTCTGGCAGCACGAAGTATGGTTAAAATGATAAGAAAAGGATTGGTTTCATGTTGAAGTTCTTTTGGGTTTCACTGGTGGTTCTGGAGCACATCTATTTCCTCTATTTGGAGATGTTTCTCTGGACCAAACCCAGGGGACTGAAAGTCTTCCGCCAGAGCCTTGAGAAAGCTCAGGCAAGCCAGGCGCTGGCGGCCAACCAGGGTCTGTACAATGGCTTTTTGGCTGTCGGATTGCTCTGGGGAATGCTTCATCCTGACCCGGTGATGGGACGGCAGATTCAGCTGTTTTTCTTGGGCTGCGTAACTGTGGCAGGCGCCTTCGGGGGTGCAACCGTCGGCTTTCGCTTGTTCTTGGTGCAGGCCGTGCCGGCTCTGATCGCGCTCTACTGCTTTTTCAACTGAGATGGTGCCCGTTCACATCGGTATTCTGACCGTTTCCGATCGTGCTTCTCAGGGCACCTATCAGGACCGTTCGGGTCCGGCCATTCGAGATTGGCTCAAACTGGCTCTGAAAGTGCCCTGGTTGGAACACTACCGGTTGATTCCCGATGAGCAAGGGCTGATTGAGCATGCCCTCAAGGAACTTTGTGACCAGCAAGATTGCTGCCTGGTGGTGACCACGGGTGGAACCGGACCCGCCTTGCGGGACGTGACTCCGGAAGCCACGGAGGCGGTCTGCTCCAAAATGCTCCCGGGATTCGGTGAACTGATGCGCCAGGTCTCACTAAAATCCGTACCCACCGCCATTCTTTCCAGGCAGACTGCGGGAGTTCGGGGTCGCAGTCTGATTATCAACCTGCCCGGCAAACCGGCCGCGATCGCTGAGTGCCTGCAGGCAGTTTTTCCGGCCGTGCCCTACTGTATCGATTTAATCCAGGGCGCTCGCCTGGAGACGGACGCCGACTTCGTAAAGGCCTTCCGTCCCCGGTGAGGTGGCGCGGTCTCTGGAGAGATATTCGAGGGACTGTAACAATCGAGAAGGGGTTTTCACGCTGGCTGGACGTTTCTGACAGGTGGCCCGGTTATTTTGTCTTGGTCGACTAAACCAAGGAGCCAGCCATGAAAATCAGCAGTTTTCCCACTTCGAATTGCCTTCCCCGAAAGTTGCCCGTGAGGGTCGAGCAGAAGCCTGTTCAGCGCGATCAGCTCGGGATTCGCCACGATGACCTGAACGATGTGATGATGGGTGCGGGTGCAGTGGCGCTCTTCGGCGGCATGTTCCTGCGCAGCATTGATCCGTGTCTGGGTAACATGGTCGCCGCTTCGGCGGGACTCTTTCTCGGGGCCGCTTTGCTGCGCTAGGGGGCCGGTCCCAAACAAAAAGCCTGTCTCAACCCGATTTGGGATTGGGGCAGGCTTTTTGCTTTCGTCAGGACTTCGAAGAAGGCCAGCGGCCTTCAACCTCTATCCCTGGATGCTGGGATTGGAAAAGCTGGCCCGTTCGACCAGACTTTGGGGATCCAGTTCGCCACCCTTGAGGCGGCCTTCCACGCTGTGAGTCACCTGCCAGCGCCCGCTGGGGCAGGAGGTCGACAGAGATATTTCCGAACCTTCGTAGTGCTGCAGGTTCAAAACCTGGTTGCCCACGCCGGCTTCTTCGTATTTGAGCTGAACGCGGGAAATTCCGTTCCCTTTTTGTTCCGCTCCGGGACCGTAGAGGGCGTCAATGGACCAACCTTTACCCAGCGTTTCGGCCAGAGCTTCGCTGGTGAGTCGCTGGTTTTCCTCAAAGCTTCGCTTCTCCTGACGGAGTTCGTGATGACCGCGCAAGAACTGGCGGAGCCGACGGTCGCTGATGTCTTCGACAAATCCAGCTCCCTTGAACTGGTCGGCGAGCTCGGGCTCCACCCGGCCGTCGCCGATCACTCGCTGCTTGAAGCCACTGGCCAGGTGTTCGAATGTGTTGGCTGTGCCCATCCGGATGTTGCTGATATTTGCCTGCATTTGCTTTTCCCCTGAACTTTTATTTGTCGGGGCAGAGACTATGTGCAGGCCATAAAAAAATGCTGAACGTCAGGTTGGCGTCCGGGCGGCCCGGGAGAATCCTCGGTTCTCCAGCGCGAGCGCCAGCCACAAACTCGGACCACACAAGATGCCAAACAGCCACGAGCCGGTCCCGGACAGCTCCAGTTCTAACTGGTTTTGACATCCCTCGGGCGCCGGTTGGATCCGATGGGTCCCGCGCATTCGCAGCCCCCAGGGCAGATGCGTCTCCCAACTCAGCAGGTGGGGCGGTTCCAGCTGACGGACCGTCCAGATGAGGGCCGGTAGGCCCGGTTGTTTGATTTGGATCTGGGAATGGAGCGCCAGGGGGCCCGGCTTCAGGGGGTGCAGGGAAGTCATGGTTGGAATCCAGCGAGGCCAGCTGGCGACGTCCTGGGTCACTTCCCACAGGCGTTGGACTGGAGCCGCGATGGTCTGGCTGTGTCGGAAGCGCATGGGAAGATGATAGCAAATCGCGGTCTGGACACAACCAGGCAAACTCTGGCCCAACCCGGTCGCGTTAGAGTGACGCCATGAATATTCTGAGCAGCAAACAACAGACTCCTCAGCAGCCGTGGTCTGCCTTGCAGAAGGCGGCCACCGACCTGGGCAAGAGCGAGGACGGCCTATGGCACGTGGATGGCGTGCGCTGGGATATTGAGAACAATGCCGACGGAACCACTCTGGAACAGGGCGTCTTTCGCGATGCCTATATCAATCCAGATAAGGTAAGCGACGTCTTTCTGTGTATCAAACCCTTCACTGACAAGCCGGGCAGTTTACCCGGTCACGCCTTGCTGAAGTTCGCTTTTGCCCCCGACGCACCGGTGCGGGATAGCCTCGGCAATCAGGATTCCGCCCTGGCTGTATCGGTGGAGGTACATTTCAAGCAAGGGCAGGACTACGACCCGGTGGGAAGTCAGGAGCCTCAGCCGATTCTCTATCAACTGGGTACCTGGACCGACGCCATCGAGAAAGCCACCGTTCACGACCGCTATCCGCTCAGAGTCTACAAATTGAAGCTCGACCAGAACCAGAAGGTGGCTCTGCTCAAGGAGCGCCTTCAGGCTTCGGTTCAGGATCACAGTCAGGATATGTACCATCCTGTGACCAACTCGTGCCTGTCCACCTTGATCGACGGGGTCAACAAGGTTGTGCCCAGTCATCAGCAGATTCAGCGCACCGACGCCAATGGCGATCCTGAGCCTCAGGCCACGATTCCGCTGTGGTCACCCAACGCATTCAAACGCTACAATTTGCTGGCCCCCGGCAATCCTGAATTCATTCCGGCCAAGCCCAAGCCCAATTCCTGAAGCTTAAGTCAGACTCTCTTGCAATTGTTGCCGCAGCCAGATCTGGGCAGGGTCGTGGTGGCTGCGGCAATGCCAGACCTGGCTGATGGGGAAGGCTTGAAGCGGCAGCGGCGGAGGGCTGAGCTGAAGTGGGAAGCGACCGGCCATCACTTCAGCGACTCGGGTCGGTAAGGTTAAAATCAGATCGGTTTGGGCCACCACCAACGGGGCTGCTAAAAAGTGAGGCAGGCGTAAAGCCACTCGACGTGACAGGCCCCGCTGGCGCAGGATCTCGTCCACCGGGGAAAGGCCGCTCCCGGAGGTGGTAATGAGCGCGTGAGACAGCTGGCAGAAGTCGTCCAGCGAAATCTTTCCGCCTCTCAGGGCCGGGTGCTTCAGGCGAGTGAGGCACACGAAGCGCTCTTCAAAAAGGTGGTGCTGTTGGAATTCGTCTCCGAGTTCAGGAAAGAAGCCCAGCGCCAGGTCCAGCTCGCCGCGACGCAGGCTTTCGAATGCGTTGGGAATGTTTGGAGGCACGATCAGGTCGAGGCCGGGGGCACGCTGCTGAAGATGTGCCACCAGTTGCGGCAGGACCACCAGGCTTAGATAGTCTAGCAAGTAGAGCCGCCACGCTCCCCGATAGCGGGCCGGTTCAAAAATAGGAGGCTGCAACAGTTGCTCGGCCTGCTGCAACCATAGGCGCAAGGGCTGTCGCATGGATTCGGCTCGCTGGCTGAAGATGGTTCGTCTGCCCGAGGGAATCAGCAAAGGGTCGCCCAGTGTCCGGCGCAAGCGAGCCAGCAGGCGGCTGGCTGCGGGCTGGCTGATGTTCAACTTCTCGGCGGCTCGGCTCAGGCTACCGAGCTCCAGAGCCTGATCCAGCAGAACCAACAGGTTGAGGTCGATATCCGAAAATTGCATATCAATTATGACTAACATAGCCTGGTTGTATTCCACAAGGCGTCCTATGCTGTGTCCATGAAACCTTTCGTCATCGCCGGTGTGACCGGCAATACGGGCAAAGCCGCCGCCCAAGAACTGTTGCGGCTCAACCAACCGGTACGTGTGCTGGTCCGCCAGGCGTCTAAAGCCGAGCACTGGCGCCAGGCTGGGGCACAGGTGCTGGAGGCTGACCTGAGCTCTTTGGCCGACTTGCAGCGCGGCCTGGCTGATGCGGCCGGTGCCTACCTGCTGAATCCGCCCAACCATGCTCATCCCGACCCTTTGGCGGCCGCCCGCCAGCAGGGTCAGTTGTTTGCCGAGGCCATCCGAGTGACCTCGTTGCCTCGGGCAGTCGTGTTGTCCTCGGTCGGAGGTCATCTACCCTCAGGAACCGGAATTGTCGAGTCGACCTACCATGTTGAGCAAAGCCTGCAGGGCCTGCCATTGACTTTCTTGCGACCCTCTTACTTTATCGAGAATTGGACTCCGCTTTTGCGGCTGGCTCGCACTCAGGGAATCTTACCCAGCATGCTGCAGCCACTTGACCGGGCGGTTCCGATGATCGCCACCGAGGATATTGGGGTGGAGGCGGCCCGCATTCTGCTTGAGGAATCGCCCCCTCCCGTGGTGGAGTTAGAGGGCCCCTCGGCTTCACCGGCTGAGGTGGCCAGCTGGGTGTCTGAGATTTTGGGCCGCCCCGTGGCCGCTTTGGAGAATCCTAGAAGCCAGTGGCAGGAGCAGTTGCTCCAGGCGGGAGCCTCGCCGCGGGGCGCCGAGTTGCTGGCAGGTCTGCAGGACGCCATCAACTCGGGGTATTTGACCTACCAGCATCCTCAACAGGTGCGTCGCTCTGTCACCTCGGTTCGGACCGTTTTGGAGAGGCTGCTGACCTAGCTGGCCACCTGGTCAAGGTCGGTTTTGCACCAGTCCAGGCAGCAGCCTTTGGGGCCGGAGACGCAAATGCCACCCGCCTGGGCAAAGTTGGGGATGGCTTCAAACAGCCAGATCAGGGTCTCGAACCAGTCCCGCGTCAACCCGCCAGGTAAATGACTGAAGAGGAGCCAGGGATAGAAGGCGGTCCCGAAGTCAAAGTGCTGGCGGTCTAACAGTTCCAGGTCGCGGGCAGCCACGAAAGCCGGATTGTCGAAGCTGACCCCCAGGCAGAGATTGCCCTGGGGGTCAGACAGCATGAAGCCCGGTTCATCCTGGCTGCTGAATTCGAGAGAGTAGCGTTGACCTCTGGGATCCCGATATTCCAGCCGGGCGGATTCCGGGATTTGGTAGAGATCTTGGTCCAGATACTCCCAGGCGGCTTTGTAGAATCTCAGTGCGTTTCGGTCGCCAAACAGGTCCACCAGGGAGTAGTCGTCGGCGGTCTGGTCGTCGCGAAACAGTTCCTCCAGATGCTGAAAGTAGCCGTTCAGGTGGGGGGCCGAGGGCTGAAGCTTGACCGTGAATTCGGGAAAGGCGCGCGTGAACGGAATCAGAAGTTCGGAACGGTCCAACCAGAGTTCGGCTTCCACCTCCGGTAGTTGGGCAGCCGCCCATCGGATCAGTCGTTGTGGGGAAAAGCGTAAAGCCGACATATGGCCGGCCACCCGCTCCCCCGTGACTTCATTCATAATGACCTGGAAATGGGGGCGGCCCGGTTCGCCGTCGTCATCCAGGGCTGCAACGGGCGACCAGCGTTGGGTCAGGCTGAAGATGTTCATCGTTCTCAGGTCCAATCTTGAGGTTGAATGACCTGAGCCTAAGGCGCCTTTTCAGCCAAATGTTGAACTGGACATGTCCAGAGTATGACTTTTCTTATTGGTTGGGCAGGCTGGCCAGGGCCTGGCGCAACTGTTGTTCCACGCTGCTGAGGCCGTTCTCGGAGCGTTGCTCGTAATTGTTGGCATTGCGTAGATTGCCGCTGCAGTCGCGCGTCTGCCACTGAGCCTGATCCACCTGGTTGCTGGCCTGGCGAGCGTCGCTGCTGACGTCCTGGCCGGGGCGGTCATAGCTGACGTTGCGGGCGCTCATTTCGGCCCAGCGCAAGTCGCTCAGGGCCTGACTGGTTTTGTTGTCGGCCCAGTCACCTTCGCCGTCGGCCCGGCGGTGATCCTGGCTGGCTCCGTCTAGATTGGTGCTGGCTTGCCGCAGGTTGGTCTGGCAGTTGGGATAGCTGCCGCTGTCCGAGATGATCGAGGCCAGGTCGCGCCTGGCCTGATCGAAATCTGTGGTGGCCTGACTGGAGTTGCTCTGCATTCCAGAGAACTCTCGCTGATTGCGCTCCAGGTCTCGCTGGGAGTCGCGGATGCTTTGTAGGGCCTGTTGCCCATCAAAGGAGGAGTCCCTTTGGGGAGTGTCCGATTCGGCGCGACGCAGCGGCCACAGGGCGTTTTGCAGATCGCTCTCCGCGTTCTGCGAGATGCTGGCGGTGTCGCGATAGTCGCCTTCCAGTTGCTGGACTTTGCCTTTCAGTCGTCCGATATCGCTGAGTAGTTTCTCGATGCGTGGGCGTGGCGATGCCTTGGTGACATTCATGTATCTCTAGTCTCCCTCTGAACGTACATAGCATAGCCTCCAGGGGATCCGGTCTTCAGGTCGATCTGGTTAACTTTTTGCCGGGCTTGTCAGTAGCTGAAGAAGTCCCGAATCTTGGCCAGAATCTGCTTGCTCAGCACGTGCAGCCCCTCACCCGTGTGGTTGACCGGGCCGCGGCTGCTCCGCTCTTCCTGTGCTTCCTGCCGGGCCTGGTCGGTCTTCAGTTTGCGCTCAGCCAACACTTCCGAAATCATCTCTTCAGCCTGGTGATTGGAATTGAAGATGGCACGCAGATCTTCTTTCCGAAGGCGGAGCAGTTCGGCGTCGGTGATTGCGGTGACGGTGGCCGAACGGGGTTCGCCGGTCAGCAGGGCCATTTCGCCGAAGTACTGGCCGGCCCGCATCTCGGCGGAAAGGAACTGTTCCCCGTCCTGGTCCACAGCAGTGACCTGAAGGCGGCCACGGCGGATAATATAGAAGGTATCGCCGGGCTGGCCCTGCACGCAAATCTTCTCGCCGGCCGCGTAAATCTCGTAGCGAGCTTTGCGACGCAAGCCGGCCAGAGTGTCTTCGTCCAGCACCTTGAAGAAGTCGACCGAGTCCAGCAGGCTGCGCATTTCGCGCTCCACATCCACTCCGGCTTCGGGGGCGGCATGGTAGATAGTGCGAATGGGAAACGGAATCTCCAGCCCTTCTCGGTGAAAGTGATACCAGATAGCCTCGCGCACCTTGGAGTCGATGCGAAAGCGTTCCGAAAAGTCGTGGATGAAGAAGCGCAGCCGGTAGGTGATAGACGAGTCGGCAAAGTTAAGCACATAGACTTCCGGCTCGGGTTCACGCAGGGCCTCACGCACGGAAGCGCAGGATTCTAGCAGCAGTTTTTTGACCTGGTTGGGAGGATGGCGATAGTGCACGCCAATCTCGATGAAGCGCCCCGTGACCGAAGTCGGGCTGCTGTGGTTGGTAATGGTTTCCTGAGCCAGTTTGGAGTTGGGAAGGATGAGCAGGTCGCCCTGGTTATTCATCATGGCGGTGGAGCGCCAGTCAATTTTGTGCACATTCCCGCTGAGTAATCCCACCTCGATGCGGTCGCCCAGAGTGTAGGGGCGAGCCAGTCGCAAGGCCAGGCCGGCGAAAAAATTGCCCAGCGTCTCCTGCAGGGCAAAACCCAGCGCCACCGAGACTACGGCTGAGCCAAGGAGCAGTGAACTGGGGTCTTTTTCGAAGATGGTGACCATCACGATACCCAAAATGGCCAGGTAGCCCAGGCCCCGAGCCAGGTCGCGGAAGAGGGTGGGCACGTCCCAGTGACGGATCAGAGGAAAGTAATAGTCAAACAGCGAGACCAGGATGCCTTCGAAGAGCAATGTGCCCAACACCGTCAGGATGGCGGCCCGGCCATAGGCCAGGTGATGGTCGTCACTGGCGTAGACCTCAAAGTGCAGCAGTCCAAAGTAGATTACCACCGCCAACAGCAGCACGTAGAGTAGCACCCTCAAGCGCTGGCGCAAGGCCAGGGTGAGAGGGTGTTGCCAGGGAAGCCATTTGACCAGATAGGTGTAGCTCAGGTGCAATGAAAGCCAGAGCACCAGCACGCTGCCCAGACGAACCTGAAACTGCGGGTCAAAGAGCGGAACCCCGGCCACCAGTGCCGCAAAAATCAGGGCGGTGCCTCCGAAGAGCATAATGCGCAGCCACACCTGCAGTTGCTCGGGCAATCGATTTTCTTCGTTGACGTCGACGAAGGGCGAGAGCATGGCTTCCAGCAGAGTGACCAGGATGCCGTAGTAAAGAAAAAGTTCCAGGCCGTGCTCAAAGGGTTTGAGCTCTTCAACCCCGTGGGCCAGGTGAAGCAAGGCTCCGGTGAAGATCGGGATCAGGCTGGGCACGCGCAGACGAGACTGGAAGCGACTCCAACTCTTCCAGGGCAACTGAAGTTTGCGCAAGAGCAGATGGTGGACAGCCATCCCCAGGAGCAGCACTCCCAGAGCCTGGACGGCCGTCAGTAGAACCTGTTGATCCCCCATGAATTCGGAGCTACTTTGCCACCGGCGGGGCCGGGTAGTCGCCCAGGCCAATGGGAGCGGAAATCAGCTTGTCGGGAATGCCGAAAGCCGAAACCACATCCCAGGCCATGGCCCGGGTCTGTTTGCACAGTTCCAACACCTGGTCGCGAATGGCCTTGGATTTGGCCCCTTCGAAGTAGCCATTTTCCAAAAACCAGGCTCTGTCTACTTCCAGCCGAGAGAGGGCGAAGAGGCAGCAGAACTGTTGCAGCACTCCTTGAGTGGGCGCATCCGAGCAGCGTAGCACCGCAGCCTGGAAACATTCCAACAGATTGCGCTCCACGCTGGCCTTGGCCAGCGTGACCAGATGATCCTGACAACTATTGAAGGCGGCCCAGGTGTCGTCTCCGGCCTCGATCATCTTCTTCAGGCGCCCGGCCACCCGCGTCAGCAAGTGATTTTCGCGAGCCTTGAAGGCGCGCAGGTGGAAATCTGCATCCCTCAGGTGGGAGGGATCGGTGGAGCGGGTGGTGAGCGGATTCCAGGCGGAAACGGCTTCCGTCGCCCGCCTGGACAGATACTGCAAGAGACCCACGAAGCCCATCTCCGAGAATTGATGGCGAAAGTCGGTTAACAGAGATTTGGCTACCAACTGCATCAACACGGTGTTGTCGCCCTCGAAGGTCAGGAAGACATCCAGGTCGTCGCGCATTGCGCCGAATCGGTTGGCGGCCAGATAGCCCTGGCCTCCGCAGCATTCGCGACACTGCTGGACGGTGTCGAAGGCGTGCCAGGTGCCCCAGGCCTTGAGGCCGGCCGCCAGGGCCTCGATGCGCCGGCGCCCATCCTCGGTATCAAGGCTATCCACGCAGCGCAAGGCCAGATCCTGAAAGGCGAAATTGAGGGCCAGGGTGGAGGCCAGGCGCGGAAGTAATCGGCGCTGGTGAGTCTGATAGTCCAGAATGGATTGTTCGGGCGCGCCTTCGGCGCCAAATTGTCGACGCTGTTCCCCGTAGCGTAATGCGATCGTCAGAGCGTTCTTGGAAACGCTGGTGGCGGCCGCCGCCAGCGTGACTCGGCCCAATACCAACGTGCTGATCATGGTAAAGAAGCGCTTGGTGGGACTGGTGATGGGGCTTGTATAGGTCCCGTCCGGAGCCACCTGGGCGAATCTGTCCAACATGTTCAGGCGAGGGATGCGAACCCGGGTGAAGCGCAATCGACCGTTGTCGATACCGTTCAGGCCAACCTTTTCGCCGCAATCCTCAATGTGCACGCCCGGCATGGTGACTCCCTGGGCATCTCGAATGCGGACCAGGAAGGCGTGCACGCCATATTGCTGTTCATTGATGATCAGTTGAGCGAAGACGGTGGCCATTTGACCGTGCAAAGCGGCGTTGCCGATGTAATCCTTACGAGCCGCCAGGTTGGGAGTGTGAATGATGAATTCCTGGCGTTCCGCATCGTAAGTGGCGGTGGTTTCCAGGGAGCGCACATTGGAGCCGTGGCCGGTTTCGGTCATGGCGAAACAGCCGGGCAACTCCAGGCTCAGGCCGGCCGGCAGGATTTCTTGATGGTGGCGGGCGCTACCCAGGTGGTAAACGCTCCCGCAGAAGAGTCCGAAATGGACGCCGAACTTGATGACCAGAGAGAGATCGAAATGAGCCAGGGCCTCGATCGAGGTCAAAAAGCCCAGCAGCTCGCCGCCGCCGCCCACTTCCACTGGGTAGGGCATGCGGCCCAGGCCTTCGCGCGAGAATTCAATGCACCAGCTGAGGATGCGATCGCGGAAAACGGCCGTGGAAATGCCATATTCGTGGCGAAAGCGCGGATGTTCCAGACTCTGGAACATCTTTTCGCGCATTTCGGGTCGGGGCCCGGCCAGCATCTTCTTTAAGGTGCGGGGATTGAAGCGCCGCGGCTGATCGTTGTGAGCGGCCTTGAAGGGGCAGGGCATTAATTCCCCGGGAACAGCAGCGCCCGTCAGCTGCAGGTGCTTTTCCAGCAACTCCAGCGATGCCTTGCCTTCCGAGCTCAGCTCAGGCCCGGCCAGAGCCAGTGAAAAGTCCATCAGGCGGTAGAGGCTGCTCCAGTCCTCGACCTCGGATTTCTGGGTCAGCTGTACAATGAGGTGCTGGAGCTGATTGAACTGTTGCGGCGTGAGGCTATCGTCCAGCAGAAGACTGAGGGCCTGTCGGCCGCTCTCCTCAAAAGTGTCCAGTGGAACCTGCGAGAGGATTGGAGGCTCCAGGCCACCCTCCGACCAGGCTACGAACACCCAGGGCAGCACGGCTCGCTGCAGTGGGGTCAGGTCGGTCACGGCGGAATTTAAAAAGGCCTGGCGTTGATTCTCTACAGTTAACGACATCGTCTCTCCCATTGTTTTCTCGCCCCGTTCTGCGTTCGCCAGGATCCGTCCCATTCCCCTGCGGTCTCCCGACAAGGGCAAACTGCTGTCGGGCGCAGAAGCAGGTGCCATGCTGTCCGAGCAGTTTTGCAGCCTGGAGGGTTGCCTCAGTCCGGTGGATGTCCAGCAGCGGCTCAAGGAAGCCGGTCTGGTGGCCAGTCCACGACTGGCTACACGCCTGCTGGCTCTCCAGCAGCGCCAGCTTCGCCTGACTTGGTCGGCTCTGGAGACCTTGCTGGGTGAGAGTCAGAGCCTGCTACTTCGGGCCGAATGGCTTCAGCAGCCCTTTCCGTTTCAGTTGCTGGTGGCCGAGCTGGAGGCGGCTGGCTTGATCTTACGCCAGCGCCACGGCAGCCTGGAGCTGTTGTCTTCAGATGAGGCCTGGATGGAGTCTCAGGAGACGGCTCTGGTTCCCCTGGCTACTGAGAATGTTTCCATGGCCATGGTTCGGCCCTCTAGACCCGGGACTGTGGACGATTGGCCCGAGTCCTGGCGCATTGTTAGCGATGCCGAGGAAACTTCTAGAATTCTTGAGCACCTGCGTTCAGCCTTTCGCCAGATCCGTGCTCAGGGTGGCTCGCCCGCCCCGCTGCTCTGGCTTGCCCTCAAGCGCAAGCGTGCTGAGGTCACTCGCGAGGTGGCGCGCCTGACTCATGAATACCTGGATCCGGACGCCGGTCGTCAACTGGAGGCGCTTTTTTCTCCAGTCGGACAGGTGGCCGTGGCCGCTCTCAAGCAGTTGCGGCAGAACCTGAATCATTGGGACCCGGCCTTCCTGGTGGGGTTGCTCCAGATTTTGTGGGAGCAGCCCGATCTGCGACTCTCGATTCTGGAAGTGGTTGAAGAACTGACCCCGCGCTGGCAGGAGCAGCCGGAGTTAATCCTGTCCTGGTGGGAAGATTGTCTGGCTCAGGCCGCTCAGCTCGAACCCCAACTGGTCCAGCGGCTTGCCCAGGTCACGATGCACTGGGCTCGACTGGGGTTGGACCTGGTTCCGATTTTGTTGCGCCGATTGCAGAAGGGACTGGCCTTGGCCGAGCGCATGCTGGCCAGCTGGCTGCTGGGTCAACTGGATTTGCAGGGCGATTCTCGCCAGGTTCTGTTAGAACAGGCCTGGGAGCTGGCGGCTGAACCCGGGCTTTCGGGTCAATCTCTGGTCCGAGTTGAGCAAATCCTGACCAACCTGGGACATGAAGCGATTGCCCCCCTGTTAGAAGAGGCCCGCTTCCAGCGACTGCAGCCGGACTTGCGGTGTTGGCTGGTGGGAGAGGCCGTGCAATGGCCAGATCTCAAGCGAAACGCTGAGTTGCGCGCGCTCCAAGAACTGGGGAGCGGTTCAAGGCGTATGTTGCGCCAGCTGGCCGGGGTTGGTTGGCGTCTGGAATTTGAAGTGGCTGACCAGTTGCGCTGGAGCCTGGCCAGCTTCCTGGAGCAGGAGATCCCCCATCTTGAGGATCCCGATGATACCTGGGCCATTGTGTTGCTGGTCCAGCTCGACCCCGAAATCTTGGTGCGTCAGTTCCTCCAGGCTCGAAAAGATGCTGAATTGAATTCTCGGGCCTTTCCGGTTCGCTTGGAAACGCTGGCCAAGCACTGTGCTGCCTCGGACAAGCCGCCCCCGCTGGAGCGTCTGGAGTTCTTGCTGGAGGCCAGCCGGGGCAATGGAGAGCGACCCGAGATGTGGCGGGCCTGGGCTATCTTTCTGAGCTGTCCCAGTTTTCCTGAAGAATTCCGACCACCCGTGATCGAGCATTTGGAGCAAGGCAAACAGTCCTTTCCTCAGCTCTGGCCGGAGTGGTGGGAGCAGATCCAGCGCAGCCAGAGTGAGGCGGTCAGCCGGGCTGCGGAACTGGACTTGCTGGAGGTGGTGGGAGATGATCGGGCCGGGCGAGCCACGGTGCAGGCTGTGCTTCAGACTTTGGAACGCCGAGTCAGTCATTGGCACCAGGCCCAGGAGTTGGTCAAGGTGCTTAGTCGACGCCTCCTGTTTTTGCCGGTAGAGAGGTCGCCCCAGCAGCGGCTGCGCTGGGCTCTGGCAGCCGATTCAGAGGGAGATGGGGTCCTGGCACCGCAGGCTTGGGACGCGGAACAGAGAGACCTGGCTCTGGGCCTTTTGGGCCAGCTGGCTCAGCGCCAGGATCTGGGTGACGAACTGCGCCGTCCGCTGCGCGTTCGCTGCTGGCAGTTTTTGCGCGATTGGCTGGAAGGCGTGGCCCGGGGCGGGGATAGCTATCAACATCGTTCCATGCCTCTTTGGACCACGGCCCGGCAGTTGTTGCCTCAGATCAGTCCGGCCGAGCTGGAGTTGGTGGATGAGCTGGCCGAAACCGGCATCGCTTTGCAGTCGAGCTGCCCTGAGCGTCTGCGGCTGTTGACTCACGGTGACTGTCTGGGCTTCTTGTTGGATTGGGCTTTACGCGCCAGCGAGGCGCAGGCCACGCTGCGGCAGCGCCAGTTGTTGATTCTGCTGCAACAGCTTCTGGCGACCAGTGACCGCGACTATCGACCGGTGGTCGTCGGCTACCTGGTCGGGATCGAGAGTGAGCAACTGCATCCGGGGATGCGTTCGGAGTGGCAGCGCTTGCGCCAGCGGTGGGAGGGCTGGCTCTACGGAGAATGACGGAAAGTTCAAAAAACCATGCAGATTCATTTCGCCCTCAATGGGTATGGTGGTGAGGAAATCAGCCCGGAGGTCTATGTTTGTGTTCAAAAATTTACTGCTTGCCCTCGCCCTGAGCGGCGTGGCTCAAGCGCAGACCGGTGTCACCTTCTCGGTCGGTTCCAACCCCTGGAATAACAATCTTCAGTGGAACGTTGGAGTGCAGAACGGGGCCTACCCGGGCTACAATTATCCCGGCTACAACAACCCCGGCTACAACAGCTACCCGGTCTATACCAGCCCGGGTTATAGCGTGCCCGTCTACAACGTGCCGGTGGCCGTGCCGAACTACAACTACCAGGTGATCCGTCCCGCTTACCCGGTTTATAATAACTATCCGGTTTACGCGCCCTACGCTCGGCACCACCACCACTGCCGATGAGTGCACGGTTTGTTTGGGGGATTTTCCTGATTGCTGTCTGCGCGCTTCCAGTCTGCGCCGATGAGGCCCCGCCGGCGCCCGAAGAGGCTTCGCCCTGGAAGGGTCGTTACAAGCTGAGCATCAGCAATGACGCCGCCTGGCACAACGATGCTCTGGATATCGATACCGCCAGCGTGGAGGAGATGGAGGGCACAGTCGAGGTGGACCTGGGTTTGGGGCCCGAGGGCCGCGAGCCCAACGCCGATGAAACTCTGCATAAGGTTAAGTTCAAGGGCCGTCGCTCTTCAGACACCGACCCATATGTCGCTGAGGTGATGGTGGGCAGCGTTCAGCCCCGGGTGTACCGTTTCGAGTTGTTCCCGATCGAGCCAGGCAAAAGCTTGGCCGGAACGGTGACCATGGGCAGTAAGCGGGCGGGGGCGCTGGTCCGTAGGGATTAAAAGGGTCCGCTTAGAAAAAGCGCGCGTGCGCGAGAGTTTTCAGAGTCTGATCCAGGCGGTCGGCCGGCATTCCGGCCAGGCCGCCCGTGAGCTTTTATACCAGGCCCGAGCAGAGGACCCCAGCCATTTTGTTTTGCAACTGGTGGCGGCCGGAGTAGCCTGTCGAGCCACCCGTGTTCAGGTGCGTAATGACGAACTGGACCTGGTGGTCGAGTTCAACGGGGACATTCCCCCGCCGCAGGCCCTGGCCGATCTCTACGCTTCTTTTGAAAATACGAGCCGCGACGAGCGCACTCGATATTTGTCTTTGGGCTTGAACAGCGCTTTTGCGACAGGTATCGGCGAGCTCCAGGTTGATACCTGGGATGGCCGCACAGGGATTCGCCTGGTCCTGACTCCCAGCAGTCAGAGTCATCAACTGCTGAAGATGGACCCATTCCAGGGTCAAAGCTGGGGTTTGCGAGTGCGTTGCTTGCAGCGCAGCAAGTTTGCGGCCCTGGCCCGGGCCGTGAAGTCAAAGGACGGGGGGCCGCCCGAGTGTCAGGCGGTGCGCGAGCGGTGCTCCTGGGCGGGTCCCGAAATCGTGGTCGACCGGGTGGTCATCAATGAAGAGGTGGCCGCGGGCAAGGCGCTGGCCTGGATGTGGTTGGAGCCGCAACAGCCGCTACCCCATCTTGCCTTCAGATTTTCCCGCCCCAGGCTGGGATTAGAGGTGGGCGACGCCCCACCGGTCCCTTTTTATGCTCTGCTTTGCCTGGGCGCCCAGGGTTTTGAATGGACCGGGGTGCGGGCGGTCGCGAACGGCGTCACTCTGCCTGCGCTCAGCCCGCTCTGCTTTCGCGACGTGAGCGTGGTGCTGGCGGCTCCAGAACTCGAGCCAGACGTCAATTTTACAGCCTTGCGTTCCACCCCCTTCGTGGAGAAGGTGGTGGAGGTGCTCAACACTTTGAGCGCGCGCCTGGCTCAAGACTTGATGCACCGTCGGGAACAGATCGGTTTTGATCAGGCCGAGTTGGGCGCTCGCATCTTCGAGGATTTGAGCCGCTACTATCAGCGCCAGGGTTCACAGCACCAGAGTCTGGAGGCGCTTGGGGCTTGTTTGGAGCTCCGCGAGCAGGCCTTGGGGGCGACTCATCCCGATCTGGTGGACGGCTGGACCCAGTTGTTGGAGCTGAATCGCAAAGTGGGCAACAGCGACGCCGTTCGGCCCATTCAGCAGCGGCTGGTGCCGTTGCTTCGCGCTGCCGGTGAGAACCATTTGCGCAAACACCGAGTGGCTGAAGCCACCAATCTGTTGAGGCGAGCCCTGGAATTGGAAGAACAACTGCCTGACCCTCCGTCCGATCTGGCCAGGCGCTATCACGAGTTGGCTGTGCTGGTCAAGGAGCATCGCCTGTCTGGGGCGGAGGAGCTGTTTCAAAAAGCCCTCAGTCTTCAACACAGTTCGGCCGAGGCATCACCCGAGACCACCCTCAAGAGCTACTACGAACTGGCCGATCGGCATCGGGCCAACCGCAAGCTGGCCGAAGCCGAGGTGCAGGCGCGTAAGGCCTTGGAGCTGGCCGAGAAGGTGCACGGCAGCGAAAGCAAGGAGCTTGTGCCCTACCTGAAGTTGCTGGCTGAGATCTTGAAGCAGGCCAACCGCTACGGGGACGCCACCGACTTTGAGAGCCGGGCCATGATGCTCCGCTTCAAGCGTTAGCCCCAATAGGCTGATTGATTCCTGTTCCAGGATCTGGCCTGGATTCCAGCAAAGGCCACGTAATGCGAAAATCGACTTTACTGGCCAGCCTTTGTCTTGCCGCCTTTCTCAGTTTCCCGAGCCCGGCCAAGGAGCGCCGCGAAATTCCCAAGCCTTTGACCTGGGACCTGGAGCAGATCTATCCCGATCAGGCCGCCTGGGATTCAGCGCGCCAAAAGGTGGCGGCCCGGCTCCTGGAGCTGCCTCCCTTCCAGGGTCACCTGGGTGAACCCGGCACCCTGGCCACAGCCTTCGCAAAGATGCTGGAGATCCGCAAGGAGTTGGAGCGGGTCAATGCTTACGCCTATTTCCTGGCCGATCAAGATACTCGCGACTCCAAACACGCCGAGATGCGTTCTCAGGCTCAGCAACTGGCGACTGATTTCGAGGCGACGACTGCCTATTTTCGCCCTGAACTGCTGGCGCTGGGTCAGGCAAAAGTAAGAGCTTTGCTGGCCGGTGAACCCAAGCTGGCTGTCTATCTGCCTTACTTCGAGGACATTTTGCGCAGCGCACCTCACACGCTGGGGGCGGTGGAGGAAAAGCTGGTGGCTCAGGCTGGTGATGTCCAGGACTCCGGGCAGGCCGTGCACAGCGTCTTTACCGACGCGGATTTGCCCTATCCTGAGATTCAGCTGGCAAACGGCCAGAAGGTGCGTCTGGATGCGGCGGGCTACACAAAATACCGGGCGGATGGGGATCGCCGCAACCGCCTCAAAGTCTTCAAAGCCTTTTGGGGCCGTTATAACGAGTTTCGCCGCTCGCTGGCGGCCATGCTTTACGCTCAGGTCAAGGGCCACCTTTACGACAAGAGCGTTCATCATTATGACAGCTGCCTGGAGGCCGCCCTTTTCCCCAACAACGTGCCACCCGAGGTCTACCGCCAACTGCTGCGCGACGTGCGTGCCAATCTGCCGACTCTTCACCGATATTTAAAGCTACGTCGTCGGTTGATGGGCCTGCAGCAGCTCGGCTACGAGGATCTCTACGCGCCCATCATCGCTGGCGTGGATTTGAAGTACTCACCAGAGGAAGCGATGAAGCTGACTTTGGAAGCGGCCGCTCCGCTGGGGGAAGACTATGTCAAAACTTTGAGTGGCGCCTACCGAGACCGCTGGGTTGATTTCCTGCCCTCGACCGGTAAGCGATCGGGCGCCTACAGTTCAGGTGACGTGTATGACCTGCACCCCTACCAGCTGTTGAACTTCAACGGGAACTACGAAGATGTCTCTACTCTGGCCCATGAGTCGGGTCACTCCATGCACAGCTATCTTTCCAATAAGAACCAGCCATATGGCCTGAATCAGTATCCCATCTTTGTGGCCGAGGTGGCTTCTACTTGCAATGAAAATTTGCTCTTCCACTTCATGCTTGATCACACTCAGGATAAGAAGGTGAAGCTGAGCTTGCTGGGCAGCTATCTGGAGAACATGCGCGGAACCCTCTTCCGTCAGGCGTTGCTGGCCGAGTTTGAGCTCAAAGTCCACGAGATGGCCGAACAGAACCAGCCTTTGACGGGTGACAATCTAAATGCTCTGTATTTGAAACTGCTCAGGCAATACTATGGTCACGACCAGGGAGTCTGCAAAGTTGATGACCTGTACGCGGTGGAGTGGGGTTATATTCCCCACTTTTACTACAACTTTTATGTCTTTCAGTATGCCACCAGTCAGGTCGCCTCGACCTCGATTGCCAAGGCCATCCTGGCCGGACAACCGGGTGCTCGCGAGGCCTACCTCAAGATGCTGAGTTCGGGCAGTTCCGATTATCCGCTGGATCTGCTGAAGAAGGCGGGGGTGGATATGACCACCAGCGCGCCCTTCTCGGCTGCGATGGCGGAGATGAATCACATTATGGACGAGATTGAGAAGATTTCGCCGCCCTAGAGAGCCGACAGCATGGCCTCTAAGTAGGCCAGCTCGTGCTGGTCGTTCACCTCGTCGATGGCGCGGTTGATGGCGGTATAAACGGCCGAGGCCAGCACGGGCACCCGACGCTCCCAGTCCTTCTGTTCCCTGAACAGGCGAATAAAGATGGCGTCGGCAGGATTGAGTCGGGTGGTGGATTCTTCCAGATCGTGCTTGATGAAGTATTTGCGTGGTCCGCCAAACCAGCGGGTGGGCTCTCCGAAACGCAGGCCCTGTACCCACTCTGGTTCCAGCGGAGCGTGGGAGCGCTGGCAGGTCTGCACCAGGGTTCCCTTGAGCTCGCTCAGGAGCTGTTCTTCGCGTTTCTCTTCCAGCTCCAGGGTGGCCGGATGCAAGGGACGGAGCAAGAGCCGCTCAAGGTCGTCGCGTTCGAAAGGGGGGAGTAGACGCAGGGTTTGGTAGGGGGCTGCCACCCGGCCTACCCCAAGCGGGGCCCAGAAGCTGACCTCTGTCTGAGCTCGCAAGGTGTAAATATCCACCGCCTGACCGGCCAGATTTTGCAGTAACGGCAGGCGCAAAAACCAGCTTTCTTCTTGGGCGGCTGCCCAACCCGCATCCCAGCGCAGGTACTGGCTCAGCCTTCGGATCCAGGGCGAGGGGATATTGTCTCGGGCCGGACCCGCGAAGTGTTGGGCGGCGATTTTGAACAGGCGGCGCAGACTCCAAACCAGGTCGGCGTTCAGTTCAGGGCGGCCCAGGTCGACCAGCCACTCGGGCATGGGCCAGGTTTCATCCGGATTGGCCAGTTCCGAGTCCGGGCGCAGCGGGGGGAAGGCGAACTCCGCCTCTTCGGTCCAACCGGACGGAATTTCTAGCCAGCCGCCCAGACCTTGCAGAGGCAGGGGGTAGGCTACTGGTTCCTGGTCGCCGTGCTTTACCAGCAGTTGCTCGGCCCGCAAAGGACTCATCAGTCGAGAGTCTTCGACAAACAGGACCCCGTGCAGGCCGTTGTGTTGGAAGCGCATTTGCCACCGTCGATTCAGGCTTTTGCCTGCTTCCAGGCAGCTCTGGCAGAAGGCGCTCAGACCGGCAGATGATGGACTGCGCCCACCCGGATTTGGTTGCACCTGAATGCCCAGCTGTCGCAGGACCGCGCTCTCGTCCAGGGGACTCTCTTCAGCCACCTGCAGGCCGCCTGTGCTGGCCAGTTCAATCTCTTTGCGGATGGCCGCCAGTTCAGCATCTTCGTCGAATACCTCGGTTTTACGCACCCCGGCCCTGGCGGCGCCGCTCAGGCCCAACTGCTGTCCTCGTTCCAGCAGCAGCGGTTGAGACAGATCCGCCAGTTTTAGCCTCTCCTGCCCGAAGGTCCGCGCCAGCGCTTCCAGCAAAACGGGCGTGACCGCCAGAGCGTGGTCTTCCTGGCTGAGCGAGGCTCCATAGCTGACCACCACCTGGGGATAAACGTCAAGCCAGGCGCGCAGATCATCCAGGCTGATCGGCGCGCGCTGAACGCTATGGAACAAGGGGAGCTTCTGTTGTTCGGGTTCCCTGAAGGCTTGGGCCAGGCTGCCATATCGATACTCCAGATAGTGAAGATAGGCACGCTGGATGGAACGAAGCGAAGTGTTCTGGTTGGCGGGTGAGGAAAGTCGCAGGACCAGACCCTGGTAAATTGGTTCCACGTAGTCCTTGATCATCTGCTCCAGAGCCTGGGGTTTGAGAGTGAGGCGTTGGGACGACACCAGGATGAAGCCCAGAGGGCTGTCCCCCAGTCGTATTCGCTCGAGTGCGGGCTGGCCAGGCACTTCGAAGGTCGGGCGCACGATCAGATCCACTCGCTGCTGGGGGGATTCGTCGGGGATTCGAAATTCCAGTTCCCCGCGGGCTGTTTGAACGGTTTTGGAGTGCACCGCGTGGGGCAGTCGGAGGCTATGATTCTGCTTGAAGTTCTGCAAGCGTAGACCAAAGGTTTCTTTGTCCAGGCGACCCTCTTTTTGCAGCTCGGGAAAGAGCGAGCGCAAGGAGTTGGCGCTGGATTCGCTGAGACGAAGACAGGTTCCGGGAGGGCTGGAAAGCAGGCGATTATGATCTTCGGTAAAGAAGACGGTGCCGTATTCCTGGACCACGTTCCAAATTTGTCGGGCGCTGCAGCGCCGGCCGTCGGCGGACTGGAACATGGGCGCGTCACACAATTGAGCCTCCAGCGGGCTCAGATGTTGCTCTTCCAGGCTGAGTAGCTCGGGGCTGAGGTTCTGCACGACCAGCTCCTGGAAATACAGGTAGACTTGCTGGGCCTGGTAGCCGGGCACTCTTTTGGAGGCCAGTTCCAGAGCAAATTCCAGCTGAATGCGTTGTAACTCGGCCAGCATGGCCGAGTAGCTGTCGTCCTCAACCACGTCGCTCTGAGAAGCATTTTTGCGGAGCTTTTCGTGCTCCATCTCGACGATTAAGGAGGGCAGAATGCGAGTCTCATTCCGTTTGCTAAAAACAACCCCGTAGCGCGTCAAGGTCAAGTGAGTGGCCGGGATTTCGCCGTAAGCGATCCCGAACGCGCCGCGGAAGCCATTGCCTTTAAAGCCATAGTTTGGCCAGGGGCAGCCGGTCTGCCTGGTCGACCCTAGCGAAGAGATGACCGTGTCGTTGAGGGTGATATCGGCCCGGCAGCTCTGGCAGGTTTGGCGCAAGATTTGTTGTTCTTGAGTGTCTGCTCGTCGATGCTGGATCAGAATCTCGTTTCGGCTGCCTGGGGTTTCTACCACTCGACCGCGCCCGGGAGTTCTTTCCCAACGCCAGCCCTGGCTGCTGATGGAAACCTCACGCGGATTCAGCGCCTGAACCGAGAGCAGGCCTAAGGCCAGTTCACGGATGCGATCGCGATCGCGATTCTTACCGGACTCAAAGACCGCGTCAGAGATGCGCTCTAACTCTTGCTTGGAGTAGCCCTCGCCATTGAAGGTGATGCGCACGTTCAGGCCCTCCACCTGAAGGTGAATCCCGTCCGCCTGATTGGCCAACAACGCCTGGATGATCTGGGTGATGTAGTAACGAGGATCGGGCAGTTGGAACTTCTTGAGTTTTTCCTGGGCCTTCTCCACAGCCAGGGTGAAGAAACCCTGGCGCACCAGGACCGCGTCTTCTTCGATCAATTGAATCAGGTCGGGTGTCATCTCAACTCCAGCAACGTTTGAGCATCTTCGCCTCCAGATCCTGGGGCAGACCATCCTGCAAAAGGGCTGCTTTGCTCAAAGCATAAGCGCAGATCTGGGGGAACTCCTGGTATTTTTCCAGAGCTTTCAAGACCAGTGAGTGGCGGTAATTCAGCAACAAGCGACCAGGGTAAATGGTCAGGTTGCGCCAGATCCCTCGCTGGAACAAGCGGGTGGCCTGGCCCACCTTACTCTCGGCCAGACAAGGCAGGCCCTGGATACAGGAGCCGTTGTAGTCAAAGTCTGCCAGGTGTACGCCTGAGAGGCGATGCTCTCCCAGGCGCAAATACTCGCGCATGTTTTCCTCGACTTCTTTCCAGGCCGGGGGCAACTGAGATTTGTCCAGAGATTGGGGACAGGCAACGACCTGATTGGCCTGATAGAAGGGCCGATTGCACATCAGGCTGACAATTTCGGTGGCCGAGTGCCCCCAGAGCACGGGGATGTCTTCGCGGGCCAGGGCCTCGGTGACCGGACCGCTGACGCTGTCATAATAGATAGCGCCTTCCAGAAATCCCTTGGATTTGAGCTGATTGAGACTGACCAGGCCATGGTGATGGGTTGGAAGGAGAGGACGGGTGACCAATTTTTTGACCAGCTTGGGCCGGGCGCGCAGCCAGGCGTGAGCGGCGCTCATCAGTTCCTCGAGCTCCTCCAACCCTTGCGGCAGGTGGCGCTGTAGAGCCGTAACTCGGGTGAGGAAAGTCTCGACCAACTGGTTCTCGGCGGCCTGATTGAGAATGGCCATGGCCTTGTGGTAGTTGGCGTCCACGATCACGTTGTCACGTGTGAGGGTATGTTCCAGGTAGTTGGACTTGATGCGGAAAGTCAAGCCCGGAAGCAGAGCTTCCTCGCCCTGCTTGAGAGTCAAACCGTGATTATACATACCGAAGACGGGTAGAGGGTCGGCCGTCATCCCTACCACCGCCTTGGTGCCAGGACCGGTCACCATCACGGAGCAGGGTGAATCCACCGCCAGCTCTTTGTTGAGCAGTTGGCCATTGAAAGTCACCTGGGTTTCGGAGTAGCCGCACCAGTAGGAGATGGTCTCTTCGGAGCGGCGCAAGAATTCTGGCCAGGCTACGGCCGGCAGTCGCTTGAACAGGCGAATCTGAGTGCCTTCCACGGGTTGCTTAAGTCGGTAGAGAAGATACTGGGTGGTTCCTGGAAAAACCACTCTCCAAAAATTGCCGTCACGACCGGTGTCTAAAACTACGCATTCGGGTTGAATCGCGAAGATGGAGACAAATCCGATCCCGAACTTGCCAATTTTGGTCAGGTCGTGCTCTTTGGTGGAAGAGAATAGCCGGGTCAGTTGCTCCTCGATGACTTTCTCCGTCATCCCCTCGCCACTGTCGGCCACAGTGACGGTCACGCGCTCCAGAGCTTCATCGTACTCGCAGCCCACGTCTACCTGATTGGAACCAGCGTCCATAGCGTTCTGAATCAGTTCGCGGTAGAAGGTGAAAGGGTCGCTGAATTGATCGACCAGGTTTTCAAAGACTTCCTCAATCACAACGCCCCGATTCGCCGACCGAGCAGGCGAGACCCCTCTGAAGCTGAGCCCGGTATCGGGCTGGACCACCGCCCAAGGCCTGAATGTCGGGGTGACGGATTTGACGCCCTCTCGCACCGCTCCCTCGGATGGTTCGCTGTGGAGTGCTCGCCAGGGTCAGAGCAACATGAGCATGTTTGGCCGTGATTCGTCATTCCCATTCCTTGGTCCATGAAGTGTGAATTTTGATGCACGAAAATAAATTCCTGAATACTTGATCTGTTTACAGGATTATAGTAAACTCCAGTTCAGGGAGGTGACACTAAAGTGATGCAAGACGAACCCACCAGTTATCGACCCTATGACTTCGTGTCGCAGTGGCTGATCGTATTGGGGGTGCTGGCCTTCTTGTTTGCCCACTCACTCTGAAGCGTCATCGACTGCGCAGCGCGCGATGAAAGGTCACGATTCCTTCCAGCATCTTCAGTTCTCGGTCCGATAGGAAGTCGAAAGGAAGGAGGTATTCAATGACAGGACCCAAGCCCGGTCTACGATACGACCAGATCTCCACCGGCCTGGCTGTGCTCGCGGGGCTCACTGCGCTGGCATTGCTGATTGGAGAGGCTCTTTGATTTCCTTGACAGCCACTTAAGCCGCGGGCCGCGGCTTAAGTGGCCCTTTGATCTGCCTGCTGTAGTTTATTCTGTGCTCAGCGCTCGCCCCGAGCAGTAACCTTAGGATCTGGCCGAGTCTGAGAAAGTTTTTTCATCCTGTGTACCTGGCCTGGTTACTTTGACCCACTGCATACCCGCAGCCTGGGCCGACTGGATGCCCAGGTCGGCGTCTTCAAAGACCAGGCAGCGTTGAGGCGCTATCCCCAAGGTTCTGGCGGCCAGCAGAAATGGGTCGGGGGCCGGTTTGCCGTGGACATAGTCTTCGGCGCCGACCACGCAGCGGAAGTAGCGTTCCAGTTGGAAGTTGCGAAGAGTGGTCAGCACGGACTCGCGCGGGCTCCCCGAAACCACCGCCAGAGGAATGCGCGGGAAGGCTTCGTGAATGTGGGCAATGACTTCGGCGATGGGCTGAATTCGGGGGAGGACGGAAAAATAGCATTCCTCTTTTCGTTTTGAAATCTCGCGATGGTCCATCTGTAGACCAAATTGCTGGTTCAGAAGGCTCACAATTTGTTCGGTGGACCTTCCCGCCCACGCATAGAACAGTTCTTCTTGGAAAGACGCTCCCCAGGGCTCAAGGGCCGTATTCCAGGCCTCAAGATGCAGCGGCATAGAATCCGCGATGGTGCCATCGCAATCGAAAAGATAGGCGTCGAAAGGCCCAGGGGGTAGCAGCAAGCTCATGGCGGCGACTTCTTGCGCCCTTCTCCGACTCCTGGAAAGCCGTTTCGAGGTCCTGTCACGCCGGCCGGAGAACCCCGGGGGTGGAGAAGCCACCCGATCAGCCATCCAGCGCAGATTGCCTCTGGATCGAGCGTTGGTGCGGCCTGTCTTAAGTTGCTCGTCACTTCCCGGCTGGGATATACTTATGAGTCATGCGCAAGTTGTTTTGCCTGGCCGCCCTGGCCCTGAGTCTGAAGCCCCTTTGGGCCGAGCCTCCCAAGGTGGGAATTCTCTTCGTTGACAACCAGGGACACTGGGACTCTCTGAATACAGGCGAGACCGCCGTGGAAGGCGGGGTGACTGACGCCAGACTGCTGCTGAGGAGCGATATCATCAAGCGGCTGAGTTTCGAGCAGCGTCAGGATTTGTTGCACGAACCAGAGCGGTTGCTGTCTTGCACGCGCGTCCGCGAGCTTTTGACCACTCCCCGCATCTTGCTGCTGTTTCCTGAGAAGGATGGACGCACGATGGCTGCCTACTACGACCTTGAAAGCCATGTACGCGAACTGTTGGTGGCCGAACCGGACCAATCCCCTTCTGAGGCGCGCCAGCAATTGGTGAAGCTGGCCCAAAAGGAATACGGTCCCCACTCCCTGCCGGTTCTGGCCAATACCCAGAGCCGTCGCTATCATCTGCGCCACGCCACCCACGTTAACACCGACGGCACGCTGCTGGAGATGCCCAGCTCTTATCTGGCCGAGGCTCAGGGCTATCAGGCCTGCGATATTTGTTTTGACGCCGTCTCCCGTCCATCTACTCTGGACCAGGACGATCTGGAGCGGACACTGGGGCAGACCCTGGCGCATCAGGTGGAGTCTCAGTTTCGGCTCTGCCAGGATCCCTCCGCCATTGAGCGCGTGACCAGAGTGGGCAAAAGGCTCCTGGCAGGCAATCAACTGGACCACAATTATCGCTTTATCGTATTGGAATCCGAGAAGATCAACGCTTTTGCCGTTCCGACCGGGCCTCTCTACGTCACCACCGGCTTGCTCAATGTGGTCGAGTCGGATGATGAACTTTCGGGCGTCATGGGTCACGAACTGGCTCACTCCGAATTGCATCACGGGCGTCGCCAGTACGAGCAGGCCCAGCAGTGGTCATGGCTGGCCCTGCTAACCGGTATTGCCACCCGCAACGCCTGGCTCTATAACGCTGCTCAGATGTTCGGCAATGTGCTCACGCGAGGCTATTCTCGGGACTTTGAGCTGGAAGCAGACCGTCAGGGAGTCTGGTATTCATATGGGGCAGGTTTCCGCGCCGACCACTTCAAGCTGACCCTGCAAAAGTTCCTGGACCTGGAACAGAAGCGGGGTGGGGGAGGCTTCAGCTGGTTACGCACGCATCCTGGCAGTGACCAACGTTTACAGGAGATCAACGATATTTTGGGACGGGTCGAGCCTCTGGGCCTGTTGCTGGAAGAGGTTGAGCCAGTCGATCCGGGTCTGGCTCGTCATTTGCAGCGTAAAGGCGAGCAGTTTTTAGAGGACCCCCAGGAAGTGGTTCGTTTTTATACCGCCTATCGCCATTTAAGCTGGCCCTGATCTTGAATTCTCATTGACTCTCAGGTTCCATTTGCCAGGCCTGCTCCGGTTCCAAAGTGGACAGGAATTTACTCTCCGGGTTGCGCAACCCTGAAAATGGAATCATCCGTTTATGAAGTGGTCTTCAGACTCGAAGAGCAGCTCTGGTGGTACAAAGGGCGTCGCAAGGTTTGTTTTGGACTGCTTGACCGATTTTTGAATCGTGTTGAACCGCTGGAGCTTTTGGACATCGGCTGTGGCAGCGGCTACAATTTGCAATTCTTGGCTCGTTACGGTCGGGCCCGGGGGCTGGATATGTCCGAGCAGGCACTGGAGCTTTGCCGGCGCCGTGGAGTCCAGGACGTGAGCCTTCATGAAGGGGAAGCGATTCCGTTTGCAGATGCGAGCTTTGATGTCGTTACCGCCTTCGACGTGGTGGAGCACATCGAGGAGGACGTCACTGCTCTGATAGAGTGGCGGCGTGTGCTCAAGCCCGGAGGGCTGCTGTTGATTTACACGCCCGCATTACCCTGGCTGTACAACGAGCATGATCGAATCGCCCACCACAAGCGTCGCTACCTTCGCAAAGAACTGCGAGAAAAATTGTTCCGCGCGGGCTACCAGATTGAGCATCTCTCCTATGTCAACGCATTTGTGTTGCCCCTGGTTTTGCTGGCGCGGGCCACGGCCTGGTTGAGCCCCGGCACTCGGCACCGCGAAGCCGAGTTGCCCTCGCCTTTGGTGAACGGCTTTTTGACCTGGCTCTGCGGTGTCGAGCACTGGTTTGTACGCCGCTCGCTCCTTCCGATCGGGATGAGCCTGGTGGCGCTGGCGCGGAAAACAGACTAGTGGGCCCAGGCCAGAAGCTCATACACCCCTCGCCCCCAGGCCGGCGATACCAGCAGGTCGTCGTTGCCTTGCGAGGTTAGCCCCACCGTGACATAGCCACGGCCTCGTCTTTGTAACCACGGTCCGCCGCTGCAGCCTTCGCTCATGCTGGCAGAGACGCGCGCCCCCCGACTGGTCCAGTGGAGGTCGTTACAATGAGCCTGCCAGAGTTGGGCTCCGCCTGAGACGTAACCGACGACACAGCACTCAGGCTTGGGCTGGTAACCCAGCAGGGGTAAGGCCAGGGGGGGATTGTCGTAGACCTTGTCAAGCCTGGCGATGGCCAGGTCATAATGATGATCGCGCATTTCCGTCCAACCCCAGAGCGAGGCTGCCGCTCTCACCCGACTCCAGACCCCCCCCTCGGAGCGCGAATATTGTAAGGCGAAATAGAAATTGCGGGTTCGGTCGCCTAATTCGGGACGGAACAGACAGTGGCCCGCGGTCAGAATCGTATCCGGGCCCACCAGGAAAGCCGTGGTGGCGGTTCCGGTCTGTCCATCCACCAGCAGTCCGAGGCTGCTGAATGGGGCTTTGCTGCAGTCCTCGATGCGCCTCACGCCCTGAGCGGGCGCGGCCAGGATTGGCGAAGTACTGATGAAACGTGGCGTGTGTTTGCGCGCGCGGGCAACGGGCAGTTCCACCAGGGTTGAGCGAGAGGGCGGCATCTCCCTTGATAAGTTGCGCGCGCCGCCGGGAGAAACCCTGCCGCGAGGCGAACCCGCGCCCTATGAAGATTGAAAACCTGCTGGTGCCACTGGATGGCTCGGAACTATCGCTCAAGGCTCTAGAACACGCTGAGAAGCTGGCCAGTTCTCTCGGCGCCAAAATCATCTTGCTGCGGGTTGGTCACAACTTGTCGCCCGAGGCCTTCGGAATCCCGGAATTAAGCATGGCCGTGGCCAATGAACTCACCCTGCATCAGGCCAAGGCCGAAGGGCATTTGCTGACCTACCTGGAGGAGCAGGCCCATCCGTTGCGAGAGCGGGGTTTGAACGTGGAGGTGGTGGTGCGCCAGGGCGACCCCGCCGCCCAAATTGTGGAGCTGGCCGAGAGTGAGCGGGTGGACCTGGTGGTGATGTCTTCTCATGGTCGGACCGGACTGACTCGCTGGATTTACGGTAGCGTAGCCGAAAGGGTGCTCCATAACGTGCGCTGCTCTTTGATGGTGGTGCGCATTCCCTCTCAGCACTTGAGCTGAGAAGTCAGTGGCCTGAAAACTTCTCGCCTGCCAGCACCTCGAAATCCAGTCGGTTTTGGGGCGTGGGCAGAGGACAGGTGGCGTAGGGCGTCCAGCAGCAAGGCGGATTATAGGCTCGGTTGAAGTCCAGGAGCACCGACCCATCGGCGTGAGCGGCCTGGATATCCAGGAAGCGGCCGGCCCCGTAGCTGCCGTGGCCGTTGCTGCGGTCGCCGAACATGAGCGAATAGCCCTGCTGGTCGCCGCTGACTTGAACGGAATAGCGTTTCCCGTTGCGCTCAAATTCGATTTCCCCAGGACTCTGACTGACCTCTTCCAGTCCCGAGATGACGCTTTCGCTGCGCATTTCGCGAGCCTCAGGATAGGCTTTGAAGTGCCCCGTCAGGCGCCAGCCCGGATCAAACGGATAGTATTCCAGGCCTTTAAACTCGCGCCGAACGGGGCTGTCGTTGTCCTTGACCCTTAAGCCCAGACGTCCGTCGCGGCGGATGGTATACCAACTGATGGAGCCTTGGCGCCAGACGGTACTGCCTTCGGCTTCATCCGGATCACAGACGGTTTCCTGGCCATTCGCCAGCCAGCTCAGCTGGTGGCCGTCCCATCGATAGGTGCCTAAGTGAGCCGGACCGGCCTCGAGTCGAAAGCGACAGTCGGGCGCGCTGCCCAGGCTATTGTCGCCAGTTTCTATCCAGAATAGACCAACCAGCGTCAACCAACCATTGGCCTGGCGCAGACGCTGCTCGCGGGCGGCCCGCCAGGCGGCGTCGTCCTCATCGGCGGCGGCACCAAGGGACATCAACAGCAGCAGGGGCAGGAGCTTCTTCATGGATTGCGGGATTTGAGGGGGCGAGCGGGATTTCCCGCTACCCGCTGGCCGGGTTCAAGAGAGCCAATGACCACGCTGCCCATGCCGACCAGGCAGCCCTCTCCCAAACGCAGGCGCTCGCGCACCAGCGCTCCGGCCCCCAGATAGCAATTCGGTTCAACCTGTACGTGCCCGCACAGAATCACCCCCGTCGCCAGGATGTTGAAATCTTCCACCTGGCAATCATGACTGATGCGGCAAGCTGGCAGTATCACCACCTGGTCGCCTACCCGGCACCCCGCCGAGAGAGTGCAGTGTTGAAGAACCACGCTTCCCAGCCCCAGTTGGGCCCATTGAGAGACGCTGGCGGTTGGATGCACCAGGCTGATAAAGCGCTCGCGGGCCAGGCCCAGGCTTTGGAACAGGGCGGGTTTGGAGCGGTAGCCGGTGGAACTGCCAATTGCTGAGACGAATCTGATCTCCGGGTCGAGCGCGCTGGCCTGGTGAAGGGGGCCGAGCACGGGATATCCGTGCACTTCGGGAGTGGCGGGACGGTCGTCCAGAAAGCCCAGCGGTTTGTAGGCTTCACCAGAAAGCAAGAGAGTGTCGAGAATATCGATGCCGTGGGCGCCCGAGCCCAAAATAACGACGGGCGTGCTCATCCCGGTTGAAGAAAGTGCTGAATCTGCTCGACCAGATCTTCGTTGAACTCATCTCCCGGGCTCAGAAGCCCAAGCAAAGCCTCGCGCAAGAAGCCCTCGGCCATCCGCTGGCGATCCACTGCCTGACGGGCTTCTTCTTGCGCCTGTCGCAGCCTGGCCGTGAGCTCCCGGAGCTGACTGTAGGCCTGCTCGTTTTGTTCCTGAAACTCGCTGACCACTGAGCCGAGTTCTTCCAATTCTTCTTCTCGGGTGCGCAGCAGCTCTTGCAAATGCTCAATCTCGCCAGGATCGGCAGAAGGGGCGGGTCCGCTCAATCTGGATTCCAGAGCCTTCAAGTCGGCCCAGTCGGGACGGCTGGCCAGAGCCTGGCTCAGGCGAGCCACTTCTTCCACCAGGGCCTGAAAGGCGACGGCGTCTGGAGCTTTGGCCCTGGCGACGGCAGCTTTCTTGGGAGCGGCCGGTGCCTTGGCGGCCCGAGTCTTGGGTGTGGCTTTGATGGTCTGCGGCTCTGGTCGCACAACGGGCTCAGGTGGTGGCGGTGGCGCGGCCTTAGGGGGACGTTCCTTGGGGGTAAAGGCTTGAGGCTTTTCCAGGGCGGTGCTGCGGGTTTTGCGGTGCCCTAGCAGGGCACTTCGATGCAGTCCTCCTTCGGGAGGATGATATGCGGAATTGGACTCGGCCGAATCGGATGGCATCAATCTCTCTCCGTTTTCGCTTTGAGCAGAGCCGCCCCCTCTACTAAATATCCAACTGCTCCAAGGCTTTTACTGCATCGGCCAGAGTATGGATTTCCTTAAACGCATCAAAGGCTCGGACCAGTCCGGGATCCATGAGGATGACTTTGGCTTTGGGCCCCCGCAGACGCTGGCCCAACTGCTGTAGTTTAGGCACAAAATGCATCAAGTTATCGAGAGACCCAACCACGGCCGTGCTGGCCGAGGCGTCCAGCACCACCTGGGCAGGGGTTCCGCTTGGGGCAGTGGCCATGACGGTTGGAGCACCCGCGACCGAATGGCTTTCCACCACGCGAGCCGGTTGACTGGCCAGCTTGTCGATGGCTCTGGAGAGTTTTTCCAGGACCGGGCCCAGATCGGATTGGGACTGCACAACCATGGGTGGGGCAGCCAGGGGCGGAGCCGAAGCCGCCGAGGCGGGTGCGGCCGCAGCAGGTGCGGTCACGGTTACGACTTGAGGCGATGCCTGGGCCAGACTTGCCTGACTGAGGTTTTCCAGGGCCAGGCCGATGCGGTCAAGGGCCGGGCCCAGGTCCAACTGCACCTGAGCCGGCGCTGCGCCCTGAGCGGCGCCCGCGGCCGCGCCTTTTTCCAGGGCCTGGGTTACATGACGACCCATCTGGATCATGGCGTTCTGCAAGGCCTGCAAATAGGGAGACAGATCGGTCTGCGCGGGCGCTTGGAAAAGTTCCGAGTCAGCCAGTTTGATCAGCATGGGACCATTTTCGCGGTGGCTGGCTTTGGTAATGCTGCCGGAAATCTGATCCAGGTTTTCCGAGACCTTGCCCAGCACGGAGCTGACGCGAGCGATCGGATCATCACTGCCGCCCGTGGCCTGGCGCCGACTGTAACCGCGCTTGATTTCTTCCCAGCGTTCTTTTTGCTGGGGTGTCATGCGACCGCGCAATTCGGCCAGCTTGAGCAGGTTTTGTTCGGCTCCGGTGGTCAGCGTCTGGGACTCGCCAGCGTAGTGGTCGTCCAGCAAACGTTCGACCTCATCGTCATTCATCACGGCCACCACCTTTTCGGTGACCTTGGTCATGTTGCGGTAGGAGCCTTGCAGTTTAAACGAGGGCTCGGTTCGGTAGGCATCGTCGGTCGCGGCCGAGGCGATATACTGTTTGTTGACGGCCAGGAGCACTTTCTGGACGGTGAAGAGTTTGCGCATCACCGAAAGAATCTCTTCCAGCTCAACACTGGAGTAATTGTAGGAAAGCTCGTTGGCGTTGACCGGCATGCCTTCCGCCATGCGAATTAACTTGTAGATGTCCTCAGGGTCGCGGCTGGCCAGCGGAGCCAGAGCAGGATTGGAGGTCAGGGCGTTCTCCAGGTAGCTGAGTTCGAAAACGGCCTCTTTACCCTGCATCACGTCGCCCAGGTTATAGGTATCGGCGCGGTTGGCAAGCATATCCGGAATCTGGAAGCGGGCGCCTGACTCGGTGTAGGGATTGCCGGCCATACAGATGCAGAAGCGTTTGCCCTTCATGTCGTAGGTGCGGGTGCGGCCTTTCCAGACGCCCTCTACCTTGCGTTGAGCGTCGCACAGGGAGATGAACTTCTGCAAAAACTCCGGATTGGTGTGCTGGATGTCGTCGATATAGAGCATGACATTGTTGCTCATTTCCAGCGCGAAGTTGACTTTCTCCACCTCTTGTTTGGCGGTGGCGCTGGTGGCCTCGGCCGGATCCAAGGATACGACAGAATGACCGAGGGCGGGTCCATTGATCTTGACGAAGATTAGACCCAGGCGGTTGGCCACGTACTCCATCAGGGTGGTTTTGCCGTAGCCGGGGGGAGAGACCAGCAACAACATGCCCATCTGGTCGGTGCGTTTGTTCTCGCCCAGGGAGCCCATCTGTTTGGCCAGGTTGTCGCCCACCAGCGGCAAATAGATCTCGTTGATCAGCTTGTTGCGCACGAAGGCGGTCATGACCTTGGGGGCCATCTCGTCCATGCGCAGGCGCACGCGCTGCTTGGCGATGATTTCGCGACGGATCTCCTGGTAGTGGCGAAAAGCCGGTACCCGCACCTGGCGGAACTGATCCAGGCGGGCCACGAACTGCTCCAGGCGCAGGTCCATCTGGCGGGCCTTGATGCGCGGGTGTTGGCCCAGCAGTCCCTGAATGGTGATCTTGGTGTTTGTGGAGGAAGCTTCGCGTTCCATCTTGCCTTCGGTCAGAAGCAGGCTGGCGGCTTCCTCTTGGGAGATGCTCCAGCGCTCCAACACTTCTTCCGGCTGTTTTTGCGGATTGGCCTCCACGAAGGCATTGAGCCAGGCCAGCGAAAGTTCGTAGCTGCGTCGCAGATCACCGCGCAGCCCCGACCACTGGGCCTGTAGTTTGGGCAAGGCCCCGGTTTCGTTGAGGTAGCGCATAAATGCGTCGCGCAAGGAAACGGCTCCGCCCGAGACCAGGAATTTGCCGTCCCCATCGCCCAGATCTTCCACCAGGTATTCACCGGAGAGCATCAGATCGTGGGCTGTGACATCGATCTGGTTCTTTTCGCAGAACTTGCCGATGCGGTCGCCGAATTCACGGGCCAGTCTGACCGTGGCGGTGGACGGACCAAAGATGCTCTGCATGAGTTTGAAGCTGGTGGCCTGGCTGGTGTATGTATGGCGCTCGGCCTCGGTCAATTCGTAAGCATACCAGAGGCTGGCGGCGTGACGAACCCGGCTGGAAAAGCGCAGGTGACGTGCGCTTTGGTAGAGAGTCAGCAGGTTTTCCAGAATCAGGGCCGCGTCGGTGTCATGGATACCGCGGTCGTAGCCTTCGTCGTAGCGGTCCTGGGCGTAGTTGCGCACGATCTCCAGCAGGCCCGGATGAACCGAGGCCGCGGCCGCTTCGTCACCCAGGCCGGCCGTGCGCGGCGGTCCGCTCAACAGCGTGTCGTAAAGCAACTTGAGCGACAGCCCTTTACGGCCCACTTCAGCGTCATTGATCATGCAGAAAGCCAGATACTCCGAACGATAAACCTCGTTGGTTTCGGAAACCAGCTGCTGCTCCCAGAACTCGCGAGTTTTCTCCAGCTCCGGATGCTCGATATCCTCAAAGAAGTCGGTGCCGGTAATGTGCAGCGCCATAATGCTGGTCTCGCCGCTGCCCAGGTCCACCCGCCGGGGAACCATGGTGAGCTCCACCGGCTCGCTGTTGACGCTGAAGCGGTGGCGGCCAAGCTTGATGACGTTGGCGCCCTCTTCGAAGATCTCTTTGCGGTCGCGCAGGCTGCGTCCCGACTCCTGGCGGGCAGCCTTCAGACGGGACTCCAGTTCGTCGGCTTTGACCGGGTCGTTGAGTTCGCGCAGTCTTTCCGCCACCTCGCGGACTTTCATGACCATTGCATCGGATGCAAAAAAGGTGTTGAGCTCGACTTCATCCGTCATGCTGGCGGCCCGGCGTTGCAGGCCTTCCAGAATTCGGTCGGCCGACCCCATCAGCTGCTGCACGCGCCGCTGGCGTGCTTCCAGCAGAGTTTGCTTCTTGGCCGCGATGGACTTGGAAATGTCTTCGCGCTTGAGGTTGAGCTGTTCTAAGTAGTCGTCATACTCACCAAAGCGACCCTCAAGGTCCTCCAGTTGCAGCATGAGGCGCGACATCGCCTGTTCGCACTTTTCAGGTGAATCGGCCAGGTTGATCGAGGAAGTCGCGTTCTGGGTCAGCAGCTGGAACTGGACGGCAAACTCAGCCGTGCTCTCCCTGGATCCCAGCTCTTTTTTCTTACTGGCCACCAGTGCCCGGGCGCGATTGAGATGGCCCATCAGCTCGGCGATCCGCTCGAGCACGGCCGTGCGCTGAGTAGCGTCCTCGATCTTGAGGCCGCCGATGACGTCCATCAGCAGTTCCAGGCCGGAACCGATCTTCTCCAGTGTCTCGTGAACCGGCAGCGCGTCGCCAGCTTTTTGCAGACCATCCACCAGCGACGTCTGCTCTTCAATTTGAGTCTGAACCGGCAAGAAGGCTTCCGGTTGCAGTAAAAATTCGACCGCTCTTTGCGAAATGGCGTCAAATTTGGAGATGGCCTGCTCTTCGATGGCCTTGATTTTGTCCAGAGGCGCGTAGCGCATGTCCTTGAGGGTGATGAGCTGGCCGCGGGCGTGGCGCAAAAAGGCCAGGGCATCCACGTATTCCTCGACGGTTTTCCAGTCGTCCGGGTTGAGCCGGCGGGTCTTTTCGTGGAAGGCCTTGGAGGCTTCATTAAATGCTTTGTCGGCCTGTTTTTTGAGGCTGACAACTTTCTCAAATTCGTCAAGAACCAGGCTGGAGGTCTTCTTGATGTCCTGCAGGGGAGCCAGCAGTCCGCCGACCTCGGCATGGCTGAGCCATGGATAGACATCGATAATTCGGGTCAGCGCCGCCACCATGTCTTCGTAGATGGCCACGGTGGGAGTTTGTTCTTCTACGCGTCGGGCAACCGACAGACAGTCGGAGATGCCCCTCACCAGATCGGCGTTGCCGATATTCTCCAGGTAGGTTCCGGATTTGCTTTGTTGGGCTGAGCTGTATTCGGCGGTGGTGAAGGGCGTGCGCCAGATCTGCATGGTGTGCACGCGAGTCGGCTCGCTGTCAGAGGGGCTGCGGAAGAGCACCAGGGTGCCGTCTTCGTAGACGCAATAGCCATTGCAGTGAATGGGGCTGCGCACTTCCTTCTGAATCATGTTGTAGGGCATCAGCGCAAAACGGCATTGTTCGCGATGGCGAAAGACGTAAAGCACGTCCTCGCCGTTGGGAGACTTGTGGGTGGTCTCATAGCTCATTCCCACGAAGTCGCCGTCGAAATTTTTAAGGGTGCCTTCTTGCAGGTAGTAGCCGCCCGGGAAGATCAAACCGTGGTCTTCGGGGAGCTGATGACAGGAATCGCCGATGGCTTTGACGTTGTGAACCGTCTGGGTGCGAGTGTTGAAGATCAGGTAGCGCCACTGCTGCTCGCGGTAGGGCAGGATCTTGAGCAAGATGATGTTGCCCAGCTTTTTGTAGTGAAACTGAGCGTCCGAGAGGGTCTGGCGTTGATCGTCCACCTTCTCGGAGTAGATGCCCAGCCCGTCTTCGGTGTTGTTTTCCACCTTGACGGTCAGGTCGCCGCCTACCGTCTCCACGAAGACTTCGTCCAGGATGGAGACGTGGGGGTGCTTACCGGTGACGAACTGATCGCGTCCGGCTACGTCCCAGGTAAATTCATAGGGGGGCTCCTGGACGGCGTCGCGTTCGCCACGATTGTCGATGTACTTGACTTCGTCTTTGGTGATGCCCCAGCGCAGTGCCTTGACGTCGTTGATGGTCTGGCCGATTTGGAAAATGGCCACCATCTTGGTGCCGCTTTCCACGATGCGCAGTTGCAGTAACCGGATGTTCTTGTAGTACTTAAAGAGCTCTTTGAAGTCGCGTTTGAAGTTCTCGTCGGCCAGAAATTTGGGCGTGAGGGGATGGTTTCCCTCATCGTCCACCTGGCTGGACAAAGGTTTGAATTCAAAGCGATCGCCTTCGTGAATGAAGCCGTAAAGGCTCATCACGTCGTCGATATCGACCTCTTGCTTCAGTCCGAGTTTGACCTCGTAGCCGAAAAGCAGATCATGACCCAGGCTGATGATGTCGCGGGGAACGCAGGCGTTCTTGGTGCGGATCTTCTCCGAACCAATGACCTCCATTTCCTGGCTACCAAACAGCTGCAGGCGTTTTTGATTGAGCTGCTCCACCTGGCCGCGCAGCACACGCGACTGCTCGACCAGGCGGCCACGCAGGACTTCGTAAGTGCCCTGCTCGATGCCGGACCCTTGCGGTTCTTGGGTTGCTTCAGCCACGAGGGACTAGCCTCCGGAGGACTGGGGCGGAGTGGGCGGCTTGGGAATGGGCGGGCTGACGGACGCCGGCTTGCTGGCGATGACCGAGGCCGCTTGACCAAGCTTGGTGGCCGCCGTGCTGGCGACCTTGCCCAGATTGTCCAGCACCTGCGGACCACCATTGGTGATGGACTTGGAGATGTTGCCCGCGAAGTCGCTGTGTTCCAGGAAGGTGTCCAGGGTCCGGCCCATGCTGGCGGCGTTGAAGATGCGCTCCATGAAGGCACCGTCTCCGCCCACGATATTGAACTTGGCGGATTTGAAGGCCTCGCCCATGGCCTGGGCCTGATACTGCGACATGGTGACCTGAGCTTTGATGCTTTCGATGGCGATCAGGCGCTGGTTTTCCATTTGCAGGCGGAACTCTTCGTGAGCTCTCGAGGCTTCGTTGAGCGCAGCCATGGCTTTGGCCTTCTCTCCGATACCGCTGGCTTCGGCCGTCAGTTTGAGCTGAATGGCGTTGGCCTGGGCTTCAGCTTCGGCGCGCTGCACTTCCACTTTCGCCAGACCGAGTTTCTGCTCGGCCGGGGCCTGGGCTTCCTTGATGCGGACCTCGGCCATTCCGCGTTTCTCGTAGGCGGCCGCATCGGCTTCTTTGACCTTGATTTCGGCCAGACCCAGAGCTGCCTCTTCGGCCATGATGCCTTCTGAGAGCCGAACTTTGGCCTGGGCCACTTTGTCCGCAGCCCCCAGCTCCGCTTCGGCCAGAGTCTGCTTCTCTTTGGCCTTCAGGCGGGCGGCCGCCTCCGACGCTTCAGCGGCTTTCACGGCGCGCACGGCATCCTGTTCGGCATCCGCTTGGGCCCCGAGCACGGCTGCTTCCTTCTGTCGTTTGGCTTCCTCCAGCAGGCGCAGGGTCTTGATGCGCTCTTCTTCTTCAGCCACTGTTTTCTCGACCGCGATGCGCTCGCGGATGACGTCTTGAATGAGTTTGCGCTGTTCTTCCAGGTCGCGTTCTTTGGCGATGCTGGCCAGTTGCACTTCCCGTTCGCGCTGGACTTGCTGCAGAGCGCGGTCCTGTTCAACTTTTTCTTTCTCGATGGCCATCAGGCGCTGGGTGTTGAGTTCCGCCAGCTGCACTTCCTGGTTCTTGCGCACATTGTTGATGGCCAGTTCCTGCTCGGCCGCGATGCGGGCGGCCTCAAAGCGAAGGTGCTCTTCGGCCTTGACCTTTTCGATCTCGGCGTTTTCGCGGGCCGTCATGGTTTCAATTTCGCGGCGCATCCGCAGCTGGGCGTCGGCCTTGTCGCGTTCCATCGCGCCCATCTGCTGAGCGGTGGTGACGTCCTTTTGCATGATCTCTTTTTCGCGATCACGCGTGGCTTCGTTGGTGCTGACCTGCTCTTTGGCGGTCAGTTCGGTAATTTTCTTGATGCCCTGGGCGTCTAGAATGTTGTTGGGATCGAGCGAAGCTTTGGGCGTTTGCTCGAGGTAGTCGATGTTGACGTCCTCGAGCTTGAAGCCACTTAAATTCTCGCCGATGACTTTTACGATTTCGTCGCGGAAGTGCTCGCGGTGGGTGTAGAGCTCAATAAAGTCCATCTGCTTACCCACGGTTTTCAGGGCGTCAGAGAACTTGGCGTCAAAGAGCTTGGCCACCACGGTCGGATCGGAGGCTCGATCCACACCGACGGTTTGGGCGACTCGTCGCACGGCCTCAGCCGACTTGATCACATGTACGAAGAAGGTCACGCGGATATCGGCACGGATGTTGTCTTTACAGATCAGGCCTTCTTTGCCGGCCCGGCCGATTTCGATGGCGTGCACCGAAATATCCATGATCTCGTAGCGATTTCGCAGTGGCCAGACGATGGAGCTGGTAAAGTAGACCTCCGGCTCCTCCCCGGAACTGGTCACAATGAGGGCCTTGCCCTGCTCAACGAAGCGGCGCAGGCGCGATACGATGATGAGCATGAACAGACACCCGGCTCCGACACCGCAGACAGCGATGACGCCGAGCACCATTTTGATTGAATCCAACTTGAGTTCCTTCCCCGCCCCGATGCGAACGAGAGTTTATTCGCGGGGCCTGTTCTACTACAGAAATTGAGAACCCTGGTGCAAAGCAAACCCGATCTTTGGATTGCGCGGTTGCTTAAGGCTGAATGTGTGTGGTCACCGTGCCCGGTTTGCCCGGCCGGCCCGGGCGCCCGTCGGGGTATTTCATGTGCAACGGCTGCCCCTCGGAAGAGGTGCCCTGGTCGGAGCCGCCGCGGCCGCCGGCGCCAGGCGTCCCGGCCGATACGTCCAGCTCCAGGGCCTCACGCCAGGGGATCTGGTGGACGGTGATATCGATGTGGCCCCCCCAGCCTGAGTCTCCGCCGTTGCCGGCCGCGGCCGCCGCTGCCCCCTGCTGATCCAGTCCGTCGCTGCCTTTGCCTCCCGAACCTCCACGCACGTTGATCAGGAACTTGTGGTCGCGATCGGCCAGGAGAAAGCGGCGAGTGCGTCCCTGTTCCTGGATTTGCAGTTTCAGGTTGCAGCCCTCCCGGCTCAAATCGACCTTCAGGCTGCCGCCATCGGTTCCGGCTTTACCGTCAGCGGGAGTTCGGTCGCGAATGCCATCTTCGCCATTTCGCCCCAGGCTCCGATACTCGAACTGATCGCTCACGTCAAAGCTGGCGCTCTCGATCAGCTTGTCGCCGGAGTAGGTTTTCCAGGCATAACTTTGGCCGGGCGACAGGCTGACCGAGACCTCACCCCCCAAAGTCTGGAGTTGCAGCACGTGGCCGCGGTTCCACCATTCCACTCGATAGGCGGGGTCCCAGTGGAAACGCAAGGAGCTCTGGGTGGTCACCACAGTGGTGCCTTCAACCGGAGGTAGAAGGGCGGGGTCAGGCAGAGCCCGGGCCGAGGAAATAAGTAGGAGGGTCAGAACCGGAAAAAGCCTTTTGGTCACTTAGGGAGTGGCGTGGCAAAGTCCTCAAGAATGTGGCGGAACAGGTAGTTGCCACCACCGACCTTGCGCAGCCCCGTGTCCACCGTATGTGGTGTGTACTGGAAAAGGGCGTAGGTCGCGGCGTTGTCGATCTGCACCTTGTGCTTGCCGTAGTCGGCGCGGAAGGTCAGCGGGTAAGTCTGACTCTGAGCCTCGCTGTAAAGGTCGGCCAGCAACTGCGCGCCCTTCAACACCTGGCTTGAGAAGCTCTTGGCCCCGGCCGTGTAGTTGCCTCCATCCGTGTAGCCGTAGCCCATGGAGGCTGCCAGAGCTTTCTGTCTGGGTTGTTTCTCGCGGCTGACCATGCTGTTTTCCTTCTCCAGGGTGGTGAGCACGACCAGGGGATTGATGTTGGCTTTTTGGGCCGCCTCGTGAATGATCTGGGCGGCACTCTTGCCGTTCTCGCTGTAGTCGGCCAGGAAGCTGTTGCGCTCTTCCAGGAAGGCCTGGATTCCAGCCGAGTCCAGAGCGGTGCTGTCGGTAAACTCTTTGTTGGTGATTAGCTGCGAGAAGTTGACATGGTGTTTGATGTAGTCGTGTTTCTTGGCGACCGGTTTAGAAAGCTTGAAGGGTTCAGCTTGAGCAGGCGGCTTGTCGGGGAGGACGGCCGGGTTGGCCACGTTTTTCAGCCCGCTGTGGCCGATGATCCATCCGTCTACACCGAGTTCGGCCGTTCGGGGAACGACCTGTTGGATGGGGGCGGACTCTTTGACGGCGGGCGCATCGTTGGCGCTGAGCTGGGCTACCAATGAACCAAACAAGCACAGACCGGCCAGGCCGATCACGCCCAGGCGTTGGAGCGGGAGGGACTTGAGTGAGAACTTCGGCTTTTGGGGGCAGGCGGCCGCGCTTTCGGAGCTGGGAAAAGCGAGCTCCAGTCGATCCTGGGCCTGGACTGATTGGGGCTGCACACGGCGGACGGGGGGACTCAGGGTGGGTTGGAAAAGGTTGATTCCCGTCAGCTTCACCCGAGGCTTTTCCCCAGGCGTTGGCCGGAGTCCTGTTGCTCAGTCCATTCCAGCCGAGAGCCCGCCCTGGTTGTGCTACTGGTCGCGGTTCAAAAAGAGCAGGCCGGCCGTGACCAGTCCGAGCGCACCCAGTCCGGCCGCCTGCCAGCCGGAGCCGGCCACGGCTCCCAGGTAACCACCGCCTGCCAGTCCGGCCAGTCCCCCGGCCAGGCCGCCGCCGAGGGTTGCCCCCACGGTGGTGGATTCTTTGGCGTGAAATAGGTGCTGGCTGATCATGGCACCGCCCAGGCCGCCGAGGAGAGCGGCTCCTGGAGTGGCTGCCAGGGCTCCGGCCACGGCCGCCAGCTTGCCGCTGGCCAGACCGGCATAGATTCCACAAGCGACCGGAGCGGCCAGCATGGCCCCGCCTTTCCAGGTCAAGGACACGAAGGGTTTAGCCGGGGGCGCAGGAGGTGGTGGGGTCTCGGCCGGCTTCGGCTTACTCTTCAGTAATCGGAGTGGCGGTTTGGTAACGGAGCGAATGATCATCTCCTGCATTCTACTTTGTGGGGGTTGGGAAGGTGTGAACTGGGGGTTACCAAAGCAATGGGGATGTTGGAACAATTTGCGCAGTTGCGTCAGGATTACCAAAACCCCCCTCTGAGCGTGGACGAGTTGGACCTGGATCCACTCCTGGAGTTTCAAAAGTGGTTCACTCTGGCCGCCGACCGCGAGCCGTTTGAAGCCAATGCGATGACGCTGGCAACAGCTGACGGGTCAGGTCGCCCATCGGCCCGGGTGGTCCTGCTTAAAGAGTTGGACGCCAGTGGCTTCGTCTTTTTTACCAATTATGAGAGTAGCAAGGCCCAGGACTTGCTACAGAACCCTCGAGCCGCGCTGGTTTTTTACTGGGCCGCGCAGCACCGTCAGGTGCGCGTCGAGGGATCCTTGGAAAAGGTAACCCCTGGCGAGTCGGATGCTTACTTTGCGACCCGTCCCCGGGGGGCTCAGTTGGGAGCCTGGGCATCTCGACAGAGCCGTCCGATCGAATCTCGAGAAGAATTTCAAAAGTTGCTGGCTCAGGTGGAGCTCCGCTTTCCCGAACCCACCCCGGTGCCCCGGCCGGAGCACTGGGGGGGGTATCGGGTGGTGCCCGATCGGATCGAGTTTTGGCAAGGGCAACCCAGCCGTTTACACGATCGCATCGAGTACACGCGAACCGCGCAGGGTTGGGCGCGCCAGCGTTTGATGCCCTGATCTTGGGTTAGTGGCTCACCCATTCGTGGATGGTGTCGGCTTTGATGGCACCGCTTTGAACGTCATACTTGGCCGAAATCCAGTGGTTGAAGCACTCCTGCTGGAGGCCCTGAGTTTGCAGTGTCAGAGTGTGGGCGCGCGGGTCGAGGATCAGGAATTGACCTGAGTAGGAATCATCCGTCATGGGGATGGCGTTGGCACCGGCGATGATGCGACCGGTGCCATACTCGGGCTCTCCGTAGCCCTTCCAGCCCTGGCCGAGTGCGGCTGTGTCTCGCGTGCGCACAAATTCCTCGAGTCGAGGGTCGTCCATGCGCTTGATCCCGTGGGGAGGAACTTTGCCTTCGGCTCGGTCAACTTTGCCGTTTGAGCGGAGGGTCAGGTCGCCAACGATGGCGCGATTGCCAATGGGTAAACGAAACTGCATTTTGAAAGTGCTCCAGCTATGTGTGTTTTGTCTTACAACACATAAGCCGTCGGCCTGAAAAAAAAATGAAGTGGCTTAGCTGAGCTCGTTCTGGCAGACCTGGCGGAAGATGGCAAGGGCGCGCTGGACGTCCTGGGCGCTCACGTCCAGGTGAGTGACGGCGCGAAAGCGTCGATGGTTCACCCGGGAAACTCTGAGTCCATTGGCCAGCAGCCTTTGCTCTAACTGGTCTGGAGAGTAGCGATCGGGAACCTCGAAGTAGACCATGTTGGTGCGCAAAGGAATTTTCTCAACCACCAGTTGGGAGATTTCTTCCAGGCCCTGGGCCAGAGCGTTGGCATTCGCGTGGTCCTCGTCCAGGCGCTGGACATGGTGCTCCAGCGCATATAGTCCGGCTGCTCCTAAGATTCCGCTCTGGCGCATCGCCCCGCCCATCAGTTGCTTGAACCGCCGGACCTGGACGGAGATCTCTCGGCGATGCGCCAGCACCGCTCCGACGGGGCAGCCCAGGCCTTTGGAAAGACACAGGGTCACGCTGTCAAAGCCCCGGCCCAATCGGCGGGCGGGAAGGCCCAGAGCCACGGCCGCATTAAAAAGGCGTGAGCCGTCCAGATGAACGCGCAGGCCGTTTTGCTGGGCGGCCTCTAGCACGCCGTCGCTTTCCTCGACCGGCCAGGGGCGACCACCGCCTGCGTTGGTGGTATTTTCGACCACCACCAGGCGGGGGCGGGGAGCGTGGGGAGTGTCCTGGCGCAGGCGTTGCAGCACGGCGTTCTTGCCAAAGATTCCAGTCCAGGTGGGAATGCTGCGCACCGAAGCGCGCGCGTGCACGGCCGCGCCGCCGGCTTCGTAATTGAGCACATGGCCGTTTTCGGCCGACAAAATCTCGTCCCCGGGCCCGCAAAACAACTGAATGGCGATGGCATTGGCCATGGTGGCGCTGGGCAAGAAGGTTGCGCACTCCTGGCCCAGCAGTTCGGCGGCCCTTTCCTCCAGGCGGCGGGTGGTGGGATCCTCGCCACGCTGTTCGTCGCCCACTTCGGCTGAGGCCATGGCGGAGCGCATGGCGGCGGTGGGTCGTGTGAGAGTGTCGGAAAACAGGTCGATCATGGCCCGCTCCTTCGGATTGCAGGGCCCAGGGACCCTGCCGGAGCCGGGCGAAGAAGGCTGCATGCAGATTTTTCCTCCTCTCAATCAGCCCGACGATCTAACCGATTACAACGGATTTGAGAGCGACCCGGTGCTCTCTGAAATGATTCAGGCTCAGGCGGCCTGGTCGGTCCCTCTTCTCACCGAGATGGGCGCTAAAGTGGGGGATCCGGATTGGCAGAATCAGGGACGCCTGGCCAATCGTCACAAACCGGAACTGGTGGCTTTCAGCCGTCAAGGCGAGCGCATCGACGAGGTTGAGTTTCATCCGGCCTGGCACCGCTTGATGCAGGCGGGTGTGAACGCGGGCGTGCACTCTCTGCCCTGGGTGGAACAGCGCGCTGGTGCCCATCAGGCCCGGGTCGGTCTGCATTATCTGTTGACCCAGATCGAGGCCAGTGTGGGCTGTCCTTTGACGATGACCTTCGCGGCAGTGCCGGCGCTGCGTCGTCAGCCCGAGCTCAGCGCTGTCTGGGAGCCGCGTTTGACCTCGCGTGAGTATGACTTCGGCCTGCGCAGGCCAGAACAGAAAAAGGGCTGTCTGGCCGGAATGGCCATGACCGAGAAACAGGGCGGCAGCGATGTTCGCGCCAACACAACTGCCGCTGAATCCTTGCAAGACGGGACCTATCGTCTACAAGGACACAAGTTTTTTTGCTCGGCCCCTATGTGTGACGTGTTCCTGACACTGGCTCAGTTGCCCAGTGGCCTGACCTGCTTTCTGGTGCCACGTATTCTGCCGGATGGCTCGCGTAATCGAATGCACATCCAACGGCTCAAGGACAAACTGGGCAACCACGCCAATGCCTCCTCTGAAATCGAGTATCATGGCGCCATCGCCTGGAGGGTTGGAGAAGAAGGCCGGGGTGTGCCCACCATTATTGAGATGGTCAACCACACTCGTCTGGACTGCGTGGTGGGCACGACCGCGTTGATGAGAGCGGCCCTGGTGCAGGCCCTGCATCATTGCCGCCACCGCTTAGCCTTTGGCAAACGCCTGGTGGAGCAGCCGCTGATGCGGAACGTGCTGGCCGATCTGGTTTTAGACTGGGAGGCCGCTTTGCAATTGATGATGCGTCTGGCCTCCGGCTATGGTTCTCAGGAAGAGCAAGAAGCTCACTTCGTGCGGCTGGCCACGGCCGTCTCCAAGTTCTGGATTTGCAAGCGCGGGGCTCGTTTCTGTCAGGAGACCATGGAGTGCCTGGGCGGCAGCGGTTACGTGGAAGAATCGGTGATGCCGCGTATCTACCGCGAAATGCCGTTGGCCTCCATCTGGGAAGGCAGCGGCAACGTCATCTGTCTGGACGTCTTGAGGGCGGTGCAGAAGACTCCGCACACGCTGGACCTGTTCTTTGTGGAACTGGAAAAAACGCGGGGCGCCGACTCTCGCCTGGATCAGTGGGTGGAGAAACTCAAGGCCTCCTGGTTCAGGGCGGAGGATGCCGAGGTTCGGGCCCGTCGACTGGTGGAGCGTATGGCCCTGGCTCTGCAGGCCTCCTTGCTCTGGCGTCACTCTCCCGGGTTCATGGCCGAGGCCTTCTGCGCCAGCCGGCTTGGAGAGTTCAGCACCTCCGAGTTTGGGACCCTGCCGGCGGGCACTCCGTTGGAGGCCATGGTGGAAAGGGGCTGGCAGTCCGGGGTGCCGGCTCTGGCCTGAAGAAAAAGCTCTCGGGTATTTCTAGCCTTTCACTGCTCCCTGGGCAAGTCCGGTCAGGATATGGCGATGCAGGGTCGCGTAGAGCAGAACGCTGGGCAGCATGGCCAGCACCAGGCCGGCGTAGAGTTGGCCAAAGTCGCCGTGGTACTGGCTGACGATGGTCAGATTGGCCAGGCCCAGGGGCAGGGTGCCTTGGCCCAGGAGAATGAAGGCCAGAAAGTATTCATTGTAGATGCTGACGGCCGTGAACAAAGCCACCGTGCTCAGTCCGGGTCGAGCCAGAGGCAGAAAGATTTCTCGGAAGGCTCGCCGCGGCGTGCAGCCGTCCAGTTGGGCGGCCTCAAATAACTCTTGGGGAAGACTGCTGAAAAAGCCTCGTAAAAGCAGCACGGCGTAGGGGATGCCACTGGCCGTATAGACCAGAATCAGGCCGCTCTCGGTGCCTAGCAGCCCCAGCCCTTTGAGCCAGAAAAAGAGCGGTAGAACCACCAGTTGCAAGGGCAGGACCAGGCCGGTCGCCAGCAGGCCTTGGGTTAATGAGTGGCCGGGCAGACGAAAGCGGGCCAGACAAAAGGCCAGGCTGGCGCCCAGAAAGGTCGTGAGCAGGGTGGAAGCCAGCGTGATCCAGAGCGAATTGGCAAAGTAGCTGGTGAAGCCGCCCAGAGCCAGGGCCGTTTTGTAGTTGGACAAGGTCCAGTGATCCGGCCAGCCCAGCGGATTGAGAAAGACCTCGGGGCTGGGACGCAGCGAGGCCAGTAAAATCCAGATCAGGGGGCAAACCACCGAGAGCGCGGCCAGCCCCAGTAGCAGACGACTCATTCGAGCTCCAAACGATTGAGCAGGCGTTGAAGAACCAGCACCAATCCTAGCAAGATGACGGCCAGCGCGGTGGCCTCGCCCAGGTTGAGTTCGGCGAAGGCCGTCTGGACCAACAGGGTTCCCAGTACGTGCACCTGGGTGGTGGGTTCCTGATTGGTGAAGAGCCAGATGGTCTCGAATGACTTGATGGCACCGATCAGCAGTAGAAAATACCCGGCCAGCACGGTGGGACGAAGGCTTGGCCAGGAGACGGCCCAGAATTGCTGCCAGGGAGTCGCTCCTTCCAGGCGAGCCGCGTCCACCAAGTCTTCGGACACCTGGGACAGAGCGGCGCTGCACAGCACCAGTTGAAATCCTCCGGCGCTCCATAAGGCCAGGGGGAGCAGGCTGGGGTAAAGATGATCCTGGCTGAGCCAGGTGAAGTTGGCCATATTCTGAGCTCCCAGGGCGACCAGCAGGCGGTTGAGCGGCCCTTGGGGATGATAAAGCTGCTGCCAGATCAGGATGCCGCCGATGCCCAGCAGGTTGGGCAGAAAGTAGAGTCCGCGCAGAAAGCGGTGGGCCGGTCGTTCGGGCTGGAGCAGGACGGCGAAAAGCACGGACCAGAGGGTGACCAGGCTGGGGATACAGGCCATCAAAAACAAATTGTTGCCCAATGCCTGCCAGAATCGGGGAGAATTTCCGAGCAATTGCTGAAAATTAGACAGTCCTGCCCAGGCGGGTCGGGTCAGTCCATCCCAGGAGCTGAGTGCCGCCAGCAGCGCGCCCAGGCCGGGCAGGCAAAAAAAGCATAAGTAGAGGAAGAGCGGTGGGGCGGCCAGCCAGACAGCATCCGACCAGGGCAGTCGTGGTCGTTGAGGGGCCTGATTGCTGGTCGCGCCTTTGCCCAGCAGCCATAGTCCGGCCAGGCCCAAGACGAAGAGCCAGGGCCGCAGCGGATATTTCGCCGGGCCCGGGCCGGCTCGCAGCCGCGAAGCGGCATCCTCCAGGCGTCGAGCCAGTACAGCCGGAGTGGCCCGAGCCGTCAGCAAATCGAAGCGCAGGTCCGACCAGACCTGAGCCATTCCCGGATGGGTGCTGGACATCCCCTCCCCGAAGCTGGCCTGAGCCTCCTCCAGGATCTGCTTCAGTCCATTCAAATCCGAGGAAAGCTGCCGATTGGCCCCTCGAATCGCCACCGGCAGATCCTGGGAGCGCACCAGTTCTTCGGCTCGAGCTCGACTGGTGATCAGTCGAAGATAATCGACGCCTCGATCGGGCCGGGCCGATTCGGAGAAGACAAAAAAATAGCCCGCTCCAACCTGAGCGGCAGGCGGAACTCGACAGCCTGACGGGGGGGGCAGGGGAAATTCGGCCAATTCAAAGCCGGCCGGAATCTTGTCGCGCATCTCGCTTTTAAACCATGAGCCACAAACCAGCATGGCCGCGTGGCCCTGCAAAAACTCGAGCTGAGCCTCGGTATGACTCATGCCCATTGAGCCTTCTTGAAAATGTTGAAGAGCCAGTTGCTGGACCATTTCCAGGGCGCGGATCATGGCCGGATTGTCAAAGCTTCCCGGTTTGAGGCGAAACTGGTCTGCGTAGGCCTGTGGGCCGGCCAGGTAGTAGTAGCAATGCTGGATCAAAGGAGAGGCGTAGTAGGTGTAGCGACCTTGGAAAGCCAGCGCCGCCTGGCCGGTCCGTTGGATCCGGTCGCACAGTCGGGTCCACTCCTCCCAGGTCTGAGGCGGCTGCCAGCCGTGGGCACGGAACTGGGACCGGCTGTAATAGCAAGCCTGCACCGTATACTGCAGGGGCACTCCATAAACGTGGCCAGCCTGGCTGAAGCGATCCAGGCTGCCGGGCAGAAAGTCGTCCCGCCAGCGCCCGGTGCCTTCCCAGTTGGGCCCATCCAGCCAGGCGTCCAGGGGCAAAATTTTGCCTTTCTCGATGAGTTGATCGAAGGGCAGACTGGCGTTGGTGACTTCGGGAGGCTTGCCTTCGAGCAGGCGGATACGGAGCTTTTCGCTGATGCGCGGATCGCCCTGACAGTGGACATTTCCCATCCGGCGGGCGCAACGTTGGAAGAAGTCCAGACCTTCGCCGCCCTCAAACAGGGCAACTTCAATTGGCTGGCCCCAGGCGGGCCAGGCCAGCAGCAGCCAGAGCCACACCCAGCAACGCATCGCACATGCTTGACCGTTGCCAGGGTTTGTCCTGGCGTTCGATCTGGGTATGGCCTGAGTGATGACCACCAACAAGCTGCGTTCACTGCATCGCCAGATCGGTCTGGCAGCTTCCCTGTGGCTGGTGATTGCGGCTCTGACCACTCTTTGCCTGAATCATCGCAAGCTTATATTTCCCCCTGCTGCCCCCAGCGCCGGTCCCTACGGACGATACCTGCTCTCTCATGCTATTTGCGCCAGTCAGCCAGATCTGGTGCTGGTTGGCACGGATAGCGGGGTCTTCGTCAGTGAAAACGGGGGCAAGAGTTTTACTGGCGTCAGTTTGCCGGTGGAGGCCAACCAGGTGGTGGCGGTGGCCTTTCATCCGAACGAGCCGAGTCATTACTATGCCGTCTTGCGTGAGCAGGGAATCTTTTCAAGCATTGACAGCGGCAAGCTGTGGACCAAGGTCAACTTTCCCTCCAAGGCCCCCATTCAGAGTTTCCAGGTCGGCTTCGACGGGACTCTCTCGGTGCTCACCAATGAGGGGCTACATCGGCGTGTGCAGGAGAACTGGTCGCTTGTCCCGGCCGAAACCAGCCCTGTCCAATCCGGCCGCGGTCGGGACCTCCTGCGCCTGGCCTACAATCTTCACGATGGCAGTGCCTGGGGTTCGCTGGGGCTATGGGTAACCGACCTGTTGGCTCTGAGTATCCTTGGCCTGGTCGCGAGCGGTCTGGTCATGTGGCGTCGTCAGCCGAGCTGATAAGGGTTCCTATCCCTGGTAGAGCTTTTGCCATTGGGGCAGTATGACGTCCCAACTGAAGCATTGGTCGACCCGCCGCCGCCCGGCCCGGCCGTGTTGGCGACGGACCTCTTCGTTTTCGAGGTAGTCGCGCACGGCTGCGCCCAGGCCCTCGGGGTCTGACTGCGGGCAGAGGCGCCCGGTCTGTCCGTCCTCCACCACTTCGCTCAGTCCGTAGCCTGCATAGCCCACCACCGGCACTTCCAGGCTCATTGCTTCCATGGCCACCAGCGAGAAGGTCTCGCGTGGGCTGGATTGGATCAGAACCGTCAGGCCTGCCAAATAGGGGAGCGGATCTTCAACGTGTCCGGGCATCCAGACTTGGTCGGCCACCTCGAGTTGGGCCGCCAGAGCTCGCAGACCCTCACTTTCCGGGCCTTCGCCAGCCAACAGCAGACGCAGTTCCGGTTTGGTTCGAAGGCTTGAGGCGCAGGCCCTGAGTACGTGGTCAACCTGCTTGCTGGCCAACAGTGACCCGACGTAACCGATCCAGGTGTGGTCGCGCATGGCGTCGGGTGGCTGAATCCCAAGCCGTGGCAGGTCCATGGCGTTGTAAACGACTTGATACGGGAGGGGAAAGCCAAGCATCCCGGCCATCTGGGTCTGAAGCGCTTGGGAGACCGGGACGATTGCCTGGCACCGGCGATAACAGCGCCGCAGCCAGGCCGAGCCGGGAGAGTCCAGAAAGGAGTGCTCGGACTTGATCAAGCGCGCTCGACCTCTCCCCAATCCTCCAAAAACGGCCAGGTCGCGAGTGGCCTGGCAGTGGACCACGTCCACTTTTTGAATTCGGGCCAGCCAGGCCGAAATCAGATCCAGTTCACCCCGATAAGGTAGGAAAACGTTGTCCAGGCCTTGCTGGGCCAACCAGGAGTTGGATCTGCAAGCCAGGCTCACGCGGGCTCCGGCTCTTTGCATGCGCTGCCCGAGTTGCAGTGTAAACCGCTCGGCTCCGCCGCGACCGCGGTTTTCATTGGCCAGTAGGATATGCAATGCGTGGATCCTCTTGCATGGGGTTGAGCTATCTGTTATAAGAGGTGTTCCGTGTTCGCTACGGGAGCCAGGCTCACCCGCGCGAACCTGATGATTGTAGAGCAACTGAAGGAGGCCGAAAATGGCCAAGAAACAAACCCGGGTGATCATCACCCTCGAATGTACCGAGGCTCGCAAAGAAGGGGCGTCTCCTTCTCGCTATGCCACCACGAAAAACCGCCAGACTCATCCGGATCGGATGGAGATGAAGAAGTATAACCCGAACCTGCGGCGCCACACGGTGCACAAGGAAGTAAAGTAGCTTCTTGAAAAAAGGCCTTTCGGGGTCTTTTTTTATTTATTCACTGATGAGCGACTCGAATCGACGTGTATTTCCTCGGGCCGAGGGAGAGTACCTGGCCTGGTTTCAGGCGCCGGGAGGCCAGTTTGAACAGTGTCTGGCACTGGACATCGGACTGGATGGCGCCTGTCTGCTGCTTCCCACTCGCCTGCCTGATACTGATCAACCTTTTGAGGTTGAATTTCAGCTGGCCTCGGACTGGGCCGTGAGAGCCAAGGCGACCTTGCTCTGGCAGAAAGCTGAGTCCGATCTGGTCCTGGCTGGAATTCGCTATCGGCCGATTCGTTCAGCCGACCGAAATTTGATCGGGCCGTGGGTTCATCGGCAGCGAAAGGCCCAATCCTGAGTAAATCAGTGGAACGCTTGAAATGAATCGAAAGGGAATTCGAAAGCCTAACAGAACCCCGGCCGATGCAATGCACCGCTCAGCTGGATGGCCCCGTCGTCATTCTTCATCTCCAGGGGAAACTCGATGCGAGTTCGGTCGCCGACTTCCGGGAGGAGGCCCAGCGCCAGTTGCGGGCCGGTCACACACGTGTGGTGCTCGATCTGGCCCAGGTCGAGCACGTCGATGGCCAGGGCCTGGCGGGGCTGGTCGCCTTCTATCGCCGCCTGACGGTGGAGCACAAGGGACGAATGGCTGTGGCCGGTCTGAATCCGGAACTGCGAGTTCTTTTTGATCGAACGGCACTGACCAGAGTGATGCCGGTGGTTTACGAGTGGCAAGAAGCTTCCCGGGAGGTGCGCTCATGACAATCGTCGTGCGCAATGATAGTCCGCCAAAGGATGATGGTTTACCCCTGGTTGCGGCTTTGATTTGGGCTCTGGGCGGTCTCTGCTCCGTGATTGCCTGTTTTGTGATGCTGACCTCAGCTCCCCGCGGTGTCCAGGTGGGCGGGTTCCCCTGGTTCGGCGTGGGGCTGCACTTGACGGGCTCAGTGCTGGCTTATTTTGGAGCCAGAGTGGCTAAGGGCAGTCATCCCTCCAGCGCCGGTTGGGCTTTGCTGGTGGCCTTCTTTGCCTTCTTTGGAGGCCCGCTGGGTTTTCTGGCGGGTGTCGCCTGTTATCTCTTCGGAGTGGGGCAGCCAACCGAGATGCCTCTGGTGGATGTGGTGAAGGCCGAAATGTTTGTGCGCACCACCGCTCACCACAAGTCCGATCACGCTGGCGCTTTTGACGTCCAGCTCAGAGAAGAGCTACGCACACAGCCTATTGTGGACCTGTTGCCCTATGCTGATGTGGCCACGGCCATCGCTATCATCAATAAACTGGCCGACCAGCGGAAACGTGGCGACCTGATCATGCTGCGTGAGCTGTCCCAGGACCGTCGCCCGGAGGTCTACCAGTTCGCCCTCTCGCGCCTGGACGAATTCGAACGCGATTATGCTACGCGAATTTACCAGCTCAAGGAACAGCTGGCTTTCCGTCACGATGACGTGGGCCTGCGCGTGGAGCTGGCCAAGGTCTATTACGATTATACGAACAGCGGACTGCTGGACGACTCGCTGGAAGACTATTATTGGGAGATGACTCTGGCTCAGCTCTTTGAGGCCATGCGATTTGAGCCCAATCGGCAGGATCTGGTCGTGGATATGGCTCGACTCTTCTTGATGCGTCAGATGTATCGGGAGGCCGAGGCGGCGGTGGAAGACGTGTTGCGCAAAGAGCCCGCCAACCTGGACGCTCAGCTACTCTATCTGGAGTGTTTGACCGAGCGCGCCCAGATCGAAGGCGATCCTGGATTACTTCAGCAGGCCCGCAAACGCGCCCTGGAATCGGCCTGGGCGGTTAAGTTGCCCAAGAGTCAGGAGCAGCACCCCCTTTTCAAGGTAGCTCAGTTCTGGTTCGGGCGTGGCCGCGCCAGCGAGAAGGCGGCGCCCAATGCTTGACGTCTTGTTCTTCTGTGAAGGGACCTACCCTTATGTCTCGGGTGGTGTCTCCAGCTGGATTCACCAGCTCATCACAGGCATGCCGGACCTGAATTTCGGGATTCTTTACCTGGCCACTTCCGAGAATTCGGAAAGGGAGCTCAAATACAAGCTGCCTCCTAACCTGAAGACCATGGTGGAATTCTATCTTTACGATTTCGTAGACTTCCCTCGCACCACCACCGGCTCGAAAACTCAGGCCTGGGAGGACGTCACTCCCTTTCTTCGCGGCCTCTTCCACGGCGAGGGTGCTGAATTCGACCGGGCCTACGCCGCGGTGTGCGGAGAGAACGGCGGACTCCCGGCCCTGAGCTACAAGGATTTGACCAGTTCGCGTGGTTCTTGGGATATGCTGACCGACGTCTACGAAAAAAATTACAAGCAAGCGTCCTTTTCCGACTTCTTCTGGTCCTGGCGCTACGCTCATTACCCGCTCTACAAGCTCTTCGCAGCCGATATTCCCAAGGCTCGGGTTTATCACGCAGTGACTACGGGATGGTGCGGTCTCCTGGGGGCGATCGCGGCCCGGCGTCACCAGCGTCCTTTGCTGCTGACCGAACACGGACTCTACGTCAACGAGCGGCGTATCGAAATCAGTCAGGCCGACTGGATTTTTGTGGATGCGCCCAAGCAGGGTCAGCTGGAGATCGGCTTGGGAACCTTTAAAGAACTTTGGATCAACCTGTTTACCGGTCTGGGCAAGGTCACCTATTTGGAGGCAGATCACATCTTCACCCTGTTTGAGGGCAATCGTAAGCTTCAAATTCAGTACGGGGCGCCGGCCGAGAACATTCAGATTATTCCGAACGGCGTGAATATAGAGGCTCTATCCAATCCGCCCAGTCGAGCTCTGCAGCGCGACTCCTCGCGTTTCCGGGTTGGCTTTGTGGGTCGTATCGTGCCCATCAAGGACATTAAGACTCTGATTAAGGCCGCTCGAATCGTGGCCCAGACGGTACCAGACGTTGAGTTTTATCTGTGCGGCCCGACCGACGAGGATCCTGATTACTATGCCGAGTGTTTGACCCTGGTCAACGCCCTGGGTCTGGGCGGAATCATCAAGTTCACCGGACCGGTGGATGTCAAGACCTACTATCCTTGCTTTGATGTGCAGGTCATGACCTCAATCTCCGAAGGACAGCCACTGGTGATTCTGGAGGGCTTCTGTAGCGGGTTACCCTGCGTGGCTTCGGACGTAGGAGCTTGCCGGGAGATGATCAACGGTCGCGGCCAGGAAGACGAAGCTTTGGGACCGGCGGGTCTGGTCACATGGGTGGGGAACCCTCGTCAAACGGCTGAAGCGATCCTCAGGCTCTGGCGCGAACCTTCTTTGCGGCAGCGAATGGGCCAGGCGGGTCAGGAGCGAGTGCGCCGCTACTATGATCAAAAGCAGTTGCTGGAAAGTTACGCGCAGATTTACAAAATGGCGGCCGCTCAATCCGGGCGTAACCGCGCCAAGGTAGGAAGGTAGCCCATGGCCGGCATAGGATTTAAACTCCGCGCCTATACCCAGGAAGGTACGCTGGGCGGCATCTTCAGGGGCTATTATCACGCCGCGCTGGTGGCTGCCGGTCCCTGGATTCTCACGGTGGTGAGCCTGGTTGTGGTCCAGTATCTGATGCGCGCTCAAGGCGATGAGACTCGTCTCTTCCTTGAACTGATCATCTATGTCTATGCCTGGACTCTGATTACCACCGCGCCCATCCAACTGGTGGTGACACGCTATCTGGCCGATCAGCTGGATGCGCAACGTCTTTCTTCGCACATGCCGACCCTGGTTTCCGTAACTCTGGTCAATGCCGTTGTGCATCTGTTGATCGGTTCGGCCTTCATTTTATTTATCAATATCAACTGGTTTATGCGCTTTACGGCGGTGGCTTTGTTTGTGTTGGTGGCTCAGACCTGGCTGGTCATGGCTTTTATCGGGGCCTTACGGGCCTATCATCTGGTGGCAACCTCCTTCGTTTCCGGAACGGCTGTGAACCTGATTGCCGCCTACACATTGGGCCGCTATTTGAGCGTCAACGGATATCTGATGGGTATGGTGGTGGGTCAGTGCGCGGTTCTGGCGGTGGCGCTGGCCTCTCTGGCTCGAGAGTTCGAATTTGATGTCTCCTTCAACTGGGACTGGCTGGAGTATTTCAAGATTTGTCCTCAACTGCCCCTGGCCGGGTTCATTTACTATGCTTCGGTGTGGATGACTCTCATGTTCTACTGGTGGGGCCCGGAAGGCTATCTGATTCAGACCGAATGCCTGTATGCTTTTCCGACCATCGATCTGGCCTCGTTCTATGCCCAGATGACCATCATCCCGACCATTACGGCCTTCTATGTGCATTGCGAAACCTCGTTCTATGAAGACTATCGTGGCTTCTACAACGCCATTTTGACGAAGAAGCCTCTCGAGTTTATTCGTGAAGCTCGCCAGCGCCTGAAGACTCGCCTGCGCGACTCTCTGTTCGGACTGTTCTTGATTCAGGTGGCAGTTACCTTAGGGGCCTTGACCTTCGCGCCCCAGTTGCAGATTTTGCTGCAGTGGAACGACGGCGAGCGTTACATGTTCCGCAATGTTTGCCTGGGCGCCGTTCCGCAGGTGATGTTGCTCTTCTGCCAGGTGATTTTGTTCTACTTCCAGCTTTACAAAGAGGCCCTTTGGTCGTCCATCGTGACTTTTGTGGGTTGCTTGCTGGGCGCCTTCGTCACTCTCAAGTTTGGTCAGGACTATTATGGACTCGGGCTACTGCCCGGTGCCGCCTTGGGATGTCTGGTGGGCTACTGGAAACTATTCGCTCAGATTGACCAGCTGGAGTTCTTGACGTTCTCCAAGCAACCGATGGCCGAAGGAATTCCTTTCGATAAAGCCATGATGACGTCCGAAGGTTATCTGGGCAAAACCATTCTGCGAGACGGGAAGACGGTCTCATAAGATGACAGGAAGAGGCGGACAAAGGTGACAACGCGACTTAATAATTTGGGCTCAGTGCTGGGAAGTTTCCTGGTGATGAGCTTGTTCGGCCTGGCCCTGGCCCACAACTTCGCCTTCATCGGTTATAAGCTGCACCCGTTCCTGTTGTGCATCGCGGCGGCGGCCATTGGCTACGGATTGATCGAGGCGCTGTTTGCCTTTGTGGTAGCGGTAGCCATCTACTTTTTGGGTCTGCTGGTCTACAACCACGATCTACTGCCGGCCGCCGACCCACATGTCTACATTATCTTTTCTTTCGTGATTACGGCGGTGACGCTGGGAATGGTGCAAAACAGCCGTTTCCGTCAGTTGTTGCAGACTCGCTCCGAGCTGGAAGAGGTGCGCAATGAGGGTGAGCGGTTGCGCCAGCGCCTGCAGGTGGTCAATACCGCCAATCAAAAATTGAATGAACGCATCCTGGGCGAAGTCACCACGGTCCAGTCCTTCGCGGACATCGCCCGCAGGCTCTCGGTACTGGAAGAGAAGGATCTCTACAACGCTCTGTGCGACTTGATGGTCGACTTTGTTCACGCTCAAGAAGCCTCAGTCTACATGTTGCAGGGCGAGCGTTTGACTTTGATGGCCGAAAAGGGCTGGGAAAACGTGCCTCAGGAAGCCCGCGCCATCGTCCGTGATCGAGACCTGCTCTGGACCGCCCTGGACCAGCGTAAGGTGGTGACCCCACTCGACCTGGACAAAATGGACGGTCGCACTGGCGTGGACGCGGCCCGTCGCCACCGCCGGCTGATTTGCGCCCCCATCTTCCATCCTCAGAGTGGCGAGGCCACAGGTGTGCTCTCGGTGGACCGACTGCCTTTCGCGCACCTGCACGGCAACACGTTGGGGATGCTGGGCGTGATCGCCAAGTGGGCCGGGGATAGCTTGCACAACGCCTCCTCTTTTCAGGAACTCTCTCGGCAGTTGGTGAGCGACGACCTGATTCCCGGTTGCATTCCACCCATTCTTTTGCAGGATCGCTACAATCAGAAGGCCGGCCAGGGTCTGGTGGTCTGTCAGTTGCAGGGCTTGAAAGGCCTTGAATATGCCGACCAGGTCTGGTTCCGCAAAACCCTGGCCAACGCTTTGCAGCCGTTGGGCGGTACCGTCGGTCGGGCCGGCGAGGAAGCCTATGCGGTGCTCTTGCCCCAGTCTGGTCAGGCTTCGGCTGCGGCCGACGGCCTGGTCTCAAGTCTCAAGGCCAAGGTGCAAGGTCACCCACAAGCCAGCCGGGTCAGTATCTTTGTCGGTTCGGCCAGTGGGGCTTCGTACGAGGAGGCCTGGCAGCAAGCCCTCAAGAGCGCGCAGCGCTGCTGAAAGGATACACCACGTGCTCAAGAGTCTGATTGAAGGCATCAAGTCATTTATTGGCATGAACCAGCCCACCGGCGATGAGGTTCGCGACCGGGCCCGGGTGCTTTGCCGTTATGCGGTCGACTGTTCCACCGGCCCCGGTGAGGTACCCTTCCGAGCCCAGGTGGTGGACGTGAGTCGCAGCGGAATGCGCCTGGAAGGCGTGGGTCAGGTGAATAAAGGTGATAAGCTCTACATCGCTTACGTAACCTACCCCGGGGCCGATCAGTTGCCGAACAACGAACCCGTCGAAGTGGAAGTGATGTGGTCACGCAAGCGTCCTCATGATGGCGAGCGCCTGGCTGGCGTGCGTTATTCGAGTCCGGAACAGGTTGGCCGAAGCTGGGTGAATCACGTCCTGGAAGAAGTGGGATTGAGTGCCGAACGAACCGGAGCCCAGCGGCGCAAGCATATTCGCCTGGCCACCGCATTGCGTGCCGAGCTGCGAGACAGCGAGACCGGCCAGCATATTGCTGAAGGCAAGGTGGCCAATCTTTCCGTGGGAGGCACCCTGGTGCAAACCGAGCAGCAGGTGGACGAAGGCTCCCAGGTGCTGGTTCTGGTTTCACCCTATAACAACTTTCCCATTTTCTCGGTGCCGGCCAAAGTGATGTCGGTCCGTTACGACCCCGACGAAGGTCAAACTTTCGTGTCACTCCAGTTCATCAACGTCAACGCGCGCCAGCTCAAGACTCTGAAGCGCTTTATGTTCAATTTGCTCAAAGGACGCTCCATCGGATAGGCTCCCAGACAAGCTGCTTTTCCACTTTGTTTGGGAGTTATGTCCTACGAGTGGTGGCGGGATAACGCAGAGTTTCCACCAGACCCCGGCAGTGTGGCAGCACGACGCCCGCCAGACTCTGGTGAGGATTAAGAGCAACCGGAAGCTTCAGTCGAGCAACTTGGAAGGCGGCATTTGTCAATAGCCGTGGCTTTCTTTTCGTCCAGGAGTTGCCGGACCTTGCGGGCCAGCGCGGCGGGAGTAAAAGGTTTCTGAAGAAAAGCGTCCCGGCCAGGCTGCAGATTCTCCCAAGGGATCCGGTCATCGGTGTAGCCACTGACGTAGAGTACAGGCAGGTCGGGGCGGGCTTGGCGCAACCGGCAGGCCAGTTCAGTGCCGCTCATCGTCGGCATAATGACATCGGTCAAGAGCAGATCCACCGCGGCCGGATCGACCAGGCTGGCCTCCGAGGCCTGAGTCGAGCAGAGCACCTTATAGCCGAAGCCCTCCAGAGCCTGACGGGCGATGTCGCGAACAGCAGGTTCGTCTTCGACCCAGAGGATGGTTTCGACCCCTCCAACCGCTTCGGGCGGGGGCTCGGCTGGCAGACTGGGCGGATGGTTGGTCACCAGCTCGAAAGTCAAGCGGAAAGAGGTCCCAGCACCCGGTATTGATTCGACCTGGATAGCGCCGCCCCAGCGACTGACCACGCCGTGAACCACCGCCAGTCCCAGCCCGGTCCCACTTCCCAAGGCCTTGGTGGTGAAAAAGGGTTCAAAGATGTGCTCCAGGACCTCACTGTCCATGCCATGACCCTGGTCGGCAACCGTAATGGAGACAGAAGATTCATCTCTCGAGGTCTGGATCGTGAGCATGCCTCCTTGAGGCATGGCGTCGCGGGCGTTAACGACCAGGTTGATCAGCACCTGCTCAAACTGGCTGGGGTCGATTCGTATAATGCACGGTTCGGTCGCCAGTTGAACCTGGCAGTGAATGTTTTCACCCAGGAGGCTGCGGATGATGTTGTTGGATCGCTGAATCAGAGGATGGATGTCAATGATCTGGGGTTCGACAAAGGTTCTGCGGCTAAAAGCCAGCAGTTGCGAGGTCAGGGCCGCCGCCCGGTCGCTGGCCTGGCGAATGGATTGAATGGCTTCTTGGCTGGTTTCGGCGTCATGGTCGGTCTCGAGCAGCATGGTATAGCCCTGGATGACCGTCAGCAGATTGTTGAAATCGTGGGCCACGCCGCCAGCCAGTCGACCCACCGCCTCCATTTTTTGGGATTCGCGCAGTTGTTCTTCGAGCTGCCGCTGCACAGTGATGTCCTGGGTTACTCCCGAGACCCGCTCGACCCGGCCGGTCACTCCCAAGATGGGATTGGCGCAGGCTCGAATCCAGGAGACCCGACCCTCGCGAAGCATTCGGTTTTGCACATCGTAGGGCACGCCTTCGCTCAGGGTTTTCCGCCAGGCCTGACGTACCATTTCCAGGTCTGCCGGATGGATGTTGCGCTCAAACCGTTCGAGCAAGAACGAAGCCCCGGTTTGGAGGAAGAAGGTCTGGCTGTGCACATCGTAGACCCATTCTGTTAACTGCGCGATTTCGTTGGCGCGTTGCAGGGCCAGCTCGGTTTCTAAGCGTTCCGTAATGTCCAGGCAGGCGCCAATGAGGTGTGTGGGCGAACCGTGGTCGTCGCAGTCCACTTTGCAGTTGGTTTCTAGGACCCGCATCTGGCTGTCGGGCCGAATGATGCGCTCGCGGATGCGGAAAGGCGCTCGATCTTGCAGGGATTTTTCGATTGCGCGCTCCACCACCTCACGATCGTTGGGATGCAGTGGGGCAAAAAACGTCTCTTCGTCGGTCTGATGGTCAAATGGCTTCAGACCGTAAATGCGACATAAAGACTCGGACCAGGTGACCTGACGGGTTTGCAGATTGATTTCAAAATGGCCCATGCCGGCGATTTCTTGAGCCTCTAACAAAAGTCGCCGCTGGCGCTCGAGGGCGGCCTGGGCCTGTCTTCGCTCGCTGATATCGCTCACCAGGGTCAGCACGCGCTCCTCACCGTGGTTCTGGAAAGGGAGGCCGCGCACTTCCACCGGGAAACTGGTCCCGTCCCGGCGTCGATGGCGCGACTCGAAACGAAACTCCTGGCCCGCCTCTTTGCGCGCTATAACATCAGGGCTCAAGCTTTGAAAGTCGAAATAGGGGTCAAACTTGGCGATGGTGCCGCCGATGAGTTCTTCAGCTGAGTACTGCAGAGAATCGCAGGCGCTCCGGTTAACGTCCACCACGATCAGGTTGGCGTCAAACAAGAACATTCCGTCCTTGGCGTGGTCCACCAGGGTTCGATAGCGTTCCTCGCTATCGCGCAACTGGCGCACGGCCCGCTCTGATTCCAGGGCCAGACAGGCTAGATGCTGAGCTCGCTGCATCCACACTAGAAATTCCGGGTCGGGTTCTGCCGGCTGGGGGAGGTAAACCGCGAAGGTTCCCAAGACCTGGCTCTGGGAGAGAATGGGAGTGGACCAGCAGGCCCGCAGGCCAGCCTCTTCCGCCAGATTTCGATAGCCTTCCCAGAGCGGGTCGGTCTGGATGTTGGAGACGATGACCGGCCGGGCAGAGAAGGCGGCCGTACCGCAGGAGCCTACCGAGGGACCGATCTGGACTCCGTCGATGGCGCGGTTATAAAACTCGGGTAGACTGGGCGCGGCTGCCACTCGCAGCCGGTCGCCTTCGAGGACAAGGATGGAGGCCCGACTTCCCGGGAGAAGACCCTCCAGCATATGGGCCAGCTTGGGCAAAACCGTATCCAGGGGCGCTCGCGACGCGATGTCCTCAAGAATGACGTATTGCCAGTTTTCGGTTGATTCCAAGTGGCTGGCCCCAATCGTAACTTCAGTTTTAGGACCGGTATCCAAAGACCTCCTCGGAGGCAAGACGGTGGTTCCTCAGACCGCATATCGGCAGGTGAGCCCGTAAACTTGAATGTTACCAGGTGTCGGCAAGCACCCGCAGCCAGTTGCCAAACCCGACCTGTTCCAGATCGGTCTGATCCATACCGCGTGCCTGCAATCCTTCCATCAGGTCGCCCAGGGCACTGACGTCGCTCAAATCGGCCGGCACAATGCAGCCGTCAAAATCCGTGCCCAGGGCGACGTGCTCCAGTCCGATCTCCTCCACCACATATTCGATCTGCTGGTAAACCAGGTCGATGGGAGTGTCGGCGTCGTCCTGACCATCGGGACGCAGGTCGGAGGTGCAGAAGTTGATTCCCACCAGTCCTCCGCTATCAGCTATGGCGCGCAGTTGCTCATCGGTCAAATTGCGCGAGGAGGGGCAGGGCCCCTGAGCATTGGAGTGTGTGGCCACCAGCGGTGCTCGTGTCAACCTTGCCAGGTCCCAGAATCCCTGCTCGTTGAGGTGGGAGACGTCGAGCATAATCCCCAGTTCGTTGCAAACTCGAACCAGTTCTCGTCCGGCCCGGGTGAGTCCGGGACCTGTATCGGGGCTGGAGGGGAAGCAGAAAGGCACTCCATGGCCGAACAGATTGGGTCGGCTCCATACCGGTCCCAGTGAGCGCAGACCCGCCGAATAGAAGTCCTCCAGGTTGGACAGGTCGGCAGCGATGGCTTCAGCTCCCTCGAAGTGAAGAATGGAAGCAAAGCGCCCTTCTTTTCGCGTCGGGCATGAGCCCG
>JAFEBA010000071.1:14356-14707 GCA_018266105.1 bacterium | reverse complement strand
GGACTTGCACAGGTCGGTGGCTTCCACCACCACAGCGCCCAGCGGGGGTCCGGGGGGGATGATGATCTCGGCCGTATCGCTGCGGTCTGCTTGAGCCTCGGCCAGCATCTTTTCGTAGGCCGCCATACGGGCTTTGTTCTTGGCCTGCTGGGCTTTCTGGGACATCCCGGCCCATTCCATTTCGCGCTTGAGGTTGCGGCGCCGGGCCGATTCGGCCTTTTCTTTGTCAGCCAGTTGCTTCTCTTTTTGCTGCAGCCAGCTGCTGTAATTGCCCTTCCAGGGCAGGCCGTGGCCGCGCTCCATTTCCAGAATCCAGGCAGCAACCTGGTCCAGGAAGTAACGGTCGTGGGT
>JAFEBA010000071.1:12775-14299 GCA_018266105.1 bacterium | reverse complement strand
GTCCAGCAGCAGCAGATCGGGCTCCTGCATCAGCACTTTACAGAGGGCCACGCGGCGTTTTTCACCGCCTGAGAGGGGACCGACCTTGGCGTCCATCGGCGGTAGATACATGGCACGGGCGAAAACCTCGATGATGCGATCCAGGTCCCAGCCTCCCTTGTGTTCGATCTCGTCATACAGGCGGCTCTGCCGATTGAGCAATTTCTCCATCTGGTCGCCGTCCAGCTCGGGATCGCACAGCTTCTCGCTGACCTCGTCATAGGTCTTCATCAGGCCCATCACGTCTTCCGCGCCCAGGCGGATGTTCTCCAGTACGGTCAATTCGTTATCCAGCTGAGGCTCCTGAGCCACGTAGCCGACCCGAGCGCTGACCGAGGGAGCGGCGTGGCCCTGAAAATCCTTGTCCTCACCGGCCATGATGCGCATCAGTGTGGATTTGCCGGCGCCGTTGGCACCCAGCACACCGATCTTCGCACCCGGATAGAAAGAGAGATTGATGCCTTTGAGAAGTTCCTTGTGGTTCACGATCTTTCGCAGATCGTGCATTGTGAAAATATATTCGTTCGCCATAGGCGGCCGCTTCGCAGGCTCCCCTAAAGTGCCCTGCAGAGCCTCAGGGGCGAGTGCTGCCGGCTGTGCTCATCCAATAATAGAGAAAGAAGAACGGTCTGCTGGCGTGCACCAGCAGATAAACCGCACCTTTGGTCCCCCACAACTGGCTCCGAAAGCGCCAGGCTCTGAACCAGGGTACGACCAGATAAATCAGTGCCAGCATGAGCCAGGGGTTGCCGAAGCGCCGGAACTTTCGGTAGTCAGCTCCTAGCTTTCGATGAAGGCGAAACTCTGAAAGGTCATAGCGAGAACTCTTCAACAGGCTCGCCAGCGACTGACTCCGGTTGGGATGTTCGATGCGCATTTCAGGCCAGAACCCGATGGGACCGTGCTGCAAACAGCGCCAGGCCAGTTCTGTGTCCTCACATTTCGGGTGGGGAAAGGACTCGTCCAGGCCGCCCAAATCCAAGAGGAGTTGTCGGCGATAAGCCATGTTGGCCGTGATGAATTGCCTTCCGCGTAAGTTTTCCACCCAATGGCCCAGGGGGTCCGGGTCCGAGCAGATGGTAGAGCCTTCGACTCCAACCCAGTCAGGGTGCTGACCCCCCGCCCGCTCGACCTGCTCGAGCCAATCCGGTGCGGGTACGGTGTCGTCGTCAGTGAGGACCACCCAGGCTCCACAGGCTTCCCGAATGCCTCGGTTGCGAGCGGCCGCGGGTCCTCGATTGGATTGAGAGATCACTCGCAGCCGAGGGTTGTGAAGCGAAGCCAGGCTTTCGGCCGTGCCGTCGCTTGAGCCATCGTCGATGACAATGACTTCGAAGCGCTGGGGGTCCATGCTTTGGAGCCTTAATGCCTCTAAGGTTCGTTGCAGCAGCTCACGTCGATTATAGGTGGCGATGACGACCGAGTAATCCATCTGCGCGTGGTTTCTTCGCCAGAGTGCGCTCGCCTCTACCGCAACAGGTCGAG
>JAFEBA010000071.1:12176-12745 GCA_018266105.1 bacterium | reverse complement strand
AGGGCCGGTTCAAGGGTCCGGGGAAGGCCAAACTCATGAAAACGATGCTGGTAACGGGTTCCAACGGGTTGATCGGGTCTGAGATCGTTCGCCATTTTCATGAATTGGGCTGGACGATTCACGGGATCGACAACAATATGCGCGCGGATTTTTTCGGCCCGCAGGGCGACACGCGCTGGAATCAGGCCAATCTGATTTCTGCCTGTGCGCGGTTTACTCATCATGAACTGGATATCCGAGACCGCAGCGGGGTGGTGCGCTTCGTTGCAGATTTGAAGCCCGATGCGATCGTGCATACAGCCGCTCAGCCCAGTCACGATCTGGCCGCCAAACGGCCGTTTGACGATTTCGACGTGAATGCGGTCGGGACGCTGAATTTGATCGAGGCCGTACGCCAATCCGTTCCGCATTCGCCCTTTGTCCACTTTTCCACCAACAAGGTGTACGGCGATGCGCCCAATTTGATCAAAATGAATGAACTTGAGACTCGCTGGGATTATGCCGATCCGCTTTACGAACACGGCATCAGTGAGAGCTTCAGCATTGACCAATCCAAGCACTCCCTCTTC
>JAFEBA010000071.1:0-12171 GCA_018266105.1 bacterium | reverse complement strand
TCAGGAGTACGGCCGCTATTTCGGAATGCCCACCTGTTGTCTGCGGGGCGGGTGTCTGACTGGTCCCGGACACTCAGGGGTCGAGTTGCACGGATTTCTCAGCTATCTAGTCAAGGTCAACCTGAGTGGCGCCCTCTATACCGTTTTCGGATACAAGGGCAAGCAGGTTCGGGACAATATCCATTCGCGCGACGTGGCTCGCTTTGTGGAGTGCTTTCTGGCCAACCCGCGTTGCGGCGAGGTGTATAACCTGGGGGGAGGCAAGTCCAATTCTTGCTCGATCCTCGAGGCGTTCAGCGCGCTCGAAGCTCTGAGCGGTCGCAAGATGAACTGGGTCTACTCGGAGAACGCGCGGGAAGGCGACCACATCTGCTACTACAGCGACTTGCGCAAAATGAAGGCTCATTATCCGGACTGGGATGTGACCGTTCGCCTGGATCAGATCTTCCAAGAAGTGGTGGCGGCCTGGAAGGTTCGCTCCCAGTCCTGACCGGTCAGGAACTTCGCTGCTGCTGGTCGGGCAGGCTCGAATCGCAGAGGATCAATTGATCTGAGTTCAGCGGAGTGCGGCTGGCCACAAAGATGGCTCGCGCAAAAGCGGCCTGGTGTTTGCCCGGCGCGCTCCAGTCCAATGGAAACTCCGGGTGGTTGGGCTGGGTGCGGGGCAGGTAGACATAGGCGAAGTGCTGGCGCAGCCGGGTCAGGATGGCCGCGCGCGTGGGACGGCAGCCGGTCCCCGAGGAGGCCTGAGTGGGATCGAATTTGTCTTCGCTTAGGAAGTTGAGAGCTTCGCCCGAACCGAAGGATACGCAGGTTTCCAGCACCAGCATTTCCTGGCATGCTGAAGCCAGATAGTCCAGGGCGGCGTCGGGTTGGGCCAGATGATAGAGCAGACCATAGCAATGAACAATCTGATGTTTCTGAACCGCCAGTGGCTCAGGCTGGTCCAGATCGAGGGCCAGGACCTGCTGCTCGGGAAAGCGTTTACGGAGAAATCGGAGATTGCCCGGTCGCACTTCGGTGATGGTGATGGAACAGCCCCGATCGATATAGAAGTGAGAAAGGTCGCCGATGCCGGCGCCGACTTCCAGGACGCTACGGCCGTGCACGGGAAGATTCAAAGTTGCCAGATGTTCCAGCCTGCGGGCGGTCGAACGGAGGTAGGCATCGGAATGGAAGAAGCGTCGGGGATCGACCTCCAGGCCTAATTCCGACAGGGTGTTGTCCAGCCAGGGATGACTGCCGAGCAGCCGGCGTGCCTGGCTTAGAATCGTGAAAACGACTTTCTTCATCTGCGAAATCACGCACGCTACCTTCGATTCCAATGGTTCTTCAAGGCCCCACTTCCGGCTGAAGCTGCAGGCTCCTCTGTCGGTGGGCAGGTCGCAGGCTCAGTGCGGCAAAGCTTGCACGATGTCCGAAGAGATCCGGGATTCTGGGGAGGAGCCTGTCGTCGCCCATCCCCAGCGCAAGGACCTGGAGTCGGTCGCCCTCACCCGTTTCCGGCGCTTGCGCCAGAACTTTTCTCTCTCTCTGGTCAACAAAGTCGTGACCAGTCTGCGAGCCTGGCTGATCAACCCTTTCTTAATTCTCTGTCTTGGACCCGAGGATTTCGGAGTCTGGACCGCCCTGGCCAGCATCAACGCCCTCGATCAGATGATGGATCTGGGGATGGGCAACAGCCTGGTGAATGCGGTGGCCACCGCTCGCGGACGGGGCGAAGAAGGGCGAGTGGGTGTCCTGGCAAGCCTGGTGCTGCGCAAGCTCTCGATGGTGACTCTGGTGGTGGCCTCCCTTCTGGCTGGCCTCAGTCTGGTGTTGGACCCCTCGCGAGTCTTCGTCTTCATCCGTCCCGAGAATGGACCGGCTCATCTGGCTTTGCTGGTGATCCTGGGCACCCTGGTCTTGTCCACGCCTCTGAGCGTGGTGGAAAAGGTTGAGGCCGGCTATCAGAGATTCCACTACATTTGGGTTTCCCAGATAGTAGCCAACCTGACCACCCTGAGCATTTTCGGTTTTTGCTGGTTGCGCCATCTGCGCCCCGGAATGGCGGCCATCGCTCTGATTGTAATTGGCCCCTTCTTTCTGGCTCGAATCGTGAACTGGATTGTCTTCTTTGGGTTCCTGGCTCCCCACTTGCGACCTCGCCGGGAGTATTTTAGCTCAGGCGTGGACCTGGAGTGGGAACGCGTCAACCGCACAGGCTGGATGTTCTTCATTTTGCAGTGGAGTTATCTGCTCTGCTTTTCGGCTGATTACATGATTGTCGGCAATGTGGTGGGAGGTTCGGCTGTGGGAGCTTTTGCCTGTGTTTCGACCTACACTGCGGCCGCCGGGATCCTGCCGACTCTGCTGATTCAGCCGCTCTGGCCGGCTTACAATGAAGCCGCGGCTGCCAATGATTATGCCTGGTGCAGTCGAGTCTTTCGAAGGGTCACACTGTCGGCTTTGGGCCTGGCAGTCTGCGGTTGTCTGGGCTTGCAGTTTCTCAAAGGCTTCCTGCTGCCGCGCTTTGCTCCCGGAATCCCTATCTCTCAGGCGATTTTATTGGCTGCCTTCGCGGGGGTGGTTCTGGAAAGCCTGAAGTTCTCGTTGAACACCTTACTCAACGGCTTCGACCAGCTTCGCTTCCTGGTCATCACGCACGTGATCTTTTTTGTGCTGGCCACGCCCTTCAAGGTGCTGGCTCTGAGAACCAATGACCTGGTGAGTTTTCTCTGGCTGCGCACGATTCTCACTCTGCTCCTGTTGGTGGCTCCGGCCGGCTGGCTGGCCTGGCGCATCTTCAGAGAGAACGCCCGCGGGCGTCAAGGGTCTTGAAATAGAAGTCCTCGATGGCGGGGACCAGGTCATTCCAATTGAAGGCGGTTTCCGCCAAAGCCCGGGCCTGTACACCCAGTTCTTGGGCCAGGTCCGGCCGGGCCAGCAGGCTTGCCACCGCTTCCGAGAACTCGGCCTGCCCGGCCAGTCGACCGGCCCCACTCGGACCCAGAATGTCGGCCACATCTCCCACAGGGCAGGCCACCACCGCTCGGCCCGCGGCCAGATAATCCAGCAACTTGTTGGGAAGGCGCCCGCGATTATATGCGTTGTCTTTCATGGGTAGGCAAAGCAGGTCCGTGCTCCCTAGATACTGATTGAGTTCAGCGCCGTGGATTCGGCCCGGGGTCAGCACGCGCTGGCGCACCCCTAGAGACTCGGCCATTTCCATCACGGAGGGGATGATTGGCCCGATCAGCAGCAAGAGCGCTTGGGGTTGCTGTTGCAGAGTTGCAAACAGGATCTCCAGATCGTCCTGAGAGATACCCACGAACCCCAGAATCGAGGCCTGAGGGTCCAGCCCCAGCCTGGCTCTGGCCTCGGCTTTGGGAACGGGCACGATTCTTTGCAGAGGAGCTCCGGTGGGGACATAGAGCACTCGCTCGGCCGGGCATCCGGCCGCCAGAGCTCGCTCCCGCAGCACTCGACTGATGGTGGTGACTCCGTCCGACCAGAGTTTGGAGCGGACTTCCCACCAGTCCTCAAAGCGATGCACAATCGGGAAACGATGAGGGCGATCATTCAGGGCGCCGGGAGCGCCTCCCCACCAATCCGCCCAGTCGGAAATGAGAGCCGGGCCCCTTCTGAGCCGGGTTAGAAAACCGGGCAGAGTGGCATTGGGTTTGTGGTCGAACAAATGGATCAAGTCATATTGACCTGTCCAGGCCGTGACCAGGCGAGCAAGGATGTCCGGCAGTCCGTAGCCGGTGGCTCCGAACTCTGGCCTCAGGTTGGGCGTCTCACCCACAAGCACGTCCGCCGCCCGGCTCCAGCGAGTCTTGAGGGTTCGCTCGCGACACACGCAGAGCAGGGTCACATCGTGTCCTCGCGCGGCCAGTGCTTCGGCCATCGGGAGCGCTCGAAAGTAAGTTCCATCGTTCTTCAGGTTGTGATTGAGAAGAAGAAGACGAAGCGATTGCTTTCGCGGGGGCATTGGGCGAGTCTAGCCCGCGGCCGCGTCCGACGTCAAGGCAAGCAGGGTGAGCCGGCCGCTTCAGCAAAGCTCGTGACCATGTCGGCCCTGTCGCGCAGCCAGTACGGCGAGGATCTCAAGTTGCTCGCCCGGTTCAATCAGAGTGAGGGCTTTTTTCTTGAAATCGGAGCCTGCGACGGTCTGCTTTATAGCAACAGCTATTTGTTCGAGCGCCTGGGCTGGACGGGTATTTTGGTAGAGGCTGACCCCCAGTTGGCGGCTCAGTGCCAGCGGAACCGCCCCGGCTCGATCCTGCGCAATGTGGCCCTGGTGGGCCCCGAGAAGGCCGGTCAGAAGCTTCCCTTTACGCGCGTTTCTGGGGCAGAGGAACATTCGGGCTTTTTCGTCCCCGACAGTAAACTGCGCTTGCTGCGGGCCTTATCCAAAAAGGTTGAGGTCGAGACGGTGGAGGTGGATTGCACAACCACCGACCTGGTCTTGCAAGATTGTCAGGTCCTTCCCGGCCAGATCTGCTTTTGCAGCATTGACGTAGAAGGCTCGGAGATGGAAGTGTTGCGCGGTTTTAATCTGAGTTATTGGCGGCCCCAGGTGGTGCTGGTTGAGAACAATCGCATCTGGCCGGACGCCGGCATTCAGGATTACCTTGAGGCGGCCGGGTATCATTGGTTTTTTTCCACCGGCGTGAACGATTGGTATGCACCTAAACGTGGCTTTTGGGGTGATTTGCGCAGCCGTCTACGGCTCTGGTTCCAAATCACACCGCGGCGAGCATTGCTTCGGCTGCTGCATCGAACCGTGCTCAAGCTCAAGGGCCTGGCTTGAAGCGCTGGTGGTAAAACAGGCAGTCGGCTGAGAGAATCTGCCCGTCTTGAGAGTAAAGCTGCGCCAGGTTGCCCCGGTAGCTGAATCCAAGCTGGTGGAGCTGTTCGAAGAGTTCTCTGAAGCTGGCCTGTCCTTGATAGAGTGAGGCGAAATTGATTTCGATTTGAAGCACGTCCGCCGAGCCAACGGTCTGAGCGCCCCCAGCGATCACCCGATTCTCAAAGCCCTGTACGTCCATCTTGATCAGGCTGGGCGAGCGCATCTCGATCTGGTTCTCAAAGACGTAATCATCGAGTCGGGCCAGGCGGATCTTGCACTGCTCCTGTTCGCGACTGGCCGGAAATAAGTCTCCGGTCTGGGCGGTGGTGGGTAGTAAAGAAGAGGAGACCGAGTGGTTGGGGTGATGAAAAATCAAGGTTTCCGTGTTTTCTTCCCCCAGGCCGAGGTTGTGGGTCTGGATTTTTAGGCCGGGAACGGCCAGGCGGCGGGCCGTGTCTTGAAGTTGCCTGTAGGCCCCGGGCAAAGGTTCAAAACAGTGCATTTCTCTGAATTTGAGCACGCGTCGGGCGTAATGGATATAGTCTCCACGGTTGGCCCCGATATCCAGCAGAATTTGGAATTCGATGTGGTTGAGCCCGGCCAGGGTTCTCTCGGGAACCTGCTGTTTATCAACCAGCTCCAGGCCGAATGGCCTGACGGCGCGACGCAAGAAAGCCTGCAATAGACGGGACGGAGTCAACACTCCTGGGGGTTTGTGAACACGATCTCGAATCCTGTTCTGAGGTCTTTAGTAGGGTTAAGGGGGGCGTATGTTAAAAGAATGTGAACTGTCCAAGAGGTCTTTACTTCCTCCGCGGACCCGGTGATATAAGCTCAACAAGTTTCACAGAAACTGATGCAGAAGGTGAGGATAATTATCAATGGCTTTTATCGGAGGTCTCCCGTTTTCGCCCCTGATGGGATTCGGTGGTCTCGGTTTCGGTGGAGGACTCGGCGGTTGCTGCGACGGCCTGCTCGGCTCTCCCGGTAACGGTGCTCTGACCGGTGGACTCACTGGCGGCCTGGCTGGCCTGCTCTTCTCCGGCGGTAATCCGCTGGGCGCCCTGCTGGGCGGTGGAATCGGCGCCGCCATCGGCGGACTCATCGGCCGTCATCACCAGCAGCATCATCACTGCCACCATCACCACCACCAGTGCGGCCCGCAGTTCCCCCCTCCTTACGGTGGCGGCGGCTGTCCCGGCTACGGTGGCCCCGGCCTGGGTGGCTACGGCGGCGGTTTCGGTCCGGGCTTCCCGGGTTGCTACCCCGGCGGCTACGGCCAGCAGCAGGGCTTCTATCCCCAGGGCGCCTATGGCGCTGGCTATCAGCAAGGCTTCAATGCTGCCCAGTATCAGCAGGGCTACCAGCAGGGTTATCAGGCTGGTATGGGTTACGGACCGCAGGGGGGCTACCCCGGTTGCTTCCCTCCCGGCGGCGGCTGGAACAACGGCTGCATGCCCGGTAACCAGTGCTTCCCGCCTCAGTGCGGCAGCACCGGCAACCCCGGCGGTCATCTCTGCCAGGAGGGCCCCGGCAAGCCCATCAACTACACCACCAGCGGCGGCTGGAAAGTTCAGGTCAACGGTGACAAGGTGATCATCACCGACCCCACCGGCAAGCAGAAGGTTGAGAACTCGGGCGACCCGCACGAGTATGTCAACGGCAAGCACGTCAAGGACTGGGAGGGCAAGCAGCGCTCGATCGTTCTGCCCGACGGCACCAAGATCACCATGGGCGCCACTGCCGCCAACGGCGTGGTCACCAACACCTCCATCTATGACGGCGACCAGAACGTTCAGATCAAGAACGAGGGCAACGAAGTCACCAGCCGTAGCTTCAACCCCTATGACACCCGTATGCGTGAAGCCTACCAGTATGACGGTGAAACCGCCCGCATCAACTACAATAACCGCGGTGGCATCGACTACACCAACATGTATACGCAGGACGAGAACTTCGGAATGCGTTCCAACTACAAGGATATCGCTTCGACCAACAACCCCCGCTGGTGGGAGCGTCCCTTCATGCCCTTCTGGGGCATTGGTCAGCAGAGCGTCAAGGACCGTTACGACGACCCCCGTCTGCTGTTCACCTAAGTCATAGCAATATGACCTGAAAGGACCGGGCTTCGGCTCGGTCCTTTTGCGTTTGGGGCGGGGCGGTGTTCATAAAAATGTAACAAAAAAGTTATGGACATAGGCCGCTTCAGGTAGTTTAATAGGACTTACCAACCACAAGGCTCGCCGATACGCGAGCCTTGTTCGGTTTTACGGGGGTTTTCCGCAGCCCTATTCAAAGAGCTTCATCTGCAGAGGTCCAGCCGTTTCGGCCACGCGAAAGTCGGCTGTGCTCAACCCTGGAAGCTCGCCCTTGAGTCCGGCTCGCTTCAGTCCAAGCGCATAAAGCTGCTGCAGATTTTCGGCGGCTTTTCCCACCCCCGTAAAGCGCGTGTGGAAATTCGGATCGTTCAGGCGGCCCCCACGCAGCTCACAGATCTTGGCCAGCACTTTGTCCTTGCGCAGCGGGAAGTTCTCTTCCAGCCAGGCGACGAAGACGTCGGCCACCGCCCCCGGCAATCGGATCGGGATGTAGCCTCCGCCCTGAGCCCCGGCCTGGGCGGCCTGGCGCAGAATTTCGGGTAGTTCGTGATCGTTGAGCCCCGGGATCATCGGGCTGGCCATGACCGTTACCGGGATTCCGGCTGCCGAAAGTCGCCTGACTGCATCCAGGCGGCGAGCCGGACTGGCTGCCCGGGGTTCCATCACTCGGCTCAGTTCCGGGTCCAGAGTGGTGATGGAAAGGTGGACGTGAACCAGATTTCTTGAAGCCAGCTTCTGCAGCAGGTCGATGTCCCGGGTGATGAGATGATTCTTGGTCATCACGCGGACCGGATTGCGGAACTGCAGCAGGACCTCCAGGCATTTGCGGGTGATCTCCAGCTTGCGCTCCACCGGTTGATAGCAGTCGGTCACGCCACTCAAAGCCAGCACCTGGGGTTCCCAAGATTTCTTTGTGAGCTCTTTGCGCAGCAGCTCGGGAGCGTGTTTTTTCGCAAAAATTTGACTTTCAAAGTCCAGTCCGGCCGAGTGCCCCAGGTATTCGTGGCTGGGCCGGGCGTAGCAGTAGGCGCAGCCATGTTCGCAGCCGCGGTATGGGTTCAGGCTGGCGCGAAAGGGGATGTCTGGACTGTCGTTACGGCTGATGATGCTGCGTGACTGGTCGTCCCAGAATTTTGTGCGCCACCCGACCGGAATATGATCTTCATCGGGCACGAAGTCGGGGTCCCGCTCTACTTCAATGGAGGCAAAGCGGTGGGTGGGATTGGAAACGGCTCCGCGGCCTTTCACCTGCATAAGCAGGGAGTTAGCGCTAGCTGGCCGTAACCCCTGTTCACTATGAACGACTGGTTTTCACCTCTGTTTGGTCAGCGCTCGGCGTTGATCGGAATGATCCATGTTGGCCCACTGCCGGGAGCCCCGGGATGGAGTGGGGATCTGGGGGCAATACTGGACCGAGCTGTCGAGGAGGCCATCCTCTACCAGCAGGCGGGCTTTCACGGGCTGCTGCTGGAGAACATGTATGACCGACCCTACATGATTGGAGATCGAGTCGGACCCGAGACGGTGGCGGCCATGGCCGTGCTGGGTCACGAGGTACGTCGCGCGGTCCAGCTCCCTCTGGGAGTTCAGGTCCTGGCGGCGGCCAATCAACAGGCTCTGGCCGTGGCGCTGGCCTGCGGGGCCAGCTTTATTCGGGTTGAGGGCTTTGCTTATGCCCACGTCGCCGACGAAGGCTGGATTGAGGGCTGCGCCGGTCAACTGGTGCGCAGTCGCGATCAGTGGAAAGCTGGCCACATTCGAATCATTACGGATATCAAGAAAAAACACAGCTCTCATGCGGTCACGGCCGACCTGTCTTTGCTGGATGTGGCCCACGGATGTGAATTTTTTCTGGCGGACGGCCTGATCGTCACCGGTTCGGCCACGGGCCAACCGGCTGATCCGGGCGAGGTACGCCTGCTGGCCGGGCATTCCAGTCTGCCGGTTTTCGTTGGTTCAGGGTTGACTCCAGAGAATCTGGCTGAATTTTCGGCTGCTCAGGGATTCATTATCGGTAGTTCCGTGAAGCAGGGTGGAGTTTGGGATGGCGCTCTCGATACCAAGCAAATCGCACGTTTGCGCACAGTGTGGGAGGGCCTCAAAGCCACCGAAGGCAGATAGAATTTCTCAAATTTCTTTTTCAGGGTTTGTTCAGGCCCCTCTGGCAATCTGTGCGTGGGACAAAGATCCCGGATAGATTTCAAGGTCCAACCCCCTGAAGGAGAATCGTCATGAGAGTCCAGCAAGCCAACACCCCGGTGCTCCGCACCCTGGCCAATACCCCCGGCAACCAGCCCCCCGCACCCGAAGGTCCCAAGGACAGCTTCGGTGGAGCGGTGGCCAAGGAAACCGCTCGCACTGCCATCAGCTATGCCAACGCTTTCGGCACGGTGACCGGCGGGGCAGTCGGCGTGGCCTCGATGGTGCCGGCCCTCTACGCGGGTGTTCTGGGCGGCGCGGTGGTCGGCGCGGCTCTCGGCGGCGGCTTCGGACCTGTGATTGCCTCGGTCGGCAGCCACGGCGCGCTGAACTTCATCGGACAAACTTTCACCACGGTCGGCATCGGCGCCAAAGCCGGTATGATTGTCGGCGGTCTGGCCGGCGCCAGCGGTGGTTGGACGGTTGGCAACGTGGTCGGCGGTATCGCCGGTAAGGTTCCGGGCGCGGTGGTTGGAGCCGGCGTCGGAGCCCTCAAGGGTGGCTGGAATCACGTGCAGGGCGAAGTTGGCGCGGCCCTCCCGGGTCCGGCCAAGCCCAGCGAGCCTCAGGCTCCCAAGAAGGACGATTTGAACAAGATGAGCGGCGTCGGCAAGTTCGCCGCCTCGGTGGTGGCCGGAACCGGCCTCCTCGGTGGCGCGGTCGGCGGCGCGGCGCTCGGCGCTGGCGTGATGTCGGCGGGCAGCCTGGCCGGCGGTTTGCTGGCTCACAACCTGACTCTGAGCGCGATGACCGGCGCGGCCGCGACCGGCGCCATCTTCGGCGGCGCAGTCTTCGGAATCATCGGCGCGGTCGGTGGTTGGAACCTGGTGAAGGCCGGTGAGGCCACCATCAAGGGCGCCATCAATAAGGTTCATCAGGGTCAGCAGTGGCTTGAGCTGGACAAGAAAGAAACCGTGCTCAACGAGCAAGAGACCAAGTTGAACTCGCTCGAAGCCTCCACCAACAAGGCTCACACCGAAGCGGTGGCCGACATCAAGAATCGCACTCAGGAATTGGATGGCCGTCAGGGCACCGTCGGCGACAAAGAAGCCGAAGTCAAGATGAAGAACGCCAACCAGGACAAGCTGTCGGCTGACCGCAGCGAAGAACTTTACAAAGACGAGAAGAGCCGCCTGGTCAAGGGTGATGCTGATAACAACGCTGAGAAAGTCCGCCTCGACGGTGAGAAGATGCGGATTGACTCCAAGGAAAAGCAAGTTCCCGAGCTGGTTCTGCAGGCTTCCAACAAGAAGCTGCGCGACCTCGAGAACGGCCTGGAAGCCAAGTATCAGGACCGCAAGGGCAAGCTGGAAGACCGCGACCGCCAGTTGCAGCGTGAAGAGGCGAATATCCCCACGGTGGTGGCTCAGAACGTGGATAACCAGCTCAAGCCCATCCGTCAGGACATCGACCGCACTCGCGAGCAGGCCAACAGCCTGAGCAACAAAGCGCAGTCCGACCGCAACCAGGCCAACAACATGCAGGCTCAGGTGCCCGGCGTGCTGAGTCAGGCCCAGAGCGAGCGGGACCGCGCCGGTCAGCTCGACCGCGACGCCGACAACCTGCAGCCCCAGTTTGACCGCCTCAACAATGACGTGAATCGCTCCCGCAGTCAGCTCGAGCAGAAGCACAACGACAACGCCGGCCTTCGTCGCGACCTGGAAGCTTGCCAGGCCAGCCACAAGCCCCAGTAAGCCGCGGATTAGAAGAAGAGGATTACGACAATGAATATCGCCAGCATCTTCAAAAGCAACAGCACCCCTAAGACTCCGGCCAAGGTTGACCGCGGCAGCAAAGAGTTCGAGCGCATCGACGCCGATTACGGAACCATCCTGGATGGCTACCAGCAGGTCAGCGGCAAGCTCGCCACCATCGACGAAGAGACCCAGCTCAAGCCGCCCAGCCTGTCCAACGTCAAGGACTCGCAGTTGCTGGTGATGGGCGCCACCGCCGGTGCGGCCGTGGGTGGCTCGATCGGACTGGCTAGCAATCTGTTGACGAGCTGGGCCGCTCAGCCCAGCATCGACGTGACCACCACCAATCACGACGTAATCCGACCGGTTCTCACCGGTAGCACCGAAAGCCGTACCGAAGTTTCCAAGCCGGTCACCAAGTATGATCAGAACGGCAACCCCTACCAGGGTTCCCAGCTCACCGGTTGGGACGTCAAGCACCAGCCCACCTTCCGCAACGAGAACGCCGGTTCGTATCAGACCCAGGAAGCCCACGTCAATAACGGCGGCATCGGCAGCCCGATCACGGACGCTCTCGGTGGAATGGCCATCGGCGCCGGTATCGGCACCCTGCTGGCTGGAGGCGTGGTCGTCACCCGCAAGCTGACCGGCAAAGGTGAGTATGTTCCGGGCGAAGCCCGCAAAACTGAGGGCGACCTCAAAGTGATGGCCAAGATGGGCGCGATGGGCGCCGCTGGCGGTGCCATCGTCGGCGGCCTGTCCGGAATGCTGGCCTCGGGCAACTCGGTCACCAAGACCATCACCAATCAGACCCCTGTTTTCGAAGACAAGGTTGTGGGACAGATTCCCGGCGACTACAACCAGTCGGTTTACCAAAGCACCGTGACCAACCCCGGCACCCAGGACGTTCATCGCCAGGTCCCGGTCATGGAAGGCGGCATCCTCGGCCACGGCCAGCACGTTAAAGTTACCGAGCAGAAAGAGACCCTCACCGCGGGTGGGGGCCTGAACCTGGTGTCCGGAGTCCTTGGCGGCGCTGTCGCCGGTGCCGGCATCGGCGTGGCTGCTGGTGTTCTCACCAACGTCCTGCGCAAGACCCTCTAGTCTCCAGTCGGACGCTTGAAACGAGCCCTCGGGTTACCCCGGGGGCTTTCTTTATGACCGGCACCTCACGCCGCCAGGGTTGGCGCCCGATGAGCCGGTGCCACCAGCGGTGTTGTGCATTGCCTCACGCGGGTGGTGGCGCGGGCGGGAGGCCCCCAGGGTTGGAGCCCGATGACCTTGTGCTACCACCACTGTTGTGCCTTGGTTTCCCCGGGTGGTGGCGCGGGCGGGAGGCCGCCAG
>JAFEBA010000070.1 GCA_018266105.1 bacterium | reverse complement strand
GCCTCGTCATCCTCGTCGTCATCCAGGACGGGCTGCAGATGCGAAAGGATGCCGCCGCCACTGCGCTGGCCGCTGGGAGCGGAGGAAGCGGGCTTAGGGGGAGCCGCGGCTGGCTTCATTTGGTCCAGCAAAGGCTGAGGCAGCATTAAAGTCAGCCCGAAGGGGGGCCCTTCATCCAGGGTAATTGGCGTGTCCCACCACAGATAGGGTTCCATCGCAGCATCTGGACGCAGCTCTTTGGTGCTGGCAGCCAGACGCACCTTGACGGGCTGGCCGCGCAGCTGGCTGAGCATGTCAGAAAGTCCACCCACCAGCTGCTGAATGGCTTCCTGCAGCACCGATTCGTGCAGAGTCGTAAATTCGTCCAGAGACTCGCTGCCGGTGCCTCCCACCAGCAGATCGATCAGGGTGGAAGCCCGCTGTTTGTCCAAAAGCAGAGAGAACTCACCCTCCACGCCGCCGAAGAGCGAAACGGGGAAGGCCACACCCGTCCAGGACTTGTAATTGATATCGTCGGAGCTGAGCATCTCGTGCACAGCATCTTCCGGGTAGACCCCCTGGTTAAGAATGATGGCCAGCGTTTCACAGGACGAGACCATCCAGGAGCGCAGGCTTTGGAGGGTGCTTTCTAAGGACATTTACTTGGCCTCCCAACGGCTGACTATGGACACGGCCAGGCGATTTCCAACCAGACCGGGGCGAGCGCGAAAGCGAGCCTGATTTCCAACATTGACCTTGAGAGGGCGATTCTCTTCCTGATTGAGCTTCAGAACTGAACCTTTCTTCAAGTCCGCCACCTCGGCCGCTCGCAAAACCGTCTCGCCAAGGATTACTGTAACCGGAAGCGCGAGTCGATTCACAACCTGAGGAATCTCCTCGGCGTCGGTGGTGACCACCACTCTGGCATCCTTGTTGGCGCCGCCAATAATTCCCGAGAGGGCTTTCAAAGGCAGATACAGATTGAGGTAGCCGCTCTGCTGACCAATGCGCAGGTCGTAAATGGCTCGCACCATTAAATCGTCGCCCGAAAGACGTCGAGGCAGGAGTCGCTCGTCGGTCTCCACGTTCTCAATGGAATAGCTTTGGGAACCGGCAATCTCGGCGTAAAAGGAGAGCATGGTGGAAAAAATATCCTGGCTCAAATTACGCTCAAATTCGGTCAGGGAGCGAGGCCGAATGCTGCTCACTCCGCTGCCGCCCATCAGGCGGTCCACCAGGCTGAAGACCTGGCTCAAATTGATTTTAAGCATCCCTTGATGCTCATTATTCAAAGTGAAAGTGGACATGACGGCGGGCACACCGTGGCTGGTAAAAATCTCCTTGTAGGTGGTCTGGTCCACCTCGACCAGGTCGACCTCAACGTTGGTGCGGCTGAGGTTGGCCAGATAGTTGCCCACCCGCCTCCAGAACAGGCCGAAATGGGCACGCAACATGCGGCCCTGATCTTTGGACAATTTTTCGGGTCGACGAAAATCATAAAGCCGATAGTTACGATTTCCCGCGGGCAGCGGGGCCAGGGTAAGCTCAATATCGTCTTCCATCGGCTCGAACTGACTGAGGAATCGACTTCCGCCCGCTCCCCCTTTTGCAGAGGGTTCCTCAGCTGGAGGTGCGGGAGCACCCGAGTTCATGTTATTGATGAGGGCGTCGATTTCGGATTGGCTCAGGTTTGCCACCGGGCGATCTCCTTAGAACGATTCTATTCCAGAGATTGCCCGGTGGCGGGCCGAAGTACTTCAGGCGGTGTGGCGAAAGAGCTTCTTCACCACGGTATTAATGGCTCCGGCCGCATCGGCAGGCTTGAAGGGCTTGACGATGAAATACTTGGCTCCCCGACTGACGGCCTGCTCGATCATTTCCTTGTGACCCAAGGAAGAGACCATAATGACTTTGGCGTCCGGGTCGAGATTGACCAGATGCTTGACCACGTCCACACCGCTCATGGTGGGCATCACGATGTCGCAGGTCACCACATCGGGGCGGAGCTTCTTATACATTTCGATGGCTTCGTTGCCGTCTTTGCTCTCGCCCACCACTTCGCCACCCAGCAAGCTGATCGTCAGCTTGAGGCTTTTGAGAATGAAGTCAGAGTCATCCACAATCATGAATCGGTAAGGACTACCGTCCTTTTTCCGAATTTGCAAATCCTCGCTCATATTCCAATTCCTTTCTCTTAGTGGGTGGCCAGAGTGCCGTTTTTATGTCGAGGCAGGCTGATGGGCGCGCGCCGCTGGCGGATGGACAGGTTGACATAGACCTGGCCGCAGGGTGTTTCCACCCCGATTCGGTGAACCGCGCTCTGATCGGAGCTGCGCATGCCAATTCCGCACATAAGAATGGGCGGTGAAATGTGCAGCTCACCGCCGGCATCGTTATGTAGCGAAACAAAACGTCCGGCGATCAGATTGCCCAGCTCCGAGAGGGTGGCTCGAGCCATCGAGTCCAGCTCCTCAAAGGGCTCTCCGAAGTTCATGGCCACCGCAATCTTGAGCGCGGTGGCATGCCCAAACTCGAAGAGAATGCGACCCTCGTGATCCCCGGTCAGGCCGAGAATCACGGCCACTTCCAGAATCTCGACGGGAGATTGANNCCACAGAGGCCTCGCCCTGGCGGATCTCGCCGTCCAACACCTGGGCCAGAACCTCTTCGGTGGCCTGGGCACAGAAGCGCAGGCAGGTTTCTTCACTGACAGAGGACATAGTCACCTTTCTAGCACCGTATAAGGCGGGCGCCGCGCCCTGGACTTTGGGCTAACCCAAAACGGAGAAAGAACCCAAGGGGAGCGGATAGCGACGGATTCGCATCTTCTTGTTGACCAGTTCGGCCAACGTGGTTGCCCGAAACGAATCCATCAGCTCTTCGATCTCAGCCATATCGGTCACGGTATAATCGTTGACCTGCGATGAGGAAAAAGCCAACCTGAGGTGAAGCCNNGAAGACTCCGTCCACTCTCCCAAACTGGACGCCCACAACTCGTGCGACGCTACCTGATTCGTCTCGTGGCTCGGCCATACTCATCACCTTTCCTCCCGCAAGTTGCGGGCTTGTTCAATGTGTCGGCGGTCGGGCACCAAACTTTAGACGTTCGCCTCACTTCAATTTCGAAAAGTTTGGTCGATAAGCCATGCATGAAGTGCGCCAATCTCTTGAGCAGCTCGGTCGAGACCGCGCTGAACCACGTACGCGCCGCCGTATTGGATATTGAAAAGCTGCAGGCACTAAGCCCTGAAGAAGCCCGGTTGAGAGAGTCGTTTCTAAGCCAGGCTCGGATTCTACTCGGCCTCGAGCTGAAGGCGCGTCGCTTTGGCGGCCAGCGAGTGCTGATGGGCCTTGGCGCCGGACCTTTGCGCGAAGAACTCAATGACTGGCTGGAAGGTTGGGGACTGCAGCCCGAGTTTTGTGATGACTGCGCCAGCCTGTATCGCCAGGCGCTGCAGAGCAACCGCCTGGGCCTGGTCATTGTGGATGCGACCCTGACCGGATATCAGGGCAAGGGCAGCCTGCAGTCCGTCCGCCAGGCCGGCGGAGCGCCGGTGGTGGTGATGGCCGAGAGCCGCCCGCCCGAGGCTGAAGAATGGTTTGGCAGCCCGCCTCAAGCCGGGCAACTTTTAAGCCTGCTGGAGAGACTGCTGGCCCCTCAGCCCAAGGCCAGCAGCCGACTGAACGGCCAGTTGGGACGCGAGCATCCCTTGAAGGTGTTGATCGCCGAAGACCTGGCCCTGAACCAGAAGTTGATCGGACTGCTGCTTTCCCGACTGGGCTACCAGGCCGACACCGCCAACAATGGCTACGAAGTGATGCTGCGGGTGGAAAAGGATGATTACGATCTGATCCTGATGGACCTGAACATGCCCGGCATGAACGGTCTGGAGGCAGCCGCGCGCGTGCGCCAGTTGAAACCCCTGGCCACGGGTGGACCCAGGCTGGTGGCCATGTCGGCCAACCTGCCCAACGGCACCCCTCAGGGCAGCGGCTTTGAGGAGTTCTTAGCCAAGCCGGTGCAGTTTGAGCAGTTGCAGAACGTGCTCAGAAACTCCCCCAGTCGCAAACAGAAGGCTCATCGCCCGGACAGCACGCCCGTGTTGCCCGTCATCGACCCTGATATTCTCAGCAACCTGCATCGGCTGGGCGACCGGGAATTCCTGGATAGCCTGATTGAAGATGCAGCCCAAGAACTACCGCAAATGGTGGGACTCTTGATGGATTGTTGGGAGCGTGGTCAGGTTGGGGAAGTGGTGCAGCTGGCTCACGCCATCAAGGGCTCCGCTTCCACCCTGGGGGCCATCCGGGTGGCTCGGCTGGCCGGCGAAATCGAACAGTGCGGCAAGAGCTTGCAGTTACAGGGACAGCCGGTGACCGCTCTGGCAGCGGCTTTGGAAGAGGCCTTGGAGCAGCTACAGGCTGCCTGAGTCGTCCTGAAGGAGCTGCAGCCGACGTCCGACCTCCAGGGCCTGGACCTGATTCTTACAATTCAGACGGCGCAGGATTTCGCTGCGATACTTCTCCACCGTCTTAGGCGAGAGACACATCTGATCCGCGATTTCTTTAGTAGTTTTTCCCCGAGCCATTTGCTGCAGGATCAGGGTCTGGCGCAAAGAGAGAGGATTGAGCTTGTCCCCGTTGCGATTGCGCACGGATTCCGCCAGGGCGGTGGCAGCCTGAGGAGCGAAGTGGTGGTGCCCCTGGGCGACGGCTCGCACCGCTTGAATCAGCTCTTCCGCCGGGGCCGACTTGGGCACGTAGCCACGCACTCCGGCCTCCACCAGGAACTGAACCTCACTGGGTTCGACTCGATAGGAAAGAATGATCACGCCCTGGGAGGGGTCCTGTTCAAGCACTTTGAGCGCAAACTGGCGACCACTCTCCCCGGGCAGGTCAAGGTCTGAAACGATCACGTCGGCAGGCTGAGTGCGCAGCAGCTCCCAGCCTTTTTCGGCGTTCTCAACGCCACCCACGATCTCGATGTCGGAGTTGGCGGCCAACATTTTCGCCAGCGCATTGCGCACCATGTCGTGATCGTCGATTAATAATACCTTAACCAAAGTGAACGACTTTTCGCCTCACGGCGGAGCCTTACCTCTCCTGAAGGACGGGAAAGCTCATTTTCAAGCATGTCTGGTCGGGAGTGGATGACAGCATTTCGATCTGCGCGTTGTGGCTGCCCACGATTCCGTGCACCTTGGCAAGCCCCATTCCACGGCCTTTGCCGCGGGTCGTGTAGTAAGGATCGAAGGCCCGATGAGGAATTACTCCTACCTCGGAATGAGACGGATTTACTACATCCAGACACACGTTCGGGCCCTCATCGTAGATGCGCATCTGGATACCCGACTCGCCAGCGGCCTCGCGGGCATTGCCGACCAACTCTCCCACGGCCGCGCGCAGGGCGTCCGGATGGGCCGCCACCGTGTGACAGCCGGATTCGACCGTCAGCTCCACGGGGGCGTCAGCGATCACTTCCTTGACCAGGGCAGCCAGGTCGGTGGGAATCAGCATCAGCGAGCGGGTCTGAGCAAAGGTCTCAAAGCTACGGCTTTTGTCCATGATTTTGGCGCAGGCCTGAACGATGCGGTCAAGATATCCCATACACTCGCTGTCTTCGTTCAGGTCCATCCGCATCAACTCAACATAGCCCTGGATAATGCCTGCATAGTTGTTCAAGTCATGGCTTAGGACGGCGCAAAAGTTCTTCATGCGATCCAGACAATCGTCACTCGGGTTCATACGGGCTCCTCTTCCTTACGCAAACTGTGTCGGGTTACTAACTCTTGGGGGGCGGGATTCTGCAGGATGGCCAGTAGCATCGCTTCCAACACGGGCCGATCCACGGCCCCGGTTAGAAAGGCCTGCACGCCCACTTCCTGGCAGCGCAGAGCATCGCCCCGCTGACCCTGGGGCGCGTAGGCCAGAAAATGGGTCTGCTCGCGGCGGTCTGGACGAATCTGCTCCACCAGGAAGAGACCGTCTCCCCCACCACACTCCATGTTGACAATGGCAAGTGGGAAGGGGCAGTTCTTTTCGCAGGCTTCTTCCAGCAGACGAACGCCTTCGATTCCGTCTCGAGCCAGCACAGGATGCAGGCCCAGCGCCAGGCAGGCCGATTCCATCTCGGTCTGACTCTCCGGAGATTCGTCCAGAATCAGCACGCGTCGCGCCTGCAGAGTCAGCTCGGGCTTCTCTCCCTGTTCCTCGGTCAGGCCCATGCGGGCCGTAAACTCGAAGGTGGTGCCGCGGCCAGGATGGCTGCTGACGGCCAGCGTCCCCCCCATGCACTCCACCAGATGCTTGGCGATCGCCAGGCCCAGACCGGTTCCGCCCAGGTCGCTACTGAGCGAACCGTGAGCCATTTCGAAGGGATTAAAGATCTCCTGAAGCTTGTGGGAATGGATCCCCATGCCGGTATCCCGCACCTCGATATGCAGGGCCGCCTGCTCTTGAGAGACGCGGCCGCGATAGTTGACGGAGACGTCGACCGAGCCCTGATGAGTGTATTTGATCGCGTTGGTCAAGAGGTTGGCCAGCACCTGGCGCAGCCTTCCAGGGTCTCCAACCAGGTGGCTGGGGGTGTCGGGCGAGACGAAGGTGCGCAGCTGAATGCCCTTCTTTTCGGCTATCAGACGTAGGCCTTCGGTGGTATTGAAGATACAGTCGCGGACATTGAATGCCTGCTCGCTCAGTTCCATCTGACCGGCACTCAATTTGCTGTAATCCAGCACGTCCTGGCAGAGGGTGTTGATGCTGGTGGCGGCTTCGCGCAAAAGACGTCCGTTACGCTCGCGTCGCTCCATTCGGACATTGGGGTCGGCCATAATCTGCGAAGCCACCAGAATCACGTTGAGGGGGGAGCGTATATCGTGCAGCACCGAGGCAAGCAATCGTGCTTGCTGGTCCTTGGCCACCTGCTGCTCGCGCAATTGTTGGCGCAGCCTTTCGATCTCGGCATAAGGGTCAGGTCTCAGGCTGCGCACCACTGAAACTTTGGCGATTGACTTCATAGCCTACTTGTCGGCGAAGGCCAGGTAAAAGTTAAGGGCCTTGCGGTTAAGCCATTCAGATTGCTGCCGAAAAACAATTTGGACAAATTTTTCAAGTCAGGGGACTGAGCTTATGAAAGAGTACAGTAAGCGAGTTTTGATCATCGACGATCAGTCGTCGCTACGCGGACTGGTGCGAGACATCCTGGAGAACTTCGATGAGAACCTCTATATCGAGGAAGAAGAGAATGGTCTGAACGCCATCGTCAATCTGGAGTGCCGAGACTATGACCTGCTCATCTGCGACGTGAAAATGCCGGAAATGGATGGATTCGAGGTGGTCCAGACGATCCGCAAGTGGACCTGGAACCCCAAGGTTCCGGTGATCATGCTTACGGCCGAGGCCGATCCGGCCAGCATCGCCCGCGGGGCCACGCTGGGAGCCACCGTCTACCTGACCAAGCCCTTCAATGAGGCCGACCTGCTGCAGGCAGTGCGCTCCCAGCTGGGGGCGCCGCAGTCTATTTGATAATCAGCTCACCGGAGAGGGCGCCAACCCTGTGCAGAGTCTGCACGATGCCGATCACGTCGGCGGGGGTGGCGCCCGCTTTCTGCAGGGATTCGACCACGGTTTTGAGGGTGGCTCCCTGAGGGCTGACCTCCAGGGTCATACCGCGATGGGAAATGACCGCAGGCAGCAAGCGGACCTCGGCCCCGGCCACCACGCTGCCGGTGCGCTCATCACAGATGATGCGGGCGGGCCGATCCGCGGTAATCTCGGTGTCCCCACAGGAGGCCAGGAAGGTCATGGGGTCGGTGACGCCGCTGAGATCGACTTCCACCGTAGAGGGACCCACCACCCGGGCCAGGCAGCCCAGGTTTGAAAGGGCCGAGGCCACCCGAGTGGCCGTGGCCAGATCGGCCTGAAACAGCTCCCAGCTCACCTTGCTGCGGGTCAGCGCCGGACTGTCCAGGTTGGCGCTGAGTGTAGCTCCCTGGAGCACGGCCCCAATAATGGCGGGCTTGGTCCCTTGTTGAGGCTTGGTGGCATTGAGGGAGCTCACCGGACCCTGGGCGGAAGCATAAATTTTGCCGTCGGGTCCTTTCAGGATGGAGGAGAGCAAAGTCCCTCCCTGCAGGTCCTTGGCGTCACCGATGGAGGAAACGCGCACATCGATGCGGTCGCCGGAGCGGCAGAAGGGCGGCATTTCGGCGGTGATGGCCACCACCGCCACGTTACGATTCATCCCGTTGGTGATGACGGGGTTGGATTGCATGCCCAGGTGATTGAGCAGGTTGAGCACCAACGGCGATGAGAGCGCTCCCTGGGTATCGCCGCTATTGGCCAGGCCGGCCACCAATCCGTAGCCGGTCAGGCTATGCGTGTTGAGGCCGGCCAACCGGGCGATGTCCTTGAGGCGGTATTTTGTGAGGGCGGGCGGGGCCAACTTGGGATTGGGGGGCCCACCGTAGGTCGGGTCGACGGTTACGGTGACGGGCTGGGCCCAGCTCAGAGGAGTCAGGGCCAGAACGAATATCCACTTCTTCATAGCTTATCTATTGTTTATGGGTCCGGCCGGCACTTCCAGGAAAACCGGAGAAGTGTGGGCCAGCCAGGCGGTGCTCACTGAGGGGGCGGGGCTTCTCGGATCGAGGAAGTCCTCCGTCAAGCCTTTCTAGCGGAAGGGTGCCAGCAGGAAGTCGAAGATACCAAATCCGCTGCGCCCGGCGGCGGCGGTGGCGCCATCCACCTTGACCACGGCATCCGCGATGCGGTCAGAGGAGACCCGATTGTCAAAGCCGATGTCCTGGCGACGCACGCGTCCGTTCAGTTCCAATTCGCGTTCCTTGCCGTCCATTTCCATGACCGAGTGGGCCTGGATGACCACCACGTTGCCGGCCTCGATGGACACCACCTTGGCGGTCACGGTGTTGGTGAATTCGGACTTGGAGGCGGCCTGGTCTTGCTTCTGGATTTTGCCGTCACTGCTCATCTTGCCGCCCAGCAGGGCGTCCAGCAGGCCGGTTCCAAGGGGTAAGCTGACAGCCGAGGAGTTCTGGTTTTGAATGTTGACCGACTGGGTGGTGGAAACGCTGTCGGTAATCACCACCGTGACCAGTTCCCCCACCTGCAGGGGACGCATGGCGTACATGTCGGCCTGGTTGGGGTCCAACAACGAGTCGGCGCGGCCGATGCCGCAAAGGAGGAAAGTGATTAGCAATTTTTTCATGGGTCTCTCCGATCCCTGAGATGGCCTTCTTTGTCATACCAGGCCTGCATAGTCGATCCGTTATCAAGTCGCACCCGCAAAGGGCGATCAGGATAGCCGCGCTCCAGGGCCTTCCCGCTCAAAGTCAGCGAGAGGCCGGGTTGTTCCACCTGAATGTTCACCTGGCAGCCGGCTTCACAGTAAGGCACCGGTTCAATCCAGGCAGCCAGCAATGGGGTCTGGGTCGGAACGGCCCGACGCAGACGATAGCGTCCGTCGTAAGGTCCCTGCCAGGCGGGAGAACCGACCGGGTTGGCGGGCACCCAGACCTGCACGGTGGAGAAGTCCTCCTCGCGCAAGAGGGTGCCCGCCGCCAGCGGATGCACACAGACCTTCTGGCTGGTCAGCACCTGTTTGTCGAAAGCCACAACCCAACTGCGTTTGCCGTCCTGGCCCGCAACCTCCACTCGCACTCGTGGATTGGGGCCGTCCAGGCCCACCAGGGATGTGCACTTCCAGACCAGGGGCCCGTTCGGCATTGTGGCTTCGGCCACGCTGCCCCGGGGCGTGAGTTTGACGTCGGCTGGAGGAGCCAGGTAAACCCTGGCTCTTTCCGAGACGCCAGGCTCGGCCGCAAGCGCCACGGCAGCGAGCAGCATGAAAATGAGCGACTTCATCGCGTCAGGTTGGACGCGATCTCCAACATTTTGTCAGCCCCCTGGATGACCTTGGAGTTGACTTCGTAGGCGCGCTGAGCCGAGATCATGTTGACCATTTCCTCAACCACGCTGACGTTGGACTTCTCCAAAAACCCCTGGGTAATGGTGCCAGCGCCCTGAGTTCCGGGGGCCGAGACCACCGGCTGGCCACTGGCGGCGCTGACGGTGTAAAGGTTCTTGCCCTGAGAGATCAGTCCGGCCGGATTGGAGAAACGAGCCAGCGTGAGTTTACCCAACTGGCTGGGCTCGCTGCTGTTGGGCAGTTGAGCCGAGATGGTGCCGTCGCCAGCGATGGAGATGGAGGTCGCTTCGGGCGGAATCACAACGGCCGGCTCAATCAGATAGCCTTCGCTGGTCACCAGGTTGCCGCCACTGTCACGTTTGAAGGCGCCGTCGCGAGTGTAGGCCAGGGTGCTATCGGGCATGGTGACTTGAAAGAAACCATCGCCTTCAATCACGCAATCCAGAGGATTTTCGGTCTGTTCAAAGAGACCTTGAGAGAAGATCTTCTGTGTGGCAGCGGCGCGTACACCCAGACCCACCTGCAAGCCGGTGGGATTCTGGCGATCTTGGGAAGGTGAACCGGCCACTCGCAAGGACTGATACATCAGGTCCTGAAAGTCGATTCGGGTTCGTTTGAATCCGCTTGTATTCACGTTGGCCAGATTGTTGGCGACCGTATCAAGATTGATTTGCTGGGCCGACATACCGGTGGCGGCCGTGCGAAGAGCTCTCATCATGGCTTATGATCTCCCTCGGGAAAGTTCAGAGATGGCTTTGTCGTTGACCTTGTCGATGGTTTTCATGCATTCGGAAAACACCGAGGCACGGTGCATAAGCGCCACCACATTGGTCTGTTCCTCGACCGCATCCACATTGGAGGCTTCCAGCACTCCAGTGTTGATCTCGCGGGCATCGGCAGAGTAGTTCTGGGTCTGGTCGGGGTGAATCAAGGTTCCCTCCCCGTCCATGAAGCGAATGTCCTCAAGATGAACGCGGGCGATTTTATCGACCAGCCGTCCCTGGCTGATCACACTACCGTCCTTGGTAATCAGTGGATTGGGGTCGTCCACCACAATGGGCGAACCCGATTCACCCAGCACGGGGAATCCCTGGCCCACCACCAGCTGGCGCTGGTCGTTGAGGCGCAGGTCCCCTCTGCGCGTAAAGCGCACGCCGTCGTTCGTCTCCACCTTCAGATAGGCCCCCTCTTGAAGGGCCAGATCCATGCCGCGGCTGGTGTCAGCCACCGCTCCCTGGCGCTGACGCAACCAGGTGGCGAACTCCCCGTTGCGGTAACCGCTATCGCGGGCAACGTAGCCGGGGGTGGTGTTGTTGGCTTGATTTTGAGCCACCTGATCGAGCTGCGCATATTGATGGCGCAAGCGCGTGGAAGCGAGCTGCAAGCTGGGGTTCATACAGTGTTCCTAACTTTGTGCTGTCAGGTCTATTGCCCGTGGAGGGGGTGGGGTACTTTTGGAGCGACTAATTCCAGCGAATCAGAACGGCCGTCTTATCGTCGTCGGCTCCCACCGCCATGCAATTGCGTAACATGGTGACGCAGTGACGCAAAGCCGCCTCGGGCGGGCGGGCGGAAACGCTGACCAGGGCGTTGATCACTTCCGAGGGTAAATGCTCTTCTTCGCAGAGACCGTCGCTGGCCAGAAAAAACTGATCTCCGGGCTGGTAGTCCACCACGCAAGTGGTGAGCTGAGGCGCGATCGGCACGCCTAACATGATCCCGGGGTCGCCCACGCAGTTGCAAGTCCCGTCCTGGCGCACGACGCCAGCGGCGGGCAGGCCGGCCCGACAGATTTTCCAGCACTTCTGCTCTCGATCCAACTGGACGCAGGTGGCGGCCAGGAAGGAGTCCACCACGGTGCGTTCGAGCAGGTGCTCGTGTAAAATCAAGAGCAACTCCTTGGGGTCATCCAGGGTACGCGCCAGTTCGTCAAAGAGGCCTTTGACATAGGCCGCGGTCAGGGCGGCCTGAGCGCCTTTCCCCATCACGTCGCCGATCAGGATGAAGTGTCCGTGCTTGCAGGGCTGATAGCAGACAAAGTCGCCGCCCAGTTGTTTGGCCATCTCGATTTGACAGGCCATCTGGGCGTAGCCGAAGTCGACCAGTTCGGGTGGCTGCAGGCTGAGCTGCACCTGGCGAGCCACATCCAGGGCAGACTCGAGCTGGAGCTGCTGGCGCTTGGCCTGGCGAAACTTGTTGACGGTCACGCCGGTAATCAAAAGAGCATAGATACAAAAGAGGCCAAACAGGCTCCGCTCCAGGCGACCCTCAACGCACAGACAGTAGATCAGCCAGGTGGGAGAGATCCACAGGCTGCCGGCCCGCAAACCGAAGAAAAATGTGATCATGGCCAGCTGCATAAAAAGTAGCTGCGAGGCCAGAGCCGGGAAGTGGTAAGAGCCGCCCAGGGCCAATACCACCAAAACAGCGGCTGCGCTGCGCAGAAGACGAAGCTCCCGAGCCGTCAGTGAACGCAAGACGGCCCGTTCGATCTGTCGATCCAGTGCTTTCCAAAGGGGCATCGGGGCGGGCATTCCAGGTCCACTTAACTTTCCCCCCGTGCTGCCGATATGGACAAAAATAGGAGGTTCTGTGAACGATCCCACCGCTTTGGAAAAGAAGGTCCGGTTTCGCGTCCGAGACCTGGACACAATGCCATTTGTCTTCCGCAAATTGATGGCGATGCTCAACAAACCCTATCCTTCAGCTCGCGAGCTGGGCCAGGTGATCGCCACCGACCAGGGCCTGTCGGTCAAGGTGCTGCGGATGGCCAACTCGGCCGCGGGTGGAGTTCGCAGCCAGGTGCTGTCGGTTCATCAAGCCGTTTCCCTGCTGGGCATCAATGTGGTCCGTAGTTTGAGTTTCTGCATGGCTTCCTATGACTCGTTCTTCTCATCCAATGACCCGGAGCGTAAGGGGATGTGGCGTCACAGCCTGCTGACCGCGCTGGTGGCCCGAGATCTGTCCGTATTCTTGCGTTTGGGCCAGCCGGAGGAGATGTTTGTGGCCGGAATGCTCCATGACGTAGGCCATAGTGTGATTATCAAGCACTGCCCGAAAGAATATGCGCGCATGCAGGTTCTGATGAGCCGAGGCAAGGAGACGCTGGAGGCCGAGCAAGAGGTGCTTGGGGTTGGCCACGCCGAGGTGGGCGCCTGGGCCTGCGACTGCTGGCGGATGTCAGCCCTGTTGTGCAACTGCGTGCGCTTCCACCATCAACCTGAGAAGGCCCCTTCCGAATACCGCATGCTGGCCTACCTGATCCACCTGGCCGATGCCTGGGCCCTGCAGGCGGTGGACCCGGGCAATATTGAGCTGGAACTGTTTCAGCCGGACTGCCTGGCCCTGCTCAAGGTCACTCCCGAGAAAATGACCGAACTCTCGAGTCAGGCCATCCTGCAGCTGGAGGAAATCGAACGGTTCCTGAGCTCGCATAACGCCACCCGGGCGTCGTAGGGTAAACCCTCCAAAAAAATTCTGGCATCCCCCCCTTAAGTCCACCACCGGTCCGGCCGATGATATTTTTGGGTGACAACACACCCGGGAAGAGAAAGGCACACAATGGAAATCAGAAACAACCTTCAACTCGCTCCACTCCGAGCGGTTTCGAGCGAAGGCTCGCAGACTTCGCCAGTGCGGGCCGGCGGCTCAACTCCGGGTGAACTTCAGGTCTCCGATTCAGCTCGGGAGCTGGGCCAACTGGCCAAGTTAGTCCACGCCGCCAGCGGAATTCGTCAGGACAAGGTGGACGCCATCCGCAGCCAGATTGAATCGGGTAGCTATCACGTCAATTTGGATAAGCTGGCCGACCGTATGAGTTCCGAGGTCTAACATGTCGGAAGCGGGACGCCAACTTTCCCACCTGCTTGGCCAGGAAATGCTGGCGCTGGCTCAGGCCGACCTGATCCGTCTGACCGAGGTATTGGACGAAAAGCGTCGCCTGCTTGAACATCTTCAACCCTCCCAGCTGGACCGAGATACGGCCCTGACTGTGTGGAGGCAAAATCGCCAAATTCTTGAGGCCTGTCGCCAGGTGGTGCCGGACCTCAATCTCTATGGACGGCCGAAATGAGTTTTGAAGCCCTCAATCTGGCTGGATCGGCACTGCGCGCTCAGCGCCTGGCCATGGACGTCGCTTCGCGCAATCTTACGTCCGCGAGCGAAGCCGGTTACACCCGTCAGACCGCCGTATACAACGAGAACGCGGCCTCAGGAGCCAATCGCTACCCCAACCTGGTGGACGGGGTGGGCGGCCGCGTGACCGCTATTCAGCGCGTGCGTTCCGGTTTGTTGGACACCGTCTATCGGGCCCGCCAGGGAGAGGCCCAGGCCATCACGGCCCCCCAGGGCCACCTGGAAAATCTTGAATCGCGAATGGCCAGCTCACCCAGCCTGGCCTCCCGGCTGCAGGACCTGAACACAGGCCTGACCCAGCTACAGAACAACCCATCCGATCTGGGCTTACGCACGACCTTCATGGGCCAGCTACAAGGGGTAACCGACCAGATTCGCTCCACCGACGCCGAGATGGTGAACAATCGCACTCAGGCACGCCAGGACCTTGGCGACAAGGTGGACCGCGCCAATCAGATCCTGGGTCAACTGGCCGATCTCAATCCGCGCATTGTTTCCGCGGTCAAGGATTCCACCGATACCAACGCCATGCTGGACCAACGCGACCAGTTGCTGGACGAACTTTCCGGTATGCTGGAGATCCAGACCAATATTCAGCCGAGCGGAGAGATGTCGGTGCACGCGGGCGGAGCCGAGCTGGTTTCGCATAGCACCTTCCAGAAGCTGAACCTGCAGGCCGACAATAGCATCACCAGCGATAGCGGACGGGCCATCAAGACCCAGAACGGCTCGCTGGGTTCCCTGCAAGACTATTTGAACGTGGAACTGCCGGGCTATCAAAGCCAGCTAGATGGCCTGGCCAAGAGCCTGATCACTCAGGTCAACGCGGTTCATAAGCTGGCTACCGGTCTGGACGGAGTATCAGGTCGGGATCTGCTCTCGGGAACAGGTTCGGCCGACATCAATCTGGCTCTGACCGACCCGCGCCAGTTGGCCGGTTCTGTACAGCGCATTCAGGGCGCTAGCGCCGGAACGTCTTCGCTGGTCTCTGACCAGCCCTTGTCCAGCCAGGCGGCCAATCTGACCACGCCGGCCACTGCTTCTGGGACGCTGCGCGTAAACGGCACGGATATTAACTGGACGGATGGCGACAGCATCCAGTCGCTGTTGGGCAAGCTCAACGGCGCCGGGGTCAAGGCCAGTTATAATAATACCAGCCGCCAGATCACGCTGGAGCGAGACCCTGGAGTGGCCGGTCCCCCGGATATTACGGTCAGCGACGTGAGCGGCAACCTGAGCAGCGTGCTGGGTCTGGCTGGAAGGCCGTCGGTAACTGGAGGTCCTGGTGACACCGGTGGTTTGAACGCGCTGGGTAAGCTTTTGAATTCACACGTTTTTGGAGCCAGCGGTAGCCGCACCCCGGCCCAGGCTGTTTCCGACCTGCAGACGGCGGTGGGTAGCCGCCTTTCCAGTTTGCAGAAATCAGCTGACTCGGTGAACGCCTCCTTGAGCGACGCGGACACGGCCCGTCGCTCGGTCTCTGGTGTTTCCAGTGACGAAGAATTACTGAATGTGACTCGCCTGCAGCAGGCCTACGCGGCGGCCGCAAAAATCGCGACCGCCGCCGATGAAATGCTCAGCACAATAATTCAGATGGTGAAGTAGAGCAATGCGTTTAGATGACACCAGCCGCTACCAGGGACATCTCAATTCGCTGGCCCAGCATACCCAGAAGTCATATCAGCTTCAGCAGCAAATCGCCAGCGGCAATCGGGCCGTGCGCCCTTCGGACGACCCGGCCCTGTTTCAGGTGCATGAGCAACTGAGCCTGCGTTCGCAGAAGCTGCAGACTGACCAGCAATTTGTGGGCGCGCAAAGGAATCGTCTGGACAACTACGATTCCAGCGTGGGCAATTTGGTGGACCAAATTCGTCAGGCCCGAACTTTAGTGCAGCAGGCCAGCAACGCGCCGGCCGACCCGACTCAACTGTCGGCTTTTCGCGACCAGATGAACAATATCATCAATGCCTCGGCCGCGGCCCTGAACAGTGAGGTCGCGGGCAAATTTCAGTTCGGCGGCACCAAGGTGGACACCCCGCCCTTCAGTGTTTCAGCCACGGGAGTGACCTATCAAGGAGACGGGCATTTTCCGGGCATTCCCCTCCCCGACGGACAGACTCTGAAGATCGGTCTGGATGGCCAATCCATTACCCAGTCGCCGAATGCTGACTACTTTGGCACGTTGACCTCCATTCGCGATCAGTTGAGCAACGGTTCGATCAACTCGGGTCCGGCCCTGGACCAACTGAACGAGCTGGAGACGCATCTGCTGCAGAAACGCGCCGAAGCCGGCGCGGCCTCGCGCTATCTGGACGGCCTGCAGAGTACCATGGCCAGCGAACAGACGCTAACGGACACCCAATTGACCGAGCAAACCGGTATGGACCTGGCCACCGGGATCACCCAATTACTGCAGAATGAGACCGAGCAGCAGGCCACGATGTCGGTGGTGAGCCGGCAGGCGAAATTAAGCCTGGTCGACTATTTGCGCTAGAAAGTGTTCGTTCCCAATGCAGCTAATGCATTGGATATGAACAGCACCAAAGTAACCTTCTCAAGCCGTTTCGGCACCGTGGAAGCTGATCCCCAGAGCTTCTTGAATTTCGTCCGTCCTCTGTTGGGGTTTGAGGACCTGCACCAATTTGCTTTGCTCAGCTTCGACGAGTATCGTCCGCTCTACTGGTTGCAATCGGTAGAAGAAGCCGGATTGGCACTACCATTGCTGGAGCCCGGAGAGGTGGACGGCGACTACCACCAGCGGGTAGTCGAGGCCTCGGGCTGGAGCGAGCGAGGGGACCTGGAGGTTCTGTGCATCGTGTCGCGCCAGGACGGCCAATGGGGCGTGAACCTGGTCGCCCCGCTGGTAGTCGACAGCCGCACCGCCGAGGCGCAGCAGGTCGTGTTGAGGGATAGCTCCTACGACACCTTTCATCCTCTGGCCACATCAGCATGTTGGTAATTTCACGAAAATGCCGCGAAGGCATTGATTTAGGAGAGGACATTTCCGTAACGGTTCTTTCGGTTCGTTCCGAAAGTGTCCGTCTGGGAGTGGTGGCTCCACGCCAAATTCAAGTCAAACGCAGCGAATTGCAAGAATGGGTGGCCCGAAGCAACCAGGCCTCGGCCGAATTGACTCCGCAGGCCTGGCTGGAATTTCGCACCTCTCTGAACAAGCCGCGTTTGAGTCTGCCCGTTTCGTCTCTAGAAACGTCGCTGCAATTCTATAGCAGCTTGGGGTTCGCCCTCAGTCAGCGCGAGCCGGGGCGAGTGTTGCTGGAAAGCGAAGACCTGATTTTGGAATTGCACCTGGGTCAACCCCGGCCCGGTATAGGATTCAGCCTGTGCGAATGCGGCCGTTGGATTTTAGATCCCAACGGATATCGAGTAGAGTGTAATCTTTCCGAAGCACTTGCCGACAATTCTAGAAGTGATGTTTCTGACGGAAAGTGAACACCGCAGTCACCTGCGGGTGGAATGTGAATCGGAAGTCGTCTGCGACCTGGGGGCGCGAAAAATCCCGGCGCGTTTGCTCGACCTTTCCTGGTCGGGTTTGCGTCTGGAGAGCGAACGTCCTATTCCGGCCGGCAGTCTGATCCACCTACGGGGCGGCACCCCGGTGTGGTGCATCTGCCGCTGGTGTTGCAAAAGCCCGGACGGGAAATATTGGTCCGGCCACGAGCTGCGCGATGGTGCGATGTCCCCGTCGGGCTTGTGGGTGCGCCGAACTTTGGAAAGCAACGGAATTCCCCGCGCCCGGCTGGAGAACCGGCGCCGCGTTCGTCGCTATGACACAGAGATCTCCACAGGCAGTGGAACCATCGTAAACCTCTCTCTTTTCGGTGCCTGCCTGGTTCAGCCCGTCCGGTGCATCGAGAAAGAGGTCCATCTGCAAATGCGTCTGGGCTCAAGATCGATGAATCTTCAGGCGGTCTGTCTGCAAACCAGACTTTTGCCGGAGGGTGGAGTGGCTCATCACCTGTCTTGGGAGGACCGCCCGGCTCAGACCCGTGCCGTGGCCTTCCTTCTTTCCACTGAGGAGAAGCGGTCATGACCGTGGTGAGCGGAGGCAAGCCCACCATCCTGGTGGTCAACGACCAGCGTGAGCAGCTACGGGTCATTTGTCAGGTGCTCAAGATGTCGGGCTACACCGTGCTCGCTTTCGAGGACCCGGTGTGCGCGCTCGACACTCTGGCCAGTAATGGCCCGGTCGATCTGATCGTGACCGACCTGAATATGCCGCGCATCAACGGCTGGGAGCTGTGCCACCGCCTGCGCAGCCCGGAGATGGCCGACCATAACTCCACACCGATTCTGATCATCTCGGCCACTTTCGCGGGGTTGCAGTCGGAAGCAATTCGACTTGAGCTGGGTGTCAATGACTTCTTGCCGGTCCCCTATCAGCCGGAGCAACTGCGCCGCAAGGTCGCCGACATTCTGCAGGGGCTGCGACCGAAACCAAGCCTGCGTGCACTGTTCATCGGCTACGCCGACGACGACGAGGAAATTCTTTGCTTTCGACGCTTTGGCTATAAGGTCACCACCGCCCTGGACCTGGAGTCCAGCCTGGAGGCAGTGGGTTCGTCCACGTTTGAGATTCTGGTCTACCGGGGCGAGCTAGAGCTTCAGGAAGCCAATCTGCTGTTCTCCCCAGACAGTGATACGATCTGTCGGATTTGGGTTCTGCAGGGGACTGACCCGGAGCTCAACTTTACTCTAAACCAACTTGGTGTCCACTGCCTGCTGCCAGGCTGCCGAGGCGAACACCTGATTCAACTTTGCGAGACGGCCCGGCAACAAAGCTGCTTGGAAAGAGTGCGCGATCTGCTGGAAGAACGCACTCAGCAGTTGCTGGCCAGCGAGCAAAAATACTGCACCCTGTTTCAGAGTATCCCCAACCTGGTGCTATGTATGACTCAGGCGGGAGTGGTGCTGGACGTAAATGATACTGGCTGCACGATGCTGGGGATGAGCCGCGATAAGATTGTGGGACGCTGCTTTTCTGACCTGGTCAGCGAGGGCAGCCAGGTCCCGTTCCAGATGGCACTCCACGAAACCGTGCTCTATGGTTCGCTGCAGTACGAGATCCACTTTCAGGGGCATTTGCAAGAACTGGCGGCGGAGGTCCACCAGCGCCGGGTCAACCTGGATGGCGAGACTCGCATCCTGGCGGTGGCCCACGATGTGACCGAGCGACGCCAGTGTCAGGAAGCTGTGCTGGCTTCCGATACGCGCTACCGAATCATCGCGGAAAACACTTATGACTGGGAATTCTGGTTGAGCCCCCAGGGATTCTTCTTGTTTTCCTCACCTTCGGCCGAGAAGCTGACTGGCTACACATCTCACGAATTTGAGGACCAGCCCTACCTGCTGTTTGATCTCGTCCTCCCGGAGGACCGCGATAAATTTCAGACAGAGTGGCGAATGGAGGGCCCGGAAGACCTGCCCAAGGACTTTGAGTTCAGGGTGCGCCGCAAGGACGGCGCCGTGCGCTGGCTGAGTCATGTCTCGGTGGCTGTCTTCGATAGTCACGGGAACTTTCTGGGTTCACGCGGGAGCCATCGCGACGTCACCGAGAAGCGAATTGTGGACGAAGAGCGTTTGAAGCTGGTGGCGGCCATGGAGCAGGTCAGCGAAGCCATTATGATCACCGACCAGCAGGGCCAGATCCATTACGTGAACCAGGCCTTTAAGAGCCGGGTTGAGGGCAACTGGGTCGGGGGCTGCACGGGACGACTGCCGGGAGGCGAAGCCTGGCAGGCAACCCACCAGGAGATTTTGAATTGCCTGGCGCGAACCGAACGCTGGGCCGGTCATTATAGCCGAGGGGGCTATGAGATCGAGTCCACCGTAAGCCCCGTGCGCGATTCCAAAGGGCACGTGACGAGCTATGTTTGGGTCGAGCGGGACGTGACCCAGGAGCGTCATCTGGCCGAGCAACTGCGGCAATCACAGAAGATGGAGGCGATCGGCACCCTGGCAGGCGGTATCGCCCACGACTTCAACAACTTGCTCAGCGGCATTCTGGGATACAGCGGTCTGCTGAAGCTACACGCCGAGGGCCAGGCCCAGGTTTTGCAGTCCGCCGAAATCATTGAGCGCACGGCTTTACGGGCAGCCGAACTGACCCAGAAGCTGTTGGGCTTCGCGCGCCGCGGCAAGCACAAGAACGTGGCCGTCGGTATTCACCGCGCCATTGATGACTGCATCGAATTGCTCAGCCGCACCATTGACAAGCGCATCGAAATTGTCCGTAATTTCGAGGCGAACCGCGATAAGGTAATGGGCGACCCCACTCAAATGGAGCAAATTCTTCTCAATCTGGCCATCAACGCTCGCGATGCGATCGAAGACCAGGGGCGCATCACCTTCTCCACTCGGGTCGAAGAGGTTCACGATGAGCTGGAGAGTGGTTTCTATCTGGTCGCCTCGGTCAGCGATTCGGGCTGTGGTATCCCTCCAGAAATCCGCGAACGGGTCTTCGAGCCCTTCTTCACGACCAAAGAAAACGGAAAAGGTACGGGGATGGGACTCGCGATGGTGTACGGTATCGTTAAGAACCATGGCGGAACCATCAGGCTCGAAACCGAGCCGGGCAAAGGAACGACCTTCCATTGCTACCTGCCCCTGGCCGATCAGTCCGTACGTGAAGAGGTGAAGAAAACGAGCCCGATGGTCCACGGCTCGGGCAAAATCCTGGTGGTGGATGATGAAGAACTGCTGCGTGACGTGGCTTGCAAGTTGCTGAAACATCTGGGTTACCAGGTCGTCACCTGTGAGGACGGTTTACAGGCTTGCGAATACTACGCCATCCATCAGCGGGAGGTCGACCTGGTGATTGTGGACATGATCATGCCGAAGGTCGGCGGAGCCGAGTGTTTCCGCAATCTGAAGAAGATCAATCCGGAAGTCCGAGCAGTTTTGAGCACGGGTTACTCGCTGAACGATACCGCCCAGCAACTGCTTGACGAAGGCATGGTTGGCTTCATTCAAAAGCCTTACCAGTTGAGTCAGCTTTCCGAAGTCATGGCCAAAGCGCTGGTGCCGGCCTGAACCGATGACCCCCCTTGACTGGCTCGCCACGGGCCTCATTGTTGCAGGGGCAGGTCTGCTTCTTCCAGCACTCAATACGACCCGAAGGTTGCTGAACCTGGGCTTCGCCCGTCGGGACTTGCTCCTTCTCGGGAGTCTTCTAACGAGCTTTCTGGTCGGGTACATCCTGATCGTCTACTGGCAGATGGGAAAAACGCGAACCTGGCAGGATCTACTGGTTCCGGTTATCTTCTTTCTGGGTGGCGGTTTTTGCCAGCTCGTCCTCTCTATCTTCTGGAGAACTCTGCGCGAGCAAAATGCCCGAAACAACTTCCTGGCCTTCATGAGTCACGAAATCCGAACCCCGCTCAACGGAGTCATCGGCATGACCGGGCTCTTGTTGGACACCCCCCTTAGTTCCGAGCAACGCTCCTACGCGGCCACAGTGCGCAACTCGGGCGAAGCGCTGCTGAGTCTCCTGAACGACATTCTGGACTTCTCCAAGTTAGAAGCGGAAAAAATCGAGCTGGAAGAGCTGACCTTTGACCTGCGCAGCACAATGGAAGACAGTCTGGACATGATGGCTTTGAAAGCCCAAGAAAAGGGAGTGGAACTCATCTTTCTCTGTCGCTCGGAAGTCCCGGTGACGCTGGTGGGAGATCCTGGCCGACTACGACAGATTGTCCTGAACCTGATCAGTAACGCCATTAAGTTCACTGAGCAGGGCGAAATCGTACTGGAGGTTGGGCTGGCTGAAAGAACTGGGGATAGGGTGCGGCTGGGCTTCAGTGTGACCGATACCGGTGTTGGCATTTCCCCCGTAGCCCAGGCCCGGCTATTCCAACCTTTTCAGCAAGCCGACAGTTCAGTGGCTCGAAACTATGGTGGGACCGGACTGGGCCTCGCCATATGCAAGCGATTGAGTGAAGCGATGGGGGGCGATATCGGGGTTGAATCCACTCCAGGTCGCGGCTCCACTTTCCGGTTTAGAGCGAACTTTGGTGTAGGCGTGGCCTCCGAGCCACTACCCTTCACCGAGCTAAAAGGTCTGAATGTTCTGGTGGTGGACGACAACGAACACAACTGCAAATACTTTGAAGCCCAACTGGCCAGCTGGGGATGCCGCTGCCAGGTCCTGAACCGCCCTCAAGAAACCCTGAAGATTCTGAGCGAAGAGGACTTTGATGCTGTTCTGCTGGACTATCATATGCCTGAGCTATCCGGCGACGAGGTCGCCCAGCAAATCAAACAGCAACCGCGTTTTTCCCGCCTACCCGTGATCCTGTTGACCTCGATGCCGCAGCGGGGAGAAGTAGCGCGCCTGGGGGAGTTAGGATTGGCGGGCTACCTGACCAAACCCGTCAGACGCCAATCCCTGCACGACATGTTGGCGGCGGCGGTCGGCCGTTCCCAGAAGACAGGTCAGTCCGGCGAGCTGGTTCTGACCGCCCATTCGCTGAGGGAGCATCAGCAGAAGGGGTCCCGCTGGCGGGTGCTGGTGGCAGACGACAATGTAGTCAACCAAAAAATCGTGGCCCGATTGCTGGAAAAGTCAGGTTTCTACTGCGATGTTGCTGGCGACGGGAGAGAAGTCCTATCAGCCCTCGAGCACCTCTCTTACGACGTGATTCTGATGGACTGCCAGATGCCGGTCATGGATGGAATTCAAACCACACGGGAGATCCGTAAATCTTCAAAGATCCCGATCCTGGCTCTCAGCGCCGGGGTAACGGTAGACGAGCGAGAACGTTGTCGTCAGGCGGGAATGGATGGATTTCTGGCCAAGCCCATCCAGGCCAAAGCTCTACTGAACGCCCTGAAAGAAACCCTGGCGGGCTAATTCACCGCCCGTCGGGAAAAGAAAAAGCCAGGCGCAACTTCGCCTGGCGAGGATGGCGTTTTCGGAGGCAGCAGACCCAGCCCTTGATGCGCCCCCGAATTTCACTATAGAGAACTACAACGACAGATTAGTTCACTGAGACACAACAATCTGTGATCTAACTCACGTTTTCAGAATTCTGTCAGCCTCATCGGATAGACCAGGAAAGCCATGAAAATCCAGTCCCAACGGCCCCTTCCAACCCAGGCGCCCGATCGCTTCACTCCCGCCCAGCGCAGTTGGGAAGACGATGTCCTCTACTTCGCCATGACAGACCGTTTCGTGAACGGCGACAAGACGAACGACCAGGGCACGGACACGAGTAATGACCAGCGCTTTCACGGAGGTGACTGGCAGGGCGTGATTGACAAACTGGATGACCTGGACAAATTGGGCGTGACCGCTCTGTGGATTTCTCCTGTCCAGGAGAACGACCGGGATTTTCTCGGGATGGATGGTTACCACGGTTACTGGCCACGGGATTTCCACAAGCCCGAGCCCGGCTTCGGGGATATGAACAAGCTCAAAGAACTGGTCGAGAAGGCCCACAATAAGGGAATGAAAGTGGTCGTCGACCTGGTCTTGAATCATACCGGCTATAACCATCCCTGGGCCAAAGACCCGGCCCGGGCCGACTGGTTCCACGACCCCAAACTGAAGTTCACCCAAGATATGGAGAAGGGCAACCTGTTTGGACTGCCCGACCTGGCCCAGGAGAAGCCGATGGTGGCGGACTACCTGATCGAAATGGCCAAATACTGGGCACGAGAGACCAAATGCGACGGATTCCGCCTGGACGCCATTATGCACTTTCCGGCCGAATTCCAGCAGCGCTTCTCCGAAGAGATGAAGAAAGAGTTCGGTCAAGACTTCTTTCTCTTGGGGGAAGCCTATACGGGAGGCCCCGAACGCATTCGTGACTTCAAGGAGAAGGGGAAGATGGACTCGGTTTACGATTTTCCCTTCAGCGAAGCGGTGCGCAATGTGGCCGCACGTAATGAGAAAATGTCCTGGTTTTGGCCCAAGCGAAAACGCTTCAAAGAACTGATGAAGCAAGATTTTATCGGGGAGGCCTATCGCATTAAGAACGGCAATACCAGCGCGGTCCAGCTTCATCATCTGTTTTCACAGGATCACGTTTATCAAAACCCGCGTATGCTTACTACGCTGGTGGAAAACCACGATATGCCTCGTTTCCTGGAAGCCGCTGGTCCCAATGGAAAAGCAAAATTCAAGCAGGCGCTGGCTTTTGAATTTGGAGCTCGCGGAATACCGCTCCTCTACTACGGAGCTGAGGATTCGATGGGAATTCGCCCGGGCGACTGTCGGGCCGACAAGCGTGATGGAGATGATCCTGAGATGCGAGCCTATGTGGAGCAACTGACCGCTCTGCGCCAGGACTGCATCGCCCTGCGCCGAGGCGAACAAAAGGAGCTGAGCTACGACAAGGACACCTACGCATTCGCTCGTGTGCACCCGGAGCAAACGATGGTGGTGGCTGCCAACTTTGACCAAAAGCCACAGCGGCGAGAGATTCCCCTACTCCAGGGAGGCGTACGCCTGCTAGACCGCCTGACCGGCCAGACCTATGATGCCCACGGACAGACTCTGGAGGTAGAAATTCCCGCCAACGGGACTCTGATGCTGGAAGTGGTCGGCAAGGCTCAGGGTGAAGCAGCGGTGCCTCAAGGCAAGAATTGGTTGAACTGGATTCCCTTCCTACACCCCAAGGCTTGAGGCCGGCGCTACAGCTGAGGTCGCGCGAGCTTCTCCGAGAATGACAGCCGTGCGCGGCGGCACTTTCAATTTGCCGTTCTCCAATTTGACCGCCGAATTGTTCAGTGGCTGGTTGCCGGCGCTCTGACCATCCGCGTAGATCCGCCATTTTCCCCCAGCGACGGGGAATTCCTGAACGGAAGAGGAGGCATTGAAAACCACCTGGGCTCGCTTCCAAGGGTCTCGTCCGGTCGGGTCGGTCAGACAGTAGGCAATGGTTTTTGAAGGGGAGTCCTGAAAACGCAGTGCTTTGCGAATATCCTCGGCCGTGGACAGATGGAACATCGGATGGCTTTTGCGCAAACCGATCAGTCCCTGATAATAGCTGACTATGTCTCGGTTCTCAAGCTTCTGATCCCAGCGAATCATATTGACCGAGTCAGGCTTATTGTAGCTGTTGTCGTCACCGTGCTTGGTGCGCAGCATTTCCTGGCCGCTCTGAATAAACGGAATCCCCTGACTGGTGAAAAGCACGGCGGCCGCCAGACGATCCATCGCCTTACGATCGGATTCGCTAACCTTGGGGTCGTTCTCTGTGGACAGAACCAGACGGTCCCAGAGAGTGTGATTGTCGTGGCACTCAGCGTAGTTTATGGTCTCGTTGGGCCCGGCCGTAAAATCATCGATGGAGCCGGCGATGCCTTTGCGAATGGCTTCGACGCGAGCTCCGCTTTGGATAAATCCCTGCTCGCGAGGCTGAAAAACGCTGCCCTTAAGAGAGTCACGGAAGTTGTCGTTGAACACTCCGAAGCCTAAATTCTTCTGACTACCTTTACCCAGCACTTCGATGGGCGTCTCACCGGCGGCCCAGGGCTCCCCATAAATAAGCAAGTTGGGGTCGATCTGTCTCAATTCTTGGGTCAGCTCTTTGGCCGTCTGCTTGTCCATGAGGCCCATGAGGTCAAAGCGGAAGCCATCCACCTTGTAGTCTTTGACCCAGGTTTTGAGTGTATCTTTAATAAAGCGGCGCACCATGGGGGCTTCCGAGCGAATTTCGTTTCCGCAAGCCGCTCCATCGAAATTGCTGCCGTCCTTCCGGCGACGATAATAATAGCCTGGCACCAGTCCCTCAAAAGCATTGCCGCGACGGCGCAATCCTTCATCGGTGTGATTGAGCACCATATCCATCACCACTCGAATGCCGCGCCTGTGCAGCGTATCGACCATTTGCTTGGCCTCACGAACGCGGCTGCCATCCAGCCGCTGGCTGGTATACCATCCGTCCGGGGTCTGATACAAAGCCGGGTCATAGCCCCAACCATAGGTATCGTTCTTCTCGTCAGAGGCGAACTCAGAGAAAGGCATGATTTGGACCGCATTCACCCCCAGTTCGCTGATGTGATCCAACCCTGTCTTGATCTCAGGATGGCCGGTGAGGGTGGTGCCTGCCTCGGTGAGGCCCAGGTACTGGCCCCGTCTTTGCACGCCGGAATTTGGGTCGACGGTAAAGTCGCGCAAGTGCATTTCGTAAAGGATGGCGTCCTGCTGGGGGAAGCTGGGGCGGTCAGCCACCGGAGTCTGATCATTGAGAATCATAGAGCGACCGTCACAGGCGGTGACGCACTGCGAATACGGGTCGGGAATTTCTCGTTCAAAATGAAAGCCGGGATCGTCGCCGCCGGCCTGGTAGGTATAGTAATGACCCTCAAGATTCCCCGGGACGCTGGCCTCCCAGGTACCATCAGGGTTACGTTTCAACTCGATTGTGCGAGCGTCCCCACCCTGGGGGGCGGCGTAAAGGTTGAGTTGAAGCTTGTTAGCGGTGGGAGCAAAGACGCGAAAAGTCGTGGAATCGGGGCTGTATAGGGCACCGAGAGGCTGATCGGAGAAAAACTTGTCGGCGGGGTGAGACAACTGGGGCGGAGGAGCGCTGATCACCACCTCATCATTTCCGGGCGTGAAGGTATCGCCCGGAGCATCGGGTGGCGCTGGCAGAAGCAGCGGGGGCTTGGGAGCCGGCAGCAAAACCGGGCCCGTGGACTGGATGACCATCGCGGCTACTCTAGCGCCAGGGGATTTCCAGGTGCTGGCGGCATCGTTAACATTTGGACAGGCATTGCTATAATGAACAGGATGGGCTCTCCCTTTGCCGAGCATCCATTTCGTGTCCACCGCCTTCCCGGCCAGATCCTGAGGTGGCTCTGGCTGGGTTTGCTGCTGTTGCTTTACCACCATTTTCACGCAAGTGGAATTCTGACCGACCAACAGTGGAGAAGCCTGAACATTGATGGCGTTCCGCTTGGAAATCCCACAAGTCGACGGTCCATTTACCTGCACCTGGACCGGCAGGGTCGGGTGCACTATATCTCGGGGCGCGAGTTGCGCCTGGACGGTCGGGTGCTGCTGCGGATTGGGGACGAAATAACGGCCGCTCGCGAAATTCTGGGTCATCCTCAAATTCTGAGCGACACGAGCGGCACCTACTATTTCTACCGCCGAGGCCACCTGAGCGTGGGCTGCGCCGTGGGACCCAACCAGCGCATCGCCCAGATCTGCCTGCAAAAGAATGAGAAAAAGCCAGTCAAACACTGAGCCGGCCATTCGCCTGACTCGAGAAAGTGGCCTTTTTTCGCTCTCTCACCCGGCCCTTCCAACAGCACGCGCGAGTGGAGCCCGCTTGCGGGCGACCGAGTCGCTTGGGCTGGGGCCTGTTTCGCGAATCGGCCGCAGGCAGATTCGCCCCCGGGATTGTTCAAAAAACAGGCCCTTCCAACAGCACGCGCGAGTGGAGCCCGCTTGCGGGCGACCGAGTGCTTGGGCTGGGGCCTGTTTTTTGCTAGGCTGGCCAGATGGAATTCCTGAACCGTCCCGTCTGGGAGGCCGCTCCCGCACTGCTTGGCTGGCGAGTTTGTCGGCGCCTGGGCGATGTGGTCTGGAAACTACCCATTGTAGAGACAGAAGCCTATGCTTCCAATCAGGATGGAGCTTCCCACGCCTGGCGCGGTCCCACCGCGCGCAATCGCCCCATGTTCGGACCCGCGGGCCGCTCCTATGTCTACTTCATCTACGGGATGTATCATTGCTTGAATGTGGTCGCCCATGCCCCCGAAGCAGCCGGGGCGGTCTTGATCCGAGCCCTGGATCATCCTCAATGCAACGGTCCAGGCAAGCTTTGCCGATTTCTAAAGATCGACCGGGAACTGACCGATATCGACCTGCTCGCTTCAGAACTTCTCTGGTTGGAACCGGGAAAACCTGAGGGGACCGTGCAAAGCGGACTGCGGGTGGGAATCCGCAAATCCGTTGAGTTGCCCTGGCGGTTCTGGATTGGCGAGAACCGGCACGTCAGCCGAGGCCCCGTCAAACCACCTCAGCCAAGGGTCTAAGCCGGGGGGCGCGAAGGGACGGGACCTTATGAAGACCACCTTACTCAGTTTGCTTTTTCTGACCGGCCTGGCCGCGGCCGAGCCTCAGTTCTTCTCAGCAGCCGAGCCCAAGCAGGGCAACATTTTGTTGGTGGCCGAGGATGGAGTCCGGGAAGCTGAATCCCTGGCCCGGGCCGGCTATGACTGCGCCCTCAGTCACGCCTCGGAGCTGAAGCAAGTCGAAGCGGACGAGCTCTGGACGCGCCAGAAGGTCGGCTGGGAGGCCCACCAGGACGCACCCAACAGTGTGACCGCCTCAAACCTGGTCACAATCATTGGCCTTCAAAACAAAGCTTCACTCGTCTGGAAACTTCACCGCGGCGTCATCTGTGTGGACCCTCATCCCCGCTCGACTGATTACGATCCCCTGGGGCCGGTGAAGACAGTCCCATACCCAGGTCCAGGCCTTCCCTACGAATCCAGCCTCAAGCCGAATGCTCCCCTGCTGCTTGTCTCACCTGACCTGGAAGAAGCCACCGTCCAGCAATTGGGTCCAAATTGCCACAAAGCAGCGGGCTTGCTGACGGAAGACAATTCGGGCCTGCAAAAAGAAGTGCGGCGCTGGCTGGCCATCCAGCAGCCCCTCCAACGTTTGGGACTGATCGACAGCAAGTTCGTGCCCTCCCCCAACTGGGGCGTGCGCAGTTTGGGCGACCGAATCGACACCTTAGTGGTGCACTCGACCGTGATCAATACCCTGGAAGGCACCGAGCGCGCCTTCTTTGATGATAAAGAACGCCGGGTCTCGGCTCATTACGTAGTCGACCGCGACGGAACCACAGTGCAGATGGTGGATGAGCGCCGCACCGCCTGGCACGCGGGCGTTTCCGAGCTGGACGGACGCACCGGTGTCAACGATTTTTCGGTGGGCATTGAACTGGTCAACCTCAACGACGGCAAAGATCCATACCCCGAAGCCCAGTACCAGGCAGTGGCCCGCATTCTAAAGGACTTGCGCACGCGCTGGGACATTCCCGACGAGCATGTGGTCTCGCATGCGGCCATCGCCCGACCGCTGGGGCGCAAATCCGATCCCGTCGGCTTTGACTTTGAAAAACTGCGAAGAATGCTGGACCCATAAAAAGGGCCCCCGGCGGGGGGCCTGTTACGGGTTTAGCTCCTCCAATCGATAAACCCCGTCCGGCCCAAACTGTTGACGAGCCCTATACCTGACTGTCTCGTAGAGAGGCGACTGTGCCACCAGACGGTAGCGATCGCCCAGGCGTTGATATTCCAGAACCGGCTTGCGGCTCCAAAGTTTGGGAGAAGCCACGTTCTTAGGCAACTCTGGAAGGTAGCCGGGCACCAACTCGTCTAGAGAATGCGGATACTGTCCTCGTTCTCTCTGGTAGAGCTCCAGGGCCACCACCGTTTCCAAGGCCTTAAAGCGACCCAGACA
>JAFEBA010000006.1:133701-192692 GCA_018266105.1 bacterium | reverse complement strand
ATTAAAGTTCTGAATCGCATGCCGTCTCACTGCCTGGAGTGACGGGAAAGACCCCCGGTGGCCTCCAAAGGCCGTCGCCAAATATGCGACAAAAACTATACAGAAACGATTCAAGTTTAACAAGAGCCACCAGTAGCATTGCCTCTTACCCTCAAGAGGTGTAGCGTATATGCATGACTCTTGTATCGGTTCGTCCGTCATGGCCAGGGTAATCGTGCTCGGGGCCACCGGCTATGTAGGCGGCCGACTGGTGCCCAGACTCTTGCAGGACGGTCATCAGGTGGTCGCCGCCAGTCGCTCGGCCCGAAAGTTGTCCAGTCGTCCCTGGGCAAGCCACCCCGAGGTCGCAACTCTCTCGGTGGATGTGCTGGATCGGGACAGTCTGGTTACAGCCCTACGAGGCTGCGAGGTCTGCTTCTATCTCGTCCATTCCATGGAAAGAAAGGTTGACTTCGAAAGCACCGACCGGCGGGCCGCCCAGAATCTGGCCTGGGCGGCGGGCCAGGCCGGCGTCCAGCGCATCATCTACCTCGGGGGCCTGGGCGATGAAAGCACACGCCTCAGTCGTCATCTCAAAAGCCGCGCCGAAGTCGGACAGATCCTTCGGACAGGTCCGGTTCCCGTCACGATTCTGCGGGCCGCTATGATCATCGGGTCCGGCAGCGCTTCTTTTGAAATTCTACGCTACCTGGTGGACCGCTTGCCGGTCATGGTCACTCCACGCTGGGTGGAAACCCGCAGTCAGCCCATCGCGATTCGCAACGTGCTGGACTATCTTGTCGGCTGCCTGCGCAACAGTGCCACCACGGGTGGCTGCTTCGATATCGGCGGACCCGATGTATTGACCTACCGTGAACTGATGAAGCTGTACGCTCGCGAAGCCGGCCTGCCCAGGCGATGGGTCATTCCCGTGCCGGTCTTCACTCCCAAGCTCAGCTCCTACTGGATTCACCTGGTCACCCCCGTCCACGCCGAGCTGGCCCGGCCTCTGGCCGAGGGCCTGAGATACCCTACCGTTTGTGGTGAATCCGCCATTGAGCAAATCCTGCCGGTGCAAAAGCTCTCGTGCAAGGAGGCGATTCGTCTTGCTTTGCGCAACCAGCTCAGCCATCACCTGGAAAGCCACTGGACGGACGCAGGACCACTTCCCCCCGAAGAGACGGTTCATCCTGGTGACGCCAGCTGGTCGGGTGGAACCGTATACAGCGACCGACGCCGGATGCGAGTGCTGGGCAGCCTGGATGAAGTCTGGCAGACGATTGTCCGCATCGGCGGAGAAACTGGCTGGTATTACGGCGACACCCTCTGGCGGATCCGTGGCCTCATGGATACTCTGATGGGCGGAGTGGGCAGCCGCCGAGGGCGGCGCGACCCCAACGAGGTCTTACCCGGTGATGCCCTGGACTTCTGGCGGGTTCTGCAGGTCCAGCCGCGCCACCGTCTGCGTCTGCTGGCCGAAATGAAAGTGCCGGGACAGGCCATCCTGGAGTTTGAACTCAGTCAGCCCGCGCCCGGCGTGGTCGAAGTGGTTCAAAGCGCCTGGTTCGCTCCTTCGGGCCTGCTTGGCATTCTCTACTGGCTGCTGGTCAGTCCGCTGCACAACCTGGTCTTCGACGGAATGCTGCAGGGGATTGCCCGAGCCGCCCGGACCGAGCTACTGACCCCGCCGGTTTGCCTTGATCAGGGGAGCGGATCCTGAGTGTGGTCCCGAGGGACCAGCACCTCTACAATTCTCTCGATCAGTCCCGGCTGCTTCTTCTTGGAGCGGTGAAGCAGGTCTTCTAACTCGTGCTTGTCCAACCAGACCCCGCCGCATTCCGCGCAGCGGTCGACCTGCAGGCCCTCGACCTCGACCGTCTCAAGCGGGCAGCCGCTTTCCGGGCGCCCCTCACGCCGACAGACCATTTTGGGCGTCAGGTCCTTACGCTGGCTGGCAGCCAGGCGCTGTCGATCCAGTTCCTGAAAGTATCGGTCCTCGTTGGTAACCTCTCGCTTCAGCTCTTCCTGACTGACTGGATGGGGTTCAGACATGGGCACCTCTCTCACCTCTGGATTCACTGCGATCTCCCGCTGCAACCGATCAGCGCGGCCGGACCTTCCTGGGATGCGCCGCTTAGCAAAACTGTTCGAGCCACTGCGGAAGCAGCCTCTCGAAGGTGTAACATGCTCAAGTCTAGAGGCGGCCGCTTCTCAGCGTCCCGCCGACCGAGCAGAATTGCGTCGATGGGTCAGAACAAGGACTCGATCGTGCCTACCAGCGCCGCCAGCGAACTGGTTTTGGGCACAAATGCATCAATCGCTGACGGCGGAGACCCGGGTTCGGCCGGGCCCTCCAAAAGGACGACCTTTAGACCAGTACGGCAGAGTCGGCAAGCCTCAATGAGGTTAGATTCCCTCAAGCCAGGCTCATCTTCCACGATCAGGGCATGAGGCTGATGCAGCCCGACCAGTTGCACCATGTCCTCGGCCCCCTGCCCCTCGCCCACGATCCGCATTTGGGCCAGCGCGCTCAGCGAACGCAATCCCTCCAGCAGGCGAGGGTTGCGACTGGCGACCACAAGTTCAAGCGGCGTAGAATTCATCGAGCGTAGCGTTCGCCCTGAATACTCAAACGGGATGTGGCAGTATCGAGCTCCTGAAGTTCACTCTCCGTCCCTTCCACCAGGCACAACTGAACATTCCCTTCCAGTCGGTGTCTCAGCATTGTCCCGGATATAGGCACGATCCATGGCTTTGGGGCCAGAACCCAGGCCAGAGCAATCTGCGCGGGAGTCACACCTTTCCGTTCAGCCACAGCGGCGATGATGTCCAGGACCATCTGGTTGGCCTTGCGATTCTCAGGGGAAAATCGCCGAACCGTGCTGCGGAAATCGCTGCTCTCGAAGGTTGTCGACTTATCCATCTTGCGCAATCCTACTGGAGTGGAGAAAATAAAGCCATGCTGGAACCCGATTTTCAGGCAAACCAGGCCGAATGGACTCATCTGCAAGAATCCGACCCACGCTTTTGCCCTCTGGCGCGCGAACTGCCCTGCTGGGTTCGCGACTTTCCTTTCTTCTTCTCGCACGAGGAACTCTGCTTTTCCCACTGTCCCGGATATCCGTTCTCTCGGGCCGGACTGCCCGAAGTCGTCAGTCAGGGCGACGGCTACATCGTGGATGGAGATTGGTTTGGCAGCGCCGCGCTGGCCGCCGCCCGGTTGGCTGACCTTCTGCGAGACCAGCATCAGCACATTTTTTCAGGCAATTTGGACCACAAGGCCTACGCATACCTGAGACAGCGACTGGAGCCACGTCTCCAAGGAAGCTGCCCCACGGACCAGCCGCCGTGGTTTGAACACGAGCACCGCAAATGCCGACTCGCCTGGCTTGACCCGCAAGTCGAGCTGGAGTTCTGGGAGGCAGATCAGCTTAAAGAATCAGGGGTTTATTCGCTGGACCAGGCGGTCTCCAAGGTGCAGTCCTGGCTCGGCTGAACCCGAGTTCCGTCCAAGGTCAGCTGGAGTCGCAGCCAGTCCGCCCCAATGCGATCTCCGCTCCTAGGATCTCGCCCGGATGCCCCAGCCCCAGGCCCACCACCCGCGGAGCCCCCGGATTGAAGCGCTCGGCCATCCTGGCGTAGCGATGTTCCAGCAGGCCAGCAACCGCACCAGCTCTTCTTCCAGAGACCCGCTGGATTCCTCACCCGCAAGCGAAACCCACCACAGCGCTCGACCCTCATAGCCTCTCCCGCGCTCCCCCTGTCCGCCCCCAGCATTGACAAAGTACACGCTCCGGGCCGACACCCGCCCCAGCCCCCTGTCGCCCCCCAGCGCTGACGAAGGACACGCTCCTGGCGGACACCCTCTCAGGGACTCACCACCCGAGCCCCCCGTCTTAAACCCGGCAAGGGGGTGTGGCCCTCTGGGGTCTTTGGGTAGCCCGGTCAGACTCAACAGGAGATCAACGTGGGTTCGGGCTACTATCTGGACCCTGCGACCGGTCGCCTGGTCTACCATATGTAAATCGAGCCAGCAGGCTGACGACGGCCATGGCCAGGCCACCGGCGATGAGCCCGGTCAGGCCTTCGGCCAGTAACCCGAGGATCCAGTTGAATTGCTCCACGGCGTGATGCAAAGGTTCCAGTCCGTGGACCAGGATGCCGCCGCCCACGCAAAAGATGGCCACCGTCCCCAGCCATGATATCAAAGCCAGCAGACGCGGGGCGGTCACCAGAATGGCCTGGCCGGCTTTGCGCAACCAGGCTCGCGAGTTTTTCTGCAAGGCCAGTCCGATGTCGTCAAGCTTGACGATCAGGCCCACCAGGCCGTAGACCCCCACCGTCATCAGCACCCCTATGACCACCAGCACCGACAGCACTCGAAGAAGATCCAGATGGGCCGCCAGACCCAGCGTCAACACGATGATCTCGGCCGACAAAATCAAATCCGTCCGGATCGCCCCGGCGATCTTCTGACTTTCGTCGGCCGGCCGCGGCTCCTGGGCTTGCGCCTTGTGAGTGAAGCGATGAATCAGCTTCTCCACGCCCTCGTAGCAAAGGTAGAGCCCGCCCGCCATCAGCAGAGGTTGGATTAACCAGGGCGCCACCGCTCTGAGCAACAGGGCCGCCGGGATCAACATCGCCTTGTTCTTGAGCGAACCTTTGGCGACAGCCGCAATCACCGGCAACTCTCGTTCAGGCCTCAGCCCCACCGCCTGCTCTGCGTTCAACGCCAGATCGTCGCCCAACACTCCAGCCGTCTTCTTGGCAGAGAGCTTGGTCATCACCCAAACGTCGTCCATCACGGCGGTCAGGTCATCCAGGAGCATCCATAAGGAAGCGGCTGGCACTAGTCGGAAACCCTATAAAATTTCAACATTTATAAAGCCTTCCAGCGTCAAGACAAATCCCCCGCCGCCGGCTCAGGCCGATTTCAAGCTCAGGCCTTCTTAAGGAAACAGGTCTTGAGCACCAGCCCCTTGACTTTTTCCACACGGCATTCGATCTCTTCGGGGTCGGAAGTCAGGTGAATGCCTTTAATGACCGTGCCCCGCTTGAGGGTTACAGAGGTTCCCTTGACCTTCAAATCTTTGATGACTTGAACTGAGTCACCCTCCTTGAGGAGGTTTCCGTTGCTATCTTTGACGTCCATGGCGGGCCCTTTGCGACCGGCAGCTGCGAATCCCTCTAAAAGCCCGGATCGGACCGATGAGGCTGAGCCATCAAAGCTTGCAGGCGCCTCCAATCGACGGCGTAGTCGCCGCTCACCTCCGGATGGCCCTCCAACCTGCTCAATTGAGGGCGGGCGGCCTCAGGTCCCTCGCTCACAACCGTCAGGGCGGCGTCGCAAAGTGCGTAGCCCACGGGCTCGAGGTTGTCCAAATCGGATCGAAGGCGACGGGCTCGGGACAAATCTCCCTGAGCCAGACAGCTCCAGAAGAGATTGGCCAGGGCATAAGTCTGTTCCGCATCCGCACAGCCCAGAGCAAGCTCAAAGGCCTGGCAGGCCTGGCCCGGGTCATTCAGCTCATCCAGGAAAAGACCACCCAGTTGGTCCCACCATCCGGCCCGCTCGGGGTCCAGTTGCACAGCCTTCTCAAGATGGCGCAGGGCCATCTCGATCGCTCCCAGCTGGCGCCAGGCCAGGCCCAAGAAGAAATGCGATTCGGCATCCGTCCCTTCCAGCTGACTGGCTCTGGTCAAGGCTTCAACCGCTGCCTGGGGTTGTCTGGGCAGCAAAGCCTGGCCCAGATTACGCCAGTGGCTGAAGCGGTCCGGCTCCAGTCCGATGGCCTGCCGGAAGCAGGACTCAGCCGATTCCAGTCCGTCGGAATCAGACAGATGGAAAAAGCCCAGCACGGTCCAGGTGGCGGGATTTCCAGGGTCCACCCGGGTGGCCTTCAGATAGGCTGCTTCCGCCTCGGTGAGCCGGCCCTGCTGCTGCAGAACCTCGCCCAGCATCAGCAGAGGTCCGCTCCGGTCCGGCAATTGCTGGCTCAGACCTCGATAATAGCTTTCTGCCTGGTCGAGATCTCCGCGTTCGAAGGCCAACATCCCCAGCTTCAGTAAGGCTGCGCAATTGCTGGGGTCGACTCCAAGGGCACGAAGGCAATCGTCCTCGCTCAGTTCATCCAAGCCAGTGAAATTGCACACAGCCGCGCCCCGTCCTGCGCACCCTCAGCCGTGAAGGTTGCGACCCGCCAGGAGGGGAAACGCCCGACGTGAAGCTATCCTTAAACTGGTTACTGATTTTCGTACCGATTGCAGCCGTGCTCAACCATCTGCACGCCGGGCCTGCCGCGGTCTTCTTTGCCTCCTGTCTGGCCATCATCCCGCTGGCCGGGATCATGGGGCACGCCACCGAGATTCTGGCCGATCGGGCTGGTGCGGCCATCGGTGGCTTGCTCAACGCCACCTTTGGCAACGCCGCCGAGCTGATCATTGCCTATGTGGCCATGTCCAAGGGGCTGCACGACGTGGTCAAAGCCTCTCTGATCGGCTCGATCATCGGCAACATCCTGCTGGTTCTGGGCGTTTCCACTCTGGTGGGCGGGACGCGCTACAAAATTCTGAAATTCAACATCACGGCCGCCAGCAGTGGCGCTTCCATGTTGTTGCTTTCGGCGGTGGGATTGCTGGTACCGGCCATGTACGCCCACATGGCCAAGAACCCGGAGTCCATCCGAGAACTCTCCACGGAGATCGCCATCGTTTTGCTGGTGTGCTATCTGTGCAGCCTGATTTTCTCGCTGAACACCCACAAGTATCTCTACGATGGTGGGGCGGCCGCTGAGGCCGTCGAAGAAGCCGAGCAAGCAGGTGCGGAGGCCCCCGAGGGCTCCATCAAAGGCGCCATTCTAACCCTGATGGTCAGTACCTTCGTAGTGGCCTGGATGAGCGAAATCCTGGTCGGCGTGGTGGAAGCGGCTTCTGAGGCAATGGGCCTGACCGATGTCTTCGTGGGAATCATCGTGGTGGCCGTCATTGGCAATGCCGCGGAACACAGCAGCGCCGTGATGATGGCATTGAAGGACAAGATGGACGTGGCTTTCGGCATCGCCGTTGGATCCAGTATCCAAATTGCTCTGTTCGTGGCTCCAGTGCTGGTTCTCTGCAGCCTGTGGATGAACAAGCCGATGGATCTGGTCTTCAGCGAGCCAGAGGTCATGGCTGTGATCATCTCGGTGCTGGTCGTCGGACAGATCAGCCAGGACGGGGAATCCCACTGGCTGGAAGGCGTACAGCTGCTTTCCGTCTATTTCATCCTTGCCTTCGTCTTCTTCCATATTCGCTAGGGAGGCCCCAGGTCAGAACGAGCCAGCGGAATTTTCTCCGATATCCATCACGAGGACGGCAAGCTGCGCGTCACCTTGCTCCACGATCCTTCGGTTGAAGGACTGGACTGGTGTCGAACACATGTGGTGTGACCGGGTGGCCGAGGAAATGACTGAAATCGCTCAAATGGTCGCGGTGCTGGTGGACGAAAGCATGTCTATCTCGTCCTCGGGTCGCCTGCTGGACGACCAGGGTCAGGTGCTCAAGGTCTATGAGGGGCAGATCCCGGCTGTGCTTGAATTTCAGGTTCCTTCCGGATGCAAGCGCTTTGCCCTGGAAATCAATGGCGAACGCTACGAGCAAGAAATCCCTGCAGAAGAACATCATTAACCTCTCCAAAGTGAGGGCAGAATTGGAAGCATTCCCCACAGGTTTCCCAGTTGCTAAAGGGAACAATTGGGAATGCCCTCACCTATTGATCCTTCCGAGCGACGACCGCTCCCCCGGCCTGCTCCCACCAAACCCAAGAGCGACCCGTCCCCAGTCTCCCGGGAACCTCACCCGCTTGTGCGCGCCACCGCCGACATCCTGGAGCGAGCCGCCGCCAAGAAGCCGCCAGCCACCAAACCAACGCCTCAGTTGGAGCGTCTGCCGAACGATCACGTAGGTATGCAACTGGCGGCCACCTCGGGCCGCGCGGCCGCCAGCGCCCAACCCTCCAGCGGGAGCACCTGGAATTTTGTGGGCAAGACCCAGCCAACCTCCAGCAATTCGCTCACTCAGCAAAGCCTGAACGCTCGCGAGCACGAGACCAACCAGCAGTTGGGAATCCGGCAGTACGTTCAGGACGGTGTGGCCCATACCGAACGCACCGTCTCCAATCCAGATGGCTCCAGCGTGGTCACCACCAGCTTCTATCAGGATGGGGTCAGCAACCGCCAGCAGGTTCGCAGCGAAGCCAATGGCGATCGCTACATCCAGCTCGAGCAGGAGAGCAAGACTCAGAAGCTGACCACTGTCACCGCCGTTGAGAGCGTGGCCGGGAATGTTGAGGACTACGTGGATCTGGGCGAATTTGAAGCGCCCTCGGGAGAACGCGGATCCACCGTACGCACCACCAGCCAGACCAGCATTTTGGACAAGACCCACAGTGGGGCGAAGCCGGTGCTGCAGCAAAGCTCGATCAGCTATGCGCAGAGCGCCTCCATCGACCCCGCCCGGATGGTCGACGATGGGCGCATCATGTTTGACCCCCCAGTTCGCGGACGTACGCCGGTGGTGGTTGAGCCTTCCGGCCCGGTGCAATGGGATACCAGCCGCTCCACTCAGTCCATTTCGTTCAACAGCACGACTCACTTCGACCCGCAAGGCTCGGCCAGCGAAACTCATCAGCTTTCAGCCGAAATGCAATTGGTCGGGGTCGGCTCGCAGGGACAGGCTGTCTCAATCGACTACCGCGGAGAAAAGCTGAGTGATGGAGAGGGTCGTCCTTTGAGCTTCACCAGCATGACAGAAGAAAAAGGCACCATCTCCAAAGAGAGCAGCATCGGATTCGGAAGTTTTGACTCTCCGGCGCTCAGTCCCGACTTTCAGAAACGTCTGGCAGAGAGCGACTCCCCCTACATTGCCTCGCGCAATACCTACAGCCTCGACTACACCACCGGCCAAGAAGCCTACATCCAGGAATTGGGCGACTACGATCGACCCGATCAGGACGGGCGCACCGTGGTCAGGAACTCGGATGGACTCAACACGACCTTGAGCTACCGCCTGGTGAGTGAGGCCGGCTCCCATGTGCAACAGCAAACCGTCATTCCGGGCACAGACTATTCCAATCTGCTCGACACCCGCTATCGACCCAACGGAGAACGAACCTCGTTGAGCACCACCACCATGAACGGCCAGGTATTGGACCGAACCTTCAGTAGCCGCGATCTGCTGGTCGAACCCGGACAGAGCCTGCCCGCTGCCGCTCCAGGCGGCTATAACCAGGCCCAGTGGGACGAGTTTCGTCGGCAACACCCCACCGGGCCCGTCTACCGAGAGACTCTGGACTCCATGGTGGCGGGAGGTCCCAGTCAGCACCTCGACATCAGTAGCTCCGGCTCGGACCGGGTAGGGCGGACTTCCAGCCAGCAAGATGGCCAGTCCCTCTCGATTCAAGTCATGCAAAGCGGCGACGGCCAGGCCGATTTTCAGTTCAGTAACGGTAGCCATTTCCTGATCCAGCCTGGCGGCCAGCAGGCTTTCCTGGACGGCGAGCCCATCGCTCTGACATCCTTCGCGGTCGGGTCCACCTCGATTGCCTCGCTGGGCAGCTCTATCGCTGCTTTGCAACAAGCTGAGACCACGCTGCACGTCAGCGCCGAGTTCTCCAAGCAACTCTCACCCTTGCTGGCCTATCAGGGCTATCAGGATATGCTCGATGCCAACAATCTGGGAGAGCGCCTGGGCGGCGCGGCCAATCTTGGCTACGGCATCCAGGGCGGGCTGGAGGCTTTCGGTCAGGCCGGAGGAGTGGCCTCGCGTGTGGCCGGCGCCAGTGCCGGATTTCTCAACGCCGGCCTGGGAATTTATGAATTGACCCAGCGGAATTTCGCGGAGGGCAGTGCTGACGCCGTGGCCGGGGGTCTGGCCATCGCCGCCGCTGTCTTCCCCGGAGCGGCCCCGGTCCTGCTGGGCGGGGCCGCTCTGGCCACTCTGGTACGCCTGGGTATGGACATCGGTGACGGAGGCCCCGAGCAGGCTGAGCTTGTCATCTAAGTCACACCTCCAGCTCCTTGCGATATGAAAGATTCCTCGCTCCATCTGCAGTTCAAGGTAACCTCCTTGTTCGGCTCACTGCCGAACAGAGGAACCAGCATCAGCCCAAAAAGTCCGCGAGGCGTCGAAGAGCAAACGCCATCGCGCGCAACCATTAGATCAGTCCCTGCCTCCGGGCGGCCACTTCGAAGGCGCTGCGTTCCCTTTGGCCCGGGAGGCAGAGGGCGATACGCAGGTCTTCTCGGTAGCGAGCTAAAACCGCAAGCAAGGGACCGGCAACTTCTCTCGCCTGAAAACCAGCCGCGCCACAGCCGAGCGCGGGCATAGCCAGTCGCGTGCAGTTTTGCCGAGCATATTCGAGCACCGATTGCAGTCCGGAACAGAGCTGACTCAGGCCGGGTTTAGGAAGGGTCACCAGACAGGCGACTTCTCTCACTCCCGCTTTCTGCAAGAGCTCTGAGGTGCCGAGCACAAAGCTGCCTGGTCGGCGGTCGCCTTGGGCCAGCTGAAAGCGGACGGACTCGACCAGTTCCTCTCCCCCCAGGCTGGCCACCATCGCCGCCACTCCCCCGTCGAAGCGAGCTTGGGAGTCGATCCCGATCACCCAAAGGTGAGCCTTGCATTGTTCAAGATCGCGATCACAAATCTGAAAGCTGGAGGGAGGCTGATATTCCTTTAAGCAATCGATCGATAGACCACGATCCAGATGATCCACTCGCAGGCCAGCCAGATCCTGTCCAGAGTTGGGAAGCAAAAAGACCTGGTTGTCCCGGCAATGAAATTCCAGCCTGCGCCACAAAGCTTCGTAGTAGGGTCCGTGCAACTGCAACAAGACCTGATTACCAGCGGGTGTTCTCGAACTAAGCCTGAGGTGGCCAGAATCTCCCTCCAGAATCAAAGCACGGTGACCGTCCCGAACAAAAGGTAGAAAGAAGCGCTCTATGCGGGTCTCCCAATCCCCACGGCAAAGAAAGCCAACCTCCGGAGGCTGAGCCTGGATCTCCCACAGCCCCAGCAAATCCTTGGGGGAATCGGCCAGAAGCCAGGCCGGTGGGTTCTTGCCCAGTTCGGCCAGCATCGGCCCGATAGCACTGCTCCAGCCCCGTGATAGATTCTCCCCATGATCCCAGAAGTCCACTTCCAAAGCCCAGTAGGCCTCTTCAAAGGACAGGTGAGAGACCAACCAGTCTCGCCCTTCGGGGCTGCGTGCGAGGGTCTCAAGTAAAGCCGCCATGGCTTTTGTGCTATGGGACTTCAAGGCGGCGCTACCGTGAACCACGTGGCGCCACATCGGATCGGTGCCCTCCAGCTTTCGGGTCTCGACCGGACAGCGCAGCAACAGGCGTCTTTGTGCCTGGCTGGGGTCATCCGGCTCAAGCAACATGGCACAGACGCCCAGTTGAGGAGAAGCCCAGCTTCCCGAGTCAAAAGCCCCCCAGACCAACGGCAGACAGGCCTCGGGATCGGGATGAAAAAGACAGGCCACTCCAGCCACAATCTGATCCCGCCAGCCTTCTGTCAGGAGCTGCTCCAGGTCCGACAGCTCCACCGAGATCTCCGCCAGTTGGGCCAGGATCGAGGGAGTTCGGGCCGGGCAGGGGCTCATCAGCGGCCAGTACATCCGGCTAAACTCGCGCCCACAGAGTTCCAACAGCTGTCCCACACTGGCAAGTTCGGAAATGAAGGTCTGTCACCTCCGGAAGCAAGGACGAGAGTGATCGCACTGCACGGGTCGAATCTAAAGGGCCGATGAGCTACCACAACGGAGAAAAGCGAAGCCAGGTGGTTCGGCTTTTAGAGGGCGGGACGCGTCAGAAACTTATGCGCGGGGAAGTCCCGCGCGCGTTTGAGCCGATACGGGAGGCGTACAGCCTGGCCACCACTCCCCCCCGCCTTGAGTCGCCCTGGCCTGAGGTCTGCGCCTATCGCCTGGCTCACGTCTTGTTGCGCCACAAGACGGTTGACTGTGAGCGAATTCAGCAGCTATTCGAGGAAGCCTCCAGGCTGGAAGCACTGGGCCCCTGGCCCGCTCTCTATCGGATGGCGCTACTGCAGTTCCTGGGCCGAAAGGAAGAGCTGCCCGCCCTCTGGCAGCAGGCCTTTGCTCGTCGAAGCAGCGGCTCGACCAGCCCGGACTCCACCTCGGCCGGACTCCGCTCCAATGAGGTCATGGCGCTGGAACTGATGGCCTGCGCTAGCGGCAATTTCTCCAGTCTTCCTCAATTGAACGGACTGGGGCTGCCCCTGGATGTGGAAGATCACCCGATCTGGACCCACTTGTTCGGGGGCGAGGACTGTGCCTGGCGAATGTACGGGCCTTCCCCTCACCTGATGCAGATCGCCTACCCGCATTCGGCGGCTCGGGCCGAGCTGGAATCGATCCGAGCCGCCCGACCCCAAGGCTTCTTTTTCATCCTGTCGCTCGAGCGCCCGGCCCAGTTCTGGTACCAGGACCGGTGGCTGGGCTTCCCCAAGATCGGACTGCTGGAGCTTCTGGTGGCAGCTCTGCGCATTCGGAAATACGACAATGCCTCGCTGGCCGAAGCCCTGGACGTCAGTGACGGTGCCTTGCGGGTGCGCAAAGTGGAGTTGCACAACCTGCTCAGGGCCCAGTTTCCCACGATCGGTGAGGTGCCGCCTTACTACCTGGATATCTTCGGAATCGTCCAGCACGGAGCCGGCTGACCCTCACGGGTCAGCCGTGTTTAGCGCTTGCGGGGCGCGACCTTGGCGCTTGCCTTCTTAGCCACGGCCCCATTAGCAACTGCAGGCTTGGTGACCGCCGGCGCTTTGGCCGTCTGCTTTTTGGCTGCCGGCCTGGCCGGAGCGGCGGCCACAAAGTTCTTGTGACGCAGGATATAAGAAAGCGTCTCCTGGACCGGAGTCACGTTGTCATTGTGCACATGCACAACTTTCCAATCCTGATCCTCAAAATGGAAGATCAGGGTGGAGCGATTCAGGCTCTCAGCCTCGCGGCCGTCGATCTTGGTGATGGATTGCTCCATGATCACGGCGTAGGCCAGCTTGCCTTCTTCTCGGACCTGATATTCTTTGGGTTTGACCGTAATCCGGGCGGGTGATTCGCCCAGAACGCTGGAGACCTGTCGGCAGATCTTGGAAATTGAATTGATGCCCTTTTCACGCTCACCGAGGCTCAGCATCAGAGTGACATCCTTGCCCTGGCTCCAGAGAGCCAGAAAGGGCTCCGGGTTTCCGGCCAACATCCGATTGAGGGCGTTATAGAATTGGGTGACTTTCTTGCGTACGGTTGACATCTGCGCGCGTTAGTCTCGCAGGGGCAATTCCCCTGCTCGCAGCCGTGGGTCTGATACCGACCCCGGTCAGTCCTGAACCACCTGGGGTCGCCTGACCCGTCCACGAGTCAGGCCGAAAGCCAGACCCAGCAAGCCGGCTCCGGCCAGCAGCGATAACGATTCTTTCAGGTTCAATTTGCCCTGCTCATCAGCCTGGGCCAGCAACTGCTCGGTCAGTGCAAAGAGCTTGGGGTCGTTCACCTTCAGCATCTCAGGATTCTCAAAGTAGTATTCCACGCCTTCGGCCACATATTCAGCCTGGTTGGTCAGGGAATAGTCAGAGGCGACCGGCTTGCCTTCCTGTTGGCGCTGGCGAGCCTCGCTGAGAGCCTCTTTAACCTGAGCCGCCCACGGCTTGTAAAACTTGGGATTCTGCCTCTCAAGCAAATCATCGATGGAATGACCCAGCTCGTGATTGATGACATGGGTCTTGCTGCCGACCTGATCCGAATCCACCTGAACCACGCCTCGACCCCCAAAGTGAAGGCCCAAAGCCTGGACCTTGGACAGAATCGGGTCGTCGTTGCGAACTCGCGCGCTGCCATCCTGAAGCTGATAATAGGTGAACTGAGGAATCAGGATCGGGCTTTCCATTCCCAGCAGCAACTGGTCGGGATTCCGCAAGAGCTTTTCGCTGATCTCGCGCAAGGGTCCCGGGGGCATCTGCTGCACAGCTTTATGCTGCTTCTCAAGCATCTCAGCTTGCTGACGCTCCACCGCTCCACCATTGACCGCCTTCAACAACTGGAGGAACTCCTGTCGCTGCTCTGGAGTCTTGGCCCGGGCCGCGTCTAGAATGCTCTCAATTGAACCCATTCCGGGTCGCACCACCTGGGTATCCGCACCGACTTTTTGCATGGCCTGGTTTCGCAATTGGTCCATCTCAAGCTGTAGCTTCAGCTGTTGCTTGGACACCTCCAACAACTCAGGTGGTGGTGGCGGTCCGGCCGAGAAGCCCATCATCCCCAAACTGGCGGCCATCCCCGTGACGCCACCGGGTGGGCTGGGAGCTGGTTTGCTCGAACCAAGCCATTGCTGACGCAGCTGATCAGCTTTCCCATTCAGGCTATCCCGGCGCTGCTGCAAGCCCTGCCATTCGGGGCTCTTATGTGCCTGCTCGAGGGCTGATTGAACCTTCAAGCCTTGAGCCAGGATGCTAGCTGGCTCAAGCGCCTGCAGGCGCCCTTCCTGCTGATACAACTGAACCACCTGGTCGTCATTGTCGGTGATGTAGATTCGCTCGCCCGAGGCTCCCATCCAGCGTAGGGTCTTCTCCCCCATCGCCATCATTTCGGCGCTGGCCAACTGCTTCTGCTGGCCGCTCAGGTTCTTACTGGTCGAGAGCAGTTGGTCTGTAGCTCCTCCCTGCTGCGAACCAATGTAGCTGACCACGCCAGCCGCCCCCATCGCGCCCACCGCCAGAGCCACGCCCAGACTCAGCCCCCTGGCCATGGCCAGCAATCGGGACGTCGTCGAGGTTTTGTGGGCGGGAGCAAGGCTGGAGACGCCGCCCGAGCTGGAACTCAGCTTGACCTGGTCTTCCGAACCGGCGGGAAGCAGGGACTTGGATGCCACCTGGCCAGGCCGGACCGGAGAGACAAACAGGCTCTTGAGGGGATTGATGCGCACCGTAGCAGGTTCTTCGCCCGACCCGGTGGGGAAACCTGGGTGAATAATTGCCGGGCGTTCCGAAAAAGAGATTCCCCCCGATTCGTGAAATATCAGTGCTGAGGCCTGGGGGAAATTTGAGTCTACGTACATTCTACATGATCTGGCTGATCATCGGGTTCGCATTCTGGTGGTGGCTCAGCCTGGAACGGACCGGGCTGGGTCAAATCCGGACCACCGGCACCCTTCGAATTGGCTACGCAATCGAGGCGCCCTATGCATTTCTGGGACCGGATGGCGAAGTCACGGGGGAATCCCCCGAAATCGCTCGAGTGGTGGCCTCCAGACTGGGAATTCAAAGACTGGTCTGGCGCGCCACCGAATTCTCCAACCTGATTTCCGATCTTGGGGAGGGTGAGTTCGACGTGGTGGCGGCCGGCCTGTTTATTACCCCAGAACGTCAACTCCAGGTGGAATTTTCGCGTCCAACTTTTCGGGTGGTGCCCGGGCTGCTGGTGCCCGAAGGCAGCAGCTTGAGTCAAGTTCCCGCCTCTTCGCTCGATTATCCCTCGCCGGTAGCGGTTCTGGCCGGCTCGGCTGAGGAGCAGACGTGCCGAAAACAGGGCCTACCGGAATCGAGACTATTGAGCCTTCCCGACGCTTTTTTCGCTTTTCAGGCGCTGCGAGCAGGCCAGGCCCGATCTCTGGCTCTCTCCGCCCCCAGTCTGGCCTGGATGGCCCGCCGGGAGCCCGGCTTCCGGGTGGTGCGCAAGCTGAACAGCCGGGCCGACTACGGAGGTTTTGCCTTTCGTAAAAGTGACCAGGAATTGGCGAAGGCCTGGAATCAAGAGTTGAGCCAGTTTATCGGCACTCCAGAGCATCTCAAGCTGATCGAACGGTTCGGATTCAGCAGTTCTGAGTTGCCATGAAGAACATCGACCGCCTCGGTAAACTGCTGTTGACCGGATGCCTGATTCTGTTTGGCAGCCTGGCTCTACTGTTTCGAGTCCAGGAAATACGCCTGGCTGAATTAAGATCGTCCTTGCGGCAATTGCTGGAAGTCCGAATTGACCTGGCCGAAGGCCTGGTAGAAGCGGAAATGTCGGGCCGAAAAGACAGTCCGTTTGATCAATCTCTGGCTGAGGCCCGGCTGTTGCAGGCGATTTACCGTCTCAAGATGCTGAAACTATCGGACGAGCGAGAGGCCGCTCGCCTGCGTGAGTTGCTGCGCAGCCAGGATCTTCTGACTTCCCGACTCGACCTGTTCCGTCTCAATCAAAAAATACGCAAGCGCGAAGCCGAATTACGCCGCCAGGTGAACGATCTGGCCCGCAGGCAAAGCCTGGCTTTCCACTGGGTGCTTTTTGGTTGCCTGCTGGCCGCCTCCGCTTCCATTCATTTTCTACTGGCCAGCCTGAAGGCACAGAAGGGCGCCGTGGAGCGGGCCGAAGAAGTGGCCCTGCGCTTTCGCCAGATGGCCGAAAGCGTGCACGAAGTTTTTTGGATCTATGATTTGCCCAGTGCTCAATACCAATATGTCGGTCCCGGGGCGCTGGACCTGTGGGGACATCCCCCCTCAGAATTGTTCAAGAATCCCAAAGCTTTCAGAGACTCCATCCATCCGGACGATCAACCTTTCGTGCGAGAACTCAATCACCGCCGCCTTTCGGTCGCGGTGGATGAGGTCTATCGGATCATCAAGGCCGATGGTTCAACCGTTTGGATCCGGGACCGCTCCTTTCCGATGGAGCGCGGGCAACTGGTTGGAGTGGTCGAAAATGTGACCTCCACCCGGCAGATTCATCGTTGGCTTTCTAGCCTTCTAAATCAATCCCGAGACCTGATCTTTACCGTCGATCAGCTTGGCCACTGCCGATTCTGCAGCCCCGCCTGTCAGCGCTTCTTTGGAGAAGAATTCCAACTCCTGGAACGCACCCTCGAACCAGACCGAGAGAGGCTGGCCCAGGGACTCAAGGAGATGTCGCCCCTGGAATATTCCATCACATTGAAAACCCTGGATGGCGAGGAGCTCCCGCTGGAACTGGTGGGAGCCTGGGTCCCCGAAGAGGAGCCTCCACTGGCGATGATCGTCGGCCGCGATCTGCGGGAGCGAATCTCGCTGCAAGAGAAGCTCCTGCATTCCCAAAAATTAGAGGCGGTCGGCCGGCTGGCCGGCGGAGTGGCCCACGATTTCAACAACCTGCTCTCGATCATTCAGGGCTACGTACACCTGAGTATGGAAAGTCAGCAACCCGAAGAATTCTTAGAGGAAGTGGACAGAGCCTGTCAGGCCGGAGCCCGCCTGGTCAAGCAGCTGCTGCTCTTCAGTCGCCAGCAGCCTTCCCAGAAACAGCCTCTCGATCTGGCGGTGGTGGTGAGCGAATTAGAACCTTTGCTGCAGCGTGCGTTGGGGTCGGACCATCAGCTGGAGGTACAGCTCGGAGCTGGACAGAGCCATTTCATCGAAGCCGACCGCAGCCAGCTGGAACAATTGCTGGTCAACCTGGTGGTCAATGCACGCGACGCGCTGACCCAGCCCGGCGAAGTGCACATCAATCTGAGATCTGACACCCAGGAAGTCCATCTGGAGATTCAGGATACCGGCGAGGGCATGAGCGCGGAACAGCGAGAACGGATCTTTGAGCCCTTCTTCACCACCAAGGAACTCGGCAAGGGAAGTGGCCTGGGCCTGGCCACAGTCTACGGCATCGTGGAGCAACACCGTGGCCGCGTGGTGGTCGAAAGCGAACCCGGCAAAGGCAGCCTGTTTCGCTTCACTTTTCCGCGCCTGGACAGCTCTACTCCCGGCTAAACCCGACTCCCGGAGGGCGGGGCCGGGCCTGCTTTCGCTCAAGCGAGACGGCCGCCAGCCAGCAACCAGCCAGCATGGGCAGAACGAAAAAGCTGGCCTCCAGGTACCTGAGTCCGTCCTCAGGGCCGCACATGAAAGCGCGAAAGACCCAGAACACCGGTAAACAGGTGACAAATATTGCGGTTTGACGGCTGGCGCGGGCCCTTCCTTGCACACGATCCGATTGAAACCAGCCAACCGCCGCGGAAAGCGTCAGTGTTAAGAGCCAACCGAGGCCAACGAGCAAGAGAGGCAATAGAAGGAGCACTCTGAGCGATTTCGAGCGCCCTTGACTTTTGCCTGTCCTCCCACGCCCGCCCCATCTCCCGTTTAGATGACCTAACACCCGGCTAACAGGCGCCCCCTACACTCGAGTAGAGAGTAGGAGGACGCACAGAATGAACAGGATGCCCGTGGTCTACAGTGAACAAATGGTGGCCCCGCCCAAAAGCTACAGTCCCAGCAGTTCGAAGCCCCAACTGCTGGTCAATCATCTTCGCAGCCAGGGATATCCGCTGCAGATTGAACATCCCGTGAAGCTGACCGTCAGGGACCTGTGCCTGGCCCACGCACCCGAATATGTCGAAGGCGTGCTGGACTGCCGCGCTCCCAATGGATTTGGCAACCGGGACGCAGAGACCTCGGCCACCTTTCCTTACACTTCAGGCTCCCTCTACAGGGCCGCCTGTCTGGCGCTGGAAACGGGAGTGGCGGCCAGCTTCAGCTCTGGATTCCATCATGCCGGTTACAACCACGGTGGTGGCTTTTGCACCTTCAACGGCCTGGTCATCGTGGCCCGGCGTCTGTTTCTCGAGCGGCGAGTTCAGCGCGTGCTGATCCTGGATGCAGACTACCATTACGGAGACGGGACGGACGACATCCTTTCCCGATTAAGTCTGGACTTTGTGCGCCACGAAACCCTGGGACGCTATTTCTATCAACCCGAACAGGGCCTGGACTACCTGCTGGCCCTGGCCGAAATCCTGAGTTCGCTGCGTGAGCACCCGGTGGACTTGATCCTTTATCAAGCCGGTGCCGACGTGCACGTCGATGACCCGCTGGGCGGTGTGCTCAACACTGAGCAGATGGCGCGCAGAGATCGGATGGTCTTCCAAGCCGCCCGCAGGCTCGCCATCCCGCTGGCCTGGAATCTGGCCGGCGGCTACCAGCGCGATGAGAGCGGCTCGATCCTGCCGGTGCTCCGCCTGCACGAGCAGACTTACCAGATCGCACTCTCCACCCTCCAGGCCCAAGAGGTTCGTGGAGGCGACCATGCGTGAACCAATCACCAGATTGACAGCCTGTGCGGCCACCTGCCGATGCATTTGAAAGCTCAGTTGATGCATCGACAGCGCGCGGGCGAACCTGAAACTCGGGATTTAGCGGTTGAAAACCGCCCGTGCGTGTTCGGGGCAGGCCAATGCGGCATTCCGCGAGAAGGCGATGAAGGCCAGTCCCACCGCAAAGCCAGCCGCTGCCCCAGCCACGCCTGCCCCCAGGCAGTCCATCAGGCCGTTGCCCAGTCCTAATTCAAGGCCGACTCCGGCCGCAGCTCCACCGGCCAGCAGGATGTTTCGACCGGTGGCGGCGGAACGAATGGCCTGGGCTCCCTGGGAATCCAGGTTATTGGTGGGGACATCCCAGCCGAAGTAACCGGCCAGACTCAGACCACGATTGAAGCGAATGTCTTGATTGTGGATCTCCGCGGGCGTGTAGCCGTCCATGGGTAGATCGTTAGAAACTCTTTCAGCCGACGCCTTCGTCATTCTGGACGGGGTGGCGGACGAGAACTGCTGGATTTTCATGTGAATCGGACTCCCTCTGAACACGATCTATCTTTGTCTGGCTGAGAATACCGGCTTGCACCTAAAATAGCCTGAAACCCCACGAGCAAACGACTGGTGCTTCCGGTATTTTGATACCATCCGGGCGGAGTGGTTCAGGGTGATGTCGAACCTGCCGACGATCGGGGGAAATGATGCTAAAGATGTGGTCAGAGGCCTGAATTGGAGCCGCAAGGGCAAGGCCTTTCCGCGTTGCTGATGGCGGCACGGCAAGTGGGCCGGGTTTTGATTCGAGAAACCGAAGCGGGCGCTCTGATGAGCCAGACGGTAGCCGCGCTGACTCAGACTGGCCAGTTCGAGACGGCCTGGATGGCTCACTGGTATACATCCCAGCCTCTGGGTTCCGCCCTCTCAGGACAACCTCCCGCTGAAGTGCCGGAGCTGCCACCCTGCCTCCAGGGCTCGGGCAGCTGCCAGGCTTGTTCCCTGCTCAGACCAAGGGCCAACAGTCCCACGCTGTTGCCTTTACGCGAACAGGACACCTGCCACGGTGCTCTACTGCTACAGGGTCGGGAGATTCTTCCCCACGAGTTGAGCTTGCTGGACGAACTCGCCGAAGATCTGGCCATGGCCTTAGGCCGAATGGAGCTGCGCCGCCAGGTGCTGAGCAGGGACGAGATGCGACGGGAGATGGAAAAACTCGAGCGCATCGGCGCTTGGGAGGTGGATGTCGCCACCGGTCGAGGCGACTGGACCGAGGAGGTGGCCCGAATCCATGACCTGGAACCCACGGCCGGCCTGGAGGTGGACGCCGCTTTGGAGTTCTATCATCCAGAGTCCCGTCCCATCATCGAGGCCGCCGTCAATCGAGCCATGCAGGGGGGAGAGGGCTACGATCTGGAGTTGGAGATCATCAGCGCCAAAGGCGTGCGCAAATGGGTCCGCACTTTAGGTACGCCCATCAAGGAGAATGGCCGGGTGGTCAAACTGCGGGGCCTGTTTCAGGACATCAGCGCCCGCAAGACGGCCCAGGCCGAACTGCGCCAGAGTCGGCAGCGTGCGGAGGATATCTTTGAGCACGCGGCCATTGGAATCTCCGAATGCCACCTTGAAACCGGACGTTACCGGCGGGTCAACCCCAAGCTTTGCGAAACCCTGGGCTACTCCCCGGAACAACTGCAGGAAAAAAGCTGGTTCGAGGTCACCCACCCCGAACATCGAGAAGCTGACCAGATGCGCCGTCAGGGGCTGCTCAAAGGCGGCCTGAAACAGGACACCTTCGAGACGCGCTACTTGCGCAGCAATGGCCACCCCGTCTGGGTGCGCCTCACGATTTCGGCCAAGCTCCACGACGACCACTTTATTACCACCGTGGAAGACATCAGCGAACAGCGCGAGACGGCCCAACTGCTAGAAGAGCAAAAGCAGCGCCTGACCACCATTTTTGACCTGCTGCTGGCCGGAATTGTGATTTTTCGCGTACGCGATGGCCGCATCGTGGAAGTCAATCCGGGCATGTCGAAAATGTTGGGTTGGAGTCAAGCCGAATTGCGCGGCCGAACGGTCGAGGAGTTGGACCTGTTTGTTCATCCCGAAGAACTCCGGCAGCTGGCCGAGACCTACGAGCAACGCGGCCGAATCGAGCCGGTGCAATGCCGACTGCGGCGAAAATCCGGGGAGCAGGGAGACTTCTTACTCACGGGCGGGCCCGCGGTATTGGACGGCGAGCCCTGCGCCATCGGGCTGTGGCATGACATCACCGAACTGCGAGAAACCGACGCTGCCTTGCGCGAGAGCGATCGGCGGGTGCGCACCATGTTTCAGATGGCTCCAGTGGGCATCTGCCTGGCAGATCCCGCCTCAGGCCGACTGCTGGATGCCAACGCCCGCTATTGCGAGATTACCGGCTATACAGTCGAGGAACTGCGCCGGCTGACGGTGGCCGACCTGACCCACCCCGAGGATAACCTCCGCATGAAAGGTCAGTTCAGCGCGGCTCTGGGGAAAGTTGGCGACTTTCATGTGGAAAAGCGCTACCTGCGCAAAGACGGAAGCATCGCCTGGGTTCAAGTGGACGTCAACATTTTGTATGACGAACAAGGCCAGCCCAGCTGCACCATTGCGGTCATTGAGGATGTCACCACGCGCAAGCAACATGAAGCCAGCCTGAAGCTCTATCAGGCGGCCCTGGAGGCGGCCGCCAACGGCATCATCATTACAGACCGGACGGGTGCCGTGGTGCAGGTCAACGCCGCTGCCTGCAAGCTCTCGGCCCAGAGTCCACCAGAAATGCTGGGTCGCTTCCCCTTTGCGACTCCCCAGGATTTGCAAGAAGCCATGTCGGCTGGTGAAGTCTGGCACGGTGAAGTTCAGCGGAACCGCCCTGACGGCTCCAGCTATCACGAGGAGTTGACGGTCACACCGCTACGCAGCGCTCAGGGAGAATTGACCCACTTTGTAGGAATTCAACAGGATGCCACCGAGCGAATTCGGGTTGAGCGCCAACTCCGCGAGGCCGAACAGCGCTCTCGTGTGGCCCTGGACGCTGTTGGGCAGGGAACCATGCGATGGGACCTGAGCACCGCAACTCTGGAGCTGGACGGGCGAGCTCAAGAGCACTTTGAAATGGACACGGCCCGTCCAAGTTTTGACGAGTTACTGCTCAAAATTCATCCCGAGGACCAAGAGTTGGCCCGGGCTTCGGCGGCCAAAGCCTTTTTGGACGGCGTCGAGCACTGCGAGCTTCGAATCATCTCAAAGGACCAATCTATTCGCTGGCTGGCGGTGCACGGCCGAAGCCTCTATGACGGCCAGGGTCAGCACGTTTCCACCATCACCACCAGTCTGGACATCACTCAGGCCAAAGCCTCGGAGCGGGCCCTGCGCGCCAGCCAGGAGCGCTACAGCAACCTGGTCAACCACCTGGATGATGTGGTTTTCTCGGTCGACCTGAGCGGCCGCCTTCTCTTTGTCAACCAGAGCGTAAGCCGTCTGGGATATCAACCGGCGGACCTGCTTGGACGGCACATAGCGCGCTTTCTGCACGGAGAGGACCGAAGCGGTTTGCGGGCGGCCCATCTACAGAAAGAATGGAGAATCCTCAGCAGCCACGGAAAGGTCCGATGGTTTCGCGTCAATCTGAATCTTCAACCGGACCAAAGAACCATCAGTGGTGTCGCCATGGACGTCACCGCTCAGAAGGCCACCGAGGAGCAATTGTTGGCCGCCCAAAAAATGGAGGCGATCGGCCGCCTGGCGGGCGGAATCGCCCACGATTTCAATAACCTGCTCACTGTTATTCTCTCCTATACCGAGCTGGTCCACGAAGAACTAGCAACGGGCGACCCCCTTCGCGACGACTTGCAAGAAGTGGTGGATGCGGGCGAACGCGCAAAGAGCCTGACTTCCCAATTGCTGGCTTTCAGTCGCCGCCAGATGATGACGCTGGAGTCCATTGACCTGAACGAACTGGTTCAATCGGTGGAGAGGATGCTCAGGCGTTTGATCGGCGAGGATATCTTCATTCAACTCGAGCTCCTCCCCGGAATCTGTAGCGTCAAGGCTGACCGCGGACAGCTGGAGCAAGTCCTTTTAAATCTGGCCGTCAATGCCCGCGACGCCATGCCGGATGGAGGCCGGCTCGTCCTTCAGACCAGCCAGCGCAGCATTTCACCCGAACGCGGGGCGGCTTTGGATATCAAGCCCGGAGAGTATGCCGAACTGGTCCTGCGCGACAACGGCTGTGGCATGACGGAAGAAGTCAAGGCCCGCATCTTTGAGCCCTTCTTCACCACCAAGGAGCAGGGGAAGGGAACCGGTCTAGGATTGGCAATGGTCTACGGTATCCTGCGCCAGGGGGGCGGAGCCATTGAAGTGGAAAGTCAGCCCGGTGCGGGGTGCTGCTTTACCCTGTTTTTGCCGGAAAGCACCCAGGCTGCCTCGGAAAAACGCCCGACGCGCAGTTCTCAACCCTCCTGCTCCGGCCAAGAAAATATCCTGGTGGTGGAAGACGAACCGGCTTTGTTGAATCTAGCCAAACGCACCCTGGCCGCTTCCGGCTACAATGTGCTGACCGCGCGCAACGGGGAACAGGCCTTGCAACTGGCCGCCCAGAGCGGAGGCGAGCTGGACCTGATTTTATCCGACGTTGTGATGCCCGGGATGAGCGGCCCCAAGATGATCTCGCGTCTGCGTCCGCTCTGCCCCAAGGCTCGTTTCCTGATGATGTCTGGCTACCCCGACGACGCTCTGGAGGGTCGCGGAATTCGCCCACAAGAATATCTATCTAAACCTTTCGACGCACCCACTTTACGAGCAGCGGTGCGTTCACTTCTGGATGAGCCCTGGTGCGGTTCCACCTGAACGACGAACGGACTAAGCTTTCTCGAACGTGCTGCGCAGGCGAGAGACTTTCAGCGAGTTGCGCATGCTGCGCAGCAGATCTCCCTCGGGATGAGCTTTCAGGCCGGCGTGGACGCGAGCGTCGGCCAGTTCCACCGCATCCGTCATGACCGCCTTCATACGAACCTGCTGCTCGGGCTCGGCCGGCACGTTATAGAGTCCAGCGAGCTCGTGCTCCAGTAAATCCTTGGTGCTGGCGGTTGCATAGCGCTGGCGCAGACTCTCGAAACGGGTTCCAGACAGATCGATGGAGTCCGGGTTGTGCTCCGCTTTATGGTCCGCCGCGCCGCTTTGAATCAACTGCCGGACGGCTTCGTCCAGTCGGTCGGCGGGCGCCACCCGGTCCACCAGACCCAGGTTGCGGGCCTCCTGGCCGGTGAGCATGGACGGACCGCTGCCACCCGAACTGAAATAACCACCTTCCAGAATCATCCAGCGGGCCAGTGGCCGGCCAATGCGTTGGGGCAAGCGCTCAGTCCCACCCCAGGCGGGAAAAATCCCGTGGTGGACTTCGGGGAAACCCAGATTGGCATTCTCGCTGGCCACGATGTAGTCGCAGGCCAGTCCCAGCTCCAGACCACCTCCCAGAGCGTGGCCCTCAATCTTAGCAATGGTCGGCTTACTGCTGGCGGCGATCTCGGCCATGCTGGCAAGACCCTTGTTGAAATAGGGCTTAGGAACATTGCGGAAGGTCCAGTATTGGCCCAACATCTTGAAGGGGGGAATGGCGACCCCGAACAGATTGGCCACTCCCACCAGCCAGGATTCCTTTTCGAAGCTTTTGGCGGCCTCATTGACCCAGCTGAGGTCGGCCCCTTGAGTGAACTGCCGATTGAAAGCGCTTTCGAGAACGATGTGTCGCACGCTTGGGTCAGCGTCGGCCGCCTTGACCGCTGCAGCCAGCTCTTCCAGCATCTTGGGATCGAGCGCGTTACCGCGCTGCGGTTTGTTCAGAGTAATAAAGGCGGTGCTATCCTCCACATGCGAATCCACATAATGAAAATCGAAAGGCTGTTCACCCCAAAAGGAAATCTTTGACTCCAGCGCGGGGCAGATCTCAAAGCCCGCGCCCAGCTTTTCTACCAGCTTCAGAGCTTTTCGAGGGCCCATCTCATTGGCCAGCTCAAGCGGCCCGATTTCCCAGTCCAGACCTGCTTTCAGGCCGCGTTCAAGATCTTCTGGGCGGGCCACTCCCTCATCCAGAAGTTGACAGGCAGCGCCCATAACGGCTGCCTGCAGTCGTTCCTGAATCCTCAGCTTGAGCGCCTTGGGCACCTCCACCAACTGACTCAAGGGGGCCGGGGCTCCCTTCTGCAGGCCGACGGCCGGCGCGTAGCCGGGTCCCAGGCCCTGGTGCATGGCCTCAAGGGCCCGGGACAGGGAAGCTCGGTCGGGACCGGAGGCCGCCTTCATGGGCGTCAGGACTCGCTTGCGCGTCTCCTCAGGGGACTTTCCAAAGGCTCTGGGCCAAAACGTTTGCAAGGCGACCTGGTCGATCTGGGTGGCCAGCAACTGATCGAGCTGCGGCTCTCCGCTCTTGAGTTCATCAAAGAGCCTCAGGCCCTGGTTGACCAGGTTCAAACTGACCCGCTCCAACACCAGCCCGGGTGAACTCGCAACCACCAGCGGTGACTTCCCAATGGCTCGAACGTAAGCCAGCGTTTTGGCCAGGGTCTCGGGTGAAGTAGCCTCTCCAGGCACCACCTCCACCACCCGCGCCCGATCGGCTGGCGGAGGGAAACGCAGGCCGATCACCCGATCAGACCCGCCCACCGCGTTAGCCAGCGCCTGAGTGCTCCCGGAGCTGGCCAGAATCGTTTCGGCCGGTAGCTTGGCGGCCAGCGCAGGGTCGGCAGACAAGGCCAGACCAGGCTCAGGCACCTGCTCTCCGCTTTGGAGTCGAGCTAAAGCCTGATCGGCCTGAGCCTGGGTGAGCGAACCCTGGGCCACTGCCTCGCGATAGCAATGGCGTAGACCGGCCGCGTCCCCCTGAAAGTGAACCGGAAAGCCCGAATCCAGCGCGTTCTTGGCTTCCGGAATGCTCCCGGTCGAGACTCCTTTTTGTCTCAGCTTCTCCAAAAACTCGGTCTGGATCCGAACCCGATCAAAGGGGGGCTTGGGCCCGCCCACCAGGTCCAGCAACTTTTGCAGCCCGACCGGCTGCGGTCCCACCGGGGAGCTCGGGTGAACCTGATCCAAAGCCACCGACCCTGGAAGGGCCAGCCTTCTGGGCGGAGTGAAGCTGAGATTGCAACTGATCTTCATTTGGGCGGTAGCTGGACAGGTTCCCAACGACCCTCCGAATTGCGCTCGACCTCGGCCCAGGAACCGTCGGGCTGCTGGCCCCAGGCCTTGCCTTCATGATCCATGCGGAAGGGCGAAGCCACGCCCGTCAGTTGAAACTTGGTGGCTTTCATCGCCTCATAGAAGTCGGCCGTCAACTTGAGCGACTCTTTCCACTCGGCCTTTGGATCTTTAGACTGGTTGATGTGGTCTCGGTAGGGCTTCAGATCCACCGGCTCGCCCACTTTCAAGGTGGCCAGCGGGCGGTGCGTCCACTGATAAGTCAGACCCAGTCCGACCAATCCGGTCAATCCGCTGGTTGCGCCAATCATCCAGGGAGCCGCTCCCGGCGCCACGCATCCTATAGCTCCCCCGACCACGGCTGTGGCCAGAGCACCCACTCCACCCCATTTTATGGCTTTGTCGGCCAGATTTGGAATATTCTCTTTGGGCGCGACCGAGGCTCCGGCCACAGCCCCCAGGACCAGACCTCCCACCAGACCGGTCATCACCCCAGCCACAGCGCCGGCCAGGCCTCCATGGCGAGCCGCCCAAATCCCGGCTCCGGCCACGGCCGCCGAGAGACTGCTACCAACCAGTGCCTCTACGGGATGGCTTTTGGGGTCGCGAGCATAGTGTTGGGCCAGAGGCACGGCATAGCGGGCCGTCGAGGAAATTCCGATGCGGGCCAGCCCCGATTTAATCGGATACACCACCGTACCGGGATAAACTCCCCCCTCCGGATAGATGAGGAAGCGATGTCCCTGATTCAGGACCTCTACCGAATGGGCCACCGGATCGGGAAAGTCGCCGGCATATTCTTTGTGGCGGTCGACCGGGATGCCCCCGGTATTGGCGAAAAGCTTTCCGACCGTTCCGCGAAACTGCTCGATGTCGATCATGGAGGCGTAAGGCGACTTGCCCATGAGTGTGCTGGCCAGCAGTCCATCCAGGGGATGCTGGTGCGTGCCGGCCAGGATGAAGCTGGCGTCCTGAGGGAGCTTCTGAAGATCCTGGCGGTCGATCCGGAAAGCCAGGGGGAGCAGCACGTCGCGGGCGCGCAGGGCCCATTTGGCGGCCTGTGGATCCCAATGAAAGCGATTGCCAGGGGGCAAGGTCAACCCGCTGGTGTCCTTCTTAGGCGGGGGTCCGGGCGGGCTGTCCGGCGCCCGCCGGATCGAGACCGGACGAGGCGGCGCTGTGTTCAGTTTTTGGACTTTCATTGGGTGGCCTCCAGATCGGCCCGAGGATAAAGCAACGGGCTGAAAGGATGCTGAAAGAACAAAGCCGCGACCAGTTCTAAGCCTGGCACTTTTGGGCGAGCTGGCGCGCCAACCCGGCCAGGCTTCCGGGGGTGATATCTTCGTCTACCATCCGAGCGCACCAGCGCTTGGGGAGAGCCTTCTCTCCGAGGTAGGCCCCGCTCAGGCAGGCGGCCATGCTGGCAATGGTATCGGTGTCCCCGCCCAAGAAAACCGAATGGTGAACGACCTGCTCAAATGAATTCGGGCTAAAAAGAAAACAGTAGAGCGCCATGGGAACCGACTCTTTGGCCTCCAGCCCGGTTCCCAAGCTCTCGGCCAGCCGGGCCGGTTCGTGACCGGCGCTCAGCCCCTCGGCGATCGTGTCAAGCGCGCGCCGATACTCCAGGGGCTCCGGACCTTCACGAGCCAGACGCTTGAGGACCAGCTCCAGCGAACCGAGAAAGCGGTTCACATCCAGCTTGTCGCTGCGAATCAGGGCGGCGATGGCCGAGGCCTGCAGGGTAGCTCCCTGAATGGCCAGCGGGTGGGAGTGAGTGGTTCGCGAGGAGACTCGGCAAGCCTTGAAAAGTGCCGAGGGGTCCAGGTAGTAAAGGCAGCCGATCGGTCCAACTCTCATGGCGGAGCCATTGCCATAGGAACCGGCTGGAAACATCAAGGTGGCCAACGAGCGCCACTCATCCTGGTGTTCTTCAAAGGCTTGCAAGATGCCGGCGGTGCTGGACCCGTAGCGGCGTGCAGGTCGAAACGCTTCGGCGAACCGGGCCAGCAGCTTGCGTCCGTCCTCCGGCCCATCTTCGAGCAGCCACTGGGCAACACAGACCGTCATCTGTGTATCGTCCGTGTAGCGTCCGACCGTCCAATAGGCCCCGAGCAGTTCTTCCACTCGTTCCAGCTTGAGGATATCATCCACGCTGGCAAAGGTTTTGCTGATATAGGCTGCCGATTCAGCCTCCACCGGGGCTCCGATTGCATCTCCCAAGAGTCCGCCGACCAGACAGCCGGTAAAACGTTCCTGCACACTCACCCTTGTTTGGGCCCATTCGGCCGCCTGTCAGGTTCCGCGACTTTCTGACAAGGCAAATTGAGCAATCTACTCAGCCGTTCCGCCACCAGATTGGCGGACCTTGGGTCGATGGCCATTGGACCAAACTCGACCGGAGTCTCCAGGCCAAGCAGCAGAACCTTGTAGCGAATGATACAGATCAAGACATCGGGCTCATATTCCTTGACTTCGATGGATTTGAAATCAGAGAACCGGGCCAGCAAGACGGGAGCAGCCTGGGAGTTACAGTCGAGCTGATATAACTCACCCCGGCCAAAGTCGACCAGTTGGCGGTGATCTGGAGTGCTTGGATGGTTACCGGCTTGCAGGGCCTTACGAATGGCAGCGGCGGGAACGGCCAGGCAGGCAACGGCCAGCAACATCCTCTCGAGTGCGCCCAAGTAAAGAACGGAGGCCACCTGGTCGCCCAGAAAGAGCAAGACCGGGACGAGCATCAGCCTTCCCAAAAGACTTGGAGGCTTGCGTTTGCGTTCCTCGGCGCTCTCGAACTCAACCAGCAGCGGGGCATTTGGTTGTTCCAGCGCAGCCGCCAGTTCTTGAGGGCTGTCTGCCCTGCGCAGACCCGAGGCCTTCGAGTTGATCGGGTTGTTGTGACGCCATACCTGGCTTTCCCAGGCGCGATAGAGCGCCAGTCCACCGATGAAGGTCACCAGAATCAGCCAGATATGGATGCCGTCCACGGTGAAAACAAAGGTGTATTCGGTCTTGCCTCGCGGCCCGGATTGGCTCACCCAGTGCCCGTAGCCCAGCAAACTGGCCAGGGGACTGATGAACAAGAACTCTCCAAAAAACAGGGCCACCAGTCCCAGCATCAGACCGCATCCCAGACTATGCTTTGGAGCCGATTTCGCGTCTTGCATACTCTCTGGTTCGGCCTGACCAGGGTCAGAGGCCTGTTCCAAAAGCAGGCTGTGTTTCTCGCCAGGAAAACCGCCCGCCTAGTAATTCATCTGCGACTGCCAGAGGCGAAGCGGGTATTTGCGATGATAAGCGGCGTCGTCAAAGGGCTGACTACAAGACTTCATCAAACGCCGAGTCATCTCTTCGTGGCAGACAGGGCAAAAACGTGAGTCCCGGTGGCTACGCATGACGCAGCTGTAGCAAGGTCTATAAACGTCCAGCTCTCGATAAAAGCCGCCCTGATAGGCGCCCACCACGCGCTCCCCGTCGGGGAGAGAGAAAAAGTGCTTCCATTTGATGGTCTGGGCCATGCGGGCAGGGCTACTGTTGTCGAAGTAGGCGGCCTGGGTCAGATTGACCTGCTCAAAATCGCGTCCCTGGGGCAGGCGACGGTCCAGGTCGGCGGTGCGGGTTCGGCTGCTATACTCATCACCCAGTTTGCCAAGGTTGTGGCCTAATTCGTGACCCAGGGCACCGTAGTCCCGTCCAGCCAAAATGATCGGCTCTCCCCCGGTGGAGGTGCCGGGATAGGTGGACATCACCACCACCGTGTCACAACCCGGAAGTCGTCCTGTGACTTTTTTCAGCTCATCCAGATGGGTCAAATGCAGAGTCTGAATGGCGTCCCCGGCTGCCGTAGATCCGAACGGGTATTGAATGCCCGAGATCTCCTGGACGGCGGGCACAAACACCGTATGCACATTGAACCAGCGTCTATAATCTCGATAAAATTCGATCCCCCAGAGCAACTGCAAAGCCTGATTGACGTCCTCTAAGAAAGCTCGATACTGAGACTGAGTGTAGCCATCAGCCACAAAAACCAGATCATACCGGATTTCCGAGGAACCATTGGACTCGACCGTCTTGACCACCGCCCGGTCATAGTCAAAACGAGGCGGAGTGCACCAACCCGGCCAGGCCAGGCTCCCACATAGACCCAGCAGCACCCCCAGCTTGACCCCTTGCAAAAGCAGCTTCATGACACCCATTAAAACCCGGCTCGAAATCGTAGAGATTGCCGCCTTGTGTCCCCTACGACGCGTGGCGAAATTTGGCGGGCCGGAGGCAGACCCAGCAAACCCCGCCGCCGCCAACCAGTCCCGGGCTTGAACCTCAAAACCAGCATTGGTCAGCTAAAAGTCGCCACTGAAGAAGACCAAAACGCCGGTAACTTTGCGTTGGTCCTCATAGCCGCTGACACCTCGAGCCTCGCCCCAGTTACTACCGCCTTTGCGGATGCCACCGCTGGAATCGATGCGACCCAGGCTACTGCCTCCGACGCGCAATTCCCCGTCACTACGTATATGTCCGTAGGTGTTGCCGCCTTTGCGGATCTCGCCATCCTGCCGAATCTGGCCGACGGTGCTTCCTCCTTTTCGAATTGACCCATCCGCCTCCACCAAGCCAACCGTCGAGCCTCCGATGCGAATTTCCCCGGATGAGTTGATGATCGCCCAGGTGCTTCCGCCTCTGCGGATCTCGATATCGGCGTAAGCCCAACCCAATAGGGACAGAAAGACCAGTCCAGACCGTATCACTCGTTTCATACTGAGTCACCTCCGGGCTCAGTGGTCTCCATCGAGAACGTCCTATTCCCTGGAGCCTCCCTTTCTGACATCTTTCAGGTCTCTGACCTAATGTGACGATGATACACAGATAAAAATCAGGCAGTACGAGGGGCACCATGAAAATTCAATCATCACCGCAGTCACAGACCGCTTTGCGTTTGGCCCAGGTTCCGACCCCGTCCATCCAACCCGCCGTGGACAAACTCGACCTGCAGGGCACTCCTCCCCCGCCGCCTGAGAAAAGCGACTTCCGTGAAGCCATGGAAGAAACCATCGAAACCTGCGCCCATCAGGGCAAGAAGCTGGGGAGTCTGGCCGCCGTTTCCTACGCCACCGCCGCCTTACCCCTGGTGGCCATCTCGGCCAGCGTTGGGGTCGTGCCCGATATGTTAATTGGACCCATCGCCATTGGAACCATGATCGGCGCTATGGCCCTGACCGCACTTGAAGAAAAGCATCTGGGCCTGGGCAAACAGTTGGGCCGCGCGGCCGGTGCCGTAGTGGGAGCCGGGGCCGGTCTGGTGCGAGGCATGGTTGCCGAACTGAAAGGGCCCGAGCAGGCCCGCACCAAGGTTCAGCTCGAGCAACAGGCCCCAGGTCAGGCCAGGCCCTTCCGCCCCTTGGTACAACGGGGTCTGGACACCGCCTTTGGCCCTCTGCAAAACCGCAGCAAAGCCCTGGAGATTTCAGAACTGGTCGGCGCCACCGCCAGCACTCTGGTGGTGGCCTACACCGTGCCGGGGATGATCGGCAACGCCATTGGCGGTCCCATCGGTGAGGCCCTGGCCACCACTCTGGTCGGCCCGCTCAGCGGAATGGTGCTGGGTGGACTGGCTGAGAGCACGCTGGGGATCGGCCGCGGAGCCGGTGAACTGGTGGGCCGGGCCATCGACAAATTCCTACCGGCCGGGCAAAGCTCGCAGACCACTCCGGCTAAACCCAAGACCGAGAGCAAGCCGGGCGCCCTCAAGAAGGGCTTCCTCAGCATGAACAACGTGATCGGCCAGCCCGTCATCGGATTCTTGCTGGACACCACCATCCTGGGCAACCGCTTGCTGGCTCAAAAGCCCTTCCAGAGTATGCACTTTGAAGAACGGCCCCTGGCCTGTGTCAACGATGACCGCCTGATCAAGAATTTCGTCAGTCTGGCCGGCATTCACGGGCCCTCGGGTCAGGAACAGTTGGTGGGCGATGAACTTCAGGTTCGCCTGAATAAGTTAAACATCAAAAGCGAGCGCCGCGAGGACGGAACCATCATTGCCACCCTGCCGGCCACGCCGGGCTACGAAGACAGCCCCACCGTGATGCTCAGTGCCCATCAGGACACAGTCATGCCCACCAAGGCAGAAAACATCATTGTAGGGCCGCGCCGCATCCATACCAACGAGAAATCCATCCTGGGCGCCGACGACCGAGCCGGCCTCGCGGAGATCCTGGAGGGCGTTGAAAGCGTGCTGGAGCAAGGCCTGGCCCATCCCGAGGTCAAACTGGTTTTCACCGTGGACGAAGAACGCGGCCTGTGCGGCGCCAGCCGACTCAAGCCCGAAGACATCAGCAATCGCCCCACACTGGGCTTTGTGGTGGACGCCCTGGACGTCAAAGACGTGCACCTGACCAATGATGCCGTGATCGTCAACCCCAGTTCGGTCAAGTATAACTACAGCCAGGATGATCCACTGGTTCAGGTGGTCTACCGCTCGATGACCAATGCCGGCCTGGAGCCTCGACCGATCCCGGCCCCGATTCTGACCGGAGCCGGTTCGGACGCCAACACCCGCGCCTTCAACTCCGGAAAGATCAAAACCATTGCGGTGGGCGCGGGTGAACGCGACATGCATACGCCTCTCGAATACATCAAGATTGAGGACCTGATTCAGGCCTCGCGTCACGTGGTTGGCTACATCACCAACAGCTGCGATCTGAAGGTCGAGGGCGACCAGGTCCTACCGCGCAAGGCCTTCCTTCCTCAGTAGGCCAGGCTGAGAGCTACTCCCAGATTAAGCTCGGAACCGGTGAGCCGACCGGAATCGACAACCTGGAACCAGTGCTCGCGAAAGGTCCCAGTTGGCGAGGGAGTAAAGGCCTGAATGCGGTCGCAACGATCCAGCATCGACAGCAGGGCGCCAAGAAGGGAGACTTGCTCGGGACCGACCGGCTGCAGCGTTTGAGCCGCTTGCAGAGACTGGCGCCAATGGCCGCACATCAGCAAGTTGTAAGCCCGATAGTAGCCGGGCACGAAAGCTCGGTCGCATTCCTGAGCTTCTTCCAAGATCTCAAGGGCGAGGGCAAACTGGCAGGCTGCCTGCAGTGACCACACCAGGTCGACAAGAACTCCTGTGTCCTCCGGTTCCAACATTCGAGCCCGAGCAAAGAACGAAGCGGCCAGTTGGAACTGGCACTGCTGGTGTAGAGCCTCACCCAGTTCGCTCAACTGGTCCGGATGATTGGGGTCCAGTCTGTGCAACAGAGTTCGCACCCGGGTCGGAGCAAAATCAACGATCAGATCAGAAAGAAGTTGCACCCCGTCCAACCAGACCGGGGTCTGCTTCCAGGCTCCCCCGCCGTAGGCCATGGCTCGACGTGTAAGGGTCAGGGCTTGATGGCGCTCACCCTGGGCAAGCAGCCCCTTTGCCCTGGCCAGGTCCTCGGTGATGGACATCTGGTCGGATTCGGCTCGAAACCGCCTGTTCTTGCCCGTGGAGGCTTGGTGAAAATTACAAATTTGTGAGCCGCGCCGTCCGGGGAACCGATAAGATTTCCCTATGCGTTGGATAGTTTTTTTCGCGACCTTGCGTCTGTTGCTGCTGGAAGGCTGGGCCCAGCAAACCGGTTGGTTGACCCGCCTGACGCCCGATTTTGCCGAGTTGCGCACTTCCAGCGGACTGTTCCAGGTGAGCCTGACCAGCGCCCAAAGTCAAGCATTCACCTCCCGAGGATTGGGAAGCCTGTGGAAAGTCTTCCCGGGTCCTCAGGGCAGCCTGGACAGCTCTGAATTTCTGGGTCCCTCACCGGACGCTCAGCAGTGCCTGCGCCAGGTCGATCGCCTGATTAGCCTGGTGGATGCCAAGGATTGGGATGGAGTGTACGGCTCCCTCTCCAGCCAGGGCAAAACGCGCTACTCGATTGGAGCCCTCAACGACTACTGGACTTTGCACTGGCTTTCCCCTGACCCGGGCGACCGCAAGCTGTTAACTCTTGGGGGTCAGCGCTGCATTGTGCTGGTCGGAAGCAAAGGAGTTTCCTTCAGTCGCTACGGCCAGAACATGTTGACTCCTCAGAAGCTGGTCTTTGTCAGAGAACTGGACTGGAAGTTGGAGAGCTATAGCCAGGCGGGCCAGGCAGAGTGGGAAAAGTAGCCGCTCCTAGCTGACCTGAGCGATGACCGAGAGCAGCTGGTCATGGGCCACAGGCTTGGTCAGGAAGGCCCGGAAACCGGCCTGCAGACAGCGCTGGCGCCATTCCTCCCCGGCGTGGGCGGTCAGGGCGATCAGCGGAAGCTCCGGATGGGTAGCCTGCAGTCTGGCGCAGATCTCGAGTCCATCCATATCCGGCAACTGAAGGTCCAGAACTGCCACCTCAAAACCCTGAGTTTCGAGCAAGCTTAGAGCCTCGGCCCCGGATTGGGCGGCCGAGACCTGATGGCCGGCCCGTTCCAACATCAGTCCCATGGCCGCCCGGTTCAGGGGATGGTCCTCGACCAGCAGAATGCGTCGGGGGCGAACGGTGGTTTGCGGCTGGGGCGCGGGGGGAGTAGCCTGGGGCAACTCGAGCTGGAACCAGAAGCGGCTCCCCTGGCCGAGCTGGCTGGTCAATTGCAGACGGGTGCCCATCAACTGGAGCAATTCCGAACAGATGGCCAGTCCAAGCCCTAAACCCTGGCGGTCCCTCTTCAGAGAATCGTCGACCTGCACGAAGCGCTCTAAAATGCGCTGCTGATCCTCGGGAGCGACACCCTGACCGGTATCGCTGACCGAAAAGGTCAGGCTGGAATCCAACTTGAGTCGAATCCACCCTTGTTGAGTGAACTTGATGGCGTTGACCAGCAGATTGATCAGCACGTGTCGCAGCCGGCCTTCATCGCCCTCTACCCACCACGGTTGCGGGCCTTCAATCTCCAAAACCCACTCCAGATTGCGCTCCTGAGCCTGGGGAGCCAGTGACGTGTGAAGATTGGTTAGAAAAGCACGTAATTCAAAGGCTGCCCGGCGTAGCTTGAGCTGTCCGCTTTCCAGGCGACAAAACTCGACCAGATCTTCCAGCAGGCCATTGAGACCGGAAGCTGAGTCACGAATCTTCTCCAGTTTCTCCTGAATGCTGAGCGGAGGCGATTCGCCCATGGCCAGCTGAACCATTCCCAGCACGACCGCCAGGGGGGTGCGCAATTCGTGACTGAGGTTCCCTAAGAAACGGGTCTTGGCTTCGTTGGCCACCTCGGCCCGCTGCAACGCCGTGGACAACAGGGCTGTCTGCTCCTCGACCTGCTGACGCAGGTCCAGTTCCAGGCGGCGACGGATTCCCGAAATGGTCAGGAGCGTGCGCACCCGGGTTATCAGTTCAGTGGGATGGAATGGCTTGAACAAGAATTCGTCGGCGCCCGACTCCCAGCCTTGCAAAAGAGCCTCGCGATGAGTTAAAGCCGTAATCAGAATGACTGGGACGGCGGCCCATCGCGGTGAGGCCTTGAGCTGGCGACAGAGCTCAAACCCCGACAGACCCGGCATCATCACGTCGCTGAGGATCAGCTCGGGTTGCCACTGGTCTAACTGAGCCATGGCCTGACCTCCATCGCGAACCACCTGGACATTGGCCACACCGCGCAAAACCAGGCTCATATAGGCGGCCAGTTCAGGCTCGTCTTCGGCCAGCAGCACCCGAGGCAATCCCTCGGATGGAGGAGGCGATTCCAGCACCGGCTCGGGAGGCAAATCAGGAATGGACCGGGCGAACTGTCCAGGCAGCTGCGAGACCGGAGCCAGCAAATGCACCTGGAAGCGCGCTCCGGGACCCTCCAAGACCTCAACGCTGCCCCCCAGCACACTGGCGAATTCGCGCACCAGGGCCAAACCCAGCCCGGTTCCGCTGAGGCGGTCCTGAGCGTCACCCTGACGGAAGCGTTCAAAGATCACCTGGCGATCTTCAGCCGGGATGCCTTTGCCGTCGTCAATGACCTTGAGAATGACTTGCTCGCCGGCAAAGGCCACCTCCACCCCCACTTCCTTGCGTGCATACTTCAGAGCGTTGGAGACAAGATTAAACAGAATCCGTTCATAGAGATATTGATCTAACCAGCGCGCTTCCTCGTTGGGAGCGCTAAACTGGAGGCGAATCTGGCGTTGCTGAGCCAGCGGTTCAAAACTGGCCACCAGCTGCTTGGAGAGTGCGACCACCTCGGTGCTCTGGCGATTCACCTCCAGCTTGCCTGAGGTGTAGCGAGAATAATCTAGCAACTCGTTCACCTGACGCAACAGACGCAGGGCATTGCCACGAATGAGCTCCAGAGTCGGGCGCTGCGAGGCAGGGGTCTCGGCGGCCGAGAGCAGACTCTCAGCAGGCGACAGAATCAAGGTGAGTGGGGTGCGCAACTCATGAGAAACATTGGCCAGAAACTGGTCCTTGAGCCTTTCGGCCTCTTCCAGACGGCGATTCTTTTCAGCCAGCTGGCCTTCCGCCAACTGGCGTGAAAGAATCTCGCGCTCCAGTTCGGCCGGCGAACGCAGACTTAAGGCGGCCGGAACAATCTTGATGAGGCACAGCACGGCCGCCCAGGAGGCCAGGGCGGTCAGAGCTTTGAGCCAGCCGGCCAGGTGGTAAACCGGGTAATAGAAGAGGACAATCTCCAAAATATGGGTGCAACCGCAGGTAATGATGAAAGCTCCGAAGACCAGAAACATCCAGGAGAAGGGCAGGTCGCGGCGACGGCGCGTAAAGTACACCAGGATGACGGGAATGAGCACATAGGCCAGTGCCATCAGCAAGTCGGAGACATTGTTGAGGAGAATCTCCCAATCGCTCCAGCGCCCACAAATCGCTCGGGGAACGAAGCCGCCGGGGTCTAGAAGCCCACAAAATTCATCACTCACGAGTTGGCCAAGCTTCCTTCCCCCGGTCAGGCCGCCCTGCACGACTTGTACTCAAGCTTTCCCCGATTTGTCACAACGCCACAGTACCGGAATCCCGTCAATTCGTTGTCAGTGTCATCGAATTCATTGACACTGACGTCATCAACAATTATAGTCTGGAAGTGGGCCCACAAACCCGAATCGGAGGTTCTTCTCTCATGACCATCAAGGTAGACCTCAACCTCGAAGAAAAGCGTCGGAACTGGCTCGATCCGCTGGGCCTCCTGGTGCTGATGCTGGTGGCCAGTAGCGCTGTCGCCTTCTACGCTTACGGCCAGACCCTGGAGCAGCAGATCCAGCAACTGGATCTGCAATGCGCATCCCTGGATGGGCGCATCAAGGAAGGCGAGAGCATTCAAAAGGCTATCGCCAAAGAACGCCAGACTCTGGCTCAACTTGACCAGCAACTACAGCTGGTGCGAAGCCTTCGTCTGGATCCCCTGAAGTTCGCCAATCTGATGTGCGAAATCAGCCAGGTCCTGCCCCCCGACCTCTCCATCAACGCCCTACAAATCGAGCCCGGCCCGAATCACCTGAGCTTTCAGGGAGTGGTGGAAGGGCCGCTCCCCCTGGCCAGTCTGGCCTCAACCCTGGACGGATTGAATCGCTCGGCCTATTTTGACGACGCCAGCCTGCAGACCGCCACACGCCAGGGTGACGCCTTCGCTTTTGGGCTGACGGTGCATTTCGACCCTGTGGCCGCGGCCGAACTGCGCCCCGGGAGCCAAGACGCCCGTTTTCGGGAGGTGTTATGACCCCATCGATCAAGTTGATCGGAGCCGTCACCAGCATCCTGCTGCTCGGGGGCGGATTCTATGTCTTCGACTGGAGCCAGCGCTACCAGCGCAAGCAAGCAGCCAGCCAGGCCTTGCGCGAGCGTGAGCACCACTGGCAGCAGTTGCAGGCGTCCATTCGCGAGTTCCCTGGCCTGCAACAAGAAGTGCGGCACAAACAAAGCCTGCTTGACCAGGCCATGGCCAGTTCGGGAGCGCCCGAAGCAGAAGACGATTTAGTGGCCAATTACCTGGTGGAAGTGGAGCAGAGGGCCGCCAGAGGCCTGAGCATTCGTTCCGTTACCCCGGCCACCGGAGCCGAGCATACCCGAGTCTTAAACCTCTCCATGCAGGGCAGCTATGGCGACCTCGTGGACTTCCTGTATGAGCTTTCGACACGAAGACTCGACCGGTTGGTCACCATCAATTCCTTGAGGCTGGGCAAAGGTCAGGGCCGAAGCCTGCTGATCGAAATGCCCATCACGGCCCACCTTCGTTAGACACTGTCGCCGAAACGTTGACAGTGACATCGACAGATACTAGAGTCGAACACGTGAGTCATTTTCAACTAAGCACTTCCCAGTGGCGCGTTACTCTCAGCCACTTGAGCCAGGCATGTCGGGTGCTGGCCCATCGACTGAATCTCGACGATGGCGATAACCGCCGAGTCCAATGGGATTTGCAGCCGCGCGTCATCCGCTACTACACCACCCAGGGTCTGCTTGACCGGGCCAGCGAGAAACGCGGCAAGTCGATGTATTACGGGGCCCGACATCTCTTCCAACTGCTAGCCATCAAGAAATTGCAGGGGATGGGTCTGAGCCTGGCTCAGATCCAACCCAAGCTGCTGGGCGCTTCAGATGAAGAAATGGCTCGCTTTCTGGAGATGCCGGAAGGTTGGCTGGAAATTGTGCAGGAGCACTCTTTGGCCCCTTCCGCACTCGCGCCGCAGCCGGAAGAAAACGAACGCGAGCGTGACTTTTGGTTGCAGCCCGGCCCATTGCCGACTCAGGCGGCGCCAACTGAAACCATCTACCGCTTCCGCCTTCCGGGCGGCGTCGAGGTCTTGATCCCTCAGCAAGCCTGGGAGCAGCACGACACCGAACTCTGGCAGCAATGGCTGAGCCAGGCTCCTTCATGAATCAGGAGGAACGGATGACCAGTATGCGCGTGGCCCAACTGGGTGAACTTCAGGGCCGTTGGGTTCTGAACGAGGAACAGAAGAATTTTGGCTGTCTGCGCAGTCAGCGCGGGGCCTTGCCTCTTAACGAATTGGGCCTGCGAGCGGTTGTGCGCGGCCTGGACTACTCGCTTCGATTGACTCAAGTTTTCGTCAATGTGCACAGTGATAGTATTGAGGCGGTCTACACCTTTCCCTTACCCGGGCGCGCCGCCGTTTCCGCCTTCCGGATGGTGTGTGGAGACCGCCTGGTGGAAGGCCGGCTGCGGGAGCGGGCACAGGCCCGGGCTGAGTATCGCCAGGCAGTGCAGTCCGGCCAGCAGGCCGCCATAGTCGAAGAAGAAAGGCCGGAAATCTTCACGCTCACGCTGGGCAATCTGCCGGCGGGTGCGAGCGTCCGGGTGGAATTGGAGTTGGACGGGCCTCTGCAGTGCATCGACAACCACGCTCTGCTACGTTTCCCATTGGTGGTGGCGCCGCGCTACATCCCCGGCCAGCCGCTCTCGGGCAAAGACGTCGGCGCGGGGGTCCATCACGACACCGACCGGACCCCGGACGCCAGCCGAATTTCTCCACCCACTCTGTTGCCCGGTTACCCCAACCCGGTCCTCCTGAGCATCGAGGTCGAACTGGATTCGCCGCTGGCGGACTGGCGCAATCTGCGCGCCAGCATCCCCCTGGAGCTGGAGCAGAACCGGCTCCAGTACTCCCCCGCCATGGGCGCAATCAATCAGGATTTTGTGCTGGCGCTGCCCTTTCCGACCCATGAGTGGACCACCAGTCTGCAGGTCCAGGACGACACCTTTTGCCTGACGGTGGTCCCCCCCGGCCAAGCTGCCGAGCCGACCGAGCCCAAGCAAGTGGTAATTTTGCTCGACCGCAGTTCTTCCATGGCGGGGTGGGCCATGGCAGCGGCCCGCCGAGTGGTGGCCCGCTTGATTCATAGTCTCAACCAGGACGATTCCTTCGCCATTCTCGCCTTTGATGACCGGGTAGAGTTGGTCCAGCCCGGGGCGGATTGCAAAGCCAGCCCCGGCTGGTTCGGCTTGAATCGGCCAGCCGGCTCGCTGGCACCAGCCCTGGAAGAACGAGTCAATGTGGTGCTGCACGCTCTGGAGGCCATCCAGGCCCGTGGCGGCACCGAGATGAAGTCGGCCCTGGAGATCGGCTTGCGCCACCTGGGTCAAGCTGGTCACATCGTGCTGATTACAGACGGACAGGTCGGCAATGAAGCCGAGATTCATCAATTGTGTGCCAACCGGGCCAGAAACGCGAAGATTTCCTGTATCGGAATTTCCGAAGCGGTCAATGGCGATTTCCTCCAACGCTTATCGGAAAGCACCGGCGGTCTGTGCCAGCTGGTCAACAACGATACCCAGCTGGACGAATCCATGACGGCCATCTGCCGACGCATCGGCAATCCCGTTTTGCGCGATCTGCAACTGACGGGGGCTCCCCTCAGCGAACTGGTCTACCAGCATCGCGATCTCTATCCCGGGGTCGTCACGCGTATCTACGGACGTATCTGCGGGCAGCCCCGGACTCTACACCTCAGCGCCCGCCGCGCGGACGGCAGCAGCTATACTCAGGAGCTGCCGGTCAGCCCCTGCCAGGGCACAATCAAGAAGCTGTGGGCCCGCGAGCGGGTGCTGCAACTAGAACACGCCTTTATGATCGGAGCCGGGGACCACTCCGAAGTGCTGAAGTTCAGCCTGAAGCACGGCGTGCTGTCCCGCTTTACCGCCTTCCTGGCGGTCGACTCGCAAAGCCAGGTGCCCGTCCAGCGGCAAACTCTGGTGCAGCCTGTGGAACTGCCTATCAGTCAGCAGGCCCAAGGGGCCCCATCGGAGCGAGTGACCGGAATGATCAGGGTCGACCTGCTGCCGACCGAAAGACGCCAGCTTCCTTTCAATCCAATCCAGCTGCTGCTGTGGTTGCTCGGGCTGCTGCTGTTCCTCCTCGGCTTGATGAAATTGGCGGGGTTGCTATTTGGGAAATGATTTGAGCCGGACCAGGAAGAACAATACCCCATGCAGATCTCGACCGGACTGAATCTCACTCAGGCCTACAGCGCAGGGGCGACCAGGAATCCCGCCAGCCCCGCCCAGCTGGAGAAGCCAGCCGACAAGCCTCCCGTCAGCGGCGACGGGGTGGTGCTCGGCTCGCCCCAAGAAGTGGTGGTCCAGCCCAAGATTCAGTGGAGTCAGGCGACCCTGGTCCAGCCCAAAGCGGCAGACCTGGCCTCCCAGAGCCAGGCGACCTTTCGCCAGACGCCCAGCAGCAGCGTGGCCGAACTGGCCTCGCGCTACTTCTCCGCCGACGAGTTTCAGGCCCTCAACAGCGGAACCTATCACAACTTTGACCATCCCATTGTGGTGGCAGACGCGGCCGGTGGATTCGCCCACGGCATGGGCTGGAGCCCCGAGCGCAAGCAGTTCATCCAGCAGGTCGCCTTACTGCACGACGCTGATGACCGTTCCCAGGTGGGTAGCCAGGATGTAAAAACCGGCACGCCGGCGCGCGCTCAGGTGACCCTGGAATGGATGGACCAGCAAAAGGAGCAGCTCTGCGGCCGTTTCAAATGGAGTCCCGAGCAATTCAAGGAAGCCAAGGCGCTCATCGCCCGCACCGACTTTCCCTTTGACGACAACGCCCGCAAGCCCATGGGGACCAAATACGACGGCCAGAGCCCGATGCAGGTCTATAGAGAACTTCTCTCCGAACTGCCCAAGGAAAAGCAGGCCGAAGTGCTCAAAGACGGTCTGGCCTTGCGCTTTGCCGATCAGGGGGGCTTCTACGCCGGCAGTTTCGATCTCGCCGTTGAGGCTGTGCAAGGCCTGGTCAAGGAACTGCAAGGCGTGGGCGTGCCCACCAATCTGGCCGGCTCGCTCAAGTTTACGCCCGGCTTTCTGGGGGATGTTGGCAAGGACACTGCTCTGGACAAACAGCTGGCTCAAGAGTTGGGACATTCCGAGCTGAAACTACCCGACCGAGACGAGATGCTTTCGCTTTGGGATCCGGCCATGACCCAGCGCTTTCGCACCAATACCGAGCAGTTCAACCTGATGGCCCAGGCCATCGGCAGCAACCCGCCGGAAGCGGTGGAAGGGCAGCTACAGTCGCTGAAAGACACGGCCCGCTCAGTTTATCGAATGACCACGGGACGCGTGCCCACCTGAGGTGAATCCTTCGCAGAAGCTCCAGGAGATCGCTGACCTTCATTTAAGCGATCGAATCACCGCCACCCAGGCTCGCCGTGCCATGGAGAAACTCCATCCCAGCTTGAACGGCACCGATGATGCCTTAGCCCGTTTACAGCTGCCCGAGGACTATCCCGAGGGGGAATTCCTATTGCAGCAGCTGGACGCAGCCCTCAATCGCTTCGTGGAAGGCCTGGAAATGGCCCTGGAGTGGCTCGACACCAACATTCCCGAGACGCTGGAGCAGGGGCTGGAGATCTGTCAGGAGGCCGACGCCAGTCTGGGCGAAATTCTGCGTGAGGCCAATATCGAGGTGTCCCGATTTCCGACCGGCTTCTCCTACGCCTGATTTGCAGCTGGTAGCACCGAATGATAACCCCATTTAGCCCATTGGGCCGCCGCACTGGCGCCTTCGCTCACCACCGTCGTGGCTGGCCCCAGCACCGCGCCGGCCAGGCCTCCCAGGGCGCCTCCGCTATATTTTGCGGCGACCTCGGCCCCCGATTGCAGGTCCTGCCAGATGTGCACGGCCCCCTCGGGCAGTCGGGCCGCCCCTTTCACAACCTGTCCTATCGCCTCTTTGGACTCGCTCAATCCCTGCGGGGTTGAGACCACTCCGGCGGCAACTCCACCGGCCACTGCGCCCACTCCCAGGCCGAGCCCTTGACCCAGCGTGGACCCTGCTTTGCGGCCGACATCAGAGCCAACTCGGGCCCCGGTGCGCACCGCCTCGGGAATGAGTTTGCGACCCAGGGGCGGATAGAGAATGGTGGGCAAGGTGCATAGTCCGGCCACCGCCCCCAGAGCGCCCCCCACAGCGCCCAAAACCGCGCTTCCACCGGTCGCGCCCAAATCGCCCGATTGTTTAACTAGTTTTTGCACAAGCGGACCTTGCTCGGCCGCCCCCTCCACAACGCCCTGCAGAAAGCCCGCCACCGGCGCCACGGCCGCACCCACCACGAAGACGGCCCCGATCAGGCCCGTCAAGGACACGGCTACGGCCGCCCCCAGGGTGCGCGTCAGTGGCTCGGCCACTCGGGTGCCGTAGTGGGCGCCCAACCTGGCTGACTCGGGCAGGTGCGCGACTCCGCGCACCAAACCCTTGGCGCTTCCGTAGACCAGACCCAGGGCACCGCTGCCTGTGGCCGCCAACACTCCCACCGTCTTGCCCAGCAGGCTGCTATCCTTGGGAGGCCCGGGCGCTTCCGGCGGTTCAGGAGGCTGAGGAGAGTTTAGGGTCGCAAGCCGGCGGCTCTGGACTGCATTGATGTTGATCATGCACCCAGCCTACCTGCTCGGTCGGGGGAAAACCCGGAAAACAGGTTAACGATGTGTGATGATTTTGTGCGAGGCTAGCCGCAGCCGCGCCTCAAGCCTGCAGCTCGGGAGGGCGAGCACCGCCGATGAAGGTCTTCCAGTTGATAGGCTCAATTCTGGCGCCTTCTTTCGGATTGTCAGTGCCCATGGTCATGCCGTTGCCCAGATAAATCTCTACGTGGGTGGCGTGACCGGGCTTGATACCGCGGTCATTAGGTGAGTAAAAGAAGACCAGGTCTCCAGGCTTCAATTCATCTTTGGAAACGGCGCTTTTGGCATAATGGCTCTTGAGCCCGTCGGCCGACATGCGCGCAACGCTGGAGCCAGCCTGTTTCAGGGCCCAGCTGACCAGGCCGGAGCAATCGAACTTGCTCGGGCCGGCAGCGCCGAAGACATAAGGCGCTCCCTGCTTGGATTCGGCCATGTCGATCAACTTCTGAACCTTCGGAGGAATGCTGCCGTCGCTGGGGCCGGCCGGGGCCGCGACCGAACTCTGGCTGGTGGGAACCGGGCCTGCCGAAGCGGACGTGCCGGCGGGAGCACCGGGCAAACCCAGGGAGCCAGGATTCAAATTCAGGCTCTGGGCCATCGCAAACCACTGGTTGATCATCTGCGACATTCCCAGCATAAACTGCTGATTCAGCGAGAACATCTGCGCCGACATCGGGTCGAACGCCAGCGGAGAAACGAACGCGTTCTGCATCTGGGCTGCGCCGAAGGTGGGTGAGAAATTCAACTGAGGAAACGTGAGGGGGGTGGCGGTTTGCATATAAGGCATAGCGTTCATAGGCCAAGATTACTCCGCGCCCTGCAAACACGAATAAAACACCTCGCCAGGTTGTAAACAGCTTGTAAAATGATTTCAGGTCGGTCCCGGACTCAGGCCGGGCTCCTGGGAGCTGTTGACCCTCAGCGACTTATTGGCGTCGTTGCAGCATCCGCTCCTTGGATGAGGCAAATGTTGCAAAATCGAGCATCTGAGGCTGATTGTCAATAGCTTCTAGTTTCCGTGCCTTGACAGGATACTGCCCGGAAAGAGTGGGGCCAGAGAGTCCGCCTCGGTGGCCAGGCACAGACAGCTCAGCGGACTACGATCGACCAGATCAAATCGGTGCCAGATTCCCGGAGGAAGCACCACAAAGTCGCCGGGAAAAAGCTCCACCTCCAGCAGCTGGCCCGGGACCGGCTGGACTCTCATGGTGAGCCGCCCGGACAGCATCAAACGGGCCTCCATGTCGGTATGATAATGCAGTGGCAGGGTTCCCCAAGGACTGCCGTCCAGATAAGGAATACCTCTGGGGCTGAAGTCCATGGTGAAGGCGTAGCGAAAAGGACCCTGGGCAAGAACCGCGGGAATACGAAGCTCCCAACCGGCCAACTCCCAAAAGTGATAAGAAATTCCCAGCGAGCTGAGCAATTGTGAGGCCTCTTCGGAACGAAGCCACTCTTGCAGAGGATAATGGTGACGGGCTCTCATTGTGATTCTCCAATCAGACTCAAAGCTTCAGCAGTTGCTCGGCCAGACGCACGATCTCACCGGAGTGTTCAGCCCGTGGACGAGAGCACCAGCAGAAGCCTGGAGCAAACAAGGTTGCCCGATACCGGTCACAAGGGGGGCCGGGATGGGTACCGTTCTCGTCGGCCCGAGGTTCCGGGATGCTGTCCTGCTCATCCCGTGACGAGGCCGCCAGGACCTGCAAATTCCAGTTCACAACCCCGGTTCCAATTCATGAGAGACTCCAGCCATCTTGCTCGGGACGAATTAGGGAACGTTCATACAACCGGCGAAAGCGCTCGGAAAAAACGCGCCGGCGCCGCGGTGGCTGCGCCTTTTCGAGATGGTTCATGGGCACCCTCGGAAAATTGTGAACCAACAGCAGCAGGTTGAAGTCCTGACGGTTGAGTTGACGACCTAAAACGGCAAATGCGTGCTGATGTTTCATGACTTAGATGCTGAAGATTCCGGTGGGAGCGTGGGGAAGCGGGGGGAGACGCCAGCCACCATCCAGGACCGGTCCGCGTCGCAGACGCTGCTCGGGCAAAGAAAGCAACTGCAGCTGGAAGTCAAGCTGGAAGTCCAGCCATTCCAAACGGTCTCGGACTGATTCCAAGTCAGCGCCCCAGACAAAAAGTCCCTCTCCATCCACCAGCAAGGCTCCCTGGTCCTCCTTGGGCTGTAGGCTGGATGCTTGGCCCACCACCGCAACGATGGAAGCTTCAGGCAGGCCAACCAGCCCGGCCTCAAGCCAGTAGTGGGCACCCAGCAACGTGGAGACCGATTTGAGAGAGAAGATCAGCGGCGCTTGAGTGCTGGAGTGGAGCTGCCTGTAGATTCTGACCGCCGGGGACTGTGGGTGCTCGAGCGCTTCCTCTCGAGCCAAAGTCAAAATATGCTTGGGTCCCATTTTGACTCGACCGGGCTGGTAGGCAAAGACCCTGAGTTGATTGTCTAAGGCCAGTAAGAGCCCAAAATATCTTCCGGAGTTTTGAGGGAGGCGGTTCCAGACCTCCAGGGCACGTCCAGGGAAATGTTATAGCGTCTATTCTTCATAAGGATTCCTCTCGAATACTCGCCCCTGCAACCGAGAGGAATTGATGACACAAAAAAACCTCCCGAGCGAAGGGGAGGTTTTGTCCTGACAATCTTGGCGGCTGTTAAGCGCTAGCCGGACACCTACCATCCCGAGTGTCCAGACAACAACAGGGGCTCATCGGAATGGTATACATGCCCCGAGTATAGAGATCCAAGATTTTCATGTCAAGCCGGGCTGGAGGCGGTTGGGTATGACGGGGCGTAGCTTCGGCCTATGAAAGTAGCAATTTTGTGGTTGGCATTGTCATGGGCGGTCTGGGGTCAGGATCGGGCCTGGGTGAGCGAAAGCGATCGTTTAACCCTGCCCGTGATTGAGGCGGACGCACGCTTTGTGCCGGAGTCGGCTTCCATCAACGGCATGACTCAGTTCGACGGACTGGCTACCGACCTGGGCCCGGAACTGGAAGATCGGCAACGCCTCTCCAACGATGCCTTGCTGACCAGTTTGCGGCGGGAACTGGATGCGGCCCGCGATGAGAACGTCCGCCAGGACCTGAATATTTTGATCGGCGCCCTGGAGCGAGACAACGAAGGGCTGCGCCTGCAGCAGAAGTACATGATGTCCTGGACCGACGCTCCCGGCCATATGTTTGGAGGCCTGAAGGGGCTTCTCGGCGAGCAGGTGGCGCCGCAACGGCGAGGCAAGGCGGTGGAGTTACTGCAGCGCTACGTAGGTCTCTATCCGGGCAGCACGCCCTTCTGTAGCCTGGCCCGACAGCGATTTGAAGCCAGTCGAGGGGAAGGCCGCCTGGGCCCGACCCGAGCTCGGGTGGAAGAATCGATCGCCAACGCCTCGACCTATGCACAGGGCATTCGCAAGCTGTTCAACCAGTATCAAATTGGCGGCGCGGATGAGGCTCTGGCCGCCATGGACCGGCAACTGGCCGAATACAGCCAGTGGCAGAAAAGCGTGGTGTTACCCCTGGCACGGGCGGATTTTCGCCTGCCGCCCGAGTTGTATGCATTTACGCTAAAGAAATACGGGATACCGATTGAGCCGCAGGCCCTGATAGCCAGTGCCCAGGTGGAGTTTATGGAAACCCGAGCGGCCCTTGAGACGCTGGCGCCATTGGTGGCCCGGTCCAAAGGTCTCAAAGCCGGAACCTACCTCCAGGTGATTCGTGAGCTCAAGAAGGACAAGATCCCGGACAACCGACTGCAGGCCGAATACCTCGAACACAACCGCAAGATCGAAGACAAGATTCGGCAGTTCCGGGTGGTCGATCTGCCGAATCGGCCGATGCAGATGAGGCTGGCCAGCGAGGCTGAGTCCGCCGCTCAGCCGGCGCCCCACATGGAACCCCCTCCCATGGTGGGCAATCAGGGCGAAAAGGGCACCTTCGTGCTGCCTTTGAGTGTGGGAGAACAGCAATACGACGATTTCAATTTTCCGGCCGCCACCTGGACGGTCAGCGCTCACGAGGGCCGCCCGGGCCACGAACTGCAGTTTACTGCCATGGTCGAGCGAGGCATCTCCAAGGCGCGTGTGCTCTACGCCTACAACAGCGTCAATGTGGAGGGCTGGGCGCTGTACAGCGAAGCCGAGATGCTGCCTTATCATCCCGTGGAAGGCCAGTTGATCGCGCTGCAGGTTCGCTTGCTCAGGGCGGCCCGTGCCTTTCTGGATCCGATGTTGAACCTGGGATTGATTTCCGTGGATGAAGCGCGTCGAGTGTTACTGGAAGAAGTGGGCGTCTCCCCGGCCATGGCCAAACAGGAAATCGACCGCTACACTTTCAGAGCCCCAGGTCAGGCCGGCACTTATTTCTATGGCTATGCGCGCCTTCTGGAACTGCGTATGGAGACGGAACTGAGACTGGGCAAGAAATTCGACCGCCTGAAATTCAACAACTTCCTTCTGGACCAGGGCCTTCTGCCCCCAGACTTGCTGGCCAAAGCCGTACGTGAGAGCTTACGCTGAGGAGCTAATCTTCCTCACATAAATAGAAGTCTTTGTTGATGCGGCGGTAGCGGAAATGGCGGCCCTCGTCGGGTGGAAGCTGATAACCCGGTTGGTAGTGGTAGGAGGTACGGCTCCAGCCGGCCAAAGCGAATTCCGCGTGGGCAATGCGGTTCTGGGCGTAACGGGCGGTGACCCAGTAAAAGTCAAGACCGCAGTTCTTGCGAGTCCGGGCTAACTTCCGGAAGTCGAGGTCCGCTCGGCCATCGAAAGGCCTGCTCCTTTCGGAGAATAACCCACAGGTGCTCTCGTGGCTAGACCTCATAAACGTACCGCGCGAATACTGGAAACACTGGCACCAATCCTGGTCTCGGTAGACCTTCACCTGCAGGCGTTGCAGCAGGTTCAAAACCGGACGCAACCGCTCTGCCCGAGCCGGCTCTGGTTGGGCCCAGCCCGGCCCGGATAAAACCATCAGGAAGATGAACAGCCTTTTCACGCAGATCTGGTTTGCCGGTGCAATGGGAGGCCCTGCAATGTCCGGCAGCCCTTCTCCCCCGCCCATTGGGTTTTGATTCAGCGGGATATGATCAGGATGCCCTGACTCGTTCAGAAATGACAAAGATCCTGGCCTCTTTGCGATATTTCAAGATTTGAAGTGATCATTCAGCCAGCATCGGCCGGCATGCGCAAGTAAAGGTTCGGCCAACTGGTCATCTCGGTGAACCTGGCTTTCTCCGGAGGATAAGACTCGGCTCAGCTGTCCTGAACCGCACTGAAGGCGGCTTTGAGAGCGTCAATGATGGGCTGGCGGCCCGTGATCTTGTCGAATGGAAGCTTAGGACCTTTAGGACCAAACGGCGCTTTAGGATCGGGACCAAACGTAATATAGTTGTCATCCTGGTTGGGCCGCCCCCCCTGGCGGGCCACCGAGAACAGGCCGAAACCCTCTTCGTCCCCAAAACCGTTCGGGCGGCCGCCGTCCGGGTTGCCCGGGTCCCAGGTATAGGGAAGACCCACATCCTGCTTCCACCATTCGTCGGCAAACTCAAAGTAGAAGCAGCCCATGTACAGCTTGTTCTGATAGACCTGAGGCACAACCGTGCCCAAGGTTTGGGCGGTGGCAGCCTGAGTGGCGGGGGTATCGATCAACTGATTGCTGTTATCGTGGCCGGTGGCAGGCCAGCCCAGCTCAGTAAAGAGCACCGGCAGCGCCATGTTGTCAGGCAGATCGGCGTAGCTCCCAGGCTGACCTTTACCGCCGATAGAATCGAGCGAAGTCTTCTGGTACGAGTTGATCCCGTAGTAATCGAAGTATTGCTTGAGCTGCTCAAAGTATTTCAGCCCGTTGGTGGGAAAATTGGAAGCAAACTTGACCAGCGCGGGCGAGTCATGGAAAGCCCAGCCACACAGTTTTGTGTTGTCCACCCCCTTCACGATCGAGGCGTATTTGATCGACTGCGCATAAAAGAACTGGGACTCCTGATCGTCTGGACCGGCGCCTTGGTTGGGATGAGACCACTCGTTGCCGTCCTGCTCATTCATAATGTTGAAGCCGATAACTGCTGGATGAGAAGACAGATCTTCCACGGTGGCCCTCAGATTGGCTTCCCACCAGGCGATCTTCGCGGCTCGTTGGGCCTTGATCCGATCTCTATCAGGACCGGCGGGAATGTCCTCGGCATCTTTGAGATAGCGCCGGAAACACTCCGTCGGCATGGGAATGTCCACCAACACATAGATGGGCCGGTCATTGTTGTTCCAGCAGGCATCGAGAAACTTCTTATGGCTGAAGCGATGGGTGGTTGGGGCAGACAGATCGGGAAAGGTTCCGTCGTCATTGAGGTGATAGCTGATGGCCGAATACAGACGCAAAGAGTTGCAGCCCATGTTTCGGATGGTTTTGATATCCGCACGCGACTGACCCACGTTGGGGTCATAAAAGTCCAGAAACAGGGCACCCCAATCGAAAATGTCATCGGGTCCGGCCTTGAAGCTATCCCAGAAAAGATCTCCCACTGCCGGTGCGTCCTTGTTCGAGAAGTTAATGGGAGCGGGCGAGTAACAGACGCCTTTAAAGACCATATTTGTGGCGTCCAGTTTGGACCTGACATCGCTCGGGCTGGGAGCATCTCCGATGATCTGGCGGCTCAAGCTGAATCCGCCGGCACCGTTCGCAGTGATACGAAATTCACTGTCATTGGGCGCTGTCAGCTGCATCAGGGGCACAATCTCGCTATTGCTGCTGGTCAGTCCGGCGTCCGCGCGAAACAGTCGGAAACCGTTATTGCGCAGGAAGTCCAGTTCAAGTCGAACCACTTCCGGAGGGATGTTGGGAATCGCGTTGCTGGTGGCCAAAGGAAAACGCACCGGTCCGAAGACGCGCACACCCTGCGCATTAAAGCCCTCAACGTCCAGGGTGTCCGGGCGATCACCTCCGACTTGAAGCTGGTCCAGTGCCACGTTCTTAATGGTGATGGTGCGTCCATTGGAGCCTGCTCCAAAAGAGCCAAAAAGCCCATCGGAGCGGGAACTTCCGCTTCCACAGCCCAGGGCCAGGCTGGCCAAAATTATCAGTGGAATCCCAAGGCGCTTCATCCGTTTTCTCTCTCCATCAATTCAGGTTCTCGCCCGTTCGTCACGGAAATTTCGAAATCATCCAGGCAGCGCAAAACGAGCCCCACTGGTCCACGAGATCCGTCTACTGATACTCCATTTTCGGGTCGGCAAGCCGCTTCTGCTGGTGACCCCACTTCTTGGACAGCTTCTTTGTTGCTCCAACGAAGGGTTCGCCGCGAGCGACCGGGCCAACTGGTCGAAGTTTGGGCCTGCCCCACCTTAAAGGCTCAACCGGTAGCGGCACTTGACTCGTAAACCACGCTCAAACATCTCGTGACCGGGCGGAATCTGCACCAGCTCCTGGAAGACCGCCCCGGCCCGCTCGCAACTCCGCCGTGAGGCCAAATTCTCCGGGTCACAGGTGATCCACAGCTCACGAAAACCGTGGCGCCTGGCTAGCGGCAGCAGCAGTCCCACGGCCCGAGCGGCCAGGCCACGCCCGCGAAAGCGGGATTCCACCAGATAACCGACCTGACCGCCGTAGCGCTTAAGGTCTTCACTCTCTCCCAGGCGCAGATCAATGATTCCCACCCTGGCGTTGCGACCAGGCAGAAACATCCCAAATCCATAGCTGGCCGCGCGACCGTGCTCAGGGTCGGCCGGTGTGCGACTCAGCACGCGCAACTCCAATTCCCCATCACACATAGGTTCCAAATCCAGAAAGGATTCCACAATTGCCATGACCCCTTGTTCACACAACTCCAACCAGACCATTTATTTTGGTTGAGTGGCCGTCCCCCCGGACTTCAGCTATACTTTTAGGATGCGACCTTCAAAACGAGCCATCGCTCTCATCTCGGTGCTCCTGTTCTCCTCGGTCTTTTTGATGATGGTCGGCGCCCTGGTGTGGCGGGTGAAAATGACTGGCGCTTTCGCGGGCCTGGGTCGCGACGACCTGGCCGCCCAGGCGGCCGCCGAGGCGGGTCTGGCCCGGTGCCTCTGTGAACTGTCGCAAGATAAAAGCTGGGCGGCCAATCTACCCTCGCAGAGCCTGCCTGATTCCCAGGCCACCTTCAGCATTCAGTGGAACACCAGCCACTCGGTGAACAACTTGCTACCCGATACCAATGCGGATGGGCCCCAGGGCCCTGGCAGTGTCGCTCCTCACACGGCTTATGTGATGGTGGATGGCCAGTGCGCCGCCCGAACCTGTCGCCTGGAAGCGATTGTGGCGTCTTCCGGACTGACCACCAATAGTCCGGCGCTTTCTACCACCGGCAACATCACCTTCGGAAACGACGTAACCATCACGGGTCAGCGCAGCCTGGGGGATTCCACCAAGATTTCGGCCAACGTCATTTCAACCAAGTCCACTGGCGAAAACGACATCATTAAGTGGTCGGGCAGCGGCAGTGCCACCATCGAAGGCTCGGTTCTGAGCAACGGCTCCAGCGCCGGCGCGATTTCCAGTAACCTCAACCCCTCGGTCGTGACGGGCTCGGTCAAGAATGGACAGTCGACCACCCCCCCCGCCCGGGTGGATATTAGCGCCCGAGTGGCGGCCAAAACCGGCGCGACCACTCCGACCTTGTCTGGCACCAGCCAGACCCTGGGATCAGGTGACTTTTATTTCCCTAGCGGCGTCAACTACAACGGAGACTTGGATTTAAACGGGTCCAACCTGTACGTCTCGGGCAACTTCCAGATTAACGGGAGCATTCGTGGCAAGGGCTCTATCTTCGTAACTGGAAGCTCCACTCTTCAAGGCGACTCGCAGGTTGTAGCCGGAGACGATCAGCAGATCGCTCTTTACGGCAAAGGGAACGTCACCCTCAGCGGCTTTAACGGCTCGGCGGCTCTGGCCAGCCTGGCCAGCAGCAGCGGCAGCGATGCCAACGGCGTGCCCTACACCACTCACCTGAGCAATATGAAGCTCTGGGGAAACCAGATGCAGTCCATTCAGCAACAAGTTTCCACGCTGGTGGCGGCCAATCCCGGCTCGGCGATGCCCGCCACCACCCTGGGCGTGGTGGAGGGCTCAGGAGCGGCCAAAATCTTTGGAAACGCAGCCTGGGGGGGCAGCTACAGTTCCGATTTCGACTACCTGACCGACATCATGGGCTTCCAGACGGGTGACAACTATCGAAATGTTCCACTTCACGGGAAATACACCGGAGTCGTTCCAAAACTCTACCAAATGGTCAACGACAACGCTACGGCAGGCCCCACCAAAGACTTCTTGCTGAAGAAACTTGCCGGTTTGCGAGACCCGCTCGACACCAACAAGGGAGTCTTAGCCCATCATACAGGTTTGACCGACGCGGAGGCGGACCTGGACGCGGCGCTGGCCACGGGAAACGCTGAGGGCCTGTTTGACGCCGTCAATGATGCCTGGGCGGACGGGACCTATATGACGGCAGCCCGACGCGCCAAATTGGCGCGTCTTTTAGCCGGTTCTTTCCAGGCCCTGGATATGAATCACATCGGTAGCTCTTACTTTCGTGGCCTGGTCTACACGGAAGGGAACCTGGTCGCCCAGAACGATCTGATCGTAATGGGCTCTCTGGTAGGAGTTGGACCGTCCAGCAATCTGACCTTAGACAACAGCATCAAGGTCGTCTACGTGCCCGAAATCAGTAGAAGGGCCGGCGAAACCCTGGGAGTCGTCTCCGTGAAAACCTGGCTCAGACGATGAAACGAAAGGGGTTCGGGCTTCTGGAGACGCTTCTGGCCATTACGCTGCTGACCTTGTCCGTACTTTTGCTCTGCAACGTGTTGACCACGGCTTTGAAGCTCTCAAGTCAAAATCGCGAGAGCACGGTGGCAGCCTTGAGTGCCCAGCAAATCTTGGAGCAGATTCGGGCGGGAGTGACCCCCCCAACAGGCGCCAGCACCTTTGACGGCGCCAACCCGGACCCACCCACCTCCCAAGGTTTTCCCCCGGCGCCCTATCCCAGCCAAGACCTGGACGGGCGCATCTATACCTATCGGGTGGAAACCCGGCCCTTCGCGGGCAAGCCCGGGCTCTACGACATTACGCTGAGCGTAAACTGGTCGGGAGGACACCGGGCGGTACTGGAGAGTCATGTTTTCCTACCCTAGAAGAGCCTTTACCTTAATCGAAGTGTTGCTGGCGGGCGGACTTCTATCTCTGCTGCTCCTGATTAATTTGCAGGTGTTTCAGAGCGGCATGTCTGGCTGGCAAAAGGTGGAGACGCAAGGAAGCCTGCTGCAGCAGATCCAGGTGGCGGGTGGGCGCTGGACGCAAAGCTGCACACAGGCCTCAGGGTCCAACCTGGACGTGGATGCCGAAGCCATGGGTCTGCTCTCCCCGACCACCAGCAGTCAAGCGGCCACCATCGATCCGTCCAGCAGCCAGCTCATCTGGCGGTCGACTCGAGTCTTTTATCGGGACGCCACCAGCCAGGAGTTTCGGCAACGAAATTTGGACTGGCCGACTCCCAGTCCGAGTGGAGTGGGCATCGACCAGATTGATTTTGGCAGCGGCAAGCATCCTCTTGGCTTCTATAAAAATGGGGGCCATGTGCTGGCACGCTCGGTGCAATTCGCCGAATTCACTCGCCAGGGTGCCTGCTGGCAGCTGCGCCTGAGAGCCACCCAAAAGCGCTACGGGCGAGAGCAGCTTGAGCAGGTGGAAGTACGCTTCCTGGCCATTCCCCGCAACAGCTAACGGCTTCGAGGTTCGGGGAAACGCGCAGTGGTATTTTTTAACCATTAACAGGAAAATTTTATCTAGAAGTCTAAACATTTTTCAACCCTTCTTCGGAGATTGCAGATGGTATTTCTGGTTCAAATGCCGTACGCTGCGGTGGAGAGACCCTCTATTGGACTGGGACTCATACAATCGGAACTAAGTCAAGCCGGAATCGAATGCCGCACCCTCTACCCCAACCTGGAGTGGTTCAATCGGATTGGCATTGACCGTCACCAGGCCATCCTGGCCACTCTGACCGAGGACCTGGTGGGAGAATGGACTTTCGCGCGGGCCGCCTTCGGCCCCCGACCCACTCAGGACCGAGCCTTTCTTAAAGAAGTTCTGCCGCGCTGCACCATCACCCGAGAAGAACTGGTGGAGGTGCGCGACGGAGCCGAGCAGTTTATCGATGAATTGGCCCACGAACTGGTGGCCGGCCGGCCCAGGGTAGTCGGCTGCAGTAGCTGTTTTCAGCAAAACTGCGCTTCACTGGCGCTGCTGAGACGCATCAAGAGCCTGGACCCCAGCATTGTCACCATGATGGGCGGCGCGAACTGCGAAGGTGCGATGGGAGTCGCCCTGATGCGCAACTTCGACTGGCTCGACTACGTCGTCTCAGGCGACGCCGATAAGCTCATTGCTCCCCTGGTGTCATCCATCCTGGCAGGCAAACCTGCGGTCAGTTACGGAGTCTTCTCCAGAGACCCGAAAACCTGGTCTGGAGTTCGCTCCAACTTCACGGCCATGGACCAAACCTGTGTCCCCGACTTTGATGACTATTTTCTGGCGCTGCAGTCCAGTGAACTGGATATCTTGCCTGGACTGGTGATGGAAACGTCGCGAGGCTGCTGGTGGGGACAGAAGCACCATTGCACCTTCTGCGGCCTGAACGGAAGCGGCATGGGCTATCGCAGTAAATCCAAAGAGCGCGTTTTAGAGGAGATTCAGAGCCTGGCCAATCGGTACCAGATCGACCGATTTTTCGTGGTCGACAACATTCTTGACCACGCTCATCTGAAGTCCATCATGCCCGAACTCGCCTCGCGTACCGAACCTTTCCATCTGTTTTACGAGACCAAGTCCAACCTGAAACGAGATCAATTGGAGCTGCTGGCTCGAGCCGGGGTGCGCTGGGTTCAACCCGGTATCGAGAGCCTGCACGATGACGTGCTGCGCCTGATGGACAAGGGCAGCACCGGACTGATGAACGTGCAGTTTTTACGCAATGCCCGCGAACTGGGGATGTTAGTGAGCTGGAACTTCCTGGTCTGCTTTCCCAAAGAAAAGGACGCCTGGTACGAGGAAATGACGCAATGGGTCCCGCTCCTCTTCCACCTGCAGCCGGCCCCCGGCATGGCCAAGATTCGTTTTGACCGCTTCAGCCCATACCATACCCGTCCCGAGCAATACGACATCGAGATGGTGCCAGCGGCGGCCTACTCTCAGGTCTATCCGGTCCCCCAGGAAGAGCTCCGAGATCTGGCCTACTTTTTCCAGGACACCCCCAGGCAGGCGCAGCGAGACGACCGGTTCCTCCCCATGCCGGGGCGGCGCGCGCTTTACATGCAACTGAAGGAGTGGACGGCCCTTTGGGCCGATCGGCCTCCCATCCTGACCATGCACGACCAGGCCGGGGAACTGGTCGTACGCGATACTCGGCCCATCGCCAGTGCGCCCGAACATCGATTGACAGGGAGAGCTCGCGAGATTCTTCTAGAAGCTCGAACCCCCATGCGCTACCCCGAGGATGAAAGCGAGGTGGCCGAGCTGGTCAGCAAGCATCTGTTGCTCAAAATAGGAGAACGTTGCCTCAGCCTGCCCACCAGCGGTGACCCAGTTCCTTACCCGGAAAGCTGGATGCAGCCCTCGGGCAGCCTGCGACGACCAGAGCAAATCCCGCGCTATATTCCACCACTACAGCCTGCCTCTCAGAATCAGACAAGCTGCTCTGCCGGGTGCCGAGACGAAGTCAGGCCATGAAAAGGTTGACGTTTTCAGCGAAACTCTGACTGCTGGACTGCAGCTCAGCCATTCGTCCGTAACAGTTCGTAATCAAAGCAACGCCGCTGTCCAGGTCCTGTTCTTGGCGGGAAATCGAGTATTCACGCAGATGCTGGACAGCATCCGTGAGCATCAGAAAGGTTTCCGCCCCGTGCTCTTTCATCACGTTCCCCTCCGGGAACTCTTCAGGCACCTTTAGTGACTCAAGTTTCTCTTGATACTGAGACAAAAAAGCCTCAAATCGTTCCAGGTCGGCCTGATAAACCTCAGCCGAAATTTCACCGCTACTGAAGCTCTGAGTGAGCTCAAGCAAGATTTCAAAAGGACTTTTCATAGGGACCTCTCGGCATTCATTGATTTCAAGTTAAAAGTTTATAACATATCGCCGCATCAGGAATCTATAAGTCGTGATACCATCAATCGTCAGTATCAAGCCTGGAGGATAGTTTCTTGTCGATTATTTCGTCCAATAGTCCGAATCCCGCCGCCTCTACAGCCGCATCCTCGGCCAGCAGCCGAGCCACAGCTGAGGTTAGCTCAGGTCAGGCAACCGCAACGGCCCAAGCAACTGGGGAAAACGATGTCTCGATCGGTCTTTCCTTTACCACTCCCCCATCGGCGGAATTCTCCCAGGCATTAAACCAGCTTCTTTCAGAGTTCCAAAGTTCTCAAGGGCTGAACGTCAGCATCGCGGTTGCGACCGGTGCCAATAGCCAGGCCAGCTCCGAGGCCTCCGGCCAGTCCTCCGCCACTGCCATGGCGGGTGAAAATTCTCGCGCCAACGCTCAAGCCTCCGAGAATTCGACGGCTGAAGCCACAGCTCTGCGCAACTCTGTGGCCCAGGCGGCCGCCCAGGCGGCTTCGGATGCGATGGCTCGTGCAGACCGTTACAGCAACGCCAGCGCCAGCGCAACAGACCAGTCCGGGGCCATCTCGAGCGCCCGCGCCGGTTCAAGCTCCGATGCCCAGGCCAGCCAGAGTTCCATCGCCTCCTCCTCCTCCGCGGTCGGGTCTTCCTCTCAGGCTCAAGCGGCTGACGGTTCCTTAGCTCACTCTTCAGCGCTCTTTGGCTCGGAAGCAAGCAGCAGCGCCAGCTCGGACTCATCCGCCAGCGCCGCGGCTTCAACGGGTTCCAGTGCGACCTCGCAGTCAGAAAATTATTCCCGTTCCAGCGCCAACGCGGCCGTCGGCTCAACCTCACTGGCCCAAGCCAGCGATGGTTCCGCCGCGAATGCCAACGCCATCTTCAATTCAACCTCCGCAGCCGGTGCCGACGCCGGTTCCCATGCCCAGAGCCAGGCTTCCCTCTCCTCCAACGCCTCGGCAGTTGCCGATAACGCCTCGGCTGCCTCCTCAAGAGCGAACGACGGTTCTGCCGCCGCCTCACTGGCCGCCAACGGTTCGGCCGCCGGTGCGGTCGCTGACTCAGGTGGTCTGTCGATCTCTGTCGCCAACGGCAACTCCCAGGCCCAGGCCAACTCGTCCAGTGGAAGCAACAGCGAGGCCCGCGCAGCCGGCGGCAGCCAGGCCAGCGCCGCCAGTTCTGGAGCCGGCGCCAGCGCTACGGCTCAGGCCACCAACGCCGCTGACGCAGCTGCCGCGTCCTTCCGCACCCGGTTGAACGGCCTCTTCACTCAATTTAATAACGCCGACACAGTCGCCGTCGCGGTCGCCTCCAACGGCTCCACCTCCAGAGCGACGGCCGTGGACGGCTCCCAGGCTCAGGCCACCGCGGCCGACCGGTCCACCGCAACCGCCAATGCCACCGCCAATTCTGATGCCACTGCGGATGCCACCAATCACAGTAGCTCTCAAGCCGGCGCGACCGATCAATCCAATGCCAATGCGGTTGCGCAAGGTCAATCCAGCGCCGCCGCCAGCGCCAGCCACAGTTCGATGGCCGACGCCGGGGCATTCTTGGGCTCGGCCGCCCAGGCTCTGGCCTCAGACGACTCCGTCGCGCGCGCAAATGCCCGCTCTGGATCGGATGCCAGCGCCACCGGCACCGGCACCTCGGTCGCATCCTCTTCTGCGGGCTCCAATTCGAGCGCCACTTCCAGCGCCGCAGACAACTCGGCATCTCAGGCTACGGCGGTCGACGGCAGCTCGGCAACCGCAACATCCGACACCAGTTCCTTCTCCAGAGCCGGAGCCACCGGCACCTCGACGGCCACCGCGGATTCCACCCAGAACTCCAACGCCGCCGCAGCCGCCACCGATAACTCCAACGCCAACGCCGTGGCCCAGGATCGCAGCCGGGCTGGAGCGGCCGCCAGCGGTGATTCTACGGCGGACGCAGGCGCCTTCGTCGGCTCCACCGCCCGCTCCAACGCCGATGACGGCTCCGTGGCTCGCTCCTCGGCCCGCTTCGGCTCGGGCGCGGAAGCCACCGGCACCGGCAACTCGGTCGCCTCCTCCAGCGCCGGCTCGGACTCCATCGCCAGCTCCACCGCTGCCGACAACAGCGCCGCTCAGGCCACGGCCGTGGACGACAGCACCGCCACCGCCACCGCTGACACCAGCTCCTTCTCCAGAGCCGGAGCCACCGGCACCTCAACGGCCACCGCGGATTCCACCCAG
>JAFEBA010000006.1:133370-133524 GCA_018266105.1 bacterium | reverse complement strand
GGACTCCATCGCCAGCTCCACCGCCGCTGACAACAGCGCCGCTCAGGCCACGGCCGTGGACGACAGCACCGCCACCGCCACCGCTGACACCAGCTCCTTCTCCAGAGCCGGAGCCACCGGCACCTCAACCGCCACCGCGGATTCCACCCAGAAC
>JAFEBA010000006.1:0-133355 GCA_018266105.1 bacterium | reverse complement strand
CAACGCCAACGCCGTGGCCCAGGAACGCTCCCGGGCCGGAGCCGCGGCTAGCCGCGACTCGATTGCGGATGCGGGTGCGTTCGTGGGCTCGACGGCAAGATCGGAAGCCGACCGATTGTCGGAGGCCTTCTCGGCAGCTCGCTTCGGTTCAGGTGCGGAAGCCGTCGCCGACCGTCGCTCTCGTTCGGATGCCAGTGCCGGATCGGATTCTCTGGCCCACGCAACGGCCGATCGGAACTCGACTTCGAATGCAACCGCTGTGGGTGACTCGGAGGCAACTGCCAACGCCGAGCAGACCTCCACGGCCACGGCCGGAGCCGTCGACGACTCGGTCGCCAACTCCAACGCCCAGCGCTTCGGCACGGCGCTCTCCGCGGCTCAAATGGGCTCGCGCTCGTGGGCAGCCGCGATGCGGGGGTCGACTGCGGCGGCGGGCGCCGTCAACCAGTCCGCGGCCAGCTCCATTGGCAACAACTTTGCGACGGCCGGCTCGAATGCTTCCGACTTCTCGAGCGCACAGTCGGCTGCGCGCGACGGTGGTGAATCCAGTGCCGTCGCCAACGACTACTCTCAGGCACAGGCTCAGGCCGGCCTGGACTCGATTGCCACAGCCGATGCCCGACGTTTCTCTGGAGCTCGGGCCAATGCTGACGGGGTGTCGGTCGCCGATGCTGAGGCAGCTGCGAACTCCCAGGCCAACGCCACTGCCACCGAGGAGTCGAACGCGGCGGCGGCGGCCTTCCGCAATTCGCGCTCTTTCAGCGCCGCCAACAACTTGAGCCGGGCCAGCGCCTGGTCGATTGCCAACTCGCTGGCCGCGGCGGCAGCCAACGATGAGGCCGAGGCGCGTGCTCGTGCTCGCAATCACAGTCAGTCTCAGGCCATTGCACAAGATGGTGGCGAGGCTGATTCAAGCGCTGGTTAGAGGGCCTCTGCCCCTAGCGAAGGAATGGCTGGGGGCAGTTTACGGCAGACGCAACAGTAAATTGTGACAAAGATAGCCCCACCTGGGCTCAGGTGGGGCTATCCATTAAGGAGAAACATGACCCCGGCACAGCTATTGGATTCGATTGTCAGTCGCAAACGCAACGGAGAATTTGACCAACAAGGGAGCCTGCGCGCTCTGGAAACTTTCGATCAGTATGTCGATAACTTTGAGAAGCAACTGCAGCAGTTACAGGCTCCCGCCGGCCAGGAAGAACTGCTACAGATGGGCAGCGATGCCTTGCTCAGCTTCCGCAAGGCTTCGGCCACACTCAAACAGGCCTTTTCATCCAATGAACCTCAGCTCGAGCAACAGGGGCTGGACCTGGCTCAGCAAGGGGCAAGCCTGGTCGATCAGATTTTGCAGCGCACCAGCTAAGCTAGTGGCCCGTCGGTAAGTCTTCCCAAACGACCACGCCTTCCGGGCCCGAAAGGGTGAGCACCGCCTTGCCAGTCGAACTGGAACAGGAGGCGGAGTTGATCCGGTAGCCGGTCGTGTCCAGGACTCGGTGCTGGCCGTTTTCGCGAATTTCCAGACGATTTTCTTTGGCGCTGTAGCGAAAGCTAAAGCCATCGCAGCCCCCGGAAAGAGTCACCTGATCGATTGATTTTGACATCGGGGGTTCTTCGCGCTCAACGGACCAAGCTACCTCTTGAACGCGACCGACAGGCCAAGATCGTTTTAGAAATGTCTTAGCTTCACTACAAGGCCCGAGAGAGTCGGCAAAAGCCCGTTTACAAACAGCCTTAAATATTTACAAGTCAGGGCCCCCGCCGGCGCCAGGCGACGGCTAGAGTGAGCTTATGAACAACCTCACTCCCTCACTGTTCCTGATGATGCAAAACAGCTCGGCCGCCTGGCGATCGAATTCGGCTCCCACGCCGAAGTCAAGCATGTCAAGCGGAGTGGCCCGCGAGCTTTACGCAGACGACGCCCGCACTGCACAGCACGCTGGTGAGGCCCGCAGACACCTGGAAGACAGCGTCACCCTCTCCCCCGCCGCCAGCCAACTGACCAAGTAAGAGTCACTCCAGTCCTTTCGATAGTACCTTGATATCCAGCAGAGGAGTCCGAGGCACAGCTCGCAGAAGCCCGGGCCATGCGCAAGAAGATTCTCTTATCCCTGGTGCTGACTCTGGTGGCGGTGCCGCTGGCCAAACCCAAGCCGGGCGCGGTTGGCGTGGACGAAGGCAGCTTTGCCCTGAAGGTCAAGGCGGCCGACCGCGAAATCGGGGTTAACCAAAGCCAGTTTGACGATTATTCCGCATCGCTGACCGTGCTGAATGCCAGCGACAGCCAGATCAACCTGGTCGGGGCGAACGCGAAAGACAATCGCAACGTCAATGTCATGATGACCTTTCGCGCTCAGGCTCAGGGCACTTTCGAGGTGGGCAACGGCCAGCCCAATCACTTCGAATTCCACTCTTCGGCCTACCCCCAGCCTGACACAGCTCCGTTTTTCGTGGTCAAACAGGGAACCCTGGAAGTGACCAGCTATCCGGCTGTTGGAGGCTATGCCAGTGGCACCTTTCACGGGACTTGCCAGTGGTTGGGTCTGGACATGCAGCCGGTGGAGACTTTCGAGGCAGACCTGACCTTTCGAGTCAAAAGACTGCTGTAGCACGGTTGGAAAAGAAGCGTTAACCCTCAGCGCTGATCTATCACATCCTCTTCACGCATCCGTCACCGGAGCCAAGGATATGAACGTAACCTCCAAACCCACCCAACCTCGATTGAGGTTGCCTCACACTTCGACCAGGAAGGAATCGGGCTGGACGCCCCCGCCCAAGGATGACGCCAGCGAAGGGAGCAAGGCTTTGCGCGCTCTGCCCTCAGCCGTGGCCGGAATGGCGATTGTAGGGGCGGGCGCGGCCTTCCACACGGCCTGCAAGGCTCCCGGGATCTTACTGGACGCGGCCAAGGCACTCAAGGACACGCCCAAAGTTGGCACCAACCTCAAGTGGATGACGGGAGCCTTACTGCCTTTCGCGGCTGCTGGCGCGGTCGTGCTCAGTCCCGTGGCAGGAGCGCTCTTTGGTTGCCAGCCTGCCCGAGGGTCAAGAGCCATTTTTGACCGTTGAGGGTTCACAATCTAGCAGTACTCGATTTACAGGGCGTTAACAACTTCCAAGGACCATTACCGGGGGGACAGCCTAGAGTGGGCTATGGCAATCAGCAGCAGTCTCCCCCCGGTCGATGTCCAGTCTGTAGAAGCTCCGGCCCCGGCGCCGGTGGAGACGGCGGAAGCCCCGGCTCCGGCGCCGGAGCCGGCGGCTCCCTCCGACCAGTCTCAAATCTCAGGTGAAAGCGGGAGCGAGGACGCCTCCAATGCCGAGCAGCTGAATGGCTTTCGTGACAACTTTCGCGTCAGTATGGTGGCCGAAGCCACGGCACCTTCTGAGGAGAAGGCAAAGCCCAAAGCTGCCAGCCACAGCTTGATTACCAGCTCAGCCGCCGAGACCAACACCCAGCGCTCGGACCGACCGAATCAAACCCAGGCCGGCACCGCCCAAACCAGTCGGATGCATTCGGCTCAGGCAGGTGGAAAACAAGATCAGGTCCAGCAGCTGCTCGACCAGCGCCAGGGAGAAGTTTCTAATGGCACCGAGGTGGTGGCACGCGATCAGAACGGCCAACCGATCGGCGAGGGAAAGCTGCAAGCCTTTGCTGATGGCAGCGCCAACTTGCGCGACGGTGATGACCGACTGTTACTGAGCGCGGATGCCCAGGGCGGCATGCGTAGCCTGGGTTATGACAAAGAGGGACGAATCAACTCCCTGGAAGTGCGCTCTAAAGGCGAGCAGATGGGCCTGAGCCTGCAGGGCGACGGCACCTGGAAGGACTCCCAGGGCCAGAGTTTGCGCGGCGAGATGAAGGTCAACGACAAGGGTGACATCACCTTTCGTCAGGAAGACGGAAGCAGCCGTAGCTGGCAGCACAACGGCACGCAGATTGAGCGACAGGGCGATCGGATTCTCTCCACCCAGGACGCCCAGGGTCGTAAGGTTCGCTTTGAATATGAAGGCGACCGGCTCAGCAAACTGGTCAGCGCCCAGGGGGAGCGCCAGCTCAAAGACGCTCAGGTCAACAGCGACGGCAGCGTCTCGGCCAGCGAAGGCAACGGTCGGGTGCACCTGCAGCCCGACGGCAGCTCGATCGTCAGCGACCGCAAGGGCACCACTGCCTCCGCCTACAATGCTGAGGGCCAGCTGACGGAAGTGCGTTCAGGGGATCGAAGCAGTTCTTTTGGCTATGACGATCAGGGCAAGCTGAACCGGGTCGACTTTCAGGGTCGCAGCTGGGAGCGCGGCGCCGAGCGCGATGGACACTCCCGCTGGCACAGCCAGGATGGGCAAGGATTCACCGGCGAGATTCAGGCCGAGGCCGACAAGTTAAAGCTCCAAACCTACGATCCGGCCCGTGGCACGCGCACCGAAAGCGAACATTCCCTGACCGGTCATGGCGGTTCGCAGCGTAGCTTTGACAAGAATGACAAACTTACCGGCGAGACGATTTTTCAGGCCGACGGCGGTCGGCGCGAGCGCATTTTTGACGACCAGGGCAAAGACACCGGCCGCTATCTGCACACTGACAAAGATGGCCAGCTCAGCCTGGACGGCAAGAGCAAGCTGGACCCGCTCTCGGCCGAATTGAAGACCTATAGCCGCAGCCTGGACAACCATGGCGAAACTCGGCCCGCCTTTAACGCCGAAAAGTCAGCCGAGAAGCTCTACCGTTCGCTGGCCGGAGCCGACGACGAGAAGGCCATTTTCAACGAACTGGCCGGACGCTCCAAGGAAGAACTGAAGCAGATTCAGGAACGTTTTCAGGAACGCTACAAGTACAGCCTGCGTAGCGATCTGATCAGCGACCTCAGTTTCTCGGACGAGGACCGGGCGCTGGCCTATCTCGACGGCAACCACGCCAAGGGTGACGCCATCGGACTACGCAACCAGATGGGTGACATCAAAGAGGTTGAGAATCTGCTTCAGCGTCAGCGCTCGCCCGAAGACGTGAAGGCCATCGAGGCAGCCTATCGGGAAATGTATAAAAGCGATTACGGTCAGGACTTCAACCGCCGCTGGAAGGGCTACGACCACGAAATCTCTGCCAATCGCGCCCTGATGGCGGGAGACCGGAGCAGCGCCGCCGCCGCCAAAGCCGCCTATTCGCTGCGCAACCGGGACGCTGAAGGAGTCTTTCAGGCCCTGAGTGGTCCCGACGGTCAGGCTCTCTCGGATGCTTCACGTCAGGCCATTAAGGACCGCTTCAGCGAACTGACCGGAGGAAAGAATCTGGCTCTAGACATCGACCGCAATTTAGTGGGCAATCAAAATCGACGAGCCCTGGCCCTACAATTCGGGGATAACGCCGGAGCTGAAGCGGCGGTAGCGCGCACAGCCATGAAGGGCAACGAGAGTGGCGGTTTCTACGGCCTTTTTGAGGGCTGGGGCACGGACGAAAAGGGGCTGGAAAAGAGCTTTGAGCGCCGCGCCGGCGAGTCCGAGCAGGACTGGCAGGCCCGCCAGGCGGCCGTCAACCGACGCTATCAGCAAGCCTATAGCAGCGACCGCTGGCGCGATGCTCAAGCCGAAACTTCCGGAACCGATCGAAAAAGGCTGGAGTCCATCAGGACCAGGGGAGGCCTGTCATCGGCCGAGCGCATCTACACTGCCACTGTGGGCATGGGCACGACCGAGGCCGAGCTGGAAGCGGTGCTTTCCAAAGCCTCGACCCAGGAACTGAAAGAGATGCGCCAGGACTATGCTCGCCGCTACCCGGGCCGCGACATGGATCAGGACGTGCTGGGCGACGTCTCGGGCCGTCTTCATCACGACGCCAGCCAGTGGCTGAGAGGCATGCCCGACCGACAGTCAGATCCGACCGGCCATTTTGCCGAGCAGATGCGCCGCTTCAACGACACCCACGCTTACGAGCGTCAGGGTTGGCAGAACGCGATCGGCACCACCGTAACCGACACGTTTTTCGCTGACGGCGGTCGGGCCGACCAACGGCATCAACAGTTACAGGGTCTGTACCAGCAGGCCCGGGCCGAAGGTTTCCGTGGGCCCACTTCGGACAAGTTCGAGCTGGAGCTGAGCCGGGCTCAGGGCGACCTCAACCACTATCGCGAAGGCAAAGATCAGGCCACCGAGGGCGCGGCCACCGCTGTGACCACCACCGCCGCTGTCGGCGTCATCTTCTTCACGGCCGGTACGGCCACTCCCCTGGTTGTGGCCGGGGCTTCCATCGGGGCTGGGGCCGGCAGCAACCTGGTCACCCGGGCCGCCATGGGAGGCAAAGAATATACAGCCGGCGACGCCCTGAAGGACACCACTCTGGGCGGCCTGGATGGGGCCACCAACCTGATTCTGCCCGGCGTGGGCAAAGCCGCCTCCCCGCTGCTTAAGACGGCTGCCGGTCAGGCCACCGAGAAAGTGGCCATGCGGGCCCTGAGCAATCCAGTCGTGGCGCGCAGCCTGCGCGGCGCGGCGGATGGGGCTTTGGGCGGGGCCACCATGGGCATGGCCTATGCCGCAGCCGACGACCGTACCTGGGACGAAGGAGTGCTGCAGGGCATGAAGACCATGGGTGCAGCCGGGATGCGGGGGGCCGAGATTGGAGCCGTGACCGGCGGCGTGACCGCCAACGTGGTCCCCCCGCTGGTGGAAAAGGGACGCTCCATGCTCGACACCCATCGCCTCAATTCGCTGAGCAAAGGCCTGGATGAGAGCGGCCTGAGCACCTTGGGCAGCCTGCGTGAGAACCTCGGCGACCGAGCCGCCGCCGAGATGCTGGCCGGGCGCGCCAATACCATCAAACAGGATCTGGGCCAACTGCAACGGACCATGGAGGCCCTGCCCGCTCACCAGCAGCAAAGTGTGACCCGGGCCCTTCAAGAGATGCCGGAACTGCGAAAGCATCTGCTGGAAGGGGGCGACCTGAAGGCCGCCCTGGATGCCACCGCCCGAACCCATCCCGACAAGCTGGAGCAGGTAAATCAACTGCGCGAGCAGCTCAAGCCAGCGCAGACCGAGCCGGTTGAGGCCAAGGTCAACCCGGAGCCCCAGCTCGACCTGGCGGCCCAGAAAGCCGCCCGCGAGGCCGAACTGGAAAAGCTGCGTCAGGATCAGTTTCGCCAGATTGAGACCGCCAAAACCCTGGCCGACAAGGGCAATCCCACCGCCAAGAAGCTGCTAGATCTAGCTCGAGACGCCGACAAGCAGGGCGAAATCGGACCGGTCAGCTTCCGTGAAGCCAAGGTGCTGCTGCGCGAAGAGATGCGCGGCAACCTGAAAGAGGTGGCTCGTGGTCCCAAGAAGACCGATGGAGTGGAACTGGGCGGCAAAGGCCAGACCTGGGACATCAAGTCGCCCGTTTCGGGCCCGGTGGACGGCGCCTACACCGACCAGCACATGGTGAACCTGGTCGAGAAGAAGCTGAAAGACAATACCTACGTCATCATCGACAAGGACCGACTCAACGCCGCCGACCGCGCAGCGGTCGAGGCTCTGGTCGAAAAAATGGGACCCCAGTGGGCCGGCAAGGTGCGCACCTACACCACCCGTTCGGAGCAGCCAGGCATCCAAAATCAACGGATCAATCCTGTTGATATACCTCCCGTGCCTCAGCAACTGCAGACCACCGGGGTGGTATCGCCGCCAGAAGGCATTCGACTGAGTCGCAAAGCCGACGCCAACATGGGCTTCGAAGACTATCTGAATCGCCCCCAGAACTGGGCCGAAAGGTTTTTTGGGCGCAAGCTGCCCGCTTATGTGGGCACACCCGAGTCATTGGAGCAGCACGCGGCCTTGCGTCAGCAGATGGAAGAGTCTATCAAAGCCAACTGGGGCAATGCTCAGGTGGCTCGGCCCGACTATGCCTTCTCCGTGCCCACCAAAGATCTCATTTTCGCCCAGGGCGGGACTCCCACCGTCAACGCGGCCACCCTGGCCAAGTATCAGGCGGGTACCACAGACGGCCAGTTGCTGTTGCACATTCCCACCCCGGACGGCTCCAAGTATTTGGTCATCGAAGGTCACCACCGTTCGAGCGCGGCCATGCTGCGAGGTGAGACCAGCATCGAACCCAGCCGTGTCTTTCGGTTAGACCAGGTGGACGAGCTGCGCCTGGCGGGATACGACCGCGAAAGCCTGCTGGAGGCTGCCCAAAAGCACACCCGTCACCTCTGGGTGATCGACCGCTAGAGGTCAGTGTGACTCGCCCTCACCGCTGGAGAAGTCGAATTGAAAGATGGGATGAAGATCGACACGCGGATTCCACTCGACGGCCAGGTCGTTGATCAGACCGGTCTCCAGGTCGTAAACCCAGCCGTGCACCCTGGGTCGTCCATAGTGCTTGAGACTTCTCTGCAGGATGGACGTCTTGAGCAGATTGTGAACCTGAGCAATAACGTGGAGTTCGATGGCTCTGCGCTCGCGCAATCGCAGGTCAGAGATGGCCATCAATTCCTCTTTGTTGAGCTCAAAAGTGGTTTTGATGGGGATGATCCACTGGTCGATCAGACCCAGTGAGGTGTTTCCAAGCGCGGCGCGGACACCTCCGCAACCATAGTGACCGCATACGATGATATGCGGGACACGCAGTACTTCCACGCTGTATTGAAGCACCGACATCAGATTGACGTCCGAGTGGCTGACGATATTGGCGATATTCCGATGCACAAAGAGCTTGCCCGGATCGGTCTTGGTGATGGATTCGGCCGGCACTCGGCTGTCGGAACAGCCGATGAAGAGGAAGGTGGGCGCCTGGCCCACAGACATGTGTTCGAAATATTGGGGGTTCTCGGAGAGGCGCTCCGCCACCCATTCCCTATTATTTTCAATTAATAAGCGATATTCTTCATCCAACTGCTGAATGTGCTCCTTGCTATGACTGGGGATGCCGGCCAGACCACCCACCACCACCCGAATGCCTCGAAATGGTGCTCCCTTTCGAAATTCCTGGATGGCTTCAAGCACGTCATAGGAAACCCGGCGCGTATCTGAGCCATCGATGTGAACCTGATCTCCCGAACATAGCTGCTGTAATACCTTGAGCAGTGCCGAGCGGTGAAAAAAGGTGACTTCGCTGGCCAGCTTGATCTCCACCGTCCGACCATGTCGCTCACTGGAAAAACCTGTGGCTCCGAAAAGACCTCCCAATACAAAAGCGAATGAGGAGAGGCAGCCTAGGAAGACGCCAATCATCAGGTCTCCGGCCAGGATTCCAGCAACCGTGGTTAGGAATGGGAGCCACTGGGTGGGACCCTGGCAAAAGATCTCGCGGACCTCCCGCCCCTGAATCAAGAAGGCCCCCACCACAATCAAGACGGTCGCCAGACAGGAAAGGGGCAGTTCGTTGAGTTGCGGCCGAAAGAGCAGCAAAGTCAGGCCCAGCAACAAACCCTGGCCGATGGCCGCGGCTTTGCTGCGCGCTCCCGCCGAGACATTCACGCTGCCGCGCGCCACCACCGAGGTCATGGGCATTCCTCCCAACAGTCCGCTGAGCAGATTGCCCAACCCTTGGGCCCACATCTCCCGATTAGGTGGGGCCACACGGTGCTGTGGGTCGAGCCGGTCAATGGCCTCCAGAGCGACCAGGGCTTCCACTGAGGCAATCAGCGCCAGACTCAAGGCCACCCAATAAAGCTGGGGTTGAGCCAGTGCGGCCCAATCTGGACCGGGGTGGACCGCGAACCAATCGAGCGGGATCTGCACCCGATGCTCGGAGCGTAGAGCCAGGCCCGGCTGGATCACTTCGACCAGCTTGGAGCAAACGATCCCCAGGCCACAGACCACGATAGCACCCGGGATTCGGGTTCGCCTGGGATGCATGCGTAGCTCCCACCAGGACATCAACAAGAGTGAGAGCAGGCCCAGCACAAGCGGGAAAACATCCAGGGGGTAGGCTGAGAGGGGCGACTGCAAGTTCGAGCCGCCTTCCACACCGAAGTTCTCGGCATCATAGCCCAGTAAGTGAGGAATCTGTTTGTAAATCATCATCAGGCCGATGGCGGCCATCATGCCGCGCACGACCGCGGCCGGGAAAAAACGGCTGACGGCCCCCGCGCGGGCCAGGCCCAGCAGCATCTGCAGCAGGCCGGCCACGGCCACGGCCGTAAAGAACGCCGAGGGACTACCCAGACGATCGAGTCCGAACAGCACCACCGGTACGAGGCCGGAAGCGGGCCCGGTGATGCTCAGTTGGGAACCGCTCAAGAATCCAACCACCACTCCGCCCACCACACCGGCCACAAGGCCCGACACGGGGGGCAGATGACAGGCATGAGCCAGACCCAGGCAAAGGGGCAGGGCCACCAGAAAGACCGTGAGGGCACCTGGAAAATCCCTTTGAAAACGGAGGTTCAGCTTCCTCACTGTGGTCATTTCAAGAACCTTAAACCATGAACCCGAGCAAACCTCTTGTGCCCGGGCCAGGCTTGCCTCCCTGCGCGAGGAATAGGTTGTGGTCGACTCGCATCCGCAAAGCTGGTCTCAGAGCGGACCGGCTCGCCTGGGTGACACCCTGATCAAGTCTGAGAAGCAGTAACCAGAGCGTCACGCAGGGCGCTGATACCGGGGAAGCGTTTCTCGGGCTGCTTCTCCAGACAGCGCATCACGACCGCCTCCAAGGCAGGCGGCAGGTCCGGTCGGAAACGACTGGGGGGCGGCGGTGATTCGTTCACGGTGGAATACATCAGGGCCATCGAGTCCTGGTCGTCGAAGGGCAAACGGCCGCAGAGCATTCGATACAGAATCAATCCAGCTGAGTACTGGTCGGACCGAGGATCGGGTTGAGGTCGCGAGCCGAATTGCTCGGGGGCCATATAGTCTGGCGTCCCCATCATGGCGCCTGTTAAAGTCAATTGATCCAGCCCGGCCGTGCGGGCCAGTCCAAAATCCATCAATTTGACCAATCCCTGGCGGGTTACCATCACATTGTCGGGCTTTAAATCGCGGTGCACCACTCCGCGCCGGTGGGAGTATTCCAGACCCTCCAGCAAAGGCAAGAACAGAGCCAGCGCCTCCCCCACGGTCAGACCTTGAGGGGGAATCTTCTCCCTCAGAGTCACGCCCTCGATCAACTCGGTGGCCAGATAGTCGACCTCCTCATGCTTTCCAAAATCCACCACGCGGATCACGTTGGGGTGATCCAGGGTCATGCTCACCGCGATTTCTCGGGCGAAGCGCTGGCGGTATTCTGTGTTGTCACGCTCAGGGCGCACGATCTTGAGGGCGCATGCATCCGCTTCCTCAAGGCTGTGGTCAGGTACAGCACGGTAGACCCGGGCCATTCCTCCCGCTCCCAGTCGCTCAAGCAAACGATAGGGACCGATCACCGTGCCCACCAGGGGATCGGAGTCCGGCTTGATCAATTGCTCCAGACGGGCTTGCCGCTCCAGCAGCGGCAACAGCCGGGCGCGGCGACTCCACCAGCGGCTCAGCAACCAGGCCAGCCCCAAGCCGGTCAGGACCAAGAAAGGTTTGAAACGACCCGCCAGGACAAGCGCCGCGGCCTGCCAATGGGTGGGCTCCCAGTTCAGGACAGGGGGTGAGTGATGAGCCTTCTCCAACTGGCGCGCCTGTTCGGCTGTGAGACGAACCGAACCTTGATATCCGTAGCCGCTGAGTTTGAAGCTTCGCTCCTGACCCGAAGCCAGATCACCGTTGCGCATTCCCTGATCCACACTGAAGCGGAAATGGTTATCTTCCAGTCGGCTGACTTCACTCCCACTGGCCGTTTGCACCGACTGAACGGGTGGATTGCAATCGAAGATAACTCCCACTGGCTCAGGAGGCACCTGAGCCCAGAGACAGCCGGACGCCAGTGCGATCAGGAAGGCACGCCTCAAGGCAAACAGTGGCCCAGCGCGAGCCGGAAATCGGCGATGTTCGGATAGCGTTGCTGCGGATCCTTAGCCAGGGCACGAAACAGTACCTCCTGCAGGGGAGCAGGCAGAGCGGGATGGGGCTCGGGCGGATCATAGAGATGTTTGCAGATCACGGCCATGGCGTTTTCGGCTTTAAAGGGCAAATCACCAGTCACCAGCTCGTACACGGTTACGGCCAGAGAATACTGGTCGGAACGAGGGTTGAGGTTGGTTTTGGAAGACTTTTCCAACACCTGTTCCGGGGGTACATAGTTGGGGGTGCCCAAAGCCTGACCGGTCAAAGTCACGGTCTGGACTTCGTGACTGCGGGCCAGACCAAAATCCATGAGCTTGACCACTCCCCGGGTTGTCACCATCACGTTGTCCGGCTTCAGATCGCGGTGAACCACTCCGCGCTGGTGAGCATACTCGAGAGCCGCACAGAGAGCGTCAGACAACTCCAGGGCGCGTTGCACTCCGAAGCCTTGAGGCGGAAGCAGGTCCCGCAGGCTCTGGCCGTCCACCAGCTCCATCGCCAGATAAAGGTAACCCTGGTCCTGACCCCAATCCAGAACCTCAACCAGATTCTCGTGCCTGAGGGTTTGAGAGACTTTGATCTCCCGCTCAAAGCGGGTCCGAAATTCGGCGTTCTCCGACTCCACACCGATGACTTTTACGGCCAACTCACCAGCCGGGCCACGACCACGATAGACCGTGGCCATCCCGCCTCTTCCCAGGGGAGCCTCTAGCCGGTAGGCGCCCAAGCTCCTTCCCAGCAAGGGGTAGGCTGGATCGACCTGCAGAGCCCCAAGCTGGCTCTGCTCCAGGCAGTGATGGGTGCGGTGCTGCTCCAGGGACCGTCGCCACAGCAGGTAGGCCAGCCCGGCAGCGGCCAGGGGCGCGGCCAGCAGCAAATAGGCTGGTGGGAAACGATACATCCAATAGGCCAGCCCGGCGTACTTTACCTCGACCCGGTGCTCTGTCAGCACATCCGGCAAATTGGCCAGATCGAGGTGAGCCTGAATGCCCATCCGACTGCGCACGATGATCTGGTAAGATCCGCCGCCATAGGGTATCTCGAAACGCTGAGAACCCAGGGATGCGGCCGGCTGGCCATTCTCCAACACCACTTCCTCAACAGGAGGATCGGCCACAAATTGGACGGGCTCGCCCCAGGTCAGTCCCGTGAGCAGCAGGCAGATGGAGAAGAGCAGAAAACGCACGCGCCAAGTTTGGCCAACTTCGGTCGCCCTCCCTCTCCACTTTTCGCAATTGCTTGATTTCTTGGGGGTTTGCCGGTAACAATACCGGGGTGCAAACCGTCTCCCGACCCAGTCCCAAGCGTAAGTCGCGAGTCGTATTTTTTCGTTCTCTGTCGCTGCTGACCGCCTCTGGCATTCCGTTTCATCAAGGCCTGGACGTCCTCTCTCAACAATCCGAAGAGCCATGCATGAGGTCGATCTGCTCCAGTCTGGCCCAGGACTTGCTTACGGGTCGTTCTCTATCGCAGGCAATGAAGGAGCAGAGCGGATGCTTCACTCGATTTCACGTCAATCTAGTCAAGGTCGGAGAGAAGTCGGGACGACTGGACCGCCTGCTGCTGAACCTGGCCGATCACGAAGAGAAAAACTATCGCCTGGCGCTCAAAATCAAAGGTGCGCTGACCTACCCGGCCTTTGTGCTGGCCATCACGGTGATATTGCTCTTGTTAGCTCCCTCGCTTCTGTTTGGCGGCATTCTGCCTCTGCTGCGAAGCCAGGGGGCCGACCTGCCCTGGATCTCCCGGGTGGTGCTGGCAATTGCGGAACTACTGGCGCAGTGGCCGGTTTCTCTGCTGCTGCTGCTGGCTCTGCTGTTTCTGTCAAATTTGCTCTACCTGACGGCCCAACGCCCAGGAGTCCAGCTCACGCTTTACGGGTGGGGTCTGAAACGCCCGGTCCTGGGACGAATGCTGCGCAACCTGGCCAGTGCGCGCTTCGCCCGGGCCCTGGCTCTGCAGCTGGAATCGGGAATGAACGTCCTGGAAGCTCTTGAAATGGCTGCCGCCAGCAGCGTCAATCCCGTACTGGAACGAGACATCCAGATCGCAGTCCGACTCTTGAGCGATGGGGCCACCTTTCACCGCAGCCTGCAGGCGGTGGGGTTTTTCCCGGATCAGTTCCTTTCGGTGGTTCAGGCTGGCCAGGAATCGGGCCGCATTCCACCGTTGCTGCAGCGAATCGCCCATCTCTACGACTACGAAATTGATTGCTCCATTGACGCGCTGATCGGTCTGCTCGAACCGATGGTCATGCTGGTCATGGGCCTGATTGTGAGTATCGTAGCCGTTTCTCTGATCTTGCCCATGGTTAACCTGGTGAACAGCCTGTGAGCGAACTGGACCTGGGTGACCAGATTGAGGGCTTCGAACTGCTTTCTGAGATGCCCGGAGCGGGTCAGTGGCGAGTGCTGGAGCTGGCCACCGGTCGGGATGAGTGGCTGCTGGTTCGCGGCCCTGAAGCCGGGACTGGAGCACTTGAATCCATTGCCCAGGCCGAGAAGACACTCTCCTACCTGCAGCATCCGGGTTTGCTTAAGCCTCGCAAGTTTCTACTGCACCAGGACCGGATCTACTGGGTCACTCCCTTACCGGCCAGCCTGCGTCTGAGCGACTATCTGCAATTGCATGCCCCAGTCCTGCCCAAGCTGATCTCCTGGTTGATCGAGCTGTGCTCGCTGCTGGAAGAGTGCCACCAGGCTCCCCGGCCCATCTTTTGGGGCCATGGCCGCCTTTCCAGCCTGAGAATTCAGGACGGACGCGTGCAGGTGCTGGGTCCAGGCCTGGACGGCGGCCTCAATCTAAGTTTCAACAACGGGGACGAGCATGGGCTGGACGTGCGCGGCGACGTCAAGGCCGTGGCCGACCTGCTGGGTGAAATGCTCCGTCGCGGAGGAAGCCTGGCCCGCGATGGGTACCGACGCCACAGCGCCCTGCGCAAGCTGGTGGTGGCGGCCACCTCAGCCGACCCGAGCCGACGGCCGGCCTCGCTGGCCTCGCTCAAACTCCAGCTGGAAAAATTGCCCAGACCCAAACCCCCCACCACTCTACGCATTGGCCGCTGGCAGTTTGTGTTCGAACGCTATCAGCTTTACGGGGTGCCGCTCTCGCTCGCGGGTTGTCTGGTTTGCGCACTGCTGGCGGCTGGGCTGGCGCAACCTCCGGCCACTCCCCCTCGACGCCAGCCCCATCAGCTCAAACGCCGGACATACAAACCCTCGCAGCTAAACGCCCCTCGGGTCATACGCGACCTTAACCCCCCCGCACCACCGACGCCCAGGCCTCCTGAGTCGTCCTAAAATCCTGGCCCGCAAAGTTCCACTCTACCGTGCAGCGGACCACTTTCAGCAGGCCCGGCCGAGGCTGAGGAGCATCCGTTACGCTGACTGTGAGGTGAAAAACCACTCCTCCGCTCTCCACCTCGGGGAGTTCCAAATCCTGACCCTGCTGCTGTGAAATGGCCGTAAAGCCGCGGGCAAGCTGAGAGTCCAGGGCTGAAGCCGCCAGCGCGTTGGCCTGAATCTTGCACTCCGCCTTCTTGCTGGCCAGAGCCGAAGTCGGGAGCATCTGCAAAATGGCCATCAGCACCAGGCTCACCACAAAGGTGGCCAAAATCGTTTCCAAGAGTGTCAGTCCTCTACGCACCTGCGCTCTCTTCCCGAATTTGCAGAACGGACCTTTACTTGTTAATCTATTGCGAAATGAAAAGAGCCGGTTCGAGCCTGGTCTCGGTGTTGCTGGTCAGCACACTCTGCGTGATTCTGGCATTCACAGTTGCAGGCGTTAGCGTCAGTCATCTGGGCGTGGCCAACCGCCGCGAGAACGCCCAACTGGCGCGCCTGAATGCCGAGGCAGCCGCCCAGCACCTGGTCAGCCTCATTTGCGAGAACCCCAAGTTGGGCACGCCTCAAGGTCCACCGTCGGGCTCGCTCTCCTTTGAAGTTGCGGTGAATGGTGGAGTGGGCAGGGTCAGCTTCGATAGCGGCGCCTTCGGCATCCCGCCGAGCTTCAACAATCTGGCCAGCGACCGGGCGGTGTCCGCCTACCAGCGGACCCTTCCGCCCCATTCGATGCAGATTATCAGCCAGGGCCTCTATCGGAACGAAAAACGGACTCTCGAGACGATCCTGGCCATTCCGCCCTACAAATACGCGCTGGCCACCACCGGTGAGTTCCGCTCCAACGGGAACCTTCAGGTCATGGGCGTGGATTCACTAGAAGACCTGGCCGACGGTCTGCAGGCACTTCCCAAAGAGAAGATCAAACCGGGCCATCTGGCCAGCAACAGCCAGAAGAACGAGGCCAGCGATCCGGCCGTGGATCTGCGAGCGGACGCGGCCCACCCAACCCTGATCAGCGGTGACGCCCTGGCGGTGGGTAGCCTGCACGCCGATGCTCGTTTCGTGACCATTCAGGGCGCCCCCCGTGGCGGAGCGGAGCCCACTGTAATCCCTAAAATCAATCTGGCAAACTATGATCCGGCTCTCATGAAATCCGGTTACCAGAACCTGGCTGGAGGCCGCTACGACAGCGGAATGAACGTGACTTCGGCGCTGCGCTACCGGGGCGACCTGAACGTAAGCGGTGGTTTGAATCTGAACGACGGGTTTCTCTACGTAGACGGCAATATCAATATCCAGGGCGGGGTGCACGGTAAGGGCGTGATTATGGCCACCCACAACGTGTCAGTGCAAGGTCGGGCCAGCCTCAGCGCCACAGATTCGGTGGGCCTGGCGGCTGGCGGCAACGTCAGCTTGACCGGACAGGCCACCAATCCCGCACAGATGAACGCCAACACCTTTCGGGGAGTGATTTACACGGAAGGCGATTTCCAGGCTCAGGGTCTGCAACTGGTGGGCACCGTGCTGGGCAACAAGTCGGGCGCGGAGGGCTCGCGCATGACCTTGACCGACGTCAACCTCATCCACCATCCAGCCAGCATCGAAGTGGACTGGAGTAATGGTTGGCAGCCCGATCTAGGCACGCCCGACCCTTACTGGTCACGGCCCGCCTCCTGGGCCGCCTCCAAAGGGCAGAACCCAGACGACTACACCGTCGATCGCATCATCTTTAATCACCACACCACTTCCCTGAGTAACCTGGCCTATAGCCCCCAACAATTGGAAGAACTGGACGCCGCGGCGGTTTTGCCCAATCGGGACTCGCTTCTGGACAAAGTGGGCGATGAATATCGAACCGTGTTCGCCCATGATCTAAGTTCCATCCAGGCAGCCGACTATTTCCCCCCTCTGATGGAGCACGGCAACGGAGGCGATTCACTCGGGTTACCTCCCAACTCGGGCCTGACCGACCATCCTTTGCTACCTCAGACCCCCTGGTACCGACTGGCTCAACAGCAAATAAAGCGCGAACGGGATCGGACCAACCCGGCCAACAGTGAGGGCCCGCTGTCGCTGGATGGAATCAATAGTCTCTGGTGGACCAAACGCTGGGATGGCAATGGGTTTGATGCCAACTCGGGATTGAGCACGCGTGGGCCTATGCAGTTTGTCTTTGCTCTGCACACCAAAAGCGGCAAGCTCTTTAATAGCCCTTGCGACTACGTCACTTATGTCTATCAGACTCTGGGGCCGGAACCAGGGGCCACGGTTCTCTGGGGGGACCAGTTTAGCGATCCGGAGCACGACCAGCAGTTTGCGCGCTACATCCAGTTGGCCCTGGAGCGCGTGGCTGAGTATGACAGGAACTACGCCGAATACCTGAGGACACTCCACGGACGCTCCGTCCTGGACGGCAGCATCAAGCTTGACCCCAATCAATTTGTCCAGCTGCAAGACAAAATGAAGCGAATCTTGGTACGAGAAATCACGCTTTGAAACGTGGTCTGACCCTGATGGAAGTGTTGGTGGCGGCTGGCCTGGGTCTGGTGGTCCTGACTCTGGCCGCAACCGTGCTATACGCCACCAGCACCTCCACGGCCCGCAATCACGTGCGAGTCGACCTGCAGCAGCAGGCAATGCAAGCCTGTGACTGGATGGTCAGCGACCTCACCCAATGCACGCCCGCCGGCGTGGGGGTCCTCTACTCCAACGATGCCAACGTCCTGACCACCGTGCTGAGCCTGCATAAAGTCGTCGATGTCAACAACGTGGATCCACCCGCTCCCATTTTTGACCGCAAGCTCACCCTCTATGCTCGAGTAGGGACGGCCCTCTATCGGGGAACCAGCTCGGCCACGCAATCGCAATCGGTGGCCACTCGCGGAGGGAGCCAGGCTGACTTAATGAACATGGGAAGCACGCTCCAAGGGCGTCGACTGGCCGAGAACCTTCAGGCACTGCAAATCACCTGTCCCAACCAGCCCGAACCACCCGCTCCGTATCAGGCCAATGGTGCTCCCCCACCGATCACCAACCCGCTCTGCATTACATTGGTGATGGAGAAAGAGGTTAAAGGCGGAACTCTACGCAACTTGCGCGGCAACCCTTGCGAACGCTTCCGCCTGCAGCGCACGGTCTGGTTCCGCGACGGAGAATAAGCGGACTTACCAGCTGGAGTTGGGCAAGATCTCGAAATCGTCGTCCGAACCGAGCTCTTTCCAGCCGCGACCTTCAGGGTTCTTCTTGAAGACAACCCCCCAGCGATCGACTCTCAAGCCAGCCCGCATCTCCTCCGGAATTCCTCGCCATTTGGCCCGCCTCACCTGATCGTAGTAACCCTGCACATCCACCGGCTTTGACGGCCCGGGGAGGTGAAGCGCAAGGGGCTGAGGCTGGGGCTCAGGCTGTTCGGCCGGGACAGCCACGCGCATGCGTTCCTGTAAATGTAGCAACTGCTCACCGGACAGCCGAATGGGCAGTCGCTGGCGCAAGCGCTCGACCTGATCGGGACTGAGGTGAAGTTCCTGGCGATATCGCTCAATCTGTTCCTGGCTCAGGACAGGCCGCGTCACCGGATGCTCAAACTGTCGATCCCAGATTCGCTTCAGCTCCAACAGACGTTTGGCCGCAGCCAGCAGGCGGGACAGAGCCGCGCGTGATTCCGAACGCATGCGCCTACTCTAAGTCAATCTGAGACGATCTTCTGTGCAAAGGCTCACAAAGCCAGTTGCAAAGTATATCAATCCTATCGCCGCCGTGACCCCCTGATCTGGCTTCAGCCCGGCCAAGTGCTAGGATCAGGACAGAATGACGAAGGAGCAAAAACACAGTGGACAGTAACAAAAAAATCCCCCCCACCATCGACAATCAACTGGAGGGGATGCGGGTGCACGAAAACCCTTATGATATTCGCAGCGAAGACACCGGCGAAGGCTCCGAGGACGACGAGCTGGGAATTGCCAGCGACCCGGTAACGAGCGAGGATGGCTCGCCCGACCAGATTCCGACGGTCGAGCAAATGCGTGCCACCTGGGGTCCGGGTGCCCCGGAAACGGCCTTTGACGCCATGCCCCCCCAGAACGATGATGAAATCTTGAGCGCACGCAGTGTGCGGGCCGAAAGGGATGAAGAAGAATGGTCCAAGGACGAAGAGTTGGAGGCGCTGGACGCGCACTCCAGTCTGGACGTATAGAAATCGCCTAGAGGGAGAGCAGCCAATCGGAACTGCTGGGGCCGATCTGGCTGCGCTCCGGGTTCTCTCGGTCCAGGATTAGAACGCTGGTGTTGACCTCGTTGTTGGGCTTGACGGTGGCTTCGAAGACCACCACCCTGGACTCTTCAAAACGGTAGGACTTGTATTTTTGGACGTCACCTCGGTCCTCCACGCTGTAGCGGGTCCCGTTGCGGGTGGTGCCTTCAAACTCGGCTTCCAAATTGCCTACACGCACCTTGCCCGGGGCCGGGTCCTGGTCCGGGCCAGCGCTGAAGATGTGGATTGAAACATTGCCATCGGCGTTGTCACGGGCCTGCAGTTCGCGAAAGCCTTCTTCAAAGTAATCGATATTCTGCTGAGCCTGCAGCCGGGTCAGATTGGTCGCTCGCTTCAATTCAGGCGTCTCGCCCTGGCGGACGCGGGCGGCTCCGCTTCGGGCAAGTTGGGTGGCCATAGCTGAGGACTCAATCATACTGGTCATTCCTTTCTTTCGTTCCGGCTGGAGCTTAGCATTCGGTCATGAAAAAGGCCTGAATCAGGACAGAGTGGGACCTTTCCTCTACAGGAAGTGGCACCGATGGACGATTGGATTGGCACAACAAACAAGTAAATTCACTCCCCGCAACCAATGTCGGCTGTATGAGCAACAGCGAAAACTACAATCCGGGACTGGCCTATCTGATGGCTATGTTGACCTTGGTTTACACAGCCATCCACTACATCGGGTAGTTCCTTTCAGGAATTAAGCCAACTGAATCCCGGGCCCAAAAGACTGACACTCATCAATGGTGGAGCGGGCCTTGGGCATGAATAACATCATTGACAAAAGTAACGCTGTTAACTAGAATCAGCCCATGGAATATCTGCTGCCTATCCTCGAGGTTCCAAGCTATCATCCGTACCTGAGCTTCCTCTGGTTCTTCTGCCTGCTGGCTTACCTGATGGGTCCGGCAGGTTGGGGAAGGAACGGTTTGTGCGCCACCTTTTATCTCGCCCTGGGCTACGTGGCGGTCTGGTTCCCCCTCTATCAGGCCGGCGGCACGCCTTCATTTTTCGGAGAGTGGTCCAACGACGTACGGGGCTGGGCCTTTTTTGAATGGATCATTCTGGTCTGCCCCTCTGGTCTGGCTCTGGTCGTCATTTGTTATCTGGCGGACCACTTGCTACGGCCGAGCGACACCGCTGCTTAAAGGGAGGGACGCTGTACAATCCGGCAAAAACTGCCAGATGAGAAAGTATTTTTTGCTGTTGGTGCTGCTATCCAGGCCAGGCTCACCCCTGCTGGCTTCGCCCCCCTCAGGTCAACCGCCAGCCAACGCCAGGCAGGCATTGGAACGCTCCACTCAGGTCTTCGTCGGTGAGGTCGTCCAGGTCAAGAAGGACCCACTCGGCTATGATTCGCTGGCGAAGGTGCGCGTGAAACGGGTGATAAAAGGTTCGGTGAAAGGAGTCGTGGGCGTTTCAGGCCAGGGTGGACCGACCTATCCGGCTCGCCTGTTCAAAACGGGCCAGGTCGAACTCTTTTTTCTTGGAGACGACCTGCACGCAGACAGCTATACCAACCGAGTCACTCAGGGTATGGCCATGCAGGAAGATTTGCGGCAAATCGGCCGTTGAGCAAATTCTAAAGGGTGCAAATCGTTCCAGTCGAAGAGCGCACCGTGGAAGCTACCGATACAAAGAACCTCTTAGCCGAATTGCTCGGCAACTTAAACGAAAACCAATTGCAGCAGGCTCGCGAGTACCTCGAACAGCTCAAAAGCCGCGGTTCTTGGGCCGAAAGCCGCCTGGTCCAGGAGTTTCTGGCCTCGATTGAGCCGGAGGCGATTCGCAGTGTGCCCGAGCACCTCTGTCAGCGCTACAAGGTTCTGGGTCTGGCTCTCCACAATGGTGACTCACAGATCGAGTTGGCCATCGCCGATCCTCTCGACGTGGTGGCCCTGGACGATGTCCATCTGATTACTGGCCGGGAGGTTTTGCCCCGAAAGGTGGAGCCTGAGCTGATTCAGGCCGGGCTGGAGCACTTTTTCGGCACGACCGCGATCGACGCAGTGATCGAGGTGATGAAGGATATATCGGCCACCGATATGGGGCCCTTGGACTACGAGTACGACGACGACGAGTTCCTGACTTTAGAGAAGTTGAAAGAGATGGTTGACGAGGCGCCGATCGTTCGCGTCGTCAACATGATTTTGAGCCAGGCCTTTGTGGATGGTGCCTCCCACGTCCACATTGACCCGAGATCCAAGTACACCGACGTGCGCTATCGAATCGACGGGATACTCTATCCACTGATGAGAATTCCCAAGCACATCCATCAGCCTGTTTTGTCGCGACTGAAAGTGATGGCGGGCGTGGAAATCTGGAAAAAAAGTGTATTGGCCTCGAATCGTTTTGAGCTGACTCACGATGGTCATCCCTATGAAATGCTGGTGAGTTTTGCCCGCTGCCCCTTCGGGGACAAGGCCGTGGTCAAGATCATTGACAAGACTCGGCCCATGCTGACCTTCGCGGAGCTAGGGGTTGGCCGGACAGCCGCCAATCACTTAAACCAGCTGCTCGACCGCCCGAGGGGCCTGGTGGTAGTGACTGGTCCCTCACGAAGCGGAGTCTCGACCCTGGTCGGCTTCTTTCTCAATCGTTTGGCCACAGCCAGCCGCCACGTGCTTTCCTATCAAGAAGATATGGGTGTGGAACTGGGCCACCTCAATGACGGGATCAACGTCGTCTGCGGGGAGCGCAATCGCCAGCAGGATGGCCCCGACTTGCTGGACTCGTTACGTCAGCTCGACCCCGATGTGCTTAGTTTTCCCAAGTTAGAAAGCCATCATCTGGGAGGCCTGCTCAGGTTTTCCGCCTCGGAGGGAATCGGGGTCTCCACCATGGACCTGGCCCATACCCTGGCGGTGTTGCCGAGGCTGCTGGAGCTGGGTGCCTCCCCGACCATGCTGGCGGAAGGTCTCAGCGGCGTGGTGACTCAACGATTGGCCAGGAAGATTTGCAGCAACTGCAAGGAGCCCCATGAAACCGAGCAAGGCTCGTTCTGGCGAGGTCGTGGCTGCGAAGAATGCAAAAACTCGGGCTTTCGAGGACGCACAGGCATTCATGAGGTCTTGGTCATCACCCCCCGCTTGCGAGAACTTCTGGCCAGCGGGGCCAGCCTGACCGAACTGCGTCAGGCGGCTGAAGACGAGGGGCTCTGGAATCTGGGCGAGGACGCCCAGGTGAAAGCCAGCGAGGGTCTGATTTCGCTGGACGAGGCGCGCCGACTCAGCCTTTAGAGGGTTGGACCACAACCAGCGGGCTGATGGCTTGAAGCTCGTAGGGTCTGATCATCATCGAGTCGGGCTTACGGGGCGCATACCGGCTCTGAAAATTGATCAGCTCGCCAGCCCGGTTTTGGCCGGTGAGCTTGAGGGTCAAACCCTCACCCATATTCGAACCTCCGGAGCCCATGCCAGCTCCTACCGGCACGGCAGCTCCCTCGAAACCACCGTCTGGCAGATAGAGGCTGGTCATATTATTCCAAATTTTGGCGTTGCCAAAATCGCTCGGCGAAGTGCTGTAACAGAACCTCAGAATCAGGCGGGCACCCTTCAAAAAGGACGGCTTAGAAGGAGCGTTCTTTGAGTCCATTAAGTTCCTGAAATCGTCCGGCTTTTGCTGAGGAAGATAATCGATAAAAGCCTTCCGGTCGGCCGCACTGAGCTTGGTAGCGAACAAATTAATCTCAAGGCAATTTTCCAGCCCGCCCAGCCGGGGCCAGAACGCGATGACCACATCTTTGGCTGTATAGGTCTCCGCCTTTGAGCTAAAGTTGCCGCTGACAAAGGTGTTGTCCATGGCGGCCCAGGCGACCGCGGAGAATAGAATAATGCTCAGAAATCGAACCAGGTTCTTCAACTTAAACCGCCTTTCAGACGGGCCTATTAGGCACAGGAAGGGTAGAGTCCTTGGCTGCCTGAAAGGGGGTCCTGAATGCCTACGTTACGATAACGGGAGGCATTCGGCCGCTGCCCCTTAGAAAAGGGGCTCCCCTCTCGTCGAATTGACCGGCCATTCTAGGGAATGGCCTTCTTCCAGAGCTCGGTCAATCTGGCGTAACCTGAGGCATTGGGATGGTTCCCGTCCTCGTTGAGCAGAGCGGGGTTGGTGAAGACATCGCTCTTGGCGGTATCCATCAGCAGACAGCCATGTTGAGCGGCCAGTTTTTTCAAAGCCGCATTGTAGGCCGCCACCTGCTTGGACATTTGTTTCAGCTCGGCCGGGCTGATGCCCGTGAAGGCTCGGCCCCGAATGGCCACAGGTCGCCGACTCTGGTCATCCAGAAGGGCCAGACCCACCCGACAATGGACAGCCTGAAGCCGGGTGATCAAGATGGCGATATTTTGCTCGAACCGGCTGAGGTCGGCCTTCTCCTGAGATGCATTCGGGTTGGCGTACTCGTAGAGGTACCAGAGATCGTTACTCCCCAGCCAGATAAGCGCCAGGTCGGGCTTCTGTTTGAGCGCCAGGCTGAGCTGAGAAGGCTTACCCTCATAGCCTTTGAGAGCCATCTCGCTGGTCCAACCCGATTTGCCAAGGTTGGTCACCCGACTTCCCTTAGGAAGCTCGGCCTGCAGGCGCCCAGGATATCCCAGGCCCTGATCGTCCCCATCCCCCTGGGTCAGGCTATCGCCGATGCAGACCACCTGGATGGGGCCGGTTGGAGCGGATTGAACAGAGCTGCTGAAAAGGCAGGCCAAAGAGCAGGTCAGCACAATTCGGAGAAAAGCTGCGCGGAGATCGGTATTCATGAGTGCATGGTAGCGCCTGTCCCGCAACTTGTAAAATGCTCCAGGGCGAAGGAGTTCGAGCGGCGGGACGAAACCTCAGGGACGCCGAGAATCCGGAACGGTCTCAAATCGAAGGTCTGGCGGAGGTCCTGTTTTGAAGCTCTATTTCGAAGACTCGGGTGGAGAGAATCCCCCCCTCCTGATGGTGGCCGGCCTCGCTTCCGACGCGGTTTCCTGGCTCTTTCAGGCTCCGCTCTTGCAAGCACACTTCCGCCTTATTCTATGCGACAATCGCGGTGTGGGGCGCAGCCCAAAACCTCCAGGCCCCTACTCCATTGCCGAAATGGCTCAGGACATCCTGGAGCTTCTCGATGACCTGGGCCTGCAGCGGCTTTCCATGGTCGGGCATTCGATGGGGGGCGCTATCCTCCAGCGGCTGGCTTTGGACCACCCAGAACGAGTATCCCAGTTGGTTCTGGCCTGTACTTCCTCTCACTTTGGGGGCCGCGCTATGGCGGTTGCCGAAAGCTGGGCGGGATGCGTACGCCTGAAAGCAGAGCCCGCTCTCCTGGGGCGAGTGCTCTTTCCCTGGCTCTATACCTCCGAATTCCTGGACCAGCCCGGCAACCTGGATGCGGCCGTAGCCTCCCTGGCGCTGCATCCCTATCCTCTGGATGCTCAAGGCCTGGACGGCCAGGTGGAGGCTCTGCGGGGCCACGATACGCGCGGCCGCCTGCAGGCCATTAAGGCGCCCACATTGGTGTTGGGTGCCGAACAAGACCTGTTGGCCCCACCATCGGTCTGCGTCTCCATGGCGGACTCGATTGCCGGCTCTCGCCTGGTCGTTTTGCCGAACGCGGGCCACTCATGCATGCTGCAGACTCCTGTGGCCTTCAATCAAGCTCTGCTCAATTTCTTGCTGGAAGAGCGAACACCTCATGATCTTAGGGCTACCGGGCTGGAACCGTGAGAAGATGGATCAAATGGCTCTTGGGACTGGTGGTGCTGGTCTCCATCGGACTATGGTGGGCGCAGCGCGACGTGATACCGAGACCGATTCGACTGGCCGCCGGCGTCAACCAGTCTAATGACCAACGCCTGGCCAGGGCGCTGGCCAGGATTCTCACCGACCGAGGTTATCCCACGGAAACGGTCGATGCCAAAGGATCCAAAGACAGCGTTGACCGTCTGCAACTGCACCAGACCGATCTGGCCATCGTCAAGGGTGGCGCCACCGATCTGGCGGGAGTGGAGGTTGTCTCCCCACTCTATCCTGACGTACTCTTACTGATTGTGCGCCGGAAGCTACACATTCAGCACATCTCCGAACTCAAGAGCAAAAAGATTTTGATAGGTAGCGAATTCTCGGGCACAAACCAGCTGGCCATTCGCATTCTTGAACACTATCGGCTGAAAGGAGAAGTTCGCGAGACCGACCTCTTTTTCAAGGACCTGGCCCAGGATCAGAGCGCCGACGGGGCCCTCCTGGCCACCCCCTTGACCAATCCAGACCTGATTGAGCTGATGCAGACGGGAGAATACGAGCTACTCCCCATCGATGAGGCTCCGGCGCTGGCCACACTCTATCCCTTTTTCCACACGACCAGCGTTCCGGCCGGCATCTTCATCGGTGAAGGTCCGGTCCCGCGCAAGAACATTCAGACTCTGGCCATCCCTTGTCTGCTGGTTGGCACAGCCGAAAGTTCTCCACGGATGATTTCGCATGTCCTGGACGCTCTCTTCCAACACCGGATGCGCCTGAAATTTCCGACCCTTTACAGGCAGCAGGAGGCGGCGGCCTGGTCTTTGACCTCAATGCACCCGGCCGCTCACAGCTATTTTGACCCCTATCGAGGTCTGTCCACGGCAGCCGCCTTCCTGAGCTCCCTGAGCGCCATCAAGGAACTGCTGGTGGCCAGTCTGGCCCTATTCTGGCTGGTGGTGGAACGATCGCGACGACTCCAGCAAAGATCGCTGGAGGCGGAAATCCGCTCTCAGAAAGTTCGTCTGAGCGGATTCATTGGCGAAACCATCAATTTCGAACGCGAACTTCTGAGCCATACCCGCGACCGCGACTTCCTGGATGAGCTTTATACCCGCGTCACCCACCTCAAAGTCCAGGCCCTGGAAGAACTCACTCACGAGGCGCTGCGCAGCGATCAGGACTTCGCCGTCTTTCTCAGCCAATGCCGCGAATTGATCGACCGAATTCGCTACAATCGCGACCGCCTGGAATAAGCCGAGCTTTCCCTTAAGTCCCTTGCCTGTCCGGCCGAAAGGCTAGAAGTTCAACAAGACTCACCAAGCGGGAGGGACGCGTTATATGAACTATGGGGCACTGGGCGAAATTCGCCTTTTTGCGGGAACTCGAATTCCCGATCAGTGGCAGGCGTGCAATGGCCAGACACTCAACGTGGCGGAATACTCGGAACTTTACCTGGTGATCGGGAATGCTTTTGGGGGCACCGCCAACACCACCTTCGCTCTGCCTTCGCTCAAGCCACTCCAGACCGTCACCTTCTCCTTCCCAGGGGTCCAATATATGATCTGCACCCTGGGCGCCTATCCCTCGGGGGGAGGCTTGGAAGGCATGATCGGTGAGATCCGACTTTTCGCCGGCTCGACGGCACCGCTCAACTGGGCCTTTTGCGATGGCTCGCTCATGAACATCGGCCAAAATGACTTGCTTTACTCGGTCGTAGGAGCCAACTACGGCGGGGACGGGACGCAAACGTTTGCACTGCCCTTGTTGCCGGAGCTCAACGGCGCACGCTATATAATCTGCACCGAGGGAGCCTATCCCGCCTATGCCGACGACTCTTTGTTTGCGCCGGTGGAAACCATGCTGGGAGAAATCCGCCTGTGGGCGGGAGTCTTCGGAGGCGGGCCGGCGGGATTCTCCCTCCTCACCAATCCGACCCTTCTGAACGTGAATGATAATTTCGCGCTCTACACGATCGTCGGAAATGAATATGGTGGCAACTTCACCACCACCTTTCAGCTCCCCCAGCTGACTCCTCTAACGGCTCAAGCCGGAAGCCCAGGCACAAGCTATGTCTGCGCGCTCTATGGTCTCTATCCAAGTTTCAATTAAAGGGGTCTTGCGTACATGAAAAGACGAAATTTTCTGCAATGGTTAGGTCTGGCCGTGGTTCTCAACGGTTGCGGCAGTCAAGATGCGGCCCCGCTCGGGACCGGTAACTCGCTTTCCGTCCCCGCCGGAGGCGGGAGCGCAGGCTTTGTGCCTCCCCTGCTGGCTCGGTTAGATCAGGATGCGGTGCCCGCCTTTGGAGCCAACGGCAATCTCTATCAAGCCTTTCCGCGCACCAGCGAAATCCGCTGCTCGGACTCGAATGGTCGGGTCATCTGGAGCTATCTTCAGCGCGGCCTGACCACGGGCAAACTCAACCAACCCGTCGCCCTGACCGTGGATGCACAGGGCCGCACCTGGGTGGCCGATTCCGGACTGGGAAAACTCGTCGTTCTGGACGCCAACGGGGCTTATCTCTTCGAGAGCGCACCGGGCGTCCTCAATCTCCCCCAGGACCTGGTCATCAGCGGTCAAAAAGTGTTTGTCAGCGACGCCAACCACCACCGGGTGGCCGTCTTTGACCTGAACGGCGCTCTGCTGACCGCTTTTGGCAACGGTCGCCTCAACTATCCCCGTGGGCTGGCATTGGACGCCAACGGCAACCTGCACGTGGTGGACTCGGGAGCGAATAAGCTTTTCGTCTTTGCCCAGGATGGAAGCTTCCTTCAAAGCTATGGAGGACCCGGGAAAGGAGCCGGGCTCTTCCAAAGCTGCCGAGGCATCGCCATTCGCCCCCAGGACGGACTGGTGGCCATCGCCGACCTGGTGGGAGGTAGCCTGGAATATTTCAGCTCCAGCTTGCAGTCTCTCGGCGAAGTGCCCAACCCAGGCCTGCAGGTGCGCGATCTGCAGTTTGCCCCGAACGGAAGTCTCTACCTCTTTTACGACCCCGGGCGCAAAGTCTGATTCCCGTTGCTATGAAACTGCTAAGCGCCGAGGACTAGGCTCAGCGGACCATATCAGGTTCGAATCTTTGGAGGCCTAATGACTTTACTCAGGGCGCGTTGCTCGGCGCCAATACTGATGGTGATTCTGGGAATCTCGGGGTGTGGCAGCGATACCAGTTCGTTCTCGAACTTTTCCCCGGCCGGCGGGACGACCCAAACGGCGGTCTCGCGGATCTTCGGCAAAGTCCAGGTAGACGCGCCGGTCAAGGGCGGCCGAGTGCTACTGAGCGACTCGCGCTCGGCCCGACTGTCGGACCTGGGCAACTTCCAGTTTCCCGCAGCCAGGGTGCCGGTCCCCCTGTGGGTGGGTGTGGAAACGAACGTCGAGGGACAGCTGGCTCACCTGGAGACGGAGATGACCCAGTTTCCCAACCCGACCACGGTAGTGCACGTGAACATCGTGACCACCATCATTTCCCGCTATCACCGGCTCCACCCCGAGCTGTCCTTTGTCCAGGCCGAAGAAAAAGTGCTGAAGGCCCTGGATCTTTTCGGACGCCCCAGCTATCAACACAGTTTACGCCATCCCCACTCGGGCTTCTCGGAAAAGAACTTCCTGACCGATGCCCGGCTGGACGGAGGCTTTGACGCTCACCTGAACCATCTGGTCACAGCCGTGGATTCGGTCCGACTGGCGCCAAAGGTGGCCACCGGCGACATCGACTTTGGAAAACTCGCCTCCGGGCTGGGCGATACCATCGGCAAATTTTTGGCCAACAAGGCGCTGGGCTGGGGACTGAGCGCCATTGGCCTGGACAATTCCAACACCCAAATCACGGATACCCTGAGCCAGATCTCCGCCCAGCTAACACAGCTTCAAAATGACCTGAACCAACTGATCAATCAAGTTCAGAACCTGGCTGACAGCGTGCTGGTGCAATCCATCAGCCAAAACCTGAACGAGATTACCGACCGCAACGCCAAGTATCAGAATGCCGTGAACGGCCTCTATGATGAGAGCCAGGTCAGTGCTCTGATTACCGACATCTTGCAGCACGGCACCTGGATTCAAAATATCGACCAGGTTCAGATTCCAAGTAACGGGTCGACCGGACTGATGGAATTAACGGCCCGCAAAGTCTCCCCCCGACTGGTCACCACCGCCTCCCAGCAGAACCTGCAAAGCCAGGCTGATTACTACCAGAGCTATCAACTGCAGGCGGCCAATATGCTGGTGGAGGCGGCCCACGCCAGCAACCCGGTGCTGGGATTTGATGCCGAACGCTACCTGGACCAATACTTTATTAGCGCCAAACGGCAGAACGCGATTCTGAAGCTGACCACCTTTGTGACCCCCTCGGAGCTATTTCCCAGCAGCGGCATCCAGGCCCCTTCCTCAACCACCGACACCCTTTTGATCTGGCCTCCGGCCGGAAGCCTGGGCGCCAAGCTGGGCGATTTGCTGGCTGCAGTGCCCCCCAGAATGTCGCCCTATCCCTCCGTTCCTGACGACATCCTGGTCGACCTGACCAACAACAAGGTCTGGGAATTTAGTGCCAACGGCAGCATGAGCCTCAACAGCGTCTACTCCTTCCTGACTTCCTACCAGCTCCAAGGCTACAAATGGCGACTTCCTAACCTGGCCGAGATCCAGGATTTGCGAAGGTCCCTGGATGCCACCACGCTGCAGAGCTTCAACACCCAGGACAGCGGTTGCACCCCTGGCTTTGCAGGCTTTGTCTGGACCAACACCTCCGAGCAAGCCAACGCCATCCAGGGCGACCGCGTGCGCAACCAATACATCTATAACTTCCAAAACGACAGCAACCAGAGTATCGGTCCCTACACCACCGACAGTGACTCGGATGGCCCAAAAGAACCGCAAGATCCCAACACGAGAGCCACGCCACTGGAAATTCCAGCGCTACTGGTAGCGGATATTCCTACGGCCCAGTATCAACCTTCTCTGCAAATCACCATCCAAAACGGAGTCAACACCTCCCAGTGCAGCGCCCTCCTGGTCTATTCGGTGAGCGACGCCAACGGCAATCCGGTGCAAAAAAAGCTGGACGTGACCGACCGAGCGGTCTGGAGCCTGACCATCAACGGCAGCTCCGACTCCGTCAACGTGAAAGCTCACATTGGCAACGGTCCTGGAGATTCTGGCAACATCGCCTTCCGCCAGGCCATTCGCCCCACCGACCAGGTTCAGGTGACGGCCAGCTTCGGCAGTCTGACCGCCAACCTGGCCGCCACGCCGCTGACGCCCGACCTTACTCCCCAGGGACTACTGCTCAGTCCCAACCGGGTGGTGGTGGCCGGAGTCTACCCCACCAGCCAGCGACTCACGCCCACGCTGGTAACCAATGACGGCACCTTTAACAACAAGATCGGCACCCAGTTTGTGACCTTCACCTCGGATGACCCCAGCGTCACCATCACCCCGGGTGGGACTGTGACGGCCAACCAGCCCACCGTCACCCCCAAGGTGGTTACGGTGACGGCCACCTACAATGACGGAGCCAACCCGGCCGTGGTGGGATTCTCCACCTTCACTCTGCAACCACGCTAGAGCCTGTGTCGGGGAAATTCCCCGTTCTGTCGGGGAATTTCCCCGGTAGAGCGGGGAATTTTCAGGGCGCTCCGGCGAACCCCCCAGAATGAGCTTTGAACAACTGCTGCAGGGCCATAGCCCGACCGTGCGTGAGCTGGCCGAAGAGGCCCGTCAACTGGTGCTCTCGGTCCATCCCCAGGCCCACCAGGAGGTGGAAACGTCCTGGGGTGGCTATCTGCTTTTCAAGCAAGTGGAAGGGGCGGGCAACACCGTCTGTTGGATCAGCCTGGCTAAAAAGCATGTCTCCATCGGTTTCTCGCTCGGGGCGGAGCTGGCCGACCCGGACGGCCTGCTGGAAGGCACCGGCAAGCGTCAGCGCCACGTGAAGGTGAAACAGGCCAGCCAGCTCTCCAGCCCGGGTCTACGGGCCCTGCTGGAGCGAGCCTGGGCCAGCCAACCCCAGGCCGAGGTCTTGCAAGACGCGCTGGCCCGGGTGCGGGAGATCTGCCTGGGGCTGGAGGGCACTCGGGAAAAACTCTCCCATGGCCATCCCACCTTTTACACGGGTAAGCGTTCCTACGCGACCTATGGGATCTACGCGCCGTCCATCGCCATCAAGCCTGATCCCGTACGGGCCCTGGCCTATGCCGCAGACGAGCGCTTCTTCCCCACTCCCTACCTGGCTCACCAAGGCTGGCTGTCCTTGCGCATCGACGCCCACACGGACTGGGGACTGGTGCGTCAGTTGTTGGAAGAGAGTTATGGCCAGGCCTAGCCGTCAGTCTTTGAAGCTGTTGACACTGCCTTCGGCTTTCCGAAGTCGCTCCAGCTTCCAACCCTGGCCCTGAATCCGAAAGATCGCGTAGCCGCAGTGAGTCTGACCGTGATCCTTCAGCAGGAAGGTCAGAGCTGCAGCCTTTCCGTCCCCTCTGGCATACGGCTGACTGAGGAAGATCCAGGCCACTTTTTCCTGCTGCTGGCCGGGCCGGCTTTCACCAACTTCCAATACTTGGGGCTGGGTTAGGCCGGCGGCCCGCGCGGGCAACGGATGAGTTGGACAAGGGCTAAAAAGTAGCCGTTGCCGGATTGGGGCCGATACGGCCCTCAGCGGAATCGAGCGAATCCAGTTGGGAGCGATCGGATTCATCCAATTGAAAGTCTTGAACTGCAAAGTTCTCGACGATGCGCGAGGGCGTCACGGATTTGGGAATCACGATCAATTGATTCTCCAGATGCCAGCGAATAACCACCTGAGCCGGGGTCTTGCCGTGTTTGGCGGCAACGGCCAGCACAATGGGGTCGGTCAGCAACTGGCCCTGACCCAGCGGGCTCCAGGATTGGGTGGCGATCTTCAGACGGGCGTGCTCCTGGCGCAGGGCCCGTTGTTGAAAGCGGGGATGCAGCTCGATCTGGTTGAGCACGGGCGTAACCCCGGTCTCACCAATGATGCGATGCAAATGTTCCGACTCGAAATTAGAGACCCCGATGGAACGTGCCTTGCCTTCAGACTGCAAACGTACCAGCGCACGCCAGGAGTCCACATACCGTCCCCGATGCGCGGAAGGCCAGTGAATCAGGTAAAGGTCCACATAGTCTGTAGCCAGCTTCTTCAGGCTGGCCTCCAGGGCGCGCAAGGTCGAGTCGAAGCCCTGGTCGTCATTCCAGAGCTTGGTGGTCAGAAAGACCTGGCTGCGCGCCAGGCCCGAGGCCTTCAGCCCCTCACCCACCCCGGCTTCATTGCCATAGATGGCGGCCGTGTCCACGTGCCGATAACCACTTTGCAGGGCGGCCTGCACAGCCGTCACCGCCGTCTCATTGGGCGTCTGCCAAACCCCCAGGCCAAGTTGCGGGATGCACCGCCCGTCGTGAAATTGGATCTCCAGTCGATTGCTCATCCTTTCGCCTTCGACTCTCAGGACCAGCACCTCCAGGGGTGAGCGAAAGATCAGGGGGGTCTTCCCCGGCGGAGTTCCCATTTCACCTCACTAGGAACTCAGTCGCGCTCACCAAAGGTCTGAGGTGATGTTTAGAGGCGCCCACGAGAGGCTGGCTTTCGGTCGCCTGCAGGGGATCCGGGTGGGCCGATTCCACACGGGGGTGAATTCGGCGGCGGTGGTTTTCCGCTTAGGCACGACCTTGATTGAGGCGGGCCCACCCAATCGCTGGAAGCAGGTTCGCCAATTCGCGACGGAACAGCCCGTTGAGACCGTGCTCATCACTCATCATCACGAAGATCACAGCGGTAATGCCGGCCACTTGCGCCAGCAATTCGGCGCTCGGGTTCTGGCCCCAGAGGAGGCCCTGGCCCCCCTGCGGGACGGTTTTCCCATCCATTTCTATCGACGTGTGATGTGGGGGGTTCCGCCCCGAGTCGAAGCCGAGGGGCTGAAGGATTTTGCCCGTTTTGAGGACGCTTCCGGAAATCGTTGGCAGGCCATTCCCTGCCCCGGTCACTCGCCGGATATGTGCTCTTTTCTCGAGACGCGGGAGGGCTGGTTGTTCTCTGCCGACCTCTATGTAGCATCGCGAGTTCGTTACGCCCCGCGAGGCCACCGTCTGGATCAGGAAGTGGAGAGCCTGGATCGGGTCTTAGCGCTGCCTTTTGCCGAACTCTTCTGCGCTCATCGGGGGCATGTGGCCGGCGGACGCCAGGCCCTGCTTGCCAAACGAGATTATCTAGCCGAGTTGCTCGCTCGGGCTCAGGATTTGCGCAGGCGCGGGTACTCGGTGAGAGAAATCTCAGGCCGGCTCCTGGGGGCGGAGGACTACGTCTCACTGCTGACAGGATTCCACTTTTGTAAGGCCAACCTGCTCCGCGCATGCCTTCAGGATTAATCTCCCTCATCCTGGCAGCCTGGAGCCCCCCGCCAGCCTTGGCCAGTCCCTTTGCAGAAGTCGCAAGTCTTCACCCAGTTGTTTGCTGATGGTGGTCTCCTGGCTGGCTCTGGTGAAATAGTTACTAAACCCACAAAATGTCATGAAAAGACCGAAAGCGGGATTGAGAGTGGTCACGCTAACACCGCCGACCACCATCAAAGCGAACATCCATTTCCCACTGCTCCGAGCTTTCTCGAGCATGGCCTCGAAATGAAGGTCAGCTCGGACCACAAAGTCATCGGCCAATCGGCAAACCTTGTCCAGTCGATCCTGGTATTCCCGATTGACTTGTAAACACAGGCCTGAAAGGTCGGTGACCAGTCCTTCGGCCGAGGCGATCAGGCCAATGGAGCAACTGCGCTCGGTCAAATCGAAGGCGCGGCAATCCACAACCACTCCATCGCTTACCCAATAGATTCTGCAAGGGTGAAAGAATGGTTTCCACTTGGTGTCCCGGCCACCTCCGACTGGTCCGACGTGGCCGGTCAGTAGGGCTGCCGCCGCCACAGGCTGGGAAGCCCTGCTGTCCGGCGCAACCAGTTTTCGGAGCTCTGGATGTAGACTGGTTTCAACATAGGATGGTTCATCAGGGGCTGCTAACTGCGGGCATTGGAGTGGCGGAATTTGGCCCGTCAACAGTCCCAATGCGAAGGGATAACTGCGACAACTCAGGCCGTGACCAGGGCACAAATGAAAGCCATCGACTCGGCGAGCATCAACTCGAAGGGGAATGGGGCAGGGAAATGCCTTGTGGAGCAAGTGCTGAAGAATGGAGGCGTTTCTCCGGGCTGCTTCAACTTCTCGTAAAATGGGAAAACCGCTGTCTCCGCGCTTGCGGTGAGAAACCGTGAGCCGCGTCAAGTTGGCTGAATTCGCAGGCTGGCGTGAAAATTGCTCACCATTCCAAAAGAGAGCCTCCGGCCAATTCTCCCCCACCAGGCAGAACGGACGGGCGTTGTGCAAGCTGACACTCCAAAGGGCCTCCTTCAAAGCCTGCAGCGAACGGTCGCCTCCACTTTCCGGGTCGTAAAACGAGCCTTCGATATCCTCCAACCGCCAGCGACACGCCCCTGAGAAGCGAAATTCAGCCTGACTCTTAGAGAGGCGAAGGTCGATTTCAAGAAAGTCAGCCCTGACCGCCGCCTGCACAACTTTTAGCAACCAGTCCATCTCTCCCGGCAACTGAAAGGCCGCCAACTTCTCCAGGGCCTTCTCACGGGAGAGGGAGAACTGTCCCGATGAATCAAAGACTCCCTGGGATGTCTCCAGGGCTAAGAAATCATCCAGCTCGAGCATTCCATTGACACCTCGATTCGCGCCTGACTGCAGTGGCGCGAAGAACCGAGCCACCGGGGGTAACCGGAGTGCTTTTCAACTGGCCTCTCGGCTGTCCCTGGTGGGACCCACGCCCAGGATGGGCCAGAACTGAAATTCAAGCCAACTTTCGCACGAGCTCGCATTGCGAAAGCCGTGTCTCGGAGGGGGAATGAGGGATTCAAAGAATGGGGCGGGATGAAATCGTGGGTCAGGGCCGCGGTAGCCCTTTTCCTCTTGAGTTTTGCGGGCTGCTACTACCAGGAACAGAGCTCGGCCAGAACGTACTTTACGAACATCCTGAATGTGCCCGGCGTCAACTTTGCTTCCAACCTGCAGCACGACTTCAATTCCCTGGACACGTATTGGACTGGCGAATTAACCGGAGGGCAGCAGGCGCAATTGTTGACAAAGCACTGGCGCGCCAAGCCCGAAGGAATGTTGCCGGCCACGGTCGAGGAGAGTCCAGGTAACTACTATTGGGGTCCCGATGGGGATTCCGCCTATACGTTGAGAGTGACGGGACTTGAGGCCGGGCTCAGCCCGGACAAATTTGAACAAGTCTCCAGCGGCTCCACCCGCCGAGTGACGATAACCCTCCATTCAATCGGTGGCATTTAGTCCCCGACGCTTGAAACAAATGACAAGCGCCGGAATGAAGTAAATCAGGATGGCCAGGGATAAGGGGGCGATGGCCAGGCTCTGGTTGGACTTCCAGAGCAAATAGACCGGGCTTAGCATCAGGGGAATTTGTCCGGCCACTGTAAGCGGATGGAGCGCTGTCTTTCCATTGCTGATGACCAGCCAGAGGGCGATGACCGGGGAGTGCCATCCCATGCGAACGAAGGGTAACGCAAGGAGAAAATAGAGGGCAGTCAATCCCATGGATCCAAGCGCCAGCAAGCTACGGGACCTCCCCAGGCTGAGGGTCATACAGAGAGAGAAAAACAAGGTCGCCAGGCTGGTTGCCGGGATGACGATGCTCAAGAAATCTGAGCTGGCTCCCGTTTGAGATACAACCCACAGGTCAGCCAGTCCGAAAATGAACCAGGAAGCTGAGGGGGATATCACCATGTTTGCTCGCCTCCAGGGTTCATCTCGGTCCATCTTGGGGGTCTGCGGGGTAATATTGGGCGAGCAACGGTCGGGGCCTTCAGCTTTGAGAAATTTCCAGCCAGGCCTCAATGGCGCGCATGATTTTGCCGGGATCGACGCCGTTAACAAAGCTCACACGCTCGAAGGGTCCCATGGGTCGATTGAAGGACAGGGCGAAGGTGAGAACGATCCGCCGGGACGGGCCCCAGCAGGTCGATAGCATCCGTGACCTGCCAGCTGCTCCCCTGACGCTGGAGACGAACCAAATCGCAGATCTCGGTTGCATCGGGAGCGTCCCAACGTTCCCGCCAGGGGATCTGCTCAGCACTCCAACTGCGCGAACGAATCCAATGACCGGAATCACCGAATCCAAGAAACTTCTCAGCAATGAAATCATTCCAGGCCATTTTATCCCTGCGGTGCAACCGTCGAAGGCCGTGCCCTCCCCGAGTGAATGAGACCAGGTCTCGCACTTGACCGGCACGGTTGCTTCCGCACGAGAGTCGAAACTCAGAAGTCGGTCAGGCGGGGATCCAACCAAAGCTCCAGCATTCTTTGAGTATGCCAGCATGACCGAGTCTGGTATTTCGAAGACCGCCTGGCTGTCGCCCTGACGGACGAGCGGGTGGCACGACTGTTCTGAAGTTAGGAGCAGAAAAGGAGGTGGCGACCAAAGTCTACTTACCTGGCCGAGGGCCCTTCTTTCGGGTTTGCGGGTCGGAAGGCAGGGCTATGGGTCTATGGGTCGACCGACCGGTATTGGGGAAATTCTCGGAGGTCTGAGAAGGAGAAGACAAACACTGGGGAGATCGATTCACAATGAACGCTTTGAGCAAGTCTCTGCTTGGACTGGTCCTTATGAGCAGTGTCGCGGGAGCCGAACTGCGACAGGTGGTTGGACCCAAAATGCCGCGTCAGCAGGATGTGATGGTGGTGGTGCACGGCCCCGACGGCAGCGAAGCCTATCGTGAGAAAGCCAAGTCAGATGAGATTCTGGTGCTGCGCAAATGGAATCCCTACCTGTTCGACCACGCTGGCTGGATGGGCGGCAAGCCTTCCAACCCGTATCCTCACGTGATTAATGGTCTTGCCACCGATGGTACACCGGCTCAGACTTTTAAGCTGACCGCTGGCCTGGTTTACTACTTGAGCAAGGCCGCTGACAGCCTGTTGCCTGTTTAAACAGGAGTTCATTTATTTTTAACGATTTAAGAGTTTCTTAAGTGCGACAATAGCCCCAGACAGATATTCGTCAGGAGGCTAGACCATGATCACGAACACAACCAATGCTTATCGTCCCGGTGAGGTGATTGTTCGCTTGAAGGGCGACTCTGCCTCGCTCACCTCGGAGGCCGGTTTCGCAGCAAAGTATGGCGCCACCGTGGCCGACACCTTTGACTTTGGCGACCAGGGCCTTTTGGACCGGGGGCAGCTGATGCAACTGAAGTTGCCCGGCAATCTTTCCACCGAGCAGGCCATCGCTCAGATGAAGCAAGACCCTCGGGTCGCCTATGCAGAACCAAATTTTATCTACACGCTCCCCAAGAACGAGCTGGTCGAGCGGAAGCAAGCTCCGGCGGGCCCGGCTCAGCAGGATGGCCCGGCTCAGTTTGTGCCAAATGACCTGAACGATGATCTTTGGGGCATGCACAATACCGGCCAGAACAATGGCAAGGTCGATGCCGATATCGATGCTCCCGAAGCCTGGGCCATCCACACGGGCCGTAACGACGCCCCAATCATCGCCGTGATCGACACGGGCATCGACTACAACCACAGTGACTTGAAGGCCAATATGTGGGTCAATCCCGGCGAGATTCCTGGAGACGGTATCGACAACGATGGCAATGGCGTGATCGACGATGTTCACGGATACAATGCCTTCGCTGACAATGGCGACCCGATGGACGGGCACGGCCACGGAACCCATTGTGCTGGCACGATCGCCGGAGTGGGCGACAATGGCGAGGGTGTGGTGGGTGTGAATCACCGCGCCAATGTGATGGCCGTGAAGATCTTCTCGGACGAGGGCTCGACCGACTCGGCTGCTATCTTACGGGCCATCGAGTACACCACCAAGATGGGGGCCACCATCACCTCCAATTCCTGGGGTGGTGGAGGTGCCAGCGAGGCCCAGAAAGAGGCTTTCGCGGCCTCCCCTGCCCTGCACATTATGGCAGCCGGTAACAATGGGTGGAATAACGACATCTTCCCAAACTATCCTAGCAACTACGATATCCCGAACAACATCGCCGTGGCCGCCACCGACCGCAACGACAAGAAGGCGGGCTTCTCGCAGTATGGGGTTAAAAACGTGGACATCGCGGCGCCCGGAGTGGATATCCTGAGCGCCAAGCCGGGAGGCGGCTATCAGTTGATGAGCGGTACATCGATGGCCACTCCTCACGTGGCGGGCGTCGCCGGACTGGTGGCTTCGATGTATCCTCAAGCGACAGCCGCGGAAATCAAAGAGAAGGTATTGAACGGTGCGGACAAACTGGACCACCTGAAGACCAAAGTGGCCGATGGCAACCGTCTGAACGCGCATGGAGCTTTGACCTGGCAATAGGCTGTCGGCCGAGGGGACTCCTCATAAGCGACAATGGTGAACATGCTGCGGGCCAGCCCAAAGCCTAAGCAGAAGTGGTAGGGCTCCGAGCCTCACCGGTGCTCGCGACGCGGCCCGGTCGAAGTGGCTGAAGATCAGGGTCGCTGCTGGTAGACTTTCCAGGCCCCAAACAGAACCAGTCCGATGCCGGCCGAGTCGAATGCCCAATCGACGGGGCTGGGATTGCCGAGAAAGATGGAGCCCCCGTTGAGGAATCCGTAGAGAAGGATTAGCCCTCCCGTGGTGATGTTTCGCATGACGACGCCCCCTTTCCGAAGTGCTTAGGGATTATTCGTTGAGAGCGAAGCTCCTCCGGTTTGGGGATACTAAGACCTAAGTCTATGTTGACGACATTAACATCATGCGCTAACTTGAAGCTACAACTCCTACCGGAGGTCGCTTCATGCGTTCCAGTCTTCCCTATACTTTGTTTGCGCTTGTACTTTTTGCCGTCACCTGGTGCTTGACGGCCACGCCGCGGGTGGCGGAAAGCGCTCCGGCACCGATGTCTATCGAGACACTCAGCATTCAGCCCACCAGTCTGCGTTCCGTGGTGACATTGAGCGGTCGGGTGGAGCCGGTGCGCAGTGCGTTGATCATGGCTCAGGTAAGTGCGCCGGTGCTTACGCGGTTCAAACAGCTGGGTGACCCGGTGAGCCAGGGGGACCTGATTGTCGAACTGGATGCGGAACAGGCTCGTTTGCAGAGTCGCCAGGCGGAGGCAGCCTTGAGTCAGGCTCAGGCCGGCTACGGTCGTCTGCAGGCCGACCTGGAGCACAGCCGTGTCCAGGTGCACACGCAGAGCCGTGTGGCCAGGGCCGGACTGAGCTCGGCTCGAGCCTCACGGCAAAAGCAAAGCCAGTTGACCAGACCTCAGGAGTTGGAGTCAGCCCGAGCCGACTGGCAGGCAGCTCGGGCCCAGGCAGAACAGAGTGAGCGAGAATGGCTACGACTGGAGATGCTCTGGAAGGAGGGGGCCATCTCCGACCAGGACCGGGAGAGGGGCCGTCTGGCCGTGGAACTGGCCCGGCGGCGCGAGGTCAGCAGTCAGCAGGGCTTAAGGCTGGCGGAGGAGGGCGCCCGTGGTGAAGACCAGCAGGCTTCAGAGGCCAATCTGGAGACGGCCCGGGCAGGCTGGGAGCTGGCCCAGGCGGGTCCGCTGCAAAGTGAGGCGCTGCGCCATCAGCTGGGAGAAGCTGCCGCCCTGATCCAGCGTCAGCAGGCTGTCTTTGAGGAGTCTCGAGTGCAGCTGGATCGGCATCAGATTCGCGCCCCCTTTAGCGGTCGGATCTTGGAAATCTTGGTGGAACGCGGGGATAGCGTGCGACCGGGAACCGGGCTGTGCCGGGTGGGTCAGATCGATCGAGTCAAGGTTCACTTTGACGCGCCCGAATCGCTGCGTCCGCAATTGAACGAGCATCAAAGCGTTCGGCTGGAGTGCGCCTCCCTACCAGGAAAGAGTTTCTCGGGGCAGATACGGCGACTGGGCTATCAGGCCGACAGTCAGAGCCATACCTTCCCCATCGAGGTTGAGCTGGCAAATCCAGGACTGCACCTGCTTCCCAACATGCTGGCGCGGCTCGACTTACCGGTGGGCCCGGCCCATCCGCGCATTCTCGTGCCGGTATCCAGCCTGGCCTTTGACAGCGGCTTGAGCTACGTATATGTGATCGAAAAGGGCGTGGCCCGACGTCGGGAAGTTGTGGTGGGAGCCCTGCAGCCGAACCAGCAGGTGATTGTGGAAGAGGGTCTGCAGGCCCAGGACCGGGTGGCCCTGCAGCCTTTTCGTCTGAGTCCCGGGCTGGCGGTGCAGACGCAATGACGGCTTTTGTCTCTCGACATCGGGTGCTGGCGGGGTTGCTCTGGCTGGCCGTGCTGGCCTGGGGCCTGTTCGCGCAACAAACGGTTCCACGTCGAGAGGATCCCGACATTCCGATTCGATTTGGACAGGTGGTGGCTCTTTGGCCGGGAGCCTCGACCGAGCAGGTGGAGAATTTGCTGGCCGACCGTCTGGAACGCACTCTGCTGGCCCTGGACGATGTGCAGAAGATCGAGACCCGTTGTCGCCCCGGCCTGGCCATTCTGAAGATACAGGCTCGCGATGCGACCACCGACCTGCCGGTTTTCTGGAGCCAGATACGCGATCGGCTCGCCGACGGGCAGGCAGCCTTGCCTGAGGGGGTTCTGCCCCTGCAAATCAACGATCACTTCGGGGATACATCGATCTTGATCTATGGCGTGGTCTGGCCGGAGGCCAGCGAACGCCGTCGGGAAGACGTGGCCAGGCGCATTCGCGATCGCCTGAGGGTGCTGGCGCCGCTGGCCGAGGTGAGCCTGATCGGAGCCCAGGCCGAGCGGATCGAGGTGGGTTTGGACAGCCTGCAACTTGCTCGCTACCGGATCAACCCGGGCCAGATCGCGGAGGCACTGAGGAACCGCAACCTTTTGCCCCAGAGCGGGGGTCTGGGCGAGGACGTTGGGCAGCGCTGGCTGACCCGAAGTTCGCTCCCGCTGGACCTGGAGGGTCTGGGCAGGTTACCCATCACTCCACAGTTGAGGCTGAGCGACCTCGCCAGTTTGCGCCGCTTGCCCCCGGATCCCGCCAGCTTTCGGGTGCGCGTTCAGGGGCAGCCGTCGGTGGCGATCTCAGTCAACATGCGCAAAGGAGAGGACATTCTGGTTACCGGCCGACGAGTAGAAGCGGAGGTCGAGAAGCTGCGGGCCGAGCTACCGCCGGGCTGTCAATTGGTCAAGGTGAACGATCTGCCGACCTCGGTGGTGGGCCGAATCTCGGAATTCAATCACAACCTGCGTGACGGAGTTGTGCTCATTCTGCTGGTCACCTTCGCCTTCATGGGCTGGCGCTCGGCCGCCCTGGTAGGCGTGATGCTGCCCCTGACCATCCTGGGCACCTATGCGGCCATGCAAGCCTGCGGTCGTGACCTTCAGCAAATGTCCATCACCGCCCTGATTATTGCCCTGGGTCTGGTGGTGGATAACTCTGTGGTGGTGGTCGACAATATCGAGCACCATCTGAGTCAAGGCCAGGATCCAGAGTCGGCCGCACGCCAGGGCGCAGAGGGGATTCGATTGCCGCTGCTGACCAGCAATCTGACCACCGTGGCCGCCTTTCTGCCCCTGGCCGGCTTACCGGGTGGAAAGGGCGATTTCATTCGCGACCTGGGCCTGGTGACCAGCCTGGCCACGCTGGTCTCGCTGCTGCTGAATTTGAGCCTGCTGCCATTCTTGTGTCGCTACTTTCTGCGTCCTCTGGGCCCGCAGTCGACCTCTTCAGGTCTAAGCCGCCTGCGCGAGGGCATGGCGGCTGCAGCCCGACGCGGCCTGCAACATCCGGGTCGGACCGCGGCTCTGGCGGCGCTACTGAGTCTGCTGGCGGTGGCAGTGCTACCGGTGCTGGGGGTGCAATTCTTCCCCTCGGCTCAGCGCAGTCAGTGTGTAGTGGAGGTGTGGACGCGCGACGGCAGTTCCTTGGAAAGCACCGGCCGGAGCGTGGCCCAGGTCGAAAAGTGGCTGAGCGGGCAGGCCGAGGTGGTCAATTATATTGCTTATCTGGGCGGGGGTGGTCCGCGCTTCTATTACAATGTGGACCCGGAGACCGGGCTAAGCAACTACGCCCAGCTTGTAGTGAACACTCGTGGGGTGGCGCAGACCGAGCAACTGGTGAGCCGTCTGCGCACTTACAGCCGCGGCCAGTTCCCAGAGGCCAGGGTGGTTCCGCGCAAGTTGGAACAGGGCCCGCCGGTGGGTGCACCTCTGGCGCTGCGCCTGCAGGGAGAGAATGGTGAACAGCTGCGGCTGGTGGCCGACCGACTGGTTGAACTTCTGAGTCGCCAGAAGGGCGTCTGGCTTGCCTATCACGACCTGGGCGAGCTGGCACCCCAGATCGATCTGGACTGGGATGATCAGCGGCTGGTGGAGGTGGGGCTCTCACACCAGGACGTCAGTCAGGCCACGCGCATCGCCTTGAGCGGACTGACGGTCACTCAACTGCGTCAAGGAGACCGAGAACTGCCAGTGGATTTACGCAGCCGCGCTCCTCTGGAAGATCTGACACTGTTTGGGCCCAGCGGAGAGGTGGTTCCTCTTGGCAGCCTGGCCCGCCTCCGGATCGGACCAGGTGTCTGGCGCCATAGCCGCTACAATCGTCGGCCGACCTGCAACATTTATGGCTTCACCGATGATAGTCGCCTGCCATCCAAAATTCTGGCAGACTGCCTGCCCCAGGCTTCGGCGCTGGTGCCCGCTTCGATGGCTCTCAGCTACGGTGGGGAGCAGGAAGAGGTGGACAAGTCATTGCGCGAGCTGGGATTGGTTTTCCTGAGCGCGGTGCTGGGTCAACTGCTGATCGTGGCCTGGGAGTTCAATCGGCTGAGCCTGGCGCTGTCGGTGCTGGCCGCTGTCCCCTTCAGTCTGTTTGGCGGCATTCTGGGCCTGGCTGTAACCGGCAATGCCTTCAGTTTTACGGCCTTTCTGGGCTTGATTACATTGGGAGGAGTGGTTACCAATCACGCCATCATGTTCTTTGAATACACGCGCGCTGAACTGGGCCAGGGGAAAGATGTAACCAGCGCGATGATTCGGGCCGGCAGCCTGCGCATGCGGCCGATTCTGCTGACCATTCTGCTCTCGATCGGCGGCCTGCTGCCGCTGGCTATCGGCGGTGGCAATCTCTGGCCGCCGATGGCCTGGAGCTTGATCTTTGGTCTGCTCTATTCGCTGCCCCTGGCCCTGGTCGTGGTTCCCAGTTTCTATGCCTGGGTCAGCAACCTTCGCTGGCGCTTCCCTCGCTGGTTGGGGGTTGTGCTGGGGCTGCTGGTGGTGGGTTCGGCTCAGGCGGAACCTTGGACCCTGCAGCGGGTTCGGCAACGGGTGCTGGAGCGCCAGCCCCAACTGGACCAGGAGCTGGCCCGCTACCGTCAGGCGCAAGCCAGGGTGGAGGAAATGGGTGCCTCGGCTCGGCCTCGTCTGGGACTGCAATCGAGCTTCACTTACTTGAACCCGACCGTGCAACTGGCCGCACCGGGGTTCAGCCTCAACGGCAGCGTGGCCAACAACTGGAGCAGCGGAGCCTACTTTGAGCAGCAGCTGGCAAACTTCGGCCGCACGGGCTGGAGCGTGAGTTCAGCCGAGCAGTCGCTTTCGGCCGTGCGCCAGGACTACCGGGGGGCCTGGCAACGGAGTTGGGAAGAGGCGGCTCTACGGTTCTACGAGCTGGCCGAACGTCAGGCTCAGCTCCAGGTGGCCGAGAGTTCGGTGCGGGTCAATCGGCAAGGCATGGAAGACGCGCGCAGACGCCAGAAAGCCGGCAGCGCTCCGCGTTTTGAGGTTCTGCGGGCCGAAAGCGATTACCAGGCAGCCCAGCTTGAGGCGGTGGAGGCGGCTCAGGCCCTGGCGGTGGCCCGAACGCGGCTCCAGGCTCTGCTGGATTGCACGGAAGTTCCGGAGATTGTGGTGGAGTCGAGTGACTTTTCGTCACCCACCAACCTGGCGGAGGCTCAGCGGGAGGCGGCTCGCATGCGCCCGGAGCTGCTATCGCTGCAGCAACAGGTGGGTGCGACTCAGGCCCGGGCTGAGCAAGAGGCGGCCCAGTTGAATCCAAGCCTGGGTCTGCGACTGGACTACCTGCATCAGAATCCAACCGCCTTTCGGCCCGGGGTTTCTTTTCAGGCTGGATTGGTGCTGTCTGTGCCCCTCTACGACGGGGGCCAGAGTGAGGCTCGCTCCCGGCAGGCGGAGCAGGAAAGTGAGGCTCTGCAATCTCGCCTGCGCCAGGCCGAACGCGAAGTCCAGGTGGAGGTAGAGACTCTCTACTACCGGCTGCTCAACGACCAGCAGTCCATTGAGGTCAGTCACTCTCGTCGCCTGAGCGCTCAGGAGAGCGAGCGGGTGGCTCGGCTACGCTATCAAAACGGCGTGTCCTCTCAGCTGGAGTGGCTGGATGCGCAACGACAACGCATTGCCGCGGAGCAGGGGTATGTCAGCGCTGAATACCGTCTGCGGGCCGACCAGGCGCGATGGTGGCGTGCCCTGGGGCGGGACCCCGAGGGCGCCTGTCGAACGCCGCCGTGTGAATCCGTTGAGCAAGAAAAAAGCTTACCATCACGGTGACCTACGCAGCGCACTGGTGCAGGCCACCCTGCAACTGGTGGCTCTACGAGGTCCGCGCGGGTTCTCCATGACCGAGGCCTGTCGCCAGGCGGGTGTGAGCGCGACCGCTGTCTACCGGCATTTTGCCAACAAGGAAGCCATTCTGGCCGAGGTGGCCCGCCAGGGCTTCGATCAGTTGACGGGGGACCTGCGGTTGGTGCTGGACTCGATCGAATCCGACAACTACCGGCGCCGCCTGGTGGAAACGGGCCTGGCCTACGTGGCTTTCGCCAGCAGTCATCCGGCCCATTTTCAGGTCATGTTTGGCGCCGGACTGGACAAAGAGGGTCACCCCGAGTGCCAGGAGAGCGGCGAGACAGCTCTGCAAATTCTCATTGACGAGGTGGCTCGAGCAGTGGCTGGAGGGGCTCTCCCCGCGACCAAAGCCTCCACGGCCATCACCACTTTGTGGGCCACGGTGCACGGTCTGGCCATGCTGGATCTGGACGGTATCAAGAGCAAGAAACAGGAGATGCTGGAGTTCGATATTCCGGCCTGCCTGGAGGCGGTGGTCCACGGAATCTGCAGTTAACCGGGGGAGCCCTGAAGAGCTTCTCGGATGGATGCACCGGTAAGAGTATCAGCAAAGACCCAAATCGTTGGTTCGGCAAAGACCAGTTGCTCAAAATCAAGCAAGTCCCTGGCCAGCGCCGGGCCACAAACCACCCGCCGCGGGCCGGCTGGGGTCAGAATATGGGCCTCAATGGCGGTTCTCCAGCCGACCTGGACACTCAGCACTTTCCCCCAATCCCCGAGTTCCCGCTGCAGGCGGGTTTTCTCATTGGCCTCCAAGAGAGCTGGCGGACTGTCCACATCATCGGGGAGATGAACGCTCAGAATCCACTCACGGCCCTGCTTCTCCAACAAAAGGAGTTCGGTGAAGTCCGAAGGCAGGGAGGTGAAACTGTCTGGCAATCTTGGAGGCCGTCTGAAATCAGCCGACCGAATTGCCAGCGAATGGCGCAACATCAGGGCGCACTGCCTTCCATCCGCCGAGAAGCTGACAGGTCCGACAGAGATTCTCCCGTGAGCATCAGGATAGACTCGATAGAACTCGAGGGCATCCATGGCCATTCCATCCATTCGAGAGGGCCAGGGCAGGTCCAGGCGAGCTGGTTCCAGTTGATAGCGTCCCTGGAATCCTGCCTCTTCGATACCAGCGTCAAGCCGTGGAAACCACTCTCGCCAGACCGGCCAGTTATAGCAAGCCCAGGCAGGCGATTGCACTCGAAAGTTCAAGTGCAAGACCGACGGATTCCAGGCCTGGACCCGATGGCGCAGAGCTGCGGACAGTGGCGCATAGTGAGCCGCCGGAAGGGGCTTCACCGGCTGATGATCCTTAGCCCAGGTCAAGCGGTACGGGTTTGGGGTGGGAGCTTTGACGAAGTTCTGAAGCTCGTCCTCCAGTCCATATAGAAGGTCATCCCAAGAAAGCTGCATACGCTGGTCCAGGCCAGTGGTGGCTTTGAACTCGATCTCTTCTTGCCGACGAGGAAGGATTGCGCGGGAACAACTGGGCTTTGGGCGGTCTAAGCCAGAGACGGCTAAGACGACACGATAAGATTCATACTCAATATAGAAAACTTTGCCGTTGAGCTGATTATGCTGCCCGACCCGCTGGGAACCAATCTGACCGCGCCCGGGTAGACGCTGCTGCAAGCGCTCCAGGGCGGGCAAAATCTCATCAAAATTCAACAAATGCTTGCTCCAGGGCCGGGATGATAAGACTGCTCATTAAAAATGGCAGCAAGACCACATTGCCTGTCCATTGAAATGGAGGTCTCGGCGACGTCAGGTAACCTCGGTCCATCAAAAGCAGCTCAACTGGAGTCCCTGCCACCGGCTCGTAACGAAGGTGCAATCGAGAGCCCACCTGCTTTCCGTCGTAAGCAACCACCGAGAGCATCCCACGCGCAGCGAAGTGAAGGAAGAGCTCACCTTGCAACAGGACTTTTGTGAGCCAAGCATCCGGCAACTTCCGCAAATCCTGGAAGACCCAGCCCTTTCCATGTCTCCGAAACTGCGCGACGAAAGTACCACTGCCCAACTGCTTTACCGATTGGATCGACTCGGGGCCCGAAGGCAAAGCCCCGGTCCGATTGGATATCACTAAAGCGGCCTGGTCACCGGCAAGCCCGACGGGAGACATGGCCATGACTCCGTGAGCTCTGGGTTCTTTGGCATAAAACTCCTTCCACCAGTCGAAATCTCGGAGCCACTCGTGATCTCCCCTCTCGATCTGCAAACCGGGTCCTTGGATCCGGGGAGGAATATGCACGCCCGAAAACAGGGCGCCAACCAGGGCTTCAGCCGATTGGCCCCAGTCCGCCCCGAGCCAGGAAGCCAGTTGTCGGCTCTGGGTGCTGGAATGGGGGTGAAATTTCGTGCCGAAGTAGGGACAGATTCTTAAGGGCTTGAGATTGGAACGCCGAAGATAGCGAAACCAGCACTGGTAGACGCCACTTTCATCCTCGGTCAGCATCTCCCGAATCTCGAGACCTTGTTCTGTCAACTTGATTTCGGAACTCATTTCCAGGAGCACTGCGACCCCATCGGGAGGAACGGGTCCGCGAGCAATCGCCTGATCAAGGGAGCTCTCCAGAGCATTGAAGTCCAGGGTATGCTGGTCCTCAAAAGGAGAGGCCGACCAAATCTCGAGCGGGGCTTCACGCCTCCCAATCCAGCGAGCTGTTCCTTCCATCAAGATGGGCTTCTGATGAATCTGTGTAAAGTAGAGGTCGCACTGGATTGGAAAGGTCAGATTCTCCAAACGAAAACCCAAAGCCCAGCCGTCCAAATCATTGGCCTCGCCCATGGAATGGGACCAACGCTTGACACGCACGCCCGGGTGACGACCGGCGACTCGCTCAACGACCGTATCCAGTCCCTGTTGAATTCTGGCAATGGCCATCTGGTTTGGATGTTCTTTAAGCGAAACAGTATGCCTTCGCACAACAGGTCAGGTGGATTCGAGGTCCGAACCCTCCGGGATGATCAGACAACTGGCATTTTTCTTGATCCTGTTGACTGCCGGGGCCCTGGCCAGGCCTCGCTGGCAACACTACAACCTCGACGTAAGCCTGAACGTGCCGACTGGTTGGAAGATCATCCAGGGTCCAGTCATGCTCAGCCTGGATCCCAAGCAGAAGCTGAAGGGCGAACGACGGCCGAATTTCGGCTTAACCTGGCAGCAAACTCCACCGACGCTAGATGAATTTCGCGACCGGATGGTCAAGACGGTCGCCAAAAAGGGCGGCACTTTGCTTGCCACTCAGCGCCTCGTGATCTCCAATTATCCGGCCCTGCTCGTGAAGGCCCGCTTGCCGGAGAAGGCCTTCCAAATGGAGGTTGAGGTTCTGTTGATTCGAGTCGATCAGTTCGCGGGCTATCAGGTGGTCTGCGAGAGCATGCACGAAGATGCGGCTGCCGTCAGCCCGGTCTTTCACCAGATACTGGACGACCTGAGGGTCGGGCCCAGACCTCGTGCGAAACAACTCCCGGTCGTGAACGAGTGAGGGTGGGTCGCTGAATTATCGGCCTGCGGTCGTCTTTGGGTGGAGCAGATGACGCGGCCGAGCAGGTCGGTTGCTCCACCCGAGGGGAGCAGAGGTCGCCGCAGAGCAGGACGGTCGCTCCACCCGAGGGGAGCAGATGGAGCCGGTAGGTGGAGCAGGCCAGTCGCTCCACCCGAGGGGAGCAGATGGAGCCGGTAGGTGGAGCAGGCCGGTCGCTCCACCCGAGGGTAGCAGATGTCGCCGCAGAGCAGGCCGGTCGCCCACCCGAGGGGAGCAGATGGAGCCGCTAGGTGGAGCAGGCCGGTCGCTCCACCCGAGGGGAGCAGATGGAGCCGGTAGGTGGAGCAGGCCGGTCGCTCCACCCGAGGGGAGCAGATGGAGCCGCCGCGCAGGCCGGTCGCTCCACCCGAGGGGAGCAGATGACACCGCCGAGCAGGCCGTTCGCTCCACCAAAGTGGAGCAGATGACGCCGCCAGGTGGAGCGGTCTTAGGGATTAGAGCCGGAGACCAGGCGTCCGGCCAGGCGGGTCTGCCAAACCTTGATCTGGGCGATGGCTCCAGGGTTGGCCACCACGTCGATGGCGGTGGGATCCTGATCGAGTACGACAAAATCGCCTTGCTTGCCTTCCTCGAGGCTTCCCAGATCGCCATCCACAAAGGCGGCCTGGGCGGGATAGAGGGTGACACATTTGAGTGCGTCCAACACGCTCACAGTGTTGGCTGGTCCAAGCACCGTGGGCACGCCCCCGGGGGGTGCCTGGGGCAGGCGGGTAGAGGCGATTTGCACATAAAGCAGGGGATTGACCGGGGTAATGGGAGAGTCGCTGTGCAGGGAGACTCTCACTCCAGCATCCAACAATGGCTTGACCGGGTCGATATGATCGGCTCGACTGCCTAAGATCTGTTCGCGGAAAACCTGTCCCCAATAGAAGACGTGCCCGATGGTGTGGCCTGGATAGAGTCCCCAGTCCAGACAGCTCTGCACATGGGCAGCGAGTTCGGCGGCATCGGCGTGCACGGTAAAGTGTTCAATGCGGGTTCGACGCTGCTTGATGTCGGTAGGCAGCAGGGCCAACATTCCCGTGATGACGTCAAACGAGCGGTCCCCGTTGGCGTGGAAAACCAGTTGAAAACCCCGCTGGTAGAAGGGTAGAACCTTGAGCAGCAAGGCCAGAGAGTCAGGGAAATTGAGCAAGCCTCGTGCCCCGGCCGGGAACACAAAGCCGGCCGGAAGCAGGTAGTCAAAATTCAGGGCGGCGGTAAATCCTTGGGTCGATCCGTCAGTGATGAACTTGACTCCAAGGAAACGCAAGCGCAGGTTGCCTTCACCCGCAAAGACATTGATGGAGTCTGAGGGTGTCAAGCCGTCCACGTAAACCAGGGCCCGAGTGGGGCAGTCCTCGCGAGACTCCAGATAGGCGGTATAGGCCGCTTCGACATCCAGGCTGGACTGAGTGCTGTGTCCCATCAGGATGTCCACCCCCGAGGTCACGCCCTGCAAGGCCAGCTGCTCTTGCATGGTGCGGTAGTTCCGATAGAGGTTGGCGATTCCGCCTGGCTGCAAGAGCAGGGCTCGAGAAAGAACGGTTTTGAGGAATTCCTGTTGGGCTTCTTCGTTGATCTGACCGGTGGGCAAGCCGCCACTGGTGACGATGTCGGGATCGGTGCCCGCGTAGGGCGCATTGGGGGCGCTGGGCCAGACGCCGCTGAGGCGGAAGGCGGCACTGTTGGCATAAGAGATGTGACCGGAAGCGTTCTGCACAAGGATGGGAACGGTGGTGCTCAACTGGTCCAGGTCGGCCAGGGTCAAATTGCTGAACAGGTCGGCGGCCACCAGTCGCGAGGGGTCAAAGTTGAAACCAAACAAGGCAGGAGCCTGGGGATTGGCTGCCAGACGCTGAGAGAGCAACTGCAAAACCTCGGCTTTGGACCGCTGTTGAAGGGCGGGGTTCTGAGTCTGGTACAGGCCTAAATTCAGCAGCAGCGGATTGGCGGGTATGGGCCCGTCGGCGTTGACTTGCGGGGAGGCTGACAGCTGCAGCGAAGTGTTGTCGTAATGCATGTGGGGCTCGATGAAGCCTGGTAGCAGAGTCTTGCCCTTCAGGTCCACTAGCTCGGTTTCTGGGCCGGCCAGAGCGGTCACGCTGGCCTCGTCCCCTACCCTCAAAATCCGCCCGTCCATGACCGCCACCGCTTGAGCGCGAGGCTGTGCGTCGTTGAGGGTGATGACCTGAGCGTTGTGGAGCACCTGATCAGCCACCAGAGGCCGGGGAGCCTGCTCCTTGAGGTCGGTTCCGCCCAGATAGTTCCAGGAGGCCGGCTTGACCAGCGAGCCGCCCTGGCTCAGGTTGAGCAGGTTGGTATCGAACCCAGCGGCCGAAACCGTCACCGGTTGCTGAGAGCCCAAGGTCAACTGCCCGGCATCCACGCGCATTCGGCCGTCTCGGCCGGGGTGAAACTGGAGAGGCAGATCGGTTCGTACCTGCAGGTTCCCAGTCAGGCTGTATTTGTTCTGCAAGACCATGCCACCATTCATGGTAACAGTTGCTGCATCGCCATTCCAGCGTAAAGAACTCACCAAATTCTGGCATTCCACGCTTTCCGTGGCCGTGCCGGTATTGCCCAAGATGCGCAGGGGCTGGCTCACCTTCAGGTTGGAATTCCAGACAATCTCCTGATCTTTGCTCGTCAAGCGGGCCGTTCCAGTGTAAGTCAAGACCGTATTGGGAGTGCTGAGAGTGAGAGAAGAAAAGCGCAGCAACCAGCTCTGGGGCTGCTCACCGGGGCTCCAGGAGAGCGAACCGTCCAGTCTTCCTCCGGGGACACGATATTGCTGAAAGCGAGCCGCAGTGCCGTCAATTTGCAGGCTCCCTCCCAACCGCCCGGGACCCTGGGATAGGGCTCCGGCGGTCAGCGAGAGGCCCAGCGAGAGGGCGCTGGCGTTGGGAGAGTCACTGTTCACCCAGGGCAGCGCTCCTTGAACGGGAGTCTGCAGAGGACTCAGAAATCCGATGTTTCCGTTGGCGATGACGTCGGTAACCAGGGCCGCTACGTCCTGCCGCTTGACAATCAATCCCGCATCCGGGGTGGGAGGGGAGCTGCCCAACGAGTTCGTGGAAGAAGAGCTGCCGCACCCGCAGGCAAGGCTGACCAGCAAAGGAAGAAACCAGGAACGATTCATTCGGGCGAGTTAAAGGCCCGGGCCTGGAAAACCTTGCGGCCGGCCAAGCAGGCGCCAGACTGCCGCGGATCCTGGTCCTCACCGCCTGCGATGGTGAAGATCTGTGGGAAACGAGGTGCAGCCTCGAGGGCAAGGTCAAAATGCCCAGTATTTTCCCTGACCGTGACTCAGCGGAGGTGTGATCACCACCCCTGGGAACGGTCTCGGTACCCGGCGTGGGGATTTACGCTACTGCCTCGAGTGGCTTTGTCACCTCAGCAGATCGACGTAAGTAAACCCTTGAAAAGCTTGAACGACCTTGCGCGAACTGTAACCGCGTGGTAAAACTCCCCTCCTCTCGCCCGGATTCGGTCGCAAACGGTCTATGCAGGACTGGCCAGGCCGATTAACCTGACTCGTGAACACAGCGATACAAGGAGATTTTATGCGTATTCAATCGAGTCCTCAGTTTTCCAGGCCGACCTTTCTGCAGCACCGTTCGAGCGGCGACGGCAAGAACTCACCTTTCCGTCCGAGTCAGGATCAGTTCCAGACCAGCAGCTTTCTGCCAAAGGCAACCGAGTTTGGGGCCGGGATGCTGCTAGGGGGAGTGGGTTTTGGAACACCGGCGGCTCTGGGTGCGGGCGCCATCAAGTGCATGGCGGCTGGTCACCCTGTGATTGGCGTCGGACTGGCAGCCGCAGCAGTGGGAGTGGGCTCAGTCAGCATTCCGCTCTTTACGGCGGTGGGAGTGATGACTACAGACGCGGGCAGCATGACCGGTTTTCGCGGCTTCGTGACGGGAGCAGCCCTTTCAGTGGGCGTGGCCGCAGCTTCTCTGTTCTAGAGGCTGGCGAGGGCTTAACACTTTTTCAATCTTTCCGTGACTGCCTCGACATAGGATGCGGCCATGCAAACACCAACGATCGCCTTCAGTTCCAACCGCCAGCAGATTTCCTTTTACGACCGGGAAGGTCGTAACAGGAGTCTGGAAGTCTGTCAGGATGGACGTTTGGAATCAGCCTTTAGTGCCGACCTCCAGGACGGCTTTGTCTCCGATCTGAACGACCCGAGATTGTCGGGTCAGGAGTTGGGCGCGGCTCAACTGGGCAAGGGTTGGACTTACAGCTACAGCGGAGGCGAGAAGCTACGTTTTGAGTCCGGTCGCCAGGAGATCAGCAGCGAGCAGCGAGTTGATGGCTCGCGGCTGGTCAGCGTCACCACGCGCTCGGACCAGGGCGAGCACCAGATGTCGGCCGTCATTCAGAATGGCTCTGTGCAGGCTGAGAGCCTTCGCGAAAGCGCCCGGCTGGATGTCTCAGCGGCCGGTCTAAATGTGCTGCGCGACGGGAAAGTGCTGTTTGAGATGCCCTCTGCTTTCGGCGGTGGTTGTACCTGGTAGGTCGTTCAGTCCGTGCAGGGTGACTCCAAAATGGGAGCCCAGACTCCACTGGGACTCCGCGGGCTTTTTTGCTAGCCTGTTGGCCTGATGTATGCTGTGGCTGTTCGACTGATCGGAGTCGCTATCATTGGCAGTGCAGGCTGGATCTATTTCCAACCCGATACGAGCCCGTCGCAGCCCGATGGAGACCGGCCTCCGAGCAAGCTTGAGCAGGCCCCACTTGATCAACTGGACCCCAAGCTAGAGGGCAAGGTGGTCTATATCACCGGGCGGGTCACCCCTTCAGGGCTCGTGCGTGATCCCCATTTCGGAGTTTGGGTGTCGGCCCTAAGGTTGGAGCGTGAGGTAAGGGAATATGGCCTGGGTTATGTAACAGAGTATGTCTCCGAGAGGCAGGGGAAGACGTGGCACCGGCGCGCAGTGGCGAAGCCGGCCATGGTTTGGAAGCCGGCTGAGGGGCGACGTTCAGAACTTGTCAGTCAGAACTTCTATCCGGAGGACGTGCACCTGGGCCCCTACTCCATTCCCCCCAGCCGATTCAGCCCACGATCCAGGCCGTCCAAGAATTTGATTTGCCCGAAGGACCTGAAGCTTAGCGGAGCGGCCTGCTGGTCCGGCAATTCCCTTTATCTAAACGGACGCCCCGAGAATCCTCAAGAGGGTGACCTTCGCGTCGATTTTGGTGTGCACGCTCCTTGCACCGTGACGGCGGTTGGTATCCAGCGCGGAGCCAAACTACTCCCTCCTCCCGGCCAAGCTGAAATTTGGATGCAAGACGGGGTTCAACCACCCAGTCACTCGATGGACCCTCAGAAGAAGAGCGCGGCACCTCGAGAGAGGTCGATTTGGGCGCTCCTCTACAGCCTCTTCATTGGGCTGACTATTATTCGGGGCGCGGGCGAGGTCGAACAACGGCTGAAGGGTCAGAAGGAAGCGCCGACGGGTTAGTGCATCGTGACCTTATAGCGGGCTGAGAGCCACCCAGTGCCACCGCATTGCTGACACTTGCCGCTGCCGCTGCAGCGGTATTCAGCTTCACCCTTCCAATCCTTGCCCGAGCCGGGACCGGGGTAATCTTGCTGGCATTTACCCGAACCGTTGCAGTAATAGCATTTGGTGGGCGCCTTGCTGATGTGCTCCAGCAGGTTGAAAGGGCGGGGCGGGTCGGGCTCGTGGTGGTGCTGGCTGGGAACGAAGTGGTCGTGAAAATAGACCTGGCTTTCCGCAGGTTGGGAAAGGCGGGACCGGGTCGCGCGAGCCAGAGCCAGCGGCGAACTAGAAGACATAAGTAGTGAAATCATCGAAACGCTCCTCTGACCGGGCGGGCTTTGGCCTCTACCGAAGTCTAGTATGCCCGGGTCAGCGCAGTTAGAGTGTTACATGCCTGTGAACTTCAAACTCCCTTGGTTGTAGAGTAGAGAAAAGCCACCCCGAATAAAAACAGTGCCACACAAGCGAGAGTGAGCAAGATGCCCTTAATTCCGATCGTGATTGGCTGATCCGGAACCATTTCGTAGCTCAGGACCACCTGACCCGTTTCGCTTCGTCTGGCCTTCAGACAGCCGGCTTCGGGTTGGTGGGGATAATGCGGAATTCCTAAGAGCCGAGCAACCTCGACAGCTCGCTTTGTCGGCACCCCGAGGGTAAAGGAGGAGACTCGCACGATCTGGCCACACCCAGTGACCAGTCCAATCGCGTTGCGCCAGCTCCGGTTGCCCTCCTTATCGTCCGACCAGGTGGAGATGATGGCGGTTGAGTAAACCTCAGAGAGGGCCAAAACCCGGGTCTTGAAAGTGAATCCGAAAATTCTTCTGACCAGGTCTAGCTGCTGAGTTTTGGGATCGAGTTGGTAGCGAACATCATAGTTGAACTTGAGGAAGACTCCCAGACCCCAGATGCAAAGAAACGTCAAAGCGACAGGCGCAACCGGAAAGTTCGACCAGAGGGGTGAGGAATGCTGGTTGCCAGGATTTACACAGATGAACCAGATAGCCAGAAAAGTGAGCCCGAGGTAGATGGGGCTGGCCAGGATCGAAAACACACCCTCAAGCGGGGAGTCGTAATCCAGGTCGATGACCTGGTCAGATAAATTCGACACTCTAGACAGTTCTTCCAGGTCAGGATGATTCCTGATGCACATTTGGGCTAAGTTTGGAACGGAGCCAAAGTGGGAGCAGGTGATGCTCCCAGTTGGCTTGGGCCCACTGGCGACGCCGGGGTTCTTTGAGAGAGAGCCAATTCGCCCAAGGGCTTTCAAACCAGGTGTTGACCTGAGACGGGGAAGCGGCGGCTGCGCGAAGCCGCTCAAGAATCTCGGGGAAAGCCGGGTGCTGCGGATTGATCTGAGGCCCGACAAACAGAATCTGCAGAGCGCATAGCGTAGGGGCTAAGGGAGCCGGCTGGCCTGGGGCCCAGGCCATCACCTCCTGGCAATATTGCCAGTTGCGCTGGATTTGCTGCTGGCCGGGGTCGCCGGCATGGACCCAAAGCGGTCGATAAATCTTTTCCAGCCAAAGATAATCCGCGGCCAGTTGTGGCTGATTCTGAGGGTCCAGGCAGTGCGGCAAAAAGGGCGGAAAATGGTGCGAGTCAGGCCAGGCCGGATGGAGAAATTGGGATGCCAGCCATAGCCAGCTTTGGGCGCGCTGTGGTTGCTGTGGATCCGGGACTTCAGCCAGGTGGTGATAGAGCTGATTGAGCACCAACCACTGGTCGTGCAGCATTTCAGTGGCCTGCAGTGAGATCCGGGTGGTCCCGGGGGCTCTTCCCCGAATTTGTGCAAAGAGCCAGTCGGGCGGAAATCCGGCCCAGTCTCCGGCCAGATCGAAGAGATTGGGGCCGGCCACGGGCGCCACTTCTTCAAGATAGATTCGCTCGACCATATCCCAGCTGAATCCGGAACTGAGAGCCACGTGGGCCAGGCGCGGCAGCTCACCTCGACTCTCGGTGTCCAGAAAAAGCTCGGACAGAGCCAGCCAGAGCCGTTCGCGCTGGGACAGCTCAGCCACGGCCAGCCTTAGTGAAAGGTGCCACCATTGCCCACATAGTCGAGGTAAATTTCAGGTCAAAGGCATGCCACGGCTATTGCTTGGCGGCGTTGCCGACGTTCTCATACCAGCCTTCGCGGGCGCCCTTCCAGTCATCTGACATAGACTCCCACTTCAGGTTGCTTTCGAACTGCTGCAGCAACTGGCTGAGTGCCTTGCGAGAGGTTGCGGCGGCCACCTGCTTGCTCCAGGCGTCGCGAGCTTTGCTCCACTTATCGTCGACGGCGGCCCACTTGGTGTTGGACTCCAGTTCGGCCACCAGGGCGGCCAGTTTGGAAACCTGTTTGGCTTGAATGACCTCCAGTGACCAGGCGCTGCGACGGGCCTTCCAGGCGCCTTCGTTGGCTTCCCAGCGCATCATCGCTTCCAGCTGCACCACATAGGGGCGAAGACTGGGGCCCCCGCCTTCATCGGTTCGAGCCGCATCCGGGATGTCAATCATGGCCTTGAGGGGCTGGCTGGCCCCAGCCGAGGGCTTGCTGGCCGGGGTCGGTTTCGAGTCTGAGCCGGGCACCTCCGACGGACGATTGAGTGGAGTGAGGGTGAGGGTGTTCGCGTTGACCCAGCAGTTCAGGTCGTTGCCCGCCAGGTCGCGGCAGCTCATCCAATACTGGCCCTGAGAGTCTTTAACATTGCGCAAACCCTCGTCCGAACCGCCGGTTCCAGCATTAGCCTGAAGGATGTCGTCTTGTGAAAAGCTACGAACTACCTTGGAATTGGCATTGGGTTCGGAGTATGCATCCAGGACGGCGCACCTTACCTTCCAGAGCCCGCCTGGATTGAGCAGACTCATCTGAACCTTGCCTTTGATGGGGGCGTCGTTGGTGAGATAGTTTCCTTCCCCGTCCACTTGTTGAGCGGACAGGGCAACGCTGAGGCTGATTGCAATGAAGAGAGTTTTGAGCATGGTGCCCCGTTTGTGCCCGGCGGAAAAACTCCTGGCGCTGGCCCCTAGAGCTTGGCCGGAAACTCCCTTGACAGGCGTGGATCCTACTCCTGGCATCAAGTCTGCTGGACGAATCGGGAAAACTCTGCCCTTGTTGATTCCCGGAGCGGGGGCGAGGCGGTCGGCCGGTGTGGCTGCGCTCGATTTGATAGGCCACGGCCTTAGAAGTGATTGCTGAGTACGGGGTTGCCGGCTCGTTGGCGCAGTCGCAGGCCATGATTGCGGAGGAATCCGGGATGGTGTTCTGTATCCAGGGACTGGAGGGCCACAGCCACGGCTTTGAGCAACTGGGGGCTGCTGGCGCTTTGTTCGGGTTCGGCGCGCAGGACTTCGGCGGCCAGACTTTCTGAGTCGCGTTCGTCCGGGGGGGCGGGACCGAGCTGGCCGGTTTCGGGGTCCATGCGCAAGGCTCCGCCGGTCCAGGGGTCGGTGATGTGCTGGTAGAGCAGAGTGGTGAAATCGGGGCTGTAGCCGAAGGGCTCGGTCCAGCAGCTGGCGTGGACGAAGAGTCGGGCGCCGGGGTGATGTTGATGCAGGGCTCGCCAGAAAGATTCGTCCTGCACGCTTTCCAGGCTCCAGGCCACGACCAGACCGGTGTGCTCGAGTCCAGCTTGCCAGTCCATAAAGGGCAGGCCCAGCAGTCGGGCGGTGGCCCGGGCCAGGACCTGGCTCTGTCGGCCGGGGGCGGAGAGGACGCGATCAGGGGCAAATCCTACCAGGGGCAAGATGGCCTGCAGGCGTTCCAGTCCGGTTTTCATCAGCCCGGGGCTGTCCTGAACGAAGCAATATCGACCTCGCATGGCGTCTTCATAGCCATCGGGAGATTCGTGCAGCAGCAGCGTTCCACTAATGACCGACTGCCAGGCGGTCAGCGATCGTTCACCCAAGGGGATGTCCGCCCCCTCGAGGGCCTCGGCTCGAGCCACCATGCCGGCCAGAGCGTCGCGCATGGCGCTGACCTGAGGGGGAAGTTCACCGGCCAGCAGCTCGAGACGCTCACGGGCGCCCTGGATGTCTCCGCTCATCATTCGGCTGTAGCCGCTCAGGTAAGCGCAAACCGCCTCATTCTGGCAGGTTCCGGATTGGTCCAGAACCTCAGCGGCGCGGGCGTAAAGCATCAATCCGTGGAGGTTGGCCACCAGTTCGCTGACCAGCTCCGGCTGGCCGGGGGCGAGGCGGTTGGCCCGGGTGAGCAGACAGGCGGCCGGGGCGTACTGGCATTCCTCGTAGAGCTGGTAGGCGGCCTCGTAAAGGCCCTCCACGCTGTCGGGCAAGAGGGCGACTTGGCCCAGCTTTTGAGACAGCTCCCCTCCCCCGAAGCTGCGGGTCAGTTCGGCCAGGAGGCCGACGGCCTGGGTGAAGGGATGACGGTCCTCCAGAGCCTCTGGTGTGGCGGTGAAGAGGCGATTGAGTTCCTGATAACTCTGGCGGGCCTGGCCCTGATCCAAAAACTCACGAGACTTTCTGAGTCTTTCATCTACGTCCGTCATGAGTGCGTCCTTTTCGGAAAGGGCCCGAAGTGCTCTTCACATTGAGCTACCCCGGAGTGATTCCCCAGGCTAGTAGGCGGCCTCAGAATTGTCAAGCGGCTCGCAGGATCGGCCGGGTCGGGAACCAAACCTGGGCCGATGGCAATCAAAACCACCCCCTATGAAGTCGAGATCGACATCTCTGACATGGAGCGCAATTACTACCGCACGCATCGCTTCACGCTTTTGCGTGGCCCCAATGAGACCGAGGAGAAACTTATGGTGCGGGTGTTAGCTTTTGCCTGCCAGGCCGAGGACGGGTTGAGCTTTGGCGACGCGGCCGAAGAGGCCACCCTGTGTAAGCGCGACGGGACCGGGGCCATCGAGCGTTGGATCGACGTGGGCGAGGTGGATGATAAGCGATTGCTGCGCGCCTGCAATTCCTCAGGCCAGGTGGTGGTCTACAGCGCAGCCAGCAGCGCCCAGGGCTGGTGGAACCAGGTCGGACCCAAGGTCAATCGGGACAACCTGACGGTTTATCACCTGCGTGGCGTGCCCACCAGCGGCCTGGGCCGCCTGGCAGAGCGGGATATGAAGCTTCACTGCATGATTCAGGACGGACAGATCTGGCTGACCGGCAATGAGGACACCATCGAGCTGGCCATCGACCAGATCGCCCCTTAGCCTCGGCCCTGCTGGGAAGCCAGGTAGTCGGTGTAGGAACCGGTGAAGACCCGCGGGGTTGGCGCGCCCTCGTAGCACAGCAGCGACTCAGTGGTGCGATCGAGGAAGTAGCGGTCGTGGCTGGAGACCAGAAGGCAACCGCCAAAGCTGTCCAGGTAATCTTCCAGACATGACAGGGTGGGAATGTCCAGATCATTGGTGGGCTCATCCAGAAACAGCACATTCGGATTGGCGATCAGGATCTGCAACAGATATAAGCGTCGTTTTTCACCGCCGGAAAGTTTACCAACCATGGTGTGCTGGAGGCGTCCCGAGAAGAGGAATCGCTCCAGCATCTGGGCGGCGGTGATCACCTTGCCGTTGTTTAGAGGAATGCTTTCGGCCACTTCGCGCAGCGATTCGAGCACCTTGAGGTTAGGGTTGAGTTCGCGGGTTTCTTGATCGAGGTAGCCCAGACGCACAGTGGTGCCGGTCTCCATTTTGCCACTGTCGGGCTGCAGGCGCCCGGCCATGATGTCCATCAAGGTGGTTTTGCCGCAGCCGTTGCGACCCACCAGTCCGATGCGCGCACCGGGGTCGAAATTGAAGCTGAAGTTTTCCAGAACAATGTGGTCTCCGTAGCGCTTGCCCACGTTTTCCAGCTCGAAAATCTTGGTTCCCATGCGCATGGTGGCAAACTGGAACTCCAGCTTCTGCTCCACCACTTTGGCTTCGGGACGCAAGGCCTCTGCCCGCTCGATGCGCGCTTTGGATTTGGTGGTTCGGGCCTTGGGTCCGCGACGCAACCATTCCAGCTCGCGACGCCAGAGATTGGCGCGCTTGACGGCGGCCGCCTCGGCCTGAGCTGAGAGCTCGGCCTTCCTTTCTAAATAGGCGGCGTAGTTGCCCTGGTAGTTGGTGACCTTGCCGCCGTCGATTTCCAGAGTTCGGTTGGTGATGCGATCGAGAAAGTAGCGGTCGTGGGTGATCATCACCACGGCGCCGCGATACTGAGCAAGAAAACCCTCAAGCCAGTCCACGGATTCGGGATCAAGATGATTGGTGGGCTCGTCCAGCAGCAGTAGATCGGGCTGGCTGGTAAGCACCTGAGCCAGGTCCACGCGGCGGCGCTGGCCGCCCGAGAGGTTGGAGACCAGCCCGGTCAGATGGGCCAGGCCCAGATGCTGAATGGCCGTATCGGCCCGCACCTGCAGATCGTAAAAGCCGGTCTGTTCGAGAATTTCTCCTAGCTGTTGGAGTTTTTTGTAGTCGGCTTCGCTGGCGTGCTCATCCAGTCCGGAGCAAAGCTCCTGATAGTCTTCGTAGGCTTGTAGGGCCTCACGCTGGGACTGATAGACGGCCTGAGAGATGGTCAGGCTGCCATCGGCCACGGGCTGCTGGGAAAGGTAAGCCACCCGGCAGCCACCGGCCAGGGTGACTTTGCCCCAGTCGGCTTCGGTCTGGCCGGCCAGCACTTTCATCAAGGTGGTCTTGCCGCTGCCGTTGACCCCGATCACACCGAGTCTTTCGCCCATGTCGATGGTGAGGTCCACGTTGTCAAAAAGCGTCTGACCCTGGATCTGTTTGCCAACGCCTTCAATTCTAAGGATATTCATAGGCGCCGCCCCTTCTGAGTCAAACTCCAGGGGCCTCTATTAGGGGGCGGGAATGGTTTCTTTCTTGGTGCCGTCCTTGACTTTGTCATTGTCAAAGCCCCAGTCGTCGGCGGCCTGTACGTCTGTAATGCAACTGAGCAGTTGTTCCTGCGTAAGCCAGCCGCGCTGCCCCCAGCTGACGATTTCATATCGGACCGGTTTGTGGTTTTTGTCAATTCCCACCACCAGCACGGCGTGATAAGTTTGCTGGCCGTCCTTGTTTTTGCCGGTGGTGACGCCGATGCTGACCGAGCGTCCGCGGGCGATGTCGTCTTCGATTTGCTGGAGCATTTCCTGAGCTCCAGATTGGGAGCCGATGATGCGAAGCGGATTCCAGAATTCACCCATCAGAGCCTCGACAAAGCGGGCTTCGTCCTGGGAAGTGGTCCCTTCGGTCTTCTGGTCGGCGCGCTCCTTGGAAAGAGACTCCTGGAACATCCAGGCAGTCAGATTGCGCCCATCTTGGGGCCGCTTGCCCCAATCTCCGGGCGGCTTGAAACTCATATTACCGGACTTGAAGTTCTTGCCGCTGGCCAGGGTGGTCATCATGTCCACGTATTTGACGGGATCCTGACCGGCCAGGTGAACCTGGATGGCAGCCGTTCCGCAGGTGGGAGAGTGCTGCTGATTCACTTCGCTGGGGCGCGCCACGTCCTGTAAAAGTGCCGATAGAAATTGGTAGATCTGCTGAGAATCGCGCCCGCTCTGCTTGGCATTGGTGGCGAACTCGGTCATTTTGTTGAGAATGGTGACCGCCTTCTTGACGCCCACGCGCTGGATCACTTCAAACAGACTGGTCAGCATGTCAAAAGCGGGAAAGAAGGGCTGAAGCCTGGTGGTGGCTTCCTTCAAGCTTTTGGCCTCGAGACTGTTGGGCGACAGCTTGAGGGCTTTGAGCACGCCCTCGATGTTATCAAAGGCTCTCCAGCCGGCCCCCTGTTCGCCCTTGAATAGGTCGTGAAAATTGGCCCCGCCTGGGGTGCTGGCAGGATGGGCGGTAAGAGTGGCCCGGGCCCGTTGATGGAATCGCTCTTCCAAAGCCAGCATGCCGAGTTTGGCCGGCTCTGCAGACATCTGAGCCTGCAGCTCGGCCAGGGGAGCAAACTGCTGCTCACCGCTGAGCGGCTCCAGGAGCTGCTCAGGAAGCGCCAGTAGGCCCTGACGAGAGAACTCCTGACCGGGCTCTTGAGTGCGCCACCAGGGCGCCTGGACTCGGGGCGATTCCAGACCCTGGGGCAGGGCGTAGCCTGGGCCCCAATGCTGACCATTGCTCAGGCTGCTGCCATCGGGCCGGGCGCGCACGCTCTCGCCCGAAGTCTGTCGGACCGGCTCCTGGCCGGCCAGGGTGAAACGCTCCAGGCCCTGGGGACCGCGCCGCTCCACCTGGTCCTGATTCCAGTGCAAACTGTCACCTTCGCGCTCGATTTGGACCCAGTGAGGATCCTCGAGTCGGAAACGGATCGTACGATCAGCGAGCTGCAGGGTGTGAAAACCGTCGGAGTCGATTTGCTGATTGGGGCTGTGAGCGGCTCGGGCCCGCTCGCGACGAGCCTCGCGGAAGGCTTCAGCCAGGCCTTGACGGACTTTTTCGGCGGCCGGATTGTCCAGCAGGTTAGGGGCGGTGGCCTGGGCCAGGCGCGCATCCAGCTCGGAATCGGGAAAGAATCTGGCCAGCTGCTGAGGCGTCAGCTGTTGGATCTCTTGCAGGCGCTCGATCTGGGCCAGGGCCTGATTATAGAAAGCGATCTGTTGGAGTCGCTGGAGCGGGTCAACCGGTAAATTGGGGCTCAGGCGAGCCTGCTGCAGGCGCTGCAAGCGCTCGATCGATTGAGTCTGATTGGAGGATTCAATTTTCATGACACAGATAGTGTCACCGATTACTGTCTCTTTGTAAAGAGGGGCAGCCCCTTTCCAGTTTCCTGGCCAGCTCTTGCTGCGAGCAAGGCTTGGAGAGGAAGGCGTTGGCGCCCGCATCCAGGCACTCCTGAGCCAGTTCCGGGTCGGCCCCGGAGACGACCACGATAGGAATAGTGCGGCTGCCCTGCAGCTTGCGGATTTGCTCCATGGTTTCCAGCCCGTTGAGAATCGGCATGAACAGGTCCAGCACCACCGCGTCCACCCGGTCCTGTTCCAGGCGACTCAAGGCGTCCAGGCCGTGGCGGCTCTGCACGACCTGGTGGCCCATTCGATTGAGCATCTGGGCCATGACCTCACGATCGACCGAATTGTCTTCGACCAGCAACACGCGCATAAAGGCCTCCCCACACGGCTTGATCCCGCCTCGAATTGTTCTCGGCCGCAGTTCAGGGATACCTCAGTCCGGAAAACCCTCTGTGTGAATGGTCAATTTCGGGTGCTGGCTCGGGCCAGAACTCGGGTCTCGTGGAGTTTGCCCACCAGTCGGGCGACTTTGCGCAAGGATTTCCACGATCGAATCTGGCCTCGCTCCCAGGCCTGGATACGGGCGTGGGGCAGACGCACCAGGGCGGCCAGCTCTTCCACAGACAGTCCCAGAGTTTCGCGAGCAAAGCGCAACTCGTCGCCGGGATGAGCGCCCAGATCGGCGACCGGGCCCGAGTTCGGCGAGGGAGCGAGGGCGAGGCCGGTTTCTGGCAGCCACCATCCCTGAGGGTCCTGGTCCTGCAGGCCGGCGACGGCCAGCACCGGGCGTTTCCGACCTTCGGACTTGCCCACCAGCAGGAAATGCTGACGAGCGCCCCGGCTACGAAAAACCTGGTCGCCGCTGGAACGGGTCGACTCCAGGCTGGCTGACTCCAGGCTGGCTCGAAGTTCATTCAGGGCCTGGGCCCGGCTGAAGCTCTCGGCGGCGTAAACTTCGCGGAAATCGCGGATGGCCGCCGGAGTGTATAGAAAACGTCCACCGTTCACTCTACCATCTCCTTGACAAACGCAACTGCGGAAATTAGTCAGGAAATTCTACTCCTTGCAAGAGCCTGATCCTTCTGGGCGCCGATGAGTTTAGCGGCGAGGCACATCCGAGAGTTGCGAGAGCCACCATAGGCCCAGTCCGGCCGCAATCAAGGCCAGCACGAGCAGCCCCCCCAGGACTTTCAGGAGAATCCACCAGATGGACGGGCTTTTTTTCTCGGTCATTTCGGCCTCCACTTCTGAGGCCTTGATTCCTGAGCTGGCTCTGGAACCCTGGCTGCTCAGGGGCACCCTCCCAGCAGGACAAAAGCGCTCCAATTTTTATCAGGATCGCTGGCCGCGCGTTCGCTTTTTGCCCGTTGAAGGGCCTGGGCGGGAGGGTAGCCGGCTTTAAGCTGGGCGTAGAAACTGCTGAAAAATCGGCGGGCGGCTTCGTCTTCGACGGGGGCGAGGGTGGCCACCACCTGGGAGGCGCCGGCGGCCAGAAAGGCGCTGGCCAGGGTGGTAGGGGCGCGTTCCTGGCCCCGACTGTTGGCGGTGTTGCAGGCGGAGAGAACGACCAGGGCGCCGGGCTTGAGGGGACAGGCGAAGACCTGACGAGCGCTGTAGCGGCCGTCGGCCAGCATGAGGTGGGCCTGGTCGGCCTGCTGCTCGAGACTGGCGTGGGTGGCCAGGTGCAGAATATCGCAGTGGCCAGCAAGTTTTTCCAGGGCCAGGTGGGTGGCTTCAGGCCCCACAAGGAGCTCGGCCTGGCCAGGGAACTGGGTGGCCAGTTGCTCCAGCTCCCGACGGGTGGCGGGCAGATCCAGTCCGGGCACGTCTCCCAGCCCCAGCACCCGAGGCCGGTCTGCACCGGGGTAAGTGTGGGAGGCTTCGCCGGCCCAGAGCCACCAGGTAGTCCACTCGGCTTCCAGCAGGTCCCAGGGCAGGTCCTGCAGGACGCCGGGGCAGACAATCGTAACCTGTCGGCCTTTGAGGCTGGCCGCCAGGGGCTCGAGCAGAAGGCTGCGCAATGCCTGGGTCAGGGCCGGGTCGGGTCGGCCCGTGCGCAAACCGTGACGAACGGTCTGCACCCAGCCCTCTAATAGAGGGCGCGAAACGATCAGCCGGCGCACGGCGAAACCTTGGGGACTGGCCAGCAACAGCACCGTCTCCTGGCGGCTGAGGTAGACCTGCAACAGTACCTGGTCGGGGGCCATTTGGGGAGCCAGTTCCACCATTCGGCTGGGCAACATGGCCACCGAGGTGGAAAACTGGGGTTGTTCGACCGTCAGGCGCGCGCAGGCGGCCAAAAATTCGGGGCTGCCGGTCAGTTGCAGAGCTGGGGGCGGCTGTTCCTGGGGGCGCTTGGTATCCAGGTTCAGCCCATACTGGCGGGCCAGTTGCCGGGCCGATTGGGTTTGGCCCGACCAGTGCAGAACGGAAGCCTGGGCCCCGGCCAGGCTAACTTCGGATTCGCGCTCCCCTTTCTCGATTCGGATTTCGCGAGCGCGCTGCAAGAACTCCAAAGCGGACTGCCAGTGCTCCCAGGAAACCTGAATGCGAGCCAGCGCGTAGAGAGCTGAGGCGGCGGTGTTTTCCTCGCCGTGCTTCTCGGCCCAGTCCAGCATTTGGTAGGCGCTGGCCAGGGCCTCGCCACGGCGACCCTCCAGCAAAAGTCGACCGGTTTGCCGGGAGAGCAAAGGAAAGAGTCGATTGAGGTCACGGCGAGCTTCGAGCCGCTCGATCTGGGGGTTAGGACGCAGCGGCTGGAGCGAATCGGGACCAACGATGGGGGCAGAGGGGCGAAAGGAAAGGGCCGCCTGGGAGGCGGTTTCGAGCAGAAAATTCTGAGCCTGCTCCTGGTCGGTCTGATCGAGGCCCTTTAAGGCCTCATCCCAAAGAGACCGGTCTACCCGTCCCTTCTCCAGCATGGAGACGATCAACCGCGCTCGCTGCAGGCCTCGGCTAACGTGCAGGGCCTGCTGGCCCGGGGCCGGGTCGTCGCTGAGTCTGGAAAGTTCCCAGAGCCAGGGGCCGCGTTCTTCGGCCCGCAGTTGGTCGGCGGTGGAGCGCATGTACGCCTGAATCTGGTCGGCGGAAGCGGAGCGGCGACGCATGCACATCAGTCGCATCCAGGCCACCCACTCCAGCTCAGAGCTAACCTCAGGACCGTATGGGTGGAACCTCAGGCCCACCTTCCAGCCGCCGTGAAGCGAGCCGGGAACAGCGGGAGCCAGCCTCTGAGCCTGAGTCAGCAGCGCTTCGGCGCAATCGTATTGATGCAGACGAAAAAGCTGAATCTGGGCCTGAATGAGCAATACATGCAGGCGAGAGGAATCAGACAAAGGTCGCTTGAGCAAGGCCTGACTGGCGGCCAGGAATCGTTGGCAGCCGCCCAGGTCGGAACGTTGGTAAAGCATATCGTAGCCCCAGGCCAGCAGGCTACCGACCGCTTTGGGATGACTTTGGATGAGCCTGCTCCAGCAGCGATCGGCCTCTTCAAAGCGCTGGGTGCGCCCCAGCAACATGGCCTCGAGGCTGCGCAAGGGGTTGTTAGAATTTGGCTCGATTTTCTCAAGGTGGCGACTGGAGATACGACACCAATCGACGGCCTGATTGAGTCGAGCGGTCTTTTCCAACTGGCTGGCACGCTGATAGTAAAAGCGCACCCAGTTAATGCGGGCCTCGGGGAGAGTGTCGGCGATCTGAACGGCACGACTGAAAATCAGGTCGCATTCAACAGTTTCTCCATGCTCCGCCAGCAGAGTGGAAAGGCAAAGAGCCCCGTCCAGGGTCTCGGGGCCGGGCGGGTACTTCAGCACTTGCTGAAACTGTTGACGGGCCAGATCGTCATTCTCCCGGGCTCGACTGAGTCGACCCTGGAGCAAGAGTTGGCGGGGGCCCGGGCGCAACTTGAGCAGAAGTTGTTCAGCTTCATCCAGCCGACTCAGCTCGAGCAGGCATTCGCATTTCCAGAGCAGCAGATTAGCCAGCTCGCCGGGTGGGCAATGGGTCAGGCGGGCCTGAATCCGTTCCAGCGCTTCCAGGTGCTGATACTGACGCATGAGCTGAGGGACGGGCTGAGCCTGCAGGCCGGCTGTCAGCAGCAGCAGGAGCAGTCCCATCTTCCCGGTCGCCAACAAATCAACAACGGGGCAGGTCAGAGTGATGGAGCCGCGTCGTGCCACCTTGCGAGATTAACCCGCAGCCGACCGCCCTCCTGCCCGGCCCCGATCTGGGGCTCAGGGCTGGTAATCGTCGGCCAGGGGCATTCCCAGCAGGTGGGCGTAATTACGCAGGGCGTGCAGCATCTTGATCTGCTCGATGGGGTTGAGGTTGCCGTATTCCAGGTAGCCCTGCACCACAACCCCGCCACCGTTGCGGCCTGGCACATCCAGGCGGGCGGGTCCGGACTGCGGAGTGACGCGGAGATGGGGCCCGGACCTTTGTAGACAGGAGTCGTCGTCCACCTGAACCAGAGCGATCTGACCGATAGCTTCAGACCTTCCGTCTCCGTTCAGCCGTGTTCCAACGACCGTTCCATCTGCCTTGATCACGATGTCGCTCATCTCGGCGGGGATCTTCAGTGGACCATCCTGCGTCATCAGCCGGCAGCCGTCGACTGTGACCAGATAGCCATCGCGGTCGAGTTGGAAGGCGCCGTCCCGGGTGATGAGCCCACCGGATAGCGAAAAGTAACCTTTTCCATCGATAGCCAGGTGGTACGGGTCTTTGGTTTCATGTAGGGGCCCGGGACCCACTCGCAGCCGTGAGCAGACCACATCACTCGCTCGATAGCCTGACTGACTGGCGTGCTTGAGGTTCTCAAGGCTGACGGCGCAGAGTCGGTCGTGCCCGGCGATGACCTGAACCAAATCGCGCCGGGCCCGGACCGAATGACCCTGAGCTGAGGGGCTGAGGCCGGCGAAAGCGTAGAGGCCCCGGCAGACCTGTTGCTGCTCCAGCGGGCTGGCGTTGCTCAGTTCCAGATGCTTGGAGAGAACCCGAGCATTGTGGCTCACAAGCTGGATGGGACCGGAGGCGGGGGTGGGACTTAAGAGCGCGCCCTGCGAGCTCAGCCAGCGCGGATGAGCGACGCTGGCGATGGCCAGACGACCGGCGTTCTCAGGTTTTCCGTCTCCGTCCGGACGAATGAACCGGACTACGCCCTGGCGGGTCACCTGCACCTGGGCACCCGACCCGACTTCCAGGGGCTGCAGGTCGGGGGCCCTGAGGACGAGGTCGCCTTGGGCCGTGCAAATTTTCCCTTGGCGAACGCGCAGCGCACCGGAGCGCAGCAATCTCCCCCGGCTTAAGACAAAATAGCCGGGTCCATCCAGAGCCAGGTCCAGGTCATAGCCGGTCTCCAGCAACGCCCCTGGGCCGGTTTTGAGGGCCAGAGCACCAGGCTTTTCCAGGTAGGCAAACAGGTCGTAGGCGCGGTAGCCGGGGCGGTAGTGCCCCTCCAGGTTGCTGATGCAGGCCCGGTAGAATCGGTCATCGCGCTGGCAGGCGCGGCTGATTTCCTGACTGACTTCCGCCGAGGCGGGCAGCCAGAGCAACAAGACCAAGATCCAGAGAATAGGCATAGCAGCAGCCTAGAAGCTACGGACGACCAAATCTGAAGTCAAAGTTTGCCGAGGCGTAAACTTGGCCGACCGAAACTCCCTTGCTGACCCACTCCACACGTGAACAATTCGGCCATGGAACAATGCTAGAGGAGGTAGCCACCGTCACTCACGAGCACTGTGCCTGTAATCAACTCGGTGGAGAGCAAAAACTCGATTTGCTCGGCGATTTCCTCAGGCTCGGCATAGCGACCCAGCGGCGTGGCCAGAGAGGCCATTTCCTGAAAGGCCTGGTCTCGTCCCACTTCCCGAGCGCGCTCGGCAAACATTGGGACCGCCTCCCAGACCGGTGTTTTGACGCCGGCCGGAGCGATGGCGTTGACGCGGATGCTCTGAGGAGCGCCTTCCTTGGCGGCAACCTTGACCAGGTGGATGAGGGCGGCTTTCGAGCAGCCGTAGGCGCTGACGCCGACTTCCGCTTTGAGCCCCGCAGCAGAGGCGGTACACACGATCGAGCCGCCCCGGCCTTTCATTGCACGCATCGCGGCCCGCAGGCTAAGGAAGGCGCCGTCCAGGTTGACGGAAAGGATTCGGCGCCATTCGCTCCACTCGAGAGTTTGGATGGTTGCCGCGCCAGCCACGCCGGCGTTGATCACGGCCAGGTCCAGGCCCTGCAGGTCAAGATTCTCCCAGAAACCTTCATCGCAGACGTCGCCCTGAATACCCTGGCACGGGCTCAGGTCAACACGGATCAGGCGTGCCCCCTGAGAGGCCAATCGCTCGGCCACAGCCAGACCGATTCCGGAAGCGGCACCGGTCACCAGGGCGGTCTTTCCTTGAAATCTCCGCACGATTTGGGCTTCGAATGGGACGGGTTCACTCCTTCCAAGCCTGGAGGAGCGGGACCCGGGACGGTGGCCACGAAGTCGCACCAGGATGAGGTCTCGAGCTTGGCTGATGATGCTGCTGTGGCTGGGGGTGGCCTGGGCCCAGGCACGCCTGGACTGGGCCACGCCCTTCGCGGTGGACGGCATCCGACTGGGAGATAAGAAGCAGCAGGTTCTTAAGTCGCTGGGAGCCCCCCGGGAAAGCTCCCATGGTTCGCTGGAAGTCTGGAAGTACAAGGAACTGGAAGTTGACTTTCGAGGCGACGAAGTGTGCCGGTTGTATGGCTCGGCTTTGCAGCAAAACAACCAGACCCTGGTTCGGGCGGGTGAGCTGGCCGGGGTGGTGCGAGGACGTCTTGGAGAGCCTGAAAACAATCAGGCTCTGGGTGTGCAGCCTCCTCCTGAGATGGACCTGATGATGTATCAAAACCAGAGCACTACCATCGGGGTGTTTTCCCGGGCCGGCCGAGTTTCGGTGGTGGGCCTGAGTCGGCGGAACTAAGGTGGGTGGGGGCGCGAGGCGTTCGGGGAACGACTGCAGGCGCCTGAGCGAGGCTGCCGAAATGGAGAAAGATGTTAGCCAGGTGGGTGACTGACACCATCAGCGTGGGTTTGGACTTCCTAACCTCCCGGGTCGGCGCTCCTGATGAGGCGGCCGAGGTCAAACAACTGCGCAGTCGCGGACTGTTCTTGCTGATCGCAATCCCACCGGCGGCCTGGATCGCGATTCTGACACGGGTCTTGGGCCCGAGTCCGGGGGGGCAGCAGGAGCTGGTCTACATCCTACCGGCCTTGCTCTGGGTGGTCGTCTGGTTCGGCTGGATGGTCAGGACCTACGGTCCTTCTCGATACACCCGCAGTCTTAAGTCGTGAGCCAGCGCTGGCCGCGAAGAGCAGGCAATGGCTAAGGAAAGTCGAAACAAGCGGGCGTGAAAACGGGCAGCATTTCGAAGCTTCAATGGACTCCAGCAGTGCCTTCCGCCCAATTGAAAGCCCCGGTTTCTGCCTCCAATGCTGCCGTGGACGGCTTTATCGCCAGTGAACCTCAGCTCACGACCCCAGGGCGTCCGAGCTTTCAGTCCACGCCAGCCAGCACCGTCCGCCGCCTGCTGCTCAGCCTCACGGCTGTGTCAGCGTTTTCCGGCGTTTTTGGTATCGCCCCGGCGGTGGCGGCTGGCGCCGCCGACGCGTTGCAAGCCACTCAAATTTCAAGCCTGGACTCCAAGGCTGAAGCAAAATTGCTGGAAGACGCAGGAAGTTGCGGCAAGTTGGTGCGGCTGGCTCCGGGCACGGAAGGCCAGGGAATCCATCTTTCCATTCATGGGCTGGGGGCGGCCCCGGCTGACATGGAACCGCTCACCCAGATTGCCGAGAAGAATGGCCAGGCCACGGCCACTTTCGCCTACAACACCTTGCACTGCGATCATCGACAGAACACCCAGGCGCTGGCCTCGGAATTGACGGGCTGGCTGGCCGAACATCCGGGCGAGAAGATCACCGTGGAGACTCACAGCATGGGTGGACGCATGATTTTGGGCGCCATCTATCATCTGCAGAAAGCGGGAGAAATGCCCGCGCAGGCGATTCGCTTGAATATGGTGGCTCCCCCACTGGCGGGATTCGGGCTGTTTAATCTGTGTCTGGCCATGCCTGGACCGGTGGCCCGCTTGATTCCCGGTGCGGCCGCCACCCGGGACATGGCCAGCCTGTCGGGAGCGCAAAAGCAGCTGGACGAGCTGCAGCTCCCGGGGAATGTCAAGACCACGATTTATTATGGAAATGACGATGGTTGGATCGATTACACCACCAGTGGGGCGGCCAGAATGGCTTCCAAGCTGGAGGCCCAGGTCTACTATCTGGCCGGACCCGGCCACTACGAAATGGTGGATGCAGTGGCCCGGGCCACTCCTGATCAGCTCTCCCCGACCCCGCTGGAGTACCTGCCCAAAGCCCGGGTTGAACGCGACCCGACTCAATAAGCCGGATCAGCATTCCCTCAATGACTCACTCGGTAGCTCTCTTCCTGTTCGATTTCGTAGAGAACGATCGAGGGCGATTTGAGATCGCCAAAGCGTCACCTGGAATCGACTCAAAGAGACCTCGCGAATAGGGGTGTCGCCCGGGGTGGTTGGGGGGCAATCCCTACTGGGCAAAAGCCGGCCTGGGGTCGATAGTTTGATCGTCAGGAGGGCGTATGTTGAGACTGGTCAGCTGGATCGATGCGGATACACGAGGAGTCTCTCAAGAGATGCCACTGCGTCAGGCCTTGAAGACCTTTGAGCAGGGTGAGCTGAAGGGTCTGCCGGTGGTGGATGCTCAGGGCCGTGCGGTAGGTTTTTTGCACCGGTCGCGCTCGGCACGCTGGCTACACCGCGAGCAGCGCGAGGGGCAGGCGGCTGAAGCGATGAGCCCGACTCCTTTGATCCTAAATCCCGAGGCGGGTCTGGCCGACGCTCTGGGGTTGATGTGGGAATCGGAGGAGCATTCTGTGCTGACTTTGGATGCAGATGGGTGTCCGGCCGGAGTCCTGACCAGTCGTGCGGTGCTTTCAGGGATGCGTCAGAGCCCTTTGATGCAGGACCTGATGAATACACCTCTGAGTGAGTTTTGGCATGCACCGGTGGCCCGGGTGGTGCCGGAGGATAGTCTTGCCGAGTTTCTGGAGCTTGAATGCGAGGGCTCACCGGTGGTGGACCCAGACTTTGGGGAGCTAGTGGGATATGTCTCTCAGTCGGATGTGGCCCGCATGCTCTGGTCCTCGCGTCGTTGTCTGCGGGAGTGCAAGGTGCTGGACGCCATGACAGCCTGCTGTCATACCTGCCTGCCTGGAGCTCGGGTGGCTGAGGCGGTGGAGCTGATGGTCGAGCACCGCATTCATGGGGTGGTGGTGGCCGAATATGAGCAGCCAGTGGCACGGCTGTCAGCTCTGGACGTGATTTACGAGATCTGGCGGGTGCTGATGGACCATAGCGGGGCCATGCCCTTAAAGCGCCGCAAGACCTCGACCAACCCGATTGCGTCGATCCGCCAGGCCGGCTAGAGCCAGCCGATTCCTGGCCGAGCGGCGGCCTTTCTGCTCTGACCCGGGAAGGCTGCAACAGGCGATGGCGATGTCGCTCGAGAACCTCCGATTTGCCTGGCGCTCCTCGATATCTGAGACTGGACCTCACAAGCTTTACCGAAGCCTTCCTCAATGTCCTCAAAGTTTTGTCCGCAGCCATCGCGGCGGCCGGCATCTTTTACCTCGCCCAGATCTATTTTGCTGGTCACGGCCAGGTTCTGCAGGGTCTGCTGATCACAGCGCTGGGAGCCTGGCTTTGGCTTTTCTTCGGCTGGCTGGCCTGCCAGCAGGACGACAGCTACTTTCTTCATTTCCCGACCAGGCAACTGGTCTATCAACGTCGAGGTCCGTGGGGCGCCAGGATGCATACGGTCCTCAAGTTTGAGGAGATCCAAGCAGTCGGCGTGAGCTACTTCTGCCAAAACGATGATCGACTCTTCAGGCACAAGTATTGTCTGGTTTTGTTAGGTCACGACGGGACAGCTCGACGCGTCAGCGACTGGAGAAACAACGGCTACGAGGAGATTTTGCAAAGGGCACAGATGGTAGGCCAGGCCGGCTCGTGGCCCGTGATCGATCACGGACCCTATCGGGCCCTGGAGCCAGGCCAATGCGAACTCCTCCGCAGGGCATGGGTCGACCGCGACTGGCAGTTCTGGATTCCCAAACTTGTGCCCCTGCTTTGCCCTCTGCTCAATCTGGCCTGTCTTCTCGGTTTAGCCTGGATGTAGTTGCGGCAACCGTCCGGTCAGGCTGGAGACGGGGACAGTCTCCTCGGGCCTTCGGCCCGACTAGCCGTAAGCGCCCGCGCCGCCAGCAGCGGCGGGCGGGGGAGCAACGGCAACCGACACGGCCGCCTGAGGAGCGGGCTCGGGTGGGGGACTTGCATAGACGGAAGCGGGAGTGGCGTAGTGGCTGGTCACCGCAGCATCGCTGGAAGCCGCGTAACTGGAACCCGCCGGTCCGGCGTTACCTGCGCTGCCAAATCCGAACGGGGCGACCTGTGGGCCGCCGAAAGAGATTGGCTGTGGCTCGGGTGCGGACGGGGTCGCGGTGGGCACGGGCGGGTTGGTCAGAAGGTTGTTCCACCCGCCTGACATCTGGGCCAGAGCCTGACCTAAAGCGGCCAGCAGCGAGAACAACCACTGAGGGTCAAAGCTGGGCTCCGAGCTGAACACGGTCGGCGCGACAAAACCGGGTCCGGGCCCAACAACCTGAGAGGGAGCGTTGGAAACGAATGCTGGAATGAAACTGCCCATTGATGAATTCCTCCGTTTTTGCTTGGCTACAGTTGGAGCTTAAATCCGCGCAGACAAATAGACGTCAACGGCTGTTAACAGCTCGTAAACAGAGACTGAGCAGGGAGAACGCAAAGCTCAAGATTGTGGGGGTGACGGACACGGCCAAAGTCATTCCATTGCGGAGCTTGGGGTGCAAGATTTTCTGGCCAAACCCTACGAGCCGGAATCGCTATTGAGCAGTCTGCGGCGACTGCTGGGCGGCTCGAGCGAGTAGACTTTACGACCGGCCAGCAAGGTCAGCACGACCCGAGCCTGATGGATCTGGCCGGGTTCGATCTCAAACAGATCTCGATCCAGAACAATCAGGTCGGCCCATTTACCCAACTCCAGTGAGCCGCATTCTTGTTCGCGATGGCAGAGGTAAGCACCGTTGATGGTATAGGCGGCCAGCATGTCCTCCAGTCTGGCCTTCTGAGACGGAATCCAGGGCGCTTCCTGACTGCCCGGCGCGGTCCGGGTCAGGGCAACCTCGATCGCCTGCAGAGGATCGGGCGTGCTCACCGACCAGTCGCTGCCGGCCGCCACCCGGGCGCCGCTGGCGAAAAGGCTGGCGATGGGGTACTGCCAGTCGGAACGTTCTGGTCCCAGGGCTGGATTCGTCAATTTCAGCACATAGTCGTCTGCCATGGCCCAGTAGCCCTGGATATTGGGCACGATTCCTAGTTGTTGAAAGCGCGGCAGGTCCTTGGGATCGACCAGTTGCAGGTGAGCCATGGTCGGACGCAACTGGAGGGCTTTGGGACTGGCCTGCAGGGCGTCCAGGCCGACTCGCACGGCTTTGTCTCCAATGGCGTGCATGTGCACCTGGAAGCCGGCCTCGGCCAGTTCGGCCACCAGCAGGCGCAGGCGCTCGGGCGCATAGAGCAGCTGGCCGCTTTCCTGACTGCCGACATAGGGCTGTTGCAAAGCGGCGGTGCGGGCTTCCACGACGCCGTCCAGGAAGAACTTGACGGCATCGGGATGGACCAGCTGTCCGCGACTCAGGCGGGCGCGTTGCTGCAGGCCGGACAAGTCGGCCAGAGCCTGGGCCACCACCACCCGGGCATTGAGCTGTCCCTGACGCTCCAGGGCGGCGTAGGTTTCCAGATCGGGTGGCTCAGCGCAGGCTTCGAAAAAGCTGGTCACGCCCAGCCGATTGAGCTGCTCCACTCCCCAAAGCAAGGCTCGCTGACGCTCTTTAGGGGGCACGGGCGGCAAATGAGGCCGGGCGAGTTGCATAGCATTCTCACGCAGGCAACCGGTGGGCGTCCCATCGGGGGCGCGCTCAATGCGGCCACCCTCGGGATCGGCCGTCTGGGCGGAAATGGCGCAGATGTCCAGGGCGCGGGTGTTGAGCCAGGCGCTGTGGCCGTCAGCTGAGTCCAAATAAGCGGGGCGATCCGGGACCAGCTCATCCAGGAGCTGGCGAGTGGGGTGAGCCTCGGGAAAAAGCGGCAGATTCCAGCCTGAACCAATGATCCATTCCAGCTCGGGATGGTCTGCGGCATACTGGCGCACAATGGCGCGCACCTGAAACTGGTCCTTGGCCTGGCTGAGGTTGCAGCGGGCAGCCTCCAGGCCGGCCCAGAGCGGATGCACGTGAGAATCACAGAAGCCGGGCAGAACCATCCTGCCCTCCAGCTCAATGACCTGGGTGCGGGGCCCTAGATAAGGCTGGAGCCCGGCGTCATCGCCCAGGTAGAGCAGCCGGCCCTGGCTGATGGCCAGCGACTGAACCCGATGACGTTGGGGGTCCATCTGGTAGATTGCCCCGTGGCGTAACACCAGGTCGGCGGGTTGGGCCCAGGCCTGGGCCAACAGGCAGAGCCAGAGCAGAGTCCTTTTCATGGACGGACCTTCGCAATGATGAGCGGGATTTACTCTCGATGGCTCAGCCATTCAAGTGCAAATGGACAGGAATGAATGCAGGCTTGTTAACTTTTTAAGTAGAAACTTTTACACACAGATGAACGGCTTCGGCTCGATAAACTTCAGCACTCCTTTCAATCAGGTGGCCCTGGCGCCTCAGGTGAAGCCGCTGCCGCCTGCTGAACAAATGGGGTCGGTGTCCCCGGATGTTTTCAACGTGACTTTGACGCCCTATCACGAAGTCACTCGCCCTAAGCTTGAAATCGGCAAGAGCATGCTGGAAACCATACCAACGCCGCCCGCAGGGCTGTCGGCTGAAAAGGGACCAGAGGCACCGAGCTATCCGTTACTGAAAGGCGAAGTCACTTATAAACCCCTAAGTTTTGACCTTTCCAAGGCCAATTACGGCAAGATCGACCTGGGCGTGATGGCCTACCCTGACCAGCTGGAGCCTCTGAAAGAGACCTATCCGGGCCTGCCCGAGCGACTCAAAGAGGCGGAAGCGCGAGCCTGGATTGTGTCTATGACCAACGCCCTGCGGGGCATGCAGACCAGGTTGGTGCTGGAGAATCCCCCCTGGCCCAACACCAGCTTCGGGTCCAGTCGAGAGAACATCCAGAAAAAGGCTCAGGAGCTGCAAAAACTCCATCCTCAGCTGAACTCCAATCAGGCGGCCGATTACGATTTTGGTGCCGCTCAGGCGCGAGCTGAGGAGCTTTTTGGCGAGATGCAGTCGGTCTTTTCCCAGCCGGAATTCAAAGGCTCTCAGTTCGCGGCCCGGGCCAAATCCCCGCAAAGCCTGGAAGTCAAGCTGGCCAGGCGAGTCAGTGATAGCGATCAGGAATTTTCTCTGGCGCATTTGACCGACACGGTGGGGGCGCGAGTGGACTGCACGGGCCTGAAAATGCTGGGAGATGCCGCTCATCTGCTGGAGAAACGTTATCAGGGCAAGATTGTGGCCAAGGACGACTACCTGAGCCGGCCCGGGGCGCTAGGCTACCGGGCCCTACATTATGTGGTGGACCTGGGCGACCGGATGGGCGAAATTCAGCTATCCACCCAGGATTTGAGAGCCACCGACCTGGCCACTCACGATACGCTCTACAAACCCAACTTTCAGGTGGACGAGTCCACTGCAGAAAAGTTGCGGGGGGCGGCAGACCGGGTTATGGACGCGGAGGCGCATCGCTTTTTGCTGTGGCAGAAGTAGACACAATCAGAAAAAGAAGGTCAAAACCCAACAACTGACGCAATGGCTGGAAATTTCTCAGCAGGCCTGAGTCTAAAGGAGCGGTGGGATCGTCATGAAGTTGGGGAAACTGGCCTTGGCTGGCCTATTGTCGGTTGCTCTTGGTTGTGGTTGTGGGAGTTCGTCCGATTTATTGAATTCCAGTGGAAGCAATGCAGCCAACCAGACACCCTCTTCAACCATCTCCGGTCGGGTGCTGGGCGAAACGGGAGGCCCGGTGGCGGGGGTGCAAGTGATTGTGCATGAGCGCACCACCGATTTGCGAACCAGCGTCCGAAGCGGACCCAATGGTGAGTTTCAACTCACTATTGCGCAGGGTGTCTATGATCTGGGCCTGGAAGCCAAAACCGATGCAACCAAGGCCAACAGCTTCTACGGTCCGATCACAGTGACATCTCCTGTTCAGCAGGACTTCGTGATTCGCAACACCTCAGGCCATACCACTGACGAAGTGTTTGGAAAGATCTGGCTGACGCCGGGAGTCCCCGCCGCGAACCGTCAGATCACACTGCGACCGGGCGCGCAGTTGAGGGGAACAGGGTTGGACCGCCCCGCCAGTCCCTCCACTCGAACCAACCCCGACGGCACCTTTTCGCTGCCTCTGGGCTCCAATTTGGAGACGGCACTGGACGTGGAGATCTACGATAGCTCGGGTCTGGACGAATGGGTGGACGTGTCCAAACGCGCCAAGGCCTGCTACGTGGAGTTCACCAGTGAAGATTCACCGGTGGAGAATCGGCTGCGCTGCACCGAACTGGACCCTTCCACTTCGAACCTGACCGGGACTCTCGGCGCTCCCAGCATTAATCCGTTCGCAACGCGCAAGAACAAGGGAGTCAACTACGCCATCCTGGAGGATGGACTGATCCCTGTGGGAGCAGCCAACGCTCTGCTTTCAGAGAACATGTTGGGCGGCCCGCTGGACGACACTCCGCTCTGGAAAATGACCAAACACACGAATATCCAGGTCATCAACGGCTCCAAGTGGGGTTATGAGCATTCCATCATCATCAAGCCAGACCGATCTTCAGATTGGGCCTTTACCGACGAGACCAATGACAGCTATCAACTCTGGGTCAGCATTACCCTGTGGAGCCACGTGGTCGGCTACGATAGTGTTGCCCCCAATATCAAGCGCATCGACTTCGATTTGTCCAAGATCTAGATTCTTCAGGCCTGCAGGAGTTTGCGCGTAAAGGCACGCCACTGGGGCTTTTTGGCCCCCAGCCAGGCCCCCTTCAGGCGCAAAGCCGAGAGCAGTCGTTCACCCCAATCTCCGCTATCGTTCAGGGCTTCGTCTCGACCGATCACCCGTGAGAACACCCGATTTCCGTCGCGAACAAGTTGGAAATGATTGGTGGTTCGTTCCGAAAAAAAGTGCGCAACGTCCGGGTCCTGATCCAGCGGGTCCGGACTGGGACGGACCACCAGGTCCACAGAGTCAGCCTGCTGGTCGAGCCTTTCAATGCGGCACCAGACGGCCGGGCCCAGGTCGGGCAGGCGTATTTTGAGGAAGTCGCCTACTTCCGGAGGGCCCTGCTTGAGCTTGCGCCGGTCGTCGCAAAAGAGTTTAAAACCAGCGGCTCCAATAGTCGGTCCCAGCTCCTTCCACTGGTTCGGGTTGAGCAGGCTGGCTTTGGAACGCTCAAACTGCTCGCGAGCCTGCTGCTCGTCGGCAAAGTGACGGCTGTGCTCAAAGCAAGAGTCGCGCTGGCGACCGCTCCAGACGTCCAGAACGGCCCGCAGAACGGGGCCGACCGGTCCGGACAAGCCGGCCAGGCTGGTCTCTATGGCAGTCAGCCAGGCCACTTTGGGACGGGCCGGAGAGCTGGCCGGGGGCCGGACCGGGTCAGGCCCCGGTGATGAGCTGAGCTCAACCCGATCGGCTGGAATCTCTGGATTGGAGGCCGGCCTGGCCGGCTGAATGCAGGGGCGGGGCGCACAAAGCCCGATGGGATTCACATTCACGAGCGGGCCCCGGTGGTGAGCAGCCTGCGCAATTGGGTTTCCAGGACGGACTTGAAGTCCTGACGCGAAATCGAGTTCCAGAGCCAGGAGGTGACCCGGGTCAGGCGACCGCCCTCCCAGCTGCCAGCGATGTAGCCAAAGGAACCTTCCAGGCGCACCAGATGGCCGTCTACCACCGCGCCGGGTGGAAGCGGATCAGGGGAGGATTCCAGGCCGTAGGCTTTGCCGGTGGAGAGATTCTCCAGGCGGGTTAGCCTTTCAGGGTTGGTCGGCCGGGTCTTTGAGATCAGGCCATCTTTTAAAAGGTCAACAAGCACGTATCCTTCTCCTTTTGGGGTGTCCTGGAGCTAGCATAGGCTGGGCAGGTGAGAAGGGATTGAAGCGTGGATGAAAAGTTGATGAAAGTCAGTCGGCCGCCACCAGGACCCGCTCATCTTGAGCCTGGCCGACTTGAAAAGCGAACAGTCAAAGTGCAAGATGAGTAACCTTTCCCTTTGAGTGCGTCGGGCCGATGACCGTCAGCGGACCGCCTTAAAGACAGGGCTCGCTTGGAGTTCTAAGTGCTCTTGCTCCAGCGCCTCTGTCTGAGGTCGATTCGAGAAGATCGATCTCAAGTCGTCTTCCACGCGCTGGCAGATACGCTCCAGAGCCAGGTCGGCCGAATCGTTTCCGAAAGGCTGTTCAATCTGTTCTGCGATCAGTTCCAGACTGGCCAGCACGTAAAAGACGAACACCACCACCGGCACGGCATACCAGCTCAAACTGAAAGCAAAGCCGAGAGGCAGAGTCAGGGTGTAAGCCAACATAAACTTGCGCAGAAAGAGCAAATAAAACTGAGGAATGGGGGTATTGCGTATGCGCTGGCTGCCCATCCAGGCCGCCCCCAGGCAAGTCAACTCCTGGGAAAGCATAAACAGGCGCGCCTCGGGTAGCTGACCTTGGCGGCACATCTGCTCCAATTTCTGGTGCATCGCTTGCAACAGCAGCAGTGGAGAGCTGGAAGATCCGCTCTGCCCGGCCAGTTCCGACCTGACCTGATGGAGATAACCACCGATCTGACACGACCACCAGCCGGCCAGCTCTTCATTCTCCGGGGGGGTGGTGGCACGAAGCTTAAGAGCCAGTGAGTGACAGTTGCTGACCAGTCCGGCCCAAATTTTGTGGGCTTCCCACCAGCGCTCATAAGCGGTGTTGGTGCGAAAAACCAGCAGCATGCTGATCACAAAGCCCAAGAGGCTGTGCATCAAGGTAATATTCTTGAGAGGATGGGCCTGCTCGAGGCAAAGGCACTCGATCTCGATCCAGGCGGTCAGGCTGGTGAGAGCGGCCATCACCGTAAGCGTTGGCAGAAGTCTGCGGAACGTATCCGCGCGATGGAATTGAAGTATAGCAGAAAGCCAGGGGTTGCTCACCTTGCAGAGGTTACTCGAGCGGGATGAAAAGCACCCCAAGCCAAAATGAAGACTGGGTGAAAATGGGCAGGCCGGGGCTCAGGCGGCTGCAATCGGTCTAGATTGACTTTTGCTCCAGGATGCCCCAACTTAAGGTGCATGAAGATTGCCATTGTGACCGGAGGGGGCGATGCCCCCGGACTGAACGCCGTGATCCGCTCGGCTGTTCTGAGCGCGGTTGGCCTGGGCTGGACCATTTCGGGCTTACGCGATGGGATGCGCAGCCTGATGGTGCCCCAGGACTACCCGGAAGGGCCGCTGATTCCGCTCAACCAGGACTCAGTGCGCGGAATCACCTTTCTGGGTGGCACCATCCTGGGCACCACCAACCAGGCCAACCCGCTAGAGCCGGTGGATTGCACCGCCCAGATCGTCGAGAACCTTAGGGCTCATCAACTAGAAGCCCTGCTGATGGTCGGCGGCGACGGCACCATGGCCATCGCCTCACGCATCGCCAAACACGGGTTTCCGGTGGTGGGAATTCCCAAGACCATCGACAACGACCTGGACGGCACGGTGGTCACCTTTGGTTTTGACACGGCCGTAGAGTTTGCCACGCAATGCATCGACCGTCTGCACTCGACGGCTCAGTCCCACGGTCGAGTGATGGTGGTGGAGGTGATGGGGCGTTATGCGGGCTGGATCGCCTTAGAAAGTGGCCTGGCCGGCACGGCCGATGTGATTTTAATCCCGGAGATTCCTTACAAGCTTGAGTCCGTGCTGGCCAAGCTGCAAGAGCGCAGGTCCCACCGAGGCTTCTCCCTGGTGGTGATCGCCGAGGGGGCTCATCCAATCAACGAAAGTTATTCCAAAGAGAAATCCGGCCGCCTGGGTGGCGCGGCCCAGCGGTTGGTGTCGGCCATCAGTGAGGCCACCGGGTTAGACACGCGCAGTGTGGTGCTGGGGCATCTGTTGCGAGGGGGAACGCCCAGTGCCCGCGACCGGCTCTACTCGCTGCGTTTCGGCGCGGCCGCCGTCCGGGCTCTGGCCGAAGGGCGACGGGCGGACATGGTGGCGCTGGATCCGCCCAATGTTCGATACCTTCCGCTGGAAGAGGCCACACGCCATATGAAGACGGTGCCGCTGGACTGCGATTCCGTTCTAACCGCTCGCTCTCTTGGCACCTGTCTGGGGGACTAGGGGCCCACGGTTCAAATCCGTGCACTCCGACCACAAAGAAAGCCCGTAACGACGGGCTTTCTTCATTTCTGGGGAAGAGTCGGCCAGGCCGAAAATCCCGCTCTGATCACGAAACGGATCACGACACGAGAGCGAGAGCTTTTAGCCCAGGCTTTATGCCGATTTGCCGCTTCGAAAGGTGGTGGAAGGCTTGTAAATACTGGGTTCCTCGAGGCGCCGACGGTTTGCCCTGGCTTTGCCATCATCGAACACTTTATGAACGAAGCGACCTGCAGGGGGGTCGGTATACGAGAAGCGGCTTCAATTCCAGACGAGGCTCCGCCGCCTACCCTACCGTTTCCGGCTCACCCCACGCGGCAGGGAGAACTAAGCGACCTCAGGGGGGGCCGCTCTGCTTGGCGGGGAATCAACCACCCATGGTCGATGTAGTGCAAGGCGACATTACCCAGCTAAAGGTCGACGGTATCGTCACCTCCGCCAATGAGTCTCTGATGGGCGGCGGCGGTGTCGACAAGGCCGTCCACCGCGCCGCCGGCCCCGGCCTACTGCAAGAGTGCATGAAAATCGGCCTTTGCAATCCTGGTCAAGCCGTCATCACCAACGCCCACTGGCTTGAAGTCCAGAAGATCATTCATACTGTCGGGCCCATCTGGGAAGGTGGAGGCTACGGCGAAGAAGGCGTACTTCGGTCCTGTTACCGCGCCGCACTACAACTCGCTCAAGAGCACCAACTTGCGCACATCGCATTGCCCTGCATCGCCGCCGGAGTCTACGAATTCCCCGGCGAACTGGCCGCGCGAATCGCAGTCGAAGAAGTCCGGGCCTTCATGGCCTCTAACGCCATTCCCCAACGCGTAACATTCTGCTGCTTTCAGGATCAAGACCTGGCACACTACCAGGCAGCCCTGGCCGATGGCTAAGCGCAGTGCATATTTGCAAGTCCTTTGCCTCGCCTTTTTCTACGGCTGTGGACCCATGCCGGTCGACGAGAAATTGCGACGCACAGACCCCAGCGGCAAATTCGACGCCATTGTGGTAGAGCGCGGGAGTGATGCCACGGTGGCCACGCCCACTCAAGTTTTCATCGCGCCAAAGGGCCAAGCCATTCTCCCTGATACTAACAGCCAGCCGGTCATCGTAGCCGACCACGTCGAGAAGGCAGAAGTGGCCTGGCCGAGCGCCGGCCGGCTGAAAATCGACCTCAAGAGAGGACGAATTTTCCGCCACCTTCAATCGGACGGAACGACCGGAGTCGTGATCGAACTCCGCGTCGACGGAAAGGTGCATCAACCGGAAGCCCCGTAACCACGCGAACATCAGGCCGCCATCTGCTGTCCAGCCGCGCAGAATCCAATCTGGAAAGTCACGGTGCGTGCGGATGGCCTGGAGGATCTGGCTAGGGCCCACGGCGTGCTGGTCGGCGTCGTCCAGGGATGCATACGACATCTGCGAATATCAGGCGGAGTGAAGGCCTATTGCTAAGCCGCTACATTCGTCCTTACTCCCTCCCTCTGTCTAGTAGTGATGTTAAGCGCTCATTGCGACTGGGCTTAGGTCGTTTGCGCTTGCATTCTCTGAACCACGGGCTGGAAGAACACCGCGAGCTGCTCTTCCACGCGTGCCTGAAAAATCTCGTCTACGACACTCAATGCGAGGTGGAGCGAGCGCCCTGGTTGGTCCAACTGCTGACATCCGAGCAGGAGGTGGAACTCGCACATATGTTGCTGCAAACCTTGCCAAAGACCAGGAACCCTCGTGATCGCTCACAGCAATGCGGCCTGTGTCTTCATTTAGCTCGCAGAGGCCATTCTGACGCTCGCGAAGCACTCTACCGGGGCTTTCGAATCACACGCGACGGCGAGACTGTGGCCGCCGACGAGATTATCGACTTGGATGGTGCCGATGGACTCCGATGGGTTAGCCAGAAGGCTCTGCACTGTCCCACGCTTGGCGACCGTAAAACGACACTTCAGAGCTTCGTCTCGCAGTACGAGAGCCGGGCGGGCTCGGGAGCCGCTCGTTCCGTCTTCGCTAGTTGTTCAGAATTGGACCCCCATTGGCCTGGCGAACGGCCAGCAACCATTCCAGGCGAGGGGGAGCGTGCTTGGAAAAGAGCCAACAAGGAATTCGCCGCCCTGTCCGCCGGCGAGGTGCTTGCAAAAATTCATTCGAGCACCTCCCGATACTATATTCAAGGATTGAAGGCCTGGGCCAAAGCGGCCACCAGGGCTAAACAGAGGGAAATCGCCGAAGCGCTAATGGTAGAAGGCGACCCTCATCGCCTGGGCCATCTGTTGACCGTATTCGAGCAAAAACCCCTTTCGAGGTCCGCCCGGCACGACAGCAGGCTCCTTGAGCTGGCTGACCACCAGGAGCAATGGGTGCGATTCCGAGCGAATCGCGCTTTGGCAGAAGTAAGACACCCGGCGGTTCGAGACAGGGCAATCTCTCAACTACAGGCGAAGAATTGGTTTCAATCCGAGATTCTGTCTTTCAAATCCAACCTGTTGCCGGGCGACAGCCGCCTTCTAGAGCGACACCTGAAAGTCACATCCGACAATTACGAGCATCATCGACTCATTTGCAACTTGGTCGACATCTTACGGTCCAATCCTTGGCCTGAGATGCTGACGGTAATGCTCTTTGTCTACGAAACTTCGCCCTGTACAAACTGCCGCTATGAAGTCTACCAACTGATGAGCGACCAGGGCATCACTCCACCTTGGGTAGCCGCCGAATGGCCTCACGATGCCAACCAGCACTGGGACACTCCGTAGATTCGGATCCCCCGAATAAGACCCAAGGAGGGGAGCTTCCTCTTCTTTGCAAACTCGGAGTAAATTGTCTAGCCGCTGCCGAATGCTGACTTTGTAGTTAGGGGAACGTTTGGACAAAATCACCGTGATGAGACGCTTACTCCAGAGTGGCGATGCGGACAAGCTGGTGGCAATGTTTGAGGAGGGCAGATCCTTCAGTTCCTTCCGAGTTTTGGGCCAACTATTATTTTGGGAGAAGTGCTACGATGAACTTGAGCGCCTGCTAGAAATCGGGTTGACCCTCAAGGAAGGAGAATTGCTAATACTGGACCTTGGATTCCAGCTCATCCCAGCCGGCTCGCCAAACAGCTATTGGGCAACCCCTCCGTTCAGCGAGCAGCTTACACTTGCCTATGGAATGATCGAGGGAGCACTCACCCCATTTCCTGAGCCCCTATCAATTTTTCAGCGGATCGCTTCTGCCCAACGTCTAGAAAGCAAGCGTATCGCAGACGCTGACCGCCGACCAGGCGGATACGGCTGAATCCTTAATCCGAGAACGGGATAGGAGCCCGGGGAATAGCATCAATAGCTGGCGAATGCCAGCTCCGTGACAAACATAGATGAGGCCTGGCGTTGGCAGATTGTAGGTTTCAAGCCAGCTCACGTCTTGAGCATCTTGTCGGAACCAGTGCAGCACATCGAGGCAAAGCGGTTGGTGCCGATCGCGGTCAGGGTGTCCGAACTTGACTGCGAAATTGGAACACGCACTCAGGTCCTGGCGCCCGTTCAACTTCACCTTCACCAAGCCGGGCCTTTCTGGCATACGGGTCGTGATCATCTCGAATGCCTACCCTTGCCAGTCGGAATCCGCAGCCAATTATGGAAAGGTCTGTTTCTTCGCCTCCGCGCAGTTGGGGATCGGGGGTATCCCTATCCATATTCCCGAAAGCCCCCTGGCCAGATTGCTAGCATTCTGGCTGCACTTGCCCGAGGAGGGAGAAGAACCCCGCCTTTGCAGGTCGAGCTGCTGGAAGAAGCCTGGGAGCGTGAACTACTGAAGGCCGGACAAGATCCCCGCAACGACCAGGAGTATTATCAGCAGAAGCTCTACGTTAAGGGCGAGCTGCTTGCCGGCCGCATTCCTCCACTGCCCGGACTGCAACCATTGAACGCTTCCGACAAGTATTTCCTTCGGGCCAGCATGGAGCAGTATGAATCTGCTCGGAAAAGCGGGAAACCCTACTAATGATTGGCAGATTGGTCAATTGGATCCGAACGCGCCTGAGCAGAAGCAGATCGCGCCCGTCCAATGTTTTTGACCTGACTTACCACTGTGCCTACCAGGTCTTCCCAAGGATGTCACTTGGAATGCCTGGGAACTTCGAAAAATGGCGGCTTGAGGCCAGCCGACCCGCAGCGATGTTCTATGTATTCGCTTGCAGCGTGAGTGGCCACAACCCTGATCCAGAGACAGCCGAAGGATTCATCTGGCACAGCGGACAGCTGGGCAACGGCCTGGACTATGTCGTCCTGGAGTACCCAAGACCGGACCCGGTGACCACCACGGCCGAGGAGATGGCTGCCTTCCCAACCTTGGCCAAAGGAAGCGACAGCAAATTGAGCCCATATTACTCGGTGCTCATCGGCCATCTTTCCGATACCACCGAAAGCAGCGACAGGCAGGTCTACGTGTTAGGCCAGTCGCCTGTGGCAGACGTTACCACACTGCGGCGGGTGACGCTGGCGGGCCACTACAATCTTGGCCCTGGGCCCAAACCAACTCTCGACTCGCTTCTCGCCTCTCTTTTGGCGGTCGAGGGCCGAAAAGTCCAGGGTGGGGTGATTCTGAATGAGGCGATGATGTCGCCCGCTGACAAGAAATTGACAGAAGAGCTGCAAAGCTGGAGCAAAGCGGAATTGGAAGAGCGGATGCGCACACCGGACAACGCTTGACCTGCAGGACCAGGGGGCCGATGGTCAGTCGCACAAGCCCCTGTAGCAAGCCGGAGCCTGCCAAGCAGAGCACCACCACTCAAAGACTTCCAGCCTCTGACAGACCGCGCAGGCGCCGATAATGAAGTTGGAGAATCTTCCGCAAATGGGCTGGCCAAAATTTATCGTGCAGGCATTACTTCTCGGGGGATTGCTGGCCAGTCCGGGATGGACTGAAGTGTCCGATGATCTCGCCCGACTGTGCAGCCCAGACGTTCCCTCGATGGTGGCTGCTGGCGAGTCTCTATGCGCACTCGAGGAGAGAGCCATACCAGGTCTGGTTCAACTCTTGGACAGGGACGAAACAATCACACCCACAAGCCAACTGGGCGCCGACGGTAGCGTGATGTATGCTGGCCACGGCGGACCAGGTGCGTGTTTTCTCTACGTATTTTACGGCCTGAACGAGACTGAGGTTCGGGCCGGTTGGATGTTGGAGAGGATCACTTTTCAAGACTTCGGTTTCGGTAGCGAGTGGGATGGCGATCGGCGAACAGTAGCGGAGCGACACGCGGCCGCCACAAACGCTAGAGAATGGTGGGCATCGCGCAAGCAGGGCTGGACCAGTCTTTGCGGTCTTGAAGAGGCCTTGGCTGGCGAGAATGGGCGTGCGCAAGGCAAAGCTCTATATTTTCTACGCAATCAAAGCCGCGACCGTTCCTGTAGTGGTCTCAACGAACAGACCTACTTTTCCCGTGTTCATCCGCTTATCGAAAAACTGGTGACCTCCAAATATCCCGAGACGAGAGAAGCCGCTGCTGGCATCTGGGCCAGAGCCGAAGCGAACAGGACCGGTCGCAGGCGCCATCTTTTCCTCAAAAAGCCCGACCCAGTGACCTCAGAGGAACAGGTCTATCAACTGCAAGGTGATAGCTTGACCCTAGACGCACGGGTTGTAGCAAGGGTTGGCGATCCGGTGAGCTTGCTGAAGAGCAAGATTCCCTGCACTGACCTTTTGGGAATGCCGCTACTCGAAACCATTCCTCCCCTTCTAGTCTTGGAGAAAAACGGAAGAATTGATTCCTGGGAAGATGAGTCCGAGAAGGCTCTACCTTGGGGGCCTTGCCGGAGCAACTGGCTACATTAGTTCAAGTCGGCTTTCGGTGACCGGATCACCGACTTGTGTGCGCTCATGTATTCGTGGCTACTGGCGCCTTCGGTGTCCGGCACCAGCTTCAGGCCGATGGTGGCCAGCGCATCCAAAAGGTCCAGGGCGCTGATGTCCTCGTGCCCGCACAGGGCCAGCTCATCCGCCAGCCACTGGGCCCGTCCAATCTGCGATTCGGGAAGTCCGTCATCAATCTCCGCCATCCGTTGGCAGTTCGAGAGAAACTGTGGCGCTCCCCTCCGCACTCAGCGGCCAAGTCATGACGTTGGGCGGGCAACAGTTAGACCGGCAGGGACCGAAACTCCAGGCGGTTGACGATCCCGAGGACAAACACTGAGCTCAAGCGCGGGTCTGGTCATGACGTACACGGAAGATGGCCATGGGCGGAAAGATTGATCATGGGCGATAGATTGGCCGGGGACGGCGTGTAAAACCCCAAATCAACACGGGTGCTGAACTCGAGGGCGGGGTGCTGGGGGTTTTCCACCCCGCCCCCCGCTTGGAATTGGGGACAGCTTGAAACGGCCAGAACATAGCGGGGTGCCGAGCACGGAAGCTGGGTGCCTGGCCATTTCAACCTGCCCCCAAGCTACGACGACGACTAATTTTAGATCTTGTTTTTACGTGGGGGGGGACCCCCACACCCCCCCGGGTTGGGCATGAAAACAAAGAGGGGCTCAGGCGATAGATGAGCTCTTAAACAAAGCTGGGGCTTGGCTGCTAGCTTTTTAGAGGGGCTGGGGCTCCCGCCCCGGCTGACGCCGGGGCGGGTAATCAAGCTGGGGCGTACCCCGGGGCTCAGGCGTTTGTTGATCCCGGGTATCTACTCTTGGCTCAGGCGCTAGCTGCCATCCAGGTGGCGCCCTGCCCCATCACTTCGGCCATTCTGCGGGTGTGGTGGGCGGCGCTGTCTCGGTCGGTTTCCAGGGGGCGGGCTCCTCGGGCTATCAACAGCCGGTTGCCGGTGGCAGTCGGCGGCATTTCTTCATACATGGCGGCAAACAGCGGCCTTTTGAGTTTCAGGGTGGTCAGCCCGGTGTTCAGCGTGCCTCCCAGGTTGCCGGCTTCAAACACCACCACTCCCTGGCTCAGGCCAGCTATTACGGCGTTTCGCTGTATCGCTCTAAACGGCTTGAACGCGGCCTGGGGTTCATAGGGGCTCACTACCAGGGCGCGGCGCCAGTCCCATACCGGTGGCAGTTCGGGCCTCAGCCTGAATTGGTCCATCCCGTGGGGCAACACCAGTATGGTGGTTCCACCCGCGGCCAGGGCGGCGCGGTGGGCGGCCACGTCTACCCCGTTGGCGTGTCCTGATACCACGGTCCAGCCTTCGCGGGCCAATTGGCGGGCGAAGGTGTCGGCCTGCTCCAGGCCCTTGGGGCTGGCTTGGCGGCTGCCGCTAAAGCCTACGCTTGGTGTGCGCAACAGGTCCAGGTTGCCCCGGCAGTCTAGTTGGCCGGGGGCTTTGTGGCCCAGTGCGTGGGCCAGCTGACTCGGGTAGTTCTGGGTATTCAGGTTTACGGTCACGGTCTTCATTTCGGTTCTCCTTCCTCCATCGGGGCGGGGGGCGGGTTGCCCCCCGCCGGTTGCTAGCTGGCGCGGCTCTTGTTCAGGTGGTCGTAGGTCTGGCCACCGCTGGCCACCCACTCCTTAAAGGCTTGCTCCTCTACACGCACCTGGCGGCCAATGCGCACGGCCGGCATCAGGCCGTGGCGTAGTACCTCATACACGCGGTGGGTCGACATTCCCAGGGTTTCGGCGATTTCGTTGACAGTCAAAAATCTCATGGTTAGGCACTCTCCTTCATTTGCTTCAGTTCTTGTAGTAGGCCGGCCAGACGCGCGACCGGCGCCTGGCTGTGCGGGTCCACCTGTGCCTGGCGCACGGCCACCACGTGGCTGCATTCGCTCCACCGTCCCCGGTGTTTGCCCCACGGGCAGTTACAGCTCCACCTGAACGACAGTTTGATCACGTCGTAGGTGTCGTGGTCGCCAATCACCAGGGCTTGGCCCGGTCCCACCAGTATCACGCGGTAGTTCTTCTTCAGGCGCTCGGCCTTGTCGGTTACGGTTTTGCGGCTCATGGTTTCTCCTTTGGTCTGTTTGGGTTTCGGGCGTACACAGCTACGCTGGGGCCCGGGTCGTGTACGTGGTCGTAGGCCTTTGCTGCCGGCGGGTTGCCGGTCCAGGCCAGTGCGTTCATTTCGGTGTGGGGGTTCGGGGTTTCTCGGCCGCCGTGGGCGGTCCAGCCTGCTGTCTGTGAGCGGCTCTTCGTGTTCTGGCGGGGCGGCTACCGGCCCGCGCTGGTTGTTTAACCCTGTTATTATACGCTGCTTATGGCATTTTGTCAATTAATTATTGCCATTAAATGGGGCTACTTCTCGTTGCATTCCGTGGTTTTTTGCACGGTTGCGGTGAGCGCTACAGTGGCGTCCATTCACCGTAGCGATCCAGGTATTCCACCTTGGTGCACCCGCTGTCGTCCCTGGCCCAGTCGAGCGGGGCAAAGGCTGTTTCGTCGTCGCTGGTCTTGGAGCGGCCGTAGTAATAGTGGTTTCCGTCGCCGTCCAGCAAGCGGAATGGGTGCGGGTAGGTTTCGGTCAATTCCTGCGTGGTCTGCCGTAGGGTGAGGCATTCCAGGACATCAAATAGAATCACGTAACTCAATTTCGGTGTCTCCTTTCTGTTCTGCCCGCTGCTCTAATGGGTTCGCCTTTGGACAGCACAAACAAAGCAGCGCCAAGGCTTGGGCTCTGTCGGTGGTTGCGGGCCTTTCACCGATCGTGCCGGTGAAAGGCCCGCTGTCGCTTGGTCTTGAGTGTTCTACTTGCCGGGCGGTAGTTCAGGCATGGGCCGGGACTCAGGGCGGTAGAGCAGGTTGCGCAGCTCGTCGGTGGCCTTGTATTCCAGGGCCGGTAGAACGTGCGAATACGTGTCCAGGGTCTGGGTTACACTCGCGTGGCCCAGGCGTTCAGCCACCACCTTGGCCGGCACGCCGGCGATCAAGAGCAGGGTTGCGCAGAACTCCTATGATGTTGTGGAGGAGGTTCATCCCGAACCCCTGGTATCTTGAAATCGCTAAATAACCAAGAACCTGGAGAACGAGATGAACATTCACAAGTTGAACCAAAAGAAGCTGCTGGTCAAGGGCAAGATTATCGTGGGCCTCGACCTGGCCAAAACCAAACATGTAGGCATCCCTATGCTCCCCGACGGAGTCGTATCGGGAAAGCCGTTCAGCTTTGGCCAGAACCAGGAGTCTTTTGCGGATCTCTGGGTACGATGCCAGGAGCTAGTTCGCATGCACAGTGCGACTGGAGTTGTGTTTGCAATGGAGGCTACAGGCTCGTATTGGGAGCCGCTCGCCCGGCATTTTGAGAGCAAGGAGGTAGACTTGGTTTTTGTCCACGGTCGGGTCGTGAAAAAGTGTCGAGAGATGATGGACCTTTCAAAAAGCAAGAACGATCCAAAAGATGCCTACCTTATTGCCCAGCTATGCTCTGAAGGTAAATTTTCAGAAATACGCCAACCCAGCGGTGTCTGGTCGAATCTCCGAAATTTGGGGCTGCTGAGAGCCGATCTTATGCGGGATTGGGTCGCATGGGGAAACCGAATTCGTTCAATTCAGGACAAATTTTGGCCTGAGCGGGAACATGTACTGAAAGGCTGCCTGCGCAACACGAGCCTTTATCTCTTCGAACGCTGCCCCTTTCCTCAGGACGTTGTGAAACTGGGAAAAATCGGCTTACTTCAATTGGTGTTGGAAGGCAGCAACAAGCGACGTGGCTCAAGAGTTGCCGACCAGTTACTTGAATCGGCAGCCAAGTCGGTGGGTGTGCGGGAGGGGGCCGACTCGGCTAGGTGGGAGCTCCAGTTGGCCGCCGCAACCGTAAAGTCACTTTCTGATCGGCTTCGAGAGGTGGACGAGAAACTGGTGCAGCTCGCTTCCAAGACCGGATATCTTGAAGCCATGGTCTCCATGCCTGGCTTGAGCGCAGTGGGTGCAGCTCTCTTGCTCGGCGAAGTTGGAGACCCCGCTCGCTATCGTAACGCGAAAGAATGGACCAAGTTGGCGGGTCTGAACCTCGTCGAGAATCAGTCGGGTAAAACCAAGCGCGAAGGCAAGCGTATTTCCCGTATTGGTCGGCCGGTGCTGCGCCACGTTCTCTACTACCTATGCATCCCGGTGTTACGGCACAACGCGGACTTCAGGATCAGCTATTTGGAGCTGAGGAAGCGTGGAAAGCCGACGATGAAAGCCATTATCGCTTCGATGTGCAGGCTCCTGAGGGTGTGCTTCGCGCTATGCCGTTCCAAGAAACCCTACCAGTTGGGCCCTGATTCTGAGGCCAGGCTGGCCCAGTTGCGGGAGGAGCATGCACTGAAAAAGGCCTCTTAAACTTAGAGTTCTCTGGCGGCGGAGGATTCCGGCGACACACATTGAGAGCGCAACAAGCGACTCCTATGCACAGAAGTGAACATCCGCCCTCCGGAGATCTTGAATGAAGGAGTAGAGGGGCCTCAAAGGCACTCAGGATACCAGGTGCAGACCCGGAAAACCAGGGCGGCCACTTCGCCACCAGGACAAAAAGCAACCAAATAAATCGGGGCTTTGCTCTCTATTGCCTGGTTGGCCGTGGAAAGCGTGGACAGCCCCCGTCCAAACGTAGGTGCAGGGAGCGGCTTCACGCGCCGCGGCCTGCCCACCCTTACCACCGCTTGTTTGGCTGTGGAAAGCGTGGACAGCCCCCGTCGAGACGAAGGTGTAGGGAGCGGCTTGGCGCGCCGCGGCCTGCCCACCCTTACCACAACTTTGATCTTTGGTGCCCCTAAGGATCAAATGAGGGTGAAGCCCCGGTTTATGTAAATAACGGATCAGTAGATGACGCTTGACAAGTTGATACCACGTGTGACGCAGGTCATAGAGGCGGAAGTTGCTGGGTAGCCCGGCCTCCTTCAAGATGACCTTGAAGGTGCGGGTGGTCAGGTGCCGTTCGTAGACGGCATTTCCGGTGGTGTCGGTGAACACCAGGTCATGCTCGCTCTTCCAGTCCTTGCCCAGGAACTGCTTGTGCTCCAGCTGGCGGATGCGGTGCTCGCGCAATTCATCCAGCACCTCGACCGGCAGGCTGATGGTGCGTCCGCTCTTGCGGGTCTTGGGGCTGTCAAAATGCCATCCCCCGCCCTTGGGCCACACGATGCTCTTTTCAATGCGCACCGTGCCGGCCTCCCAGTCGATGTCCGACCAGAGCAAGGCCAGATATTCCCCCGGCCGGGCGCCCGAGGCCAGTGCGAAATGCAGCGCCCACCCCAATCGCTTCTTTCGGCAGGTGTTCAAGAACACCACGGCCTGTTCCGGCGTGAACGACCGGACCTTGGCGGTCTGGCCCATCCGCTTGGGCAGATCCACATCCACCGAAGGGTTGAAGGTCAGATACCGCCAACGCACCGCCTGCTTCAGGCAGCTACGCAACGCCGTGTGTGCGTTCTTGACGGTCTGCGGGCTCACTTTCTTCGGCCCCGACGTTAGCAGCGCATAGGCTCCCTGAATGGCCAGCGGCGTCACGTTCTGCAACAACAGCTTGCCAATGTGCGGCTCGATGTACAGGCGAAAAACTCGCTCATACAGCTCCACCGTCTGCACTTTCAGCCGAATCCTGGCCGACTTCTCCAGCCATTCGGCGAAGAACTCGGCCAGGGTCACCTTGACCGGCTCCTGATACACCCCCTCCCCTACTTGCTTGCGCGTGGCCAATTCCCACGCCTTGGCTTCCTTCTGGGTTCGGAACGACTTGACCACCACGGTCTGCTTGCCGGTGAGCGGGTCTTCGTCTCGGAAAACTCTGGCTAACCATGTAACGCTCCCCGATGGAGCTACTCGCTTGATGACACTCATTTCTTGGTTCGTCCTTGGTGAATTTCTAGCGCGGATGCTGGCTTCCAGCCCCGCTCGACCGTCACGGTCTTGTGCTTGTGGCCACTCATTTAGTATAGTTTGTGCACGACACCATGCCAATAAGTGAAGTGCACTTTTTGGAGGCAATTTGAGCAATTCTGATAGTCGAGGGCCTGGCAGACCAAAGCTTTATGAACAGAAGAGTCCTAGCCGTCGAGGGGCTCCGAGTGTAACTGTACGTTTTGATCCGGCAATTTATCAACACGTAATGTCCCAGCCTGGTGGGGCGCGTGTTTACCTCGAGAAACTTGTGAACGAAGACCTTCAGCGAAACCAAAGTACAGGGGGGGTATTGCCCCTGCAAGGTTCGAGTCCTGACTCCCAACTGGAATAGCTGTAGTAGATCGTAATCGAACATATTTTTGATTAAGGAGCCCCTCAAGCTAACGTCAAAGGCCAAAAGGGTAAAACACTGTTTTTCGCAGGAACCACTGGAAACCAGTGCCCGGAGAGTGACTGAGATTGGGCGAAACTAGTCGCTCTCACTGCTGCCATGCTTCCTGATCAAGTCCTCAACAACTGGGAGGAGACAGATCAGCACACCAAAGCCGACCATAAAGATTGACTCGGTGCCAGCAACGTTGCCGTCCGTGCAAAGGCCGTGTGCAGTTTTATTGCGATAATTCCACCCACTCCTAAAAAAAGCGGCGGTTGCCACGAAGAATACAACTTCTCCAAGTTTCGTCCTTAGCCGGTCCGCTTCAACTCTGAGGAGATGTTCAAGCGGATAAACGTCTTGGACACCGTCTTCGCTTATGGAAGATACTATACCGCCCGCGGCTTCCACAGTTTCTCGAAAAAAATTCTCGATCAGGGGAGCAAGTAGTGGACCAGCGACCGTGTAGTGTCCTTGAATCCCGAGTAGGAGTGCGAACAGCCACTGTCTCTTCTGATGGTCCGGAATATGGTCACCCATCACTATCGGAACAACGTCAGCAGCCTCGGGGCGAAATCGGCGGTAGGCTCTTTTTAGGAGTGGGGCAACGATAATCTGAGCCAAGACGCCCATCTTGTGAGTGGCTTGCTCGAATGACTCTGCTGTTACTCTCTCTTCCTTGGTTTGATGCTCAGCGGTGGTCTGCCGCCCCTTGAAGTCTACAACTATCCTACCGAATAACGACAACCCAAGAAACCTATTGAGATTGTCTTCGGCTTCCTTTCGTGAGTCGGCTTCAGTGGGAAGCATCTGATACAGGAGTTTCGCCAAGTGCAGGAGGCAGCCACGAAAACTAGTTAGACGGTCCTGGCCTTCGAGAAAAACGGACAAGTCGAAGGTCTGCTCGGCTTTAAAGGTCATAAACTCCGACGTTGAAAGCCTTTCCAGCTCTAGCACTTTGCGATGGATCCGGTCTATATCGACATCGCACTTCCCGGCTTTTCGATACAGGTCGATCGCGAATTTAAGTAATCCCACCTTAGCCAGTTTCGCTGACCTTGCTGAGGCTTCCAATTCGTATAGCCGGGCCTCTTCAACGAGTAGAGTCGAAATCTGAGCTCCTCCGGCATGTCTCCGGGCCTCCTTGAGACAAACCCTGGCCCGTTGCCATTCATCAAGCTTCTTGTAGTACTCTACGATCTCAAGTAGAGATGAGATTACACTTGAGTCTTTGACCCTGGCTCCTTTCCTGATAGCCCGGGCATACTCGATTCTGGTCTGCGGGTGGCACTGAGAGTCCGCAACTACAGAGGTAGCGAATACTAAGAGATCTCTTACCTTCGCACTCAGTCCGTAGTTCTTGGCTAACTGCAATGCTCGCTGGCAGTAATGGGACGATAGAATGGACTGGGTAGGGTGCTCTAGGTAACATATTGTCAGTTTCTGATAACCCTCAACCGCTTTCGCGGCTGCTGAGGCACATAGCTTGCCCGATTTTAGTTGCGTTACAATAAGATCCCCAAATCGCGCGAGCAAAGCGGGATTGTGCGTAGCATGGAGGATAGAGCCCAGGGCTTCATAGGAGCCTATGGTCCAATGCTCAGGGGCCGGTGTTACTGGGAAGAGCTTTCCCTCGCTATCGAAGTCGCTCATAACGGGCAAAAAGACTTCAGTCTTGTCAATTTGCAAAATAAACTCACAGCTGCAGGCCAAGAAATGTAGAGGGGGACCTAGCTCCTCGTCTTCCGTGGAATCCAGCCGTGCTAAGAAAGCCTGTCGGAGTTCACGATAGTCGACGGAGGTCTCTGAGGTAAGCAGCTCCGTGGGCACCAGAGCCAGCTTCTCCGGAGTGATTTCAATCGGATGTGACATCTACCCGCTTCTCGCAGACTGAAAGTGCCAGTATGTAACTGTGCGCCCCAATGTGAACCTCCGCTAGCCTAGTAATCACACAGCCCTTTGCCCAAAAGGTACACGGTCCCCCCATCGGTCCCAGTTAATCCACCCATCATCAAATTGCAGCAACCTCAGAGAAAGGTCCGCAAGCAACATCTTGAGGGAGAAAATCTGATGGATAGCATTCACGGGCCTTTTGGAACCTGGCGCGATTGATTCTCCGATGCCTCGGTGAAAGGCCATATTCCGAGCGGCTGCGAAATCCTCAATGACGTCTTGGGGAACGTTACTCCACTTAGGATTACCCTTAGGAGCGTCCTTTCGGGGAACTCTGAAACCGTGCTCTGTCAGGAGCTTGGTTAGCGGAACAGCAACGTTCTTGTTATCACGCTCACTTGGTGCATAAGACCGGGCTAAAATCTCCAGCCCTGAAAATGCTAAGAAATGCTCGAGTTCCCAGTAGCGGTTGGAGAGTCTCGATATTTCAAGTTGCCGATAGAGCGCCATGGCCAATCCTCCCTCGCCGTTTTGACTCATCTCCTCTATGAATAGCTCGAAGAAAGTGAGCCTGGATTGTTTGGCGATGCCGTCCGATACGATAATCGAGCCTCCGGCAGGTCGGCCCCGGATCAGTGGAATCTCATCTGGAACGCGCTCTGCAATTTCGTTCTCGTCCTCGACCCGATGGAATTTGGAAAACATAACCCAGCGCTGTTGGCAAAAAGTCATAGCGTCGGCCAGCCAGGAGACGATATTGGTAGTAGCCTCTAAGTAACTTTCGTCTAGGCCTGCCGGCAAGAGCCCATAGCCGGTGAGGAGCATCTCATCACTCTGCCCACGTTGTGCACTATTGGGCAACGGTACAAGCTTGACCCCTCGAATATCTGCGGGGTGAGAAAATTCGTATCCGTAGATGCCAAATCCCCAGGTCACTCCTTTTTAATCTCCCAACTTAGTCTCTGTTGCTCATTGCTGGACGGAATTCGAGCGCTCAACCTGAGCCAGGTATAGCAGCGTAGACGCCGTCAGGTGCATGACATAGGTTACCATCTCTTCAGGCACCACGCGCACAGAAGCGCCGGCCCCGTGACCCCCTCTCTTGTTACGTGGAGCGGGTATTGCACTTTCCAGCAAAACTCTCAAACTACCCATTGTGGACTGCCAGAACCGAGGAAAAAAATCCTTAGACTCCAGGATTGAGATAAGCTCTTTGGCGGTGGACCTGTCTTGATCGTAATTCCAGCCTCGTTTAGTGCATATGGCCTTCATGGTGCTTTCGAAGGCTTTGCCACAGTTAACTAGAGCGTCTTCAAACCGACGATGCCGATAGTGCTCGTGAGCCAGCAGAAATTCTGCTTGTGCCCCTGAGTAGTCATTCGTATCGAGAATCTCGAGGATGGGTCTCACTGCCTGAGCGTGCAAGAAACCTGAATCAAGCCGGACCAAGCGCAGTCCTTCGAGCTGATAGCCCAGAGAATGCTGAAGAAATCTTTGATTTAGTTCGGACCGCTCTTGCTCAAAGTCTGGCTCCGCGTAACGTGACCGAGCCACCTTCTTTATTTTGCGATTCGCTTCGCCTTTGCTCGCGTCGACGTCTTGGAAAAAGACTTCGATGTAGTCGAGCCTTTCCAGGCTCCTCTTCTCTGACTCGAAATACTCGACATACCGATCGAACGCCGTGTCTCGGGAGTAGTCTCTGCTGAGGAAACTTGGCCGGGATAGTGGACGCACCTTCCGTCCGTGTTCCCTGCAAAGGTCGCGCAATGCTCTGTCGCAAATCTGCTCAACCAGCTGGAAATCGAGCTTCTTGGCTACGTCTCCAAAGATCGAGCCAACCTGACTGGCAAGTGTATCGGGAAACACGTCATAGCGATAAACGTCGATGCCAGTCCGACAGCTTTCGGACTCTCGTTTAGAAAACACTTGGCGTATGGGCATTCTGCTCAGTTTTTATCCGTCCGAAGCGCCGATTCCTTCGGCCATCGACCCTTTCACAGGCTCACGTGGAAAACAGTCGGCCAGTCAGTCACTCAGCAGGTTCACCCGTTTATCTAACTGCCGCAACTGGTTGCGACAACAGTTGCCCATGGCAGAGTATAGTCGCCAGATACCAAACGCTGACTCCGTCGAGTCGCCTCGATTCTGAAGGCTGGCATAGGCCATGGAGAAGCTCGTTACGGAAATTCGAGCCAGAGCGTTCAGTCAGCAATGCCCTTAAGTTGAGCAGTAGGTCTTCGCCAAGACTGGACGCTACCGTAGAATTCTCTTCTAAAAGAGTGTTCAGGGAATGGGCATCTTGCACCATGTCTTGCTTGAGGCTTGAAGTTAGTCCCCCTGTCTTTTCAGCCAGAACTCGAAGCGAATGTTCAACCTGGGGCAACAGGATGTGAGCGCCGAAATAGTCTCTTCCCAGGAAGCCGCAGTAGAATCCTTCGGCGAAAAGGTCAACCCGGCTGGGAGGGACAAATGGGCTATACCTGAGAAGGGCTGAAATCTCGCCCCTGGAAGGTCGGTGTTCTTCCCAGACTACCTCTCTAGCTGGTACAACGGCAGCCTCTGCCGATAGATGTAACATTTGCACAGTTCGGCTACAGGTTTCACTCCAAAGGAAGGCCGCTGGATCCTCCGGCATCGACGGCACTTTTGCCTGAGTCCTTCCATCTGAGGAGCAGATCGTCCCAGCGGCAAAGCTCCGTATGGGGTATTTCCTTGACTCCTCTGTTACCGAACTTTCGACGGATTTTCTCCTAGGCAGAACCGAGACCAGAGACCTCACCATCGCAAGCATTGCAGAGGGATAGTCTTGATGGCCCGCCGAAGCGGCCCGGTATTTTTGCTGAACTTCCTTTACGTCGACGTCGATTCGGATCCGGTGGATATTTTCGCTGGCCGCTGCATTCTTGCCGAGTTCGATCATCCAATGCTGCAGCTGGTTAATCTGGTCAGCCTGCCCGCCGATGGCCCGATAGGCCTCCACTGCTTTTTCTGCAAAGTGCTTGGCAGTAAAGGGGTCGCTCTTGGCTCTCGCCTCCGCCACCAGTAATTCTGCAATTCGTAATCTGGCGTATTTCTGATTCGCGCTGTCGCCTCTTCTTTGAAACCAGCGCCCTAATAGTTCAAGAATTGCTTGAGCAGCTTGGAATTCGTTTCGATCGCTGTAAGCGCGGGCAGTCTGCTCAAGAGAATCACCGAGTTCTTCCTCCGAGGAGTAGCGAACTAACAGTTCATACCACCTTCTGACGGCCTGAACCTCTAACTCTGGCGTCTCATCAAGATAGCTTAGGGCTTTTATGCAGACCGCTGACTGTTGTTCCGCTCCGAGTCGAAGCTTCTGACTGAGCTGCACAGCCCTATTCAGTCGGGCACAGCTTTCTACGTAGTTTCCGGCTCTATGCAACTGTTCAGCCGATTCCAGATAAGCTTTGTAAGCTATCTGTCCTGCCTTGAAATCCTTTGGCAACAGAAGCCAACACATTTCTGCAAGCCTTGACTGCAACTCTGGATTAAGGACAGAGCAAATAAACGGCCTCACGGCCTTAAGCAAATCAACCAGGTTGGGGTCTTTCTCCAAAGGTTGCCCGCCAAATATTAAAGCTAACGGATGCTGATGATCTTCGACGATGGTCAATGACCCGTTTACTAAGATCAGAAACGAGTAGATGGATTTCTTTGTATGGTCGGCGGCGTCAAACAATCCCTTGAGCGTTGACTCAATTTTGAACCGGTCTGAGCAGCATTCAATAAAAGGTTGCCGCCAGTCTGGAAAATCCAGGTCATCAAAATTTAAAACTCCTAGGTCCGACCACTTCCGATGCATTTAGCCATCTCCTACCCCGCTTTGATTCGCCAGCACTAAAGCCAAGTCGGCATAATTTCAGGCATCATCCTTAACCTTAGTCCCGACTCGAAAGAGGCAGAGCCACCCGCATCCACCCCCTACAGGCACTTCAAGTAACTCGTCCGGCAATGCTGGAGTGCAGCCGGGCTGGTGCTAAACCGAAAATATCGAAAGACCTCATTCAGCATCGACAGGACGGTCGGGTCCGCCATTTCACCGCGAGCAGGGAACTCCAACCGCCGACTACAGGATATCTCGTCAACTTTGCACTGTGCTGACTGCCTCGGGAGAGAACTCCGGTCGAGCGTCCCTAATAGCAGGTTAGTCGTAGGCCTCAGCGTGAGATTGACTTCAAAGGTCAGAGGGTTGCGACCAGTCTTCTCTGTAATCTTCCGAGATAGGCGCAACGCATACTCAAAGAACTCGAGAAGCACAACCGTCGTGAAGATATGGTCCAGAGCCGGGCCCGGATTATCTATCTGGTCACCGACACGAAGCATGAAAAAGGCCCCAGAGCAATCCAGGCTCCAATAGTCAAATCGATGGTTTCCGTTCAGATCTCTCTCAAGCAACTGAAACTCGAGACCATCCCTCACAGGATAAGGTAAGTTTAAGCGCGGCAACGATAGGCCGATCGGCCACCCTGTATTTGGGTGCTGCGCGGCAAACTCGGCAACGGTGTCGAGTTCTTCCAGTGGCAATTTGAGATCGCACGTTGGCCAGGTGCAGATAGCTATACCATATTCTTTGGCTAGCTCAGCGTCCTGCTTGGCCAGATGCCGTAAACCTCGAGCGAACATCTCGTCGATGGGTGGGGGCAAACGGTCGTGTGTTGGTGTGGGCGCCGTCTCTGGGGACCCATTTCCAGAAATCTTACAAAAGCCGCGTACGATTCCGCCGATCTTGTCCGTCAGTTCTGTATAGGACAGACTGTCTTCTTCGGACAGACACCACATGATTGTTTCAACCGTACGCGTGTCGACACCGTTCTGCGAGAGCAATTTCTCGATGTTGTTTGGCGACGACTGAGATCCAAGAAGCATTTCCGACCAAATAAGCCCTACGGAGTAGATATCAACAGCAGGGAACTTCGCTTTCGGCTGGTTAAGGTATTTTGGGGAAGAATAGTTTCCGCCAATCTTTTCGCTCGTGAGGGTTATCGATGTCTGTAGTGTTGAGAAGCTCTCTGCTACGCCCGCCATTCCGAAGTCTATAACTTTGAGTCGTTTGGAATCCAAGCAGGCCAAGATATTGGAGGGCTTCAGGTCTCGGTGAATCACACCGTGCCTCGAAAAAGCATAATCTAACGCTAAGACGAGCTTCTCGACTAAAGTTGCAGCGGTAAGCGAATCGAGAGGTCCGCTGGCTTGCAAGGAACTTGTGAGAGTGGGCCAGTCGATATACTCTGTCAAAATATATGGCGTCTGATGCTCCAAATCAACAGAATAGAGCCTCACGATACATTCGTGACTCAATTCTAAAAGCAACTTCGACTCTCTGACAAATCGTTCCTTAGCACGTAGAACTGAAGCGGTATCGCCCACGTTGAAGGGATGCGGGTCCAGCTCTTTTAGGGCGAAGAATTTTTCAACCTGCCTGTCATATGCCTTATAGACGACGCCAAACCCCCCGCGTCCCAACTCAGCTACCTTCTCAAGACGGGCTTGGGGGGCAGGGGACGAGTCAGACGTATTCGTAAGCGCAGGTTGTTGATCCATTTCGACGGTCGATTCCATCCGTCCTAACCCTGTGCTTTCGGCGGCTGAAACCGCCGAGTCGAGGAAATCAGCTCGCGACTCAGCGAGTGTCCGAGGGGTTGGAACGCCTAATTCGACTGAAAGCTCATCTAATCGACTGGAAAGCGCCTGCTTCTTTGCGACATAGCTGTCGAAAAATTTTTGAATTGATTTTGCAACAAATTTGTTTGATTCTTCTGCCAGTAAATTCCAGAAATCAACGAATCCAGAGAACACTTGTTTCACCTTGGACAAGGCTGCCTTCAAATCGAGATCTTCATCTTGAGGCCAAGATATCTCGCAAAATAAATCGTTTCTGTTAATGAAAATGACGAAGTGGTGATGATGATAAACCTCGTCCAGTCTGACCGGGAAACTCATCAGAGACTGGAGGATGTTTCGGGTGGGCACATCGAGTGGCAGGTGCATTCTCACAAAATGCTGCATTTTTTTAAGCACAGTCTCATGAGCGAAATCAGTCTCATAGCTACCGTCATACATCTGCAGTCCTGTGAGTTCAATCGTCGGCAGACTCTCGCTCTGGAGAAAGGCCGACAATTGCTGGTGATCGTCGGAGGTTAACCTTGCTTCTCGGATCGAGTATTCCAGCTTTGCTATTGCGTTGTCACTCCGTTGTGAGACTGCTTTTCTGAGACTCTCAGGCTCAAAGCTCGGGTAAGGCACCACGTTTCAATCACTCTCTCTCGGCCGGCGTTAGGCTGCCTACTGCCGACAAGTTGCGGGGGGCCTTCGTCAAAGCTACCCCTCCTACCCTACCAAAGGTTTAACTCGTTTATTGTAGCACATTTCCGATCGAGATCAGCTTTTCTTAGGTCCTTTGGATCGAGGCAATATGTGCCAGTGCTGCTGTCAAAGTGGCACGGTTGCCTCTCCAGAGCGGCGGGTTCTGAGCCACCAAGCCAGGGGTTCTAGGGAGTCGGCCAGGGATCCGCTTGACAAAGAGTCAATTAGTCCTCGTGAAATCGAGAACAGTGCTCATTGCGGCTCTGACCCTATGCCATGGCCTCCTCGGGTCGCTTGGCGCAGAACCGTCGTACCGCGTCAAGGACTTGCTGAAATCCTACAGTCATAACCCACGTCAGGTATCGTACTCAGATTTTCAAGCCCAAAGAAGAGTTACGGGCGATGAGGCTGAGGAATTGTTTCAGGCAGCCCGCTGCAACCCTAAGATGCTACAAGCATTGAACGCATTCGAGAGATTTCCCGAGCGTCAAGAGGTCTACCTATTTCTATCGGAACACTTGGACCTACTGAATGATTGGGGGCAGGTCTGGTTGCGGCGGCGCAGTCCCTACTTATTGGACCAACTGATTGAGTATGCCGGCCAGGGTGACGAAGTCGATCTGCGTGCCCTGATCCGCATCGACCCGCGCCGGGCAGAGGCTGTTGTTCAAAATTTGCCTCGGGGAAGCTGCCTTTCCTATGTGGCTCAGGCCGAACTCCATCCCGAGCAACTTGAAGCCAGGGTGAAGCTGCAGGAGATTGCAACTGGCAGCGACGCCTCTCCAAAAGATAGGACTCAGGCCTGTCGCACTCTGGGCAGACTGACTTGGCCCGGCCAAGAACAGTATATGCGTAATCTTTGGGCAGACGACGCCCTGGCGGACTTTTATAAAGACGGGCAGACCTTCTGTCCTTTGGCTGAGTGGGTGAGGAGCAACCCCGGTAGATGGGGACCGGTTCTTCTAAATTGGCTGGATGACCCAAACCAGGTAATTGGGCAGCAGGCCCACGAGTCGCTGTATACCCTGGCGGCCGTCCTCCCCCGTCCACAAACTCTCCGACCGCTCCTCGGTAATGTGAAAGAGCCTGATTCCCGCCATTGGCACGTTGTTATGGAAGCCTTGGAGCGTTGTCCGATGCCAGAAGCGCTGCCTGACCTCCTTTGGCTGGCCGAGCACAAGATGGGCGATCAGGACACACTGATTGAAACTCTGCTGGCCTACCCATTGGATACTGTGACTCTTGCGCTTCGGGGACTTCAACCTGTCAGCTGGAAATTGCACCAAACGCTCAGGACCCGAGGTGTAATTCGCGCATCAGACGAGTTCAAAGCGCTGGACGACCGGGCTCATCAGTTCTCGACTGACCAAGCCGGGAAAGAGCGGTCCCAGCGGCTGGCCGATTATCTGACGAGGCACTTTGTTCCGTCGGAGGAACTTGTCTCGAAGGTTGAGCTACGCGTCAACGAGCTGTGGTCGAAAGAGCCGGTGGCGGCGATTGAACTGCAGGGGCTGCTGGTGAAGTGGCATTCCGCGAGAATCGACGCCTACATCCTGAATCGGCTCGATACTGACCAGGTCGGCGCCCCTTTGCTCCGGGAACTGCCTTGGCGACGGGCAACACTTCTAGAAGTGGGTCGGGATTCGCTGTCGCGAAATGCTCGATTGGGTGGCGAGAGGGCGGGAGTTTCCGCCTATTTGCTGGATTCGGAACCTGTGCGGAGGCAGATCCTGACATCGGACGACGAAGCGGCACAGAACGCGCTGTTGGCCATGGCCAGGTTAGATCGCACGGCGCTTCCTGTGGACCTGGTTATCGCCCTAAGGCGTCGCCCTGAAGTTGAGGCTGCGGCCTCGGCTTACCTGGTTGCCAACGATTCGCCCGAAGCTCGCCAGGCCTTGGCTGGAACAGGCCAGATTATCGGAGTGAGCCGGGGTTGGGTGGCCAACGACAGTTCGAAATGGGAGGCCAAATTCCGTCGGACTCTTCGTGAAGATCCAAGTGTTCAGGAAATATATGCAATGCTGATGTGGCAACACTACCCGAGGGAAAGCCCGGTGGTGCTCTACATCGATACCAAAGGTGGAGGCAAAATTTGGACTCAGCCACACTACGGTTACCTCGACCATGGTAACCCGACGCCGAAGTGGCAGAGGCTCACGCCTGATCAGGCTTCGGATTTCAAGGAGCGCCTGACGGAGTTGAGAGCGGACGAGTTGCCCTATTTTGGGGGGCCTCGCTTGAACGCTATGGAGGACTACGAATACATTCACCTCAGTCGCCAGGGCGGGGTTCGGGTAAACTTTGGTCCGCCCGACAGCTCGATGGCGCACTTCCAGCTTCTTGAGAGCTTTCGAGAACTTTCACGTGAGTGACCTTCTTCCAAGCGCTGGAGCTTATGTCGGGCTCTCAGGCTGACTCATCGGAGTAGAGTGTTCGATTTTTCTCACCTCCCCCACCCCGGAACCGTGATCATGGAGTGATCACGACACCCACCTGAAAAGTCCAAAACTAGACCAACATCAAGCGAACTCGAAATCCGCAAACCCGCATGAAATCGACATCTCCCAAACTTGTACCACACCGAAAACGAGTCCGTACAATTTCCTGGGGGACTAGGGGCCCACGGTTCAAATCCGTGCACTCCGACCAACAAAAAAGCCCGCAACAGCGGGCTTTTTTACTTCCCGGATAGTTCGATGTCGAGGCAAGTTTGGGCCCGTGATCAACTCTGTGATCAACTCCCAGAGCATGACGTTTTGGCCCAATGTTTATATGGGTTTCCGGCCACGATAGCCCCTACAACGCCGGTTTTACAACATAAATGGATAGTTACTTCTATCGCACCTCCCTCAGGCGGATCTACAACTGCACTGAGCCGGCCATCCCGGAAGGCACCCCTTTCTCGTGGGTCTTCTATGCGGCCGAGCTGGCCATCATCGAAATCCCGGCCGACGCAGACGTGCCTCACTGTCCCGGCCTCGAAAGAATCGAAGGCAAGCTGGAGGCCTTGCTGGCCAGCAGCCACAAATACCCCCCCGCCCGAGCGCTGGCAGCCGAGGCGCTTGAGGAATCACAGCTGGAGTGGCCTGCGCTGGCGGCTCGGATGGAGCGGCTCCTCACCCATTACTTTAAAGGCCAGGCCGCCTCGGGTTTTCGTCTGCTGAAATGCCTTGAGGACCAGGGGGACAGCCTGGAAATGGGCGGCTACGGCGGAGTCGGCCACTACTACTGGGTTCTGGCTAGCGACGGCGAGAAGCTGACCTGGGTAAGCGACCACCTCTACGGGGTCCACCGTGCGCCGATTGCGGAGTTCGAGGTTCCGGAGGGATGTCGTTTGCCGGCCTGCGTGGCGCCGGTGCCGGACTGAGGCGATCAGCCTGCACCTCCTTATTGGCACTTGCCGAGGATCGACAGGGATGTCAAAATCGAGAGAAATGCTCAAGCGTGTAGGCTACTCAAACAAACTCTCGCTTTTTGCCATACTCGTTTGTATCGCGCTTACCTCTTACCTTTGCCGAGCAGCTGCAAGTCAGCCTATAATTCGAACTCTGGTCGTTGCTGAGTTCAGGCCAAACCCCAAAGGCCTGGGAGACTTTACTGAGCTATTCGCCTATCGTTTCCAGGACGGGAATCTGGAGTCCCGTCGACGGCTGTTTGCTGCGCCAACGCATCGTGCGGATGACCGCCACTACAGCGTTCGCTTTGATTTGGGCCGCAACTTCATCCTCGCTGACCGTTACGCGGTCTCAGGCACAGGCAACGTTGTGGATCTTGAAAGTGGCAGACTTCTTAAAGACGAGAGCGACAGGGTCATAGAGGCCAGACCTGACTTTATTCTTTTCCAAAGACTGAACGTCGATACGGGCAGTGGTTACCTGCGCCTGAGGCTGCCTGGAGGGGCGTGCGGGCTCGACCCAGCTTTGCAGTTTCCCCCCGGCGTGCTATCACCGGACCTGCATTACGGTCTGGAAATTAACCGACAACAGCGCCCGTACGTAGTCGAGATAAAGAACTCTCTTGGCCTGACTTGCTATCGGGTTGAAGATACAGGCTTTGGGGCGCCGGTTGCCGGAAGCAGTGGCTTGCTTGATGTTCCGACCACCTGGACCGGAAACGAAACCCTGGCGGTCGCTAATTGTTCTCGAGAAGTTACAACCCTCTACGAATACAACGTGAAGAGCGGTCAGGTTATAGAGTTGGGCTCGATCGAAGGCCTGGACACGAGCAAAGAGACGAACTTACTGAAAGACCTCGAAGGAAACCTCATCCTCGAATGTTCTAAAGGCCGGTTTCTAGTGAATCGGCGCAGAAAAGAGCTGGTCCCCAACCCGGTTCTAAACCTGGGGCATCGTTTCCAAACACTTATTCCACATCAAGAACTCCAGCCGTTCTATTTTCAGGGCAGAAAGATCGGCGCATTTCACAGTCTGACCCACAACGCACAAACAACCGACGGCTACCTTGCGGTGGCCTATGGTGATCCTGGTTCAAATCTTGGATACCCTGCCGGATTCAAAGTCTGGAACGAGTCTACGGGGGGATGGCTGACCTTCAAAGTGCCGTTCTTTTGCGGGTTCATAGGATGGATGTGCGAACGTTGAGTTCGATGGTTCGATGGCCTTTGGAGCTGACTTCAAACGGGGAGTCTTGAGAAGACGCCAAATGGGCCAAGCTCTGATCTCAATTCAAGTCAGCCTTTTCGGACCGAATCACAGACTTGTGCGCACCTATGTATTCGTGACTGCTGAGACCCTCAGAATCGGGCATCAATTTCAGCCCGATGCTGGCCAGAGCGTCCAGGAGATCAATGGCCGTAATTTCCTCGTGGCCGCAGAGGTTGAGCTCATCGGCCAGCCACTGAGCCCGGCCCAACTGACTTTCTGGAAGTTGGTCTTCAAATTCTGCCATGTCGCTATTTTCAGTAGACTCCAGCGTTGTCCTGGGGTTCACGGCAACCGAGTCTTTCCTATGCCGGCCAGGGCTTGTTCGCGGTGGGCCGAAAATTCTAACGATGCAGGTATTGCTGCTCAACCAGGGCCTGGGAGATGAGGACTTCGCTCTTTTCCGGAACGTTAAACGCGATTTTTTAGCGGACTTACCAAAACTTCCACCAGGGCTTGGCCGGCTTTTTGGGTGCGGGGGTCACCTGTTTTGTGGTTCCCCAACCGGAAAGTTCGACCTTGCCAGTCGCAACTACGGGCTTCGTCAGAGGGCCTTTCTGCAGGCGGTGCTCCAGCATTCGCGAAAATTTGGCGAAATCGTGTGCGTGATCAGGAGCGCAGTACATCAGCTCCCCGAATTCTCGGGCGTAGTCTTCCAGATACAAACCTTCATCGCCATAATACTGACTGGCAAAAGCATTGCCAGCTACGTTCAGCATCCCTTCGAGCAGCTTCCCGTCGCAGTATCGAAAAAGGAATTCCGTGGCAGGAAACTCTCCCGAAGCGACCTTTTTCACGAGACTCTGATCCTCAAGCAGCGGGCCTGACCAGCCCTTACAAAGGCACCATCTGAGGAAGAGTGCAATATGGGTGCCGGCGAATTCTGGCGGACACTCCTCAGGAAAATCTCCCACGCCGTGCCAGCCGGCATCGTCATACTTCAAGTCACCCGGATCAACCGAACTTTCCATCAGCTCGCGCAGTCTGACCTGACGCTCTTCGTCTCCCAACTCGACGCTAAGGCGCAAAACCCGTCCTTCGCTGCCCAAATCAGCCACGACTGGGAAAATGCCGTCCCCCCAGCTCGTTTCCAGTTCGACGGAATTCAGCGCCAAGGAGCCTGCGTCGCCGAACAGCAACCGTGCGTTATCGACCATGACTCCATCGAGGCGCTGTTCAGAAAGCTTTTCACCTTCTTGCACTTCGATAACAAAACGACGCCAGCGCCCGTTGAATTCCCCGGGTGGCATTCGCTCCCCGAGCACAGTTATGGCTCGCCCAGGAGCCACTCTGACCGCCACCGCCCACATCCCTACATACTGAACGATTGCAACCGGGCCATCCTCAAGGCTGATGTTCACGCGCTGCCGATGCGAAACTCGATGAGTCAGGGGCCTGCAACTTGCCTGTAAATTGCGTGAAGCGCAGAAATCGGAGAACAATCGGATCATACCCTCGACGTCCGGCATATCGTAAAGATAGAGTGGATGGGGTTGACGGTCAAATTCCAACCCAGCCCTGCGGGCGTCAATACCCACAATTTCGAGGTCCCGACATTCGACCGGGACAGGGTCTTGAGTCGGCTCTTGAGAGTCGCTCCAATAAGGCAGCAAGCCGGCATCGATGAGCACGAGGGCACCGCTCCCACAAGTCAGCTCTCCAAGTTTTTCCAAGCTCGGCATGCCGACACCTTCGGCCTGGGCGTTGGGTAGCCTACCCCAGTGTGAGGATGAAGCCTGGAGGCTGCACGCGTTACCTTCGCCAACGATCCGAAACATTGAGCAGGCAGAACCAGTCTCGCCTTAAGGTGATCCCGCGCCAAATGAGTTTACTTCTGCCTGCGAAAAGTTGGCGTCCTGCCTTCGCGTATAGCGAGTTATGCTCTGATCTGGTGTATGGCAGGGAAAAAAGGTAGCGTGCCCTACTGGTATTGAGACCAATCAAAAGCCAGGGAGAACACGCTATGAAGACAGATACGGTAACCAAGTTGAGGAGGCCTGCTTCCGCGGACCAACTGCCCCCCGACGACCCGCTCACAAAGATTCTGCGAGAAGGCGCCCAGAAGCTGATTGCGCAGGCGGTCGAGGCCGAGTTGCAGACGTTCCTTGAACTGCACGCTCACAAGCGCACAGAGGACGGGCTGAAAGCGGTTGTGCGCAACGGATACTTACCCGAGCGGGACTTTCAAACCGGCATTGGTTCGATGCCGGTGAAGATCCCAAAGGTTCGGGACCGCAGCGGGTCCGGAATCAAGTTTAACTCCGAGCTTGTGCCGCCATATTTGCGCCGAACCAAAAGCATCGAGACTTTGCTCCCCTGGCTTTACCTGAAGGGGATTTCAACGGGCGACTTTCAGGAAGCGCTCACGGCCATTCTTGGAGCGGCAGCAAAGGGGTCGTCAGCTTCGACCATCACGCGGCTCAAGCAAACCTGGGAAAAAGAGCATCAGGACTGGGCGAAGTCCAGCCTGGCCAAGAAGCGCTACGTTTACTGGTGGGCGGACGGGATTCACTTCAATATCCGCGGTGAAAACGCTCGAAGCTGCATCCTCATTCTGATCGGCGTGACTGAGTCCGGCCACAAGGAGTTCGTTGCTATCGAAGAGGGTCTGCGTGAATCGGAACTGAGTTGGACCGAACTGCTTCAGAGCCTTAAAGAACGTGGATTAGAGCTCGGCCCTGAGCTGGCCGTCGGTGATGGCTCTCTCGGCTTCTGGAAAGCCCTGAGCAAGGTTTTTGGAGAGACCAGGCAACAGCGCTGCTGGGTCCACAAAACCTCCAACGTGCTCAACAAGTTGCCCAAGAGCTCGCAAAAGGTTGCGAAAACAGCGCTTCAGGCCATCTGGATGGCTGAATCGAAAGAGAAAGCTGAGAAAGCTTTCGACCGCTTTCTGGCCACCTACAGCGAGAAGTATCCGAAGGCGACCGACTGTCTGGCCAAGGACCGTGAGACTCTGCTGGCATTCTACGACTTTCCTGCAGCCCATTGGCAGCACATCAGGACTACCAATCCAATCGAGTCCAGCTTCGCCACGGTGCGGCTTCGAACGGCCAAAACCCGTGGCTGCGTATCCAGAGCGACAATTCTGGCCATGGTATTCAAAATGGGGATGAGCGCGCAGAGAGGATGGAGACGACTGAGAGGATTCGAGCACTTGGCCAAAGTGGTGCAGGGCGTTCGCTTCAAGAACGGACATGAAATCGTCCAGAGAGCTCAAAATAAGAAGACCAAAGGGGCCGCTGCCTGATTCACCTCATACACCAGATTTGACTATAACTCGGGGGGGGTCCTCCCCCCACGTAAAAAGAAGATCTAAAAACTCGCCGCCGCCGCTTGGGGGCAGGTTGAGGCGTCCCGGCACCCATCCCTCGAGTTCAGCACCCCGCTATGTTCGGGCGCTTCAAGCTGTCCACAAATTCCAAGCGGGGGGCGGGGTGGAAAACCCCCACCTCCCAGCCATCGAGTTCAGCACCCAGGTTGATTTGGGGTTTTACACGCCGTCCCCGGCCAATCTATCGCTCATGACCAGACTTTCCGCCCTTGATCATCTCCCATGTTCCATGGCCAGACCCGCGCCTGAGCTCAGACTTTGTGTCTGGGATCAGCAACCGCCTGGAGTTCTCGCTGGTGGTCTAGTTGAGCTCCCGCCGCCTCCGTCTCTCTTATGGGTCGCTGAGTGCGGAGGGGAGCGTCACGGTGTCTCTCGAACCGGCGACCTATTGCGGAGATTGATGACGGCCTTCCTGAGTCTCAGATTGGCCGGGCCCAATGGCTGGCGGATGAGCCTGCCCTGTGCGGACACGAGGATATCAGCGCCCTCGACCTTTTGGACGCGTTGGCCACCATCGGCCTGAAGCTGGTGCCCGACACCGAGGGCACCAGCAGTCACGAATATATGAGCGCCCACAAGGCTATGATTCGCTCGCCAAGGGCTGACTTAAACTAAACTGCTCTCTGCCTATCCCTAGGCTAAAACCTTCGGATGTAGCTGCTGGGCCTTCCATAGAAAATACATGTTTTCAAGCGAAATATCGCGGGTTTCCTCAACATATCGGTTGATGGTAGCATTGTTTGACAGAACTGCACCGCTCAAGGCAGCGGCACCGACCGCAAGAGTGAAAGGTATGTGTCCAACCAGCGCTCCTACAATGGTGGCAATGCTCCCAACCCCAAAACTTACTCCGACTTTTTTGCGTAGAGATTTTTGTGATGAAGCTAGTCTCTGGCGGATATTGGCTAACTGGGGCTCGATAACATCGCGTTCTATTTCGTTAGCAATTTTCTGCCCGCAATTCCCCTGATTCATTCGTTCTGTCATCGCTGTCTTGATGGCCTGTCTAAACTTTATAAACGCGTCCCCCTCATTCCTCCGAAGCTTGATCAGGTCTTTAATCGGGATGTTGTCTAGTGCCGGCAAGCGCAGGTTGAACGCAATACTTTCCGGAGCATCCTGGATCTTAGCTTCCGTTAAGTCCAGAGTCTTGAGCCACCGTTGGTAAAGCGACCATTCACTCCCCACCCCGATAGGAATGCCGCAGGAGTTTGCGGCCCTTGCATCCAGAACAAGATTAAAAAGCAAATCCTGGAGGACTTCTCTTCCGGCGACCTCGATCTCGAAGCCCTTATTTGGAAAAGTGCCGATTCCAGACCGAGGTAAGTCGGGGTGATCGAAATAAACTTTCGTCTTTCGGCCAGCTTTTTTTGATTCCAGACTCCCTTCTGAGAATAGTTGAGGAGCCAGCCGCCCGGTCAGTTCAGTAAGACTGGAGTATAGGCGGTCTAAATTTTTTTGGGGCGGATCATTGTTAAGAAAGGCGACTCTGGGCTTCTCGACAAATCGAAAAAGCTCCTCAGCTCCGAGCGTTTTGATGTTGAGTAGTACGGCCACCTTGTCAACAAGCTCTTCCAAAGGAGCCTGGCATTTATGGCACTCGCATACTGGATCCCAGTAGTGAATGATCCACGGGGTCAACTCATCCTCGATAATCACATGGTCAAAGTAGTGCCAGACCCGGCAAAGCAAATTGTTAATTTGCTCATTCCTGCAGACTGGATGTGCGCAAGCCAGCGGATGAAAAGGATCCACACCGGCACTTGCGAACAGTCCATTATAGGAGTCTTTGGGCGGTCCCGGTGGGGCCCCTCGACTTGCTTCCGCCGCCTCTCTCAATGCGCAACGAGTCTCTCGTTTTCCCATAGCTGATGCGAAATCCAAATGGTCAAGGATTCTGTTTTTATCAAGCCAGTTGTACAGCCAGAATCGTTCTTTGCTCATCGTCATCCAATCTAATGCCCCGGCGGTCAGCTTTCGACTCGGTTTCAGAACCGGCCGGGAGTCTGACGTGCCGCACAAGCATACTTCTCTTACAAGGGGGTCCTCCCTGTGGCGACCACAGAGCAGAGCGACACGGTGGCTGGATAGCTCGCGCCGCGAGCTAAGCCCTGAGTTATAACCGTCTGCAACCAGGTTGCGCAGTCGCCTGGCACAGAAGGGGCGGGCTTCTTGGTTTTTGTCTACTCAAAAAGAAAGGGCAACCAGGCCTGTGTTGAATGAGCGGGCATGCTTGAGCGGCTAGAATTCGAGAACCTGGGACCCGGACGTAAGATGTCTTTCCCGCTGGCCGACCGGCTGAATCTCTTCACAGGAGACAATGGACTCGGCAAGAGCTTCGTGCTCGACTCGGCTTGGTGGGCGTTGACCCGAACTTGGCCCGAAAGCCGAGCCATCTTGCCGGATCCTAGCCAAGATGGGCAACCCTTGATCGGTTATCACGTTCACGGACTGGGTGGCGCAAACAAGTTTGTTTGGTGCGAGTTTGATTACAGCTCTAGTCCTCCTGAATGGAAGATCCCTCGCAGGCGTCCCCCCATACCAGGTCTGGTCATTTATGCTCGAGTCGACGGCGGATTCTCCATCTGGGACCCAGCCCGTAATTATTGGCGGGAAGATAACAAGTCCCCGGTTGGCTCTTTAGACCGCCCGTCAGCCTATCACTTCGACCGAGAGCAGATCTGGAGCGGTCTATGGCGGACTCCAAAGGATCAGTATGAAAAGAACCGAGACGCCATCGTGTGTAGGGGTCTGTTAGAAGACATTGTCTCTTGGCAACTGGACCCGAGCGAGTCAGAAACTATTGAGTCCTTCAGAGAAGTTCTGCGGCAAGTATCGCCTAAACCGGAACATCCTTATCAACTCGGACCCCTTAGCGAGTTATTGGGCCGAGCCGGTAAGCTGCCCACCCTAATCACCCCAGAGTTGGACCGCCCACTTCTCTTCGAATTCACTTCTTCAGGGGTTCGTCGCATACTAGCCCTAACTTATGCACTTGTCTGGGCTTGGACAGAACACCGTCGTTCGATGCGCCTAACTCGCGGTAAGGCCACCGGAGCCAATCGGATTGTGCTACTAGTAGACGAGGTGGACAACCACCTCCATCCTCATTGGCAATTGCGCATTATGCCCGCCCTTGTGGCGGCGGTTAAGGGCTTAGCGAAAACTCTGCCCGTGCAACTCCTCGTCACGACTCACGCACCGCTCGTACTCGCTTCGCTGGAGACCGAGTTCGACGATTCAACCGACCGGCTTTTCAACTTTGAACTCAAGTCGCGTGGCGATGTTGAAGTTGAAGTGGTCAAATGGGCCAAGTTTGGTGACGCCGCCGGTTGGCTTACGTCACCAGCCTTCGATGTGGACGGCGGAGGATACTCATTGGAGGCTCAAGCTGCGATGAATGCAGCAGACGACTTGATGGCCGGTTATATACAAGACTTACCCAATCATCTTTCCGAACCTGACCAGATCCAGCGAGAACTATCAAGAACTCTGGACGCCGGCGATCCATACTGGACTTTCTGGAGGCCCTACTATCAGCAGAGACACAAAAACCCATGATTCCAGTTCCTTACCCCGGTCCAGCGAACGAGCCGCCGTTGTTTCAGGAGAGCTGCAGAGAGCCCGGAAATGCTTGGCTCGTCGCGAAACCCGATATCGATCCGCATAAGCAATGTGCATGGTGGCGTGAGTTTCAGCCGGCATTAGCTGAGCATTTTGAACACCGGTGCGGGTGGCTAGCGTGCAACATCGGTCTCGAGGGGGACGTCGATCACTGGATTGCTTGCGACGTCGACCGCACGCTTTCATTCGAGTGGAGCAACTATCGCTATTGTGCTGGTACAGTGAACTCGCGTAAGTCCGCTAATGACAAATTCCTAGACCCTTGTGAGGTCGGTGAGGGGTGGTTCCGGGTCTCGCTCCCGGACTTTCAGCTTCTGCCCACCGACAAGATTCCGGGAGAATATGCCGACCGTGTCACAGCGATCCTCGATGATCTACAATTGCGCAAAGGATTCTACGCGCGCTGGAACCGCTGGAGTTGGTATGCTCGCCACTGGAATAATGGTCAACCTAACCTCGCCGGGCTCTACAAAGATGCTCCGTTGGTTGCCGAGGCCGTAAAGGAGGCCTTGGCTAAAGGTGAAGAACTGCCCGACCCCACCGCTGAAGAGCCGGCCCAAGCGGTGAGCGCCCGCAAGAACAAGTGGGCGCCGAGGACCCGCAAGACGAAGCCCTCCCCCCCAGCCAAGCAACGCGAGGATCTAGCTGACCCAGTAGATGAAACCCCGACCGCAGGTTCAGAAGGGCCGGCGGCACCTGCTTGAAGCCCCTGGCCGAGACTGAGTAGGTGCGTGGTCTCCTAGTGGTCTCCAACCGTGCCAAAAACTCGCCGATCTGACATGACCTCAGCCGAAGTCGATCCCGCCAAAACCCAACAACCAAGACATTCTGCAGACCTGAGCCGACCCAAGAAAAAGGCTTACGGACAACCTGGGGGACTAGGGGCTCTCTACTCCCAGGCAATAAAGAGCTCCAAATGCACTGGCTGATTCAATTAAAGACACGAATCCAATCGAAATAAAAAATCCGCAAGAAATCCGCAAGTTGGTACTGGCATTCTCACCTCAGAGACCAACCAACGAAATGGAGAACAAAAAAATGTCCCATATCCACAATCAGAACCACAACCCCCGCGTCGATGGATACAATCCCCGCACCGAAGGCTATAACCCCAAGAAGTTCAGACTACCGTCCGAGGATTTCACGCCCAAGCCCCTACCCCACGTGGACCGGGTGGATATCGGGATTCACTCCGGGTGGGACCCCACTCTGATCCGCCCCACCCACCTGAAGTAGTTCACCAGAGCCCTTCGGCTTCAGAGGCCTTCATCCAGGCCTCAGGGGCTGAAGGGCTCTCCTGACAGCGCCTTCCAGGCCTCGTTCAGGTCCCGAAAGCGATTCCTGGGGTCCTTGTCCAGCATGCGGTCGATGGCCGTGGTCAGGGGTTTGGGCAGATGGGGAGCCACCTCGCCCAGCGGCTTGGGCACCAGATCGAGCTGTTGATCGATGACCTCCATCACGCTGGCACCATCGAAGGGCCTTTTGCCATAGAGCACCTCGTAGAGGATGACGCCCAGAGCATACTGGTCGCTGGCGGGATCGATGTCTCCCTCGATTTGTTCCGGGGCCATGTACTGGGGAGTGCCCATCACCAGGCCCGTGCGGGTAACCACTGTCAGCCCGTCGCCCCGCGACACGCCAAAGTCCAATACCTTGAGTTGGTTCGACTCGGTTAGCAGAAGGTTGTCAGGCTTCAGGTCTCGGTGCACGATGCCGGCCTGGTGCGCTTGGGCCAATCCCTGAAAGACCGGCCCGAACAGCTTCAGGATGCGCTCGGGCGAGCCTCGGCGTTCGACACGCAGTAACTCTCGAAGGTTCTGGCCGCGCAGCAGCTCCAGGACCATATAGCAGCGAGAGCCCACTTCCCCGGAATCATACTGACGCACCAGATTGGGGTGGTCCAGCGTCTGCAGCACTTTAGACTCCCTCAGCAGCCTTTTGCGCGCTTCGGGCGAGTCTTCTTTCACCACCTTGAAAGCGAATTCCTGAGAGCCGCGAGTGGCCCGGTAGACATCGGCCATCGCCCCGGCACCTAGAAATTCTTGAATCATGTAGGGTCCGATCTGCTGACCGCGCAGGCCGCGATCAGAACGGGAGGGTCCGTTCGAACGGGAGCGACGCTGGACTTGCCAGGCCACAAATCCAATCAGGGGCACCAGGGCCAGACCCCAATATTTTTTACTCCAGTAGAGCAGTTGCTGGCCACGGTTGGCCAGTCCCGGCAGCGGCGTAAGATGATAGCTTCCCTGGCGCGGCCACTTGCCGTGAGCTTCCTGGAGCGAGAGCTTCTGGCGCAGCTCGGCATAGCCGTTGCGGCGCAGGACTAAAGTCAACTCCGAAGACATTCCAGGCTCGAAGCGCAGGCCCTGACCCACCGTACCGAGGGAACTGCTTGAAACTTCGGGAATCCAGACCTCGGCATCGTCCGGTACGCATTCAATGCTAAGCTCTTGAGTCTGAGCCTGGAGCCAGAGAGTGAGCAGGAGCAACAGGAGGACACGCACCGTTGTTGGTTTCGCAAGGCCCCAGGGAAGGTCCTACCGTGCCCTGGGCGAACACCAGTAAAACATGAGAACGCGATGGAGTCGGGGATTGTCCATCCTCTCAGTCCTGATGCTGGTCACGGTATTGAGTCTGTTGGCCGCCACCATGGCGGGTGTTTATCTGATGAATCTCAACTTCGCGCAGACTCAACAGAATTCCGCGCTGGCCCTTCAGGAAGCAGATGCCGCCGTGAGTCGCCTCACCGCCGCCCTGGTGCAGGACCCCAACCTGAATCTCACCGATTGGACTTACCACGGAACGATGGGCAAGGCCGCCCCCGATCCCGAGGTCTGGGCCGCCATCAGCTTCGGCGACCGAACCATCGGTGGTGTGCATCTTCCGCGCTCCATCAATAATTTTAGCGGCAGCGTTACCGACCACGAAACCCCGCCGGGCAAATCCCGAGTCTACGCGGTGGGCTGCTGCCGCGGGGTGGTCCAGACAGTGGAAGTGCTGTTGTCAGCCCCACCCTACCCCTATGGGCTGGCCGTGGCCGGGGATCTTCAAAGCCAGGCGCTGGTCATCCGCGGTACGGCCGCCAGCGATTCTTCTCCGCGACCGGGCCATCTGGCCACGCGCAAAAAGTTGACTTTAGGTCCCAACAGCTACGTCTCCGGCGATGTGTATGCTCGAGAGGCGGAGATTTCTCCCAATAATTGTACCATTCTGGGAGCTCGGCGCCTGTCCGAGACCCCCCGGGAACTGCCTTTGCTGGATATCGATGAACTCTTCAGCAAAGTCAACGGTCATGCGGTGAAGATCGATGTGCCGGCGATGTTCAATCCTCAGGTCCTGAACACGCTCTATACCTGGGGCACGCCGGGTAACAATGCCGATACTTTGAGGCTGGAAACCAGCTCTATCCGCTTTGAAAACGGAATCCTGAGGGTCTACGGGAGCGTCTCCATCGACGCTGTCTCTCTAAGCGGCAAGGGAGCGATCTTGTGCACCGGCAACCTGACCATCGACAGCCAGACCGAATTAGATGGCAGTGAAGATTGGCTGGCGCTTGTGGCCGGGGGCAAGATCACCTTGCGCTCGGGCCGGAAAACCGAGGTGCGAGGGATTGTTTACGCTCAGGGAGGATTGGAGGCCGAGAAGGTGCTGGTCAATGGCAGCGCCATCTGCAACTCCCCCACCGCTCCCGACGAGGCCAAGGCGGTGCTGCAAAACTGTGTCTTTGAAAGCGATCCTTCCACCGCCAACGTGACCCTGACCGTCCAGATCAGCGGAGACGCCAATGGCCAAGGCGGGATTGAGCGCACCAACGGCAGTGGCCAGGCGCCCTTCAGTCTGTCCCGCAATTCCCTGGGCGGGGCCTCGGTCAGTAATGGTGGAACGGTGGACGGCGGCCAGAGTTTCCCCGCCGACATGGAAAACTTTGTAAATTCCAACGGCCCTCCTTTCAGCATTCCGGCCGGTGCGCGCACGGGCAACGGGCCGGCGGCTGACGCGGTGCTGGATCAATTTAAAGCCCTGGGCGCCCTGTCGCAATCTCTGGATTCGGCCAGGCAAGCTCTGGCGGCTGCCCAGGCGGCCCTGGCTGCGGCCGAGGCCTCCCACGATGAAGACGGAAACTCATCAGGGGTCGAATCGGCCCGGCGGGCTGTGGAGTCGGCGCAGGCGGCCGTGGATGCGGCGCTGCAGGCCTTCAATCAGCAGGCAAGTGCGGCTCAAACGGCCTATCAAAACTACATCCAAACCACGACTGGCTCCACCAGCTCGGTGTCGAATGGAGGTGGAGGGGGCACGGGTCCGCCGGCCCCTCCCCTGAAGCTGAACTTTGATATCAATGCCTTTTTGCCCAGGAGTGAGTCTTATCGTATCAGCTACTATCGGATCCATAAAGGACTGCCCTGATGTTTCGACGGTCAGGATTCAGTCTGGCGGAAGTGCTGGTTTCCCTGCTCATCCTCTCCCTGCTCTCGGTCTTGATGGTCGGGATTATTCCCAGCTCCATTTTTGGTTTGCGCCAGGCTCAGCATCGGCAGGCTGCGCTGCAGCTCTGCCAGACCACCAGTGCCGGGCTCCGCTCGCTGGGCTTCGACCAGCTGGCGGTCAGTGATTGGAGTCAGGATCAGATTTACCAGGTAGACTCGTTGGATTATACGATTCAATATCGGATTACCGCGCTGCCCGAGCAGGACCCGACCAGTCACAAGCCGCTGGCCAAATTGATCGAATGCCGGGTCCGCTGGAGCATTCATCACCGTCCCAGCAACTACGAGTATGCCACCCTGGTGCTGCGCTAATGGGCCGGAAGGGCTGGACCTTACTGGAATTGATGGTGGGCATCGGGCTGCTGGGCGTGGTGCTCTTTCTTCTATTGCAGCTCTTCCTTCCCAGTATGTGGATGTTCAATCGCCAGCAATCGAATAGTGAGAGTTTCCAAAACTCGATGTTTCTGACCCAACGTCTACAAATCGAGCTGACTCATTCCTGCTGGGAAACGGTGACGCTGACCCAGAATCAGCCCCCTGAGGGGGTGGGCTGGGCGCTCTCATTTCGTCCGGTACTGCGCTATTCGGCCAGTTCGGGCAACCCCATCGTGGAAGAGAATTTTCAGGTCTACTTCCATCAGCCCGAGCAAAAGAAGGTCTATTTCTTTCCGTGGGTGCCGGTTGTTCCAGCGGGTGAAGAGTTTCCCCTCAAGCTGACTCCGGCGGCCTTACTGGCAGCTTGCTTGAATTCCCAAAACGTTCGCAAACGCAGAATGCTGACGCGTTATGTCAGCGAGTTTTCCTTTGCTGATCGGGATGGTTCCGTGACCATTCTGGACCCACCTCTGCAATTTCACCTGGTGGTGCAGGTCCCCAATTCAGATGGACGCGGGCTGGAGACAACCACAACCGACGTTCCCCTCCAGTGCAGGAATGTTCGTTGGTAGGGGGCTGGAGGCTCATTCTCAGCCTGGCTCTGGTGCTGGCTCAAGGGCTGTGGTCGTGGCCTGAACGACGCGGGCCGGGGCTCTACGTAGAGACCGTCCCATCGGGTTGCCGCGTAGTGTTGAAGAGCAAATTGACTCTGACGGTGAGCCCTACCGGACGCTTCAACGCGGGCGTGGGCGGCATCGAACTGGGCCACACGCCTGGCCCACTTCGATTGGAGGAGAAGGAGCTTCCAGCTTTGCTGAGCTTCGAGCTACCTGGCTATGAGCCGCTGGTGCGCCCTTTCCCCAAGGACGCGTTTCGTCATCCCCAACTGCTGAAACTCACACCCCGAATTCCTGTGCTCGTGCCGCTCGCCTACCGTATCGGACGGGACTTCCCCTTCGCTTCTCTGTTTTTGTTCTTCTGGCTGGGAACCGGCCTGGTTTGGGCCAACCGCCGCCGGCGGGAGCTCCAGACGGAGGAGCGCCTGCGCACTTCCTCGACTCTGGTAACGGGTGACAAAATTGGTCCTTATCAAGTGCAGCGGGAATTGGGTCGGGGCGGCATGGGTGTGGTCTACCAGGTGCTTTCGCCTTCGGGAACACCGCTTGCCCTCAAACTTCTGCAGCCCGTCTCGCGCCCGGAAGAGGAAGTACGGGCCTTACTGGGCCTGCAGCATCCCAACGTGGTTCATATTCTGGACTGGGGGGAAGCCGAGGGGCGATTCTATCTGGTCATGGAATGGGTCGAGGGACGAACCCTGACCGAGGTGGTTCAAGAGAGACTGCCCGAGGCTGATCAGGTGGAGAATTGGATGGCGCAGTTATGCCAGGCCCTGGCCTACATTCACGGCAAATCGATTGTTCATAATGATCTGAAACCTTCCAACCTTATGCTGCGCGACGGCCGGCTCATCCTGATGGACTTTGGCATCGCTCACGGCCTGGACCAACCGCGCCCCGCCCTGGGTACTCCTGGATACGTGGCTCCTGAAAAAATCCACGGAGGGTCGGGGGACTGGCGCTCCGACTACTACTCCGCGGCATGCTGCTGGTTTTACCTGTGGGAGGGACGACCAGCCTTCGAGGGGCGAACCCCCGCCCAAACCTTGCGTCTGCAAAGTCAAGGCCATTTGCCCGCCTGTCATCGGCCGATGCCGACGGATTGGGTTCGCTTGTGGTCGCGCTGGATGAGCCCGGACCCGGCCCAGCGGACGGCGCCATCCAGCGCGGAGACAGCCCAGGAATTGATCAGGTAGAGAGAGGAAGTTTCGGCGATGGATTCGCAAGAGATTCAGACCCAGGAAATTGCCCGACGCCCCAAATCCCGAGGAAAGCGCGTGGGGTTTCTGCAGGTCCTCTCGGGCGAAGCCGCCGGCTCCATCGTTCTCCTCCAGGAACAGGACCTGGAGATTGGCCGCCAGGGCAGCGGCCTGGTGATCCGCGACGTGGGAGTCAGTCGCCGACACGCCCGCCTGGAGTTTTCCGGGGGCTACCGACTCATCGATCTGGAGAGCACCAACGGAACGATCGTCAACGGCGAAAGCATTCAGGAGGCCGCTCTGCAGGACGGTGACACCATCGAACTGGGGCGAGACTGCACTCTGCGATTTTGTTGGCAAACTGAGCAGCAGCTAGAGTTGGCGCAGAAATTAGCCCGGGCCACCACTCTGGATTCCGCCACTGGCTTTCTCAAAGTAGAGGCCTTTCAACGCCGCCTCGAGCAAGAAATCGCCCTGACCTCCCGGGGGGGCCTCAACTTGAGCCTGCTTTCGGTGGCATGCTCTCAGTCCGAGGAATGCGGCCGCAGACTGGCCTCTTTAGCTCGGCGCGAGGATGAGCTGGGGCTTTCTGGCGGTGACTCCTTCTTGATGTTGCTGCGTAACACCGATTCGACCGGTGCTTTGAAGTTTGTCGAGCGCCTGCAGAGCTCTCTGTCGGGTTTGGAGCCTCGTATCGCCGGAGTGAGCTGGTTGGTGGGCGAGGATGCTTCGCGTCTGCTGGCCCGACTGCACTCAAGTCAGGGACTGGCCTTCGAGGAAGAGCCGAGCCTTTCGGGGCTACGCATCTATTCGTTAGGCGGTTTCGAAGTCTATCTCGGCTCCCAGAGACTGGAACAATGGCACAGCCGAAAGGTACGTTTCCTGCTGGCCTGCATCGCCTCCCGCTCGCGTCCGGTAAGCGCTGACCTGTTGACGGAGTTTCTTTGGGCAGAAGATCCCCTGGCCGCGGCCGGCGCGCTCCAGACCGCGGTCTCCCATCTGCGCAAGCACCTGCGGCCGGAGGGGGCTCCCAAGAATATCAATTATATTCTGAGGAATCCCCTCGGTTTTTACTTGAACCCGGAGTTGCCGCACTGGCACGATTTGGAACAACTGGAGCAGACCCTGGAGCAGCTCCAGCGACTGCAGGGGGCTTCAGAATCCTATCCCTGGCTGCGCCAGCTCCGCCAGCTTTATCGCGGTCCCTATCTGGAAGGCTGCTATCAGGATTGGGCCGACACGCAGCGCAACCAGTTGGAGGCACGGGTCCTGCACGTTCTCCAGTCTTGCTTGCCCGGTCTAACCCAGGCCGGGAAGCCTGAAGAACTCTTGGAAGCCAGTCTCTTTGCGACCCGCATCGATCCTTGCCTGCAGGAAGCCCACGGGGCGGCCATGCAGGCCTATCTGGCGCTGGGCCGACCGGAACAGGCGCTGCGTCACTATCAATGGGCCCAGAAGGCCCTGTTGCAAGAGCTGGGAGTGGAGCCTTCGCTGGCCTTGCTGGAGCAATATCATCGAGCCCGCCTGGCTTTGGACTAACATTTACATCTGGGCGAACTGCGAAAATGGCTCGGCCCAAACGGCAACCACCGTGGTGGAAACGGTTCACGTCCAGGATGTGGATGGCTACGGTATTCTTAGGGTAGCTCATCGCCTTCAAGGTGTCCGGATCAGACTCTTAAATCGGCTTGCCGCTGGAATCGTTCATCTCGGCCTGCATTTTTGACATCTGGTCCATACCGGTTTCACCCATCGGCATAAGCTCCGGAAGCAACTGTTGGGCCTTCGTGCCTTTCTGGGTCACACCCATCATAAGAGGCCAGTCACACGGGTTATCAGCAACAAACTCGAAGTCTCTGGTCGTGCCCACAGGCACGGCCACCGTGGCCTCGGGAATCTGAGCACTTTTGGAAAGGTCTTCGGAACCGTATCGCTGTACGGGCTCAGGCCTGGAGAGCCCGGCTCCGGTTTTGAAAGCGGCCGGGGCGGAGGCAGGGTAAGGCTTCCAGCAGGGGGGCCGGCTGGCCCAGCAGGGCCAGTGCCACCTGTTCGCCCAGGGCGGGGCCAAGGCTCCAGGAACGTCCGGCCAGGGCGCCCAACTGCCATTTGTGGGGATTGCCGGGCAGGGGTCCGACCACGGGCAGGCCATCGGCGCTGCAGCGGTAGTGCAGAGGGCGTGGTGCCTCGGTCACCAGACCCTCAAGTGGAATCAACGCCTTGGCTGCAAAACCGTGCAACAGGTCCTGAAAATGAGGATGATGCTCGCCTTCGGGAGAAATGCCTGAGATCAGCCAGCCGCGTGGGTGAGCGCGAACGTGTAGATGCCCGCGTTGGGTCTCGATGCCCACCAGGGCCTCGTTCCAGGGCTCCCGCACACTGGGACAGAGAAATTCCAGGCCTTGCTGAGTGAAGAGCCCGGGGCCGTGGGGGTCGGCATCGATCTCGATCTCGGCCTGAGGGTAATCCTGGACAACTCTTAGCCCGAAGCTCTGGGCGCGAATGAAGAGTCGCTGGACCAGGCTGGTTTCCTGAAGGGATAGACAATCAGGGATGAAGGCTGCCCCGTCGGCCTCGTTGATGGAGACGTAATTGGAAGCGGCCCCGCCGCTCATGAGCCGGCGCGGCCAGAGGGCGTTCAGCCAGCGCAGCTCCATGGTCATTTCTTGAAATTCAGTGGGGTTGCTGGCCAGCTGCAAGACCGCTCCCTTGCGGGCTTCCTTTTCGGGAGCGAGCAGTTCCCGGCTGCGCTGCATCAGGCGAATGAGAGCCTCAGCCTGGGGAGCGCCCAGGTTGTATTTAAGCAACCCCCAGTGTTCGGTCAGGCCCGGCCAGACCACCCCCGTTTCTAAGGGGGGTTCCTGACTGGCCTGCAAACACACCCGAAGTTCGGGGGCCAGCCGCAGGGCGCAGTAGAGAGCGGCCGGACCGGTGCCCCGGATGGCCACGTCAAAAGTCATTACTTGGCGGCGAGTTGAGCTCGAGTCAGGCTGGTCAGGCCGCCCATGTAAGGCTGCAGGACCTTGGGAATGTTGACGCTGCCGTCGGGCTGCTGGTGATTCTCCAGCACCGCCACCAGCGAACGACCCACGGCCAGACCCGAGCCGTTGAGAGTGTGCACAAATTCGGGCCCGGATTTGGGTGCTCGGCGGAAGCGGATGCCGGCCCGACGAGCCTGAAAATCAGTACAGTTGGAGCAACTGGAAATTTCGATGTAGCGCTGTTGAGCGGGAGACCAGAATTCGATGTCGTACTTGAGGGCGGCGGTAAATCCCAGATCGCCCAGGCAAACCTTGACCACCCGGTAAGGAATCTCCAGTCCTTGCAGCACTTTCTCCGCATCAGCCACCATCTTCTCGAGCTCCTCAAAGGAGGTCTCGGGAGTGGTGAACTTGACCAGTTCCACTTTGTGGAACTGGTGGACTCGGATCAGTCCGCGGGAGTCTCTTCCGGCCGCGCCCGCTTCGCTGCGATAGCAGGGAGAGTAGCCCACGTAGTGGATGGGCAGCTGCTCCATCTCCAGAATTTCGCCGGCGTGCAGGTTGGTGATAGGCACTTCCGAGGTGGGAATCAGGTAGAGAGAGCTATCCTGGCATTTGAAGAGGTCTTCTTCAAAACGAGGCAGCTGGCCGGTACCGTAGAGGGCCTCTTTCTGCACCAGGCTCGGCGCAAGAATCTCCGTATAACCGTGATGCAGGGTGTGTTGATCCAAGAAGTAAGTGGCGATGGCCCGCTCCAGCCGGGCGCCGGCACCTTTCATCACCCAGAAGCGAGACCCTGAGACCTTGGCGGCGCGCTTAAAGTCGATGATATCCAGTTCTTCACCAAGATCGAAATGAGCCTTGGGCAACGGATCGGGCCTGGTTTCCACCGCGCCCCAGGTGCGAATCTGCAGGTTGGCCTGGTCATCCTTGCCCGGGGGCACGCTGTCGTGGGCGGGATTGGGCAGGCACTCCAGGATACTCTTCTGATCCGCTTCCAGCTGATTGATCTGGACGTCCAGAGCATCGATCTCCTCCCCGACTTTGCGCATCTGGGCGGAAGCCTCGGAAATGTCTTCTCCGGCCTTCTTCTTCTGCCCCAGTTCTTTTGAGACCTGATTGCGCTGCTGCTTGAGATCGTCGCCGCGTGTGATCAGCTCGCGGCGCTTGACGTCCTGTTCCAAAATCCGGTCGATCTGGCTGGGGTCGCCGCCCCGATTCTGCAAGTCGTTGCGGAAGAGGTCGGGGTTCTGGCGGATCAGTTTGATGTCGAGCATGATTAGTAAGGCAGAGCCAGCACTTTCTTGAAGTCGTTGGGGCGGACGGCTCGCTTGTAGCCTTCCTGTTCGGTGATGATATTCTTCTTAACCAGATTACGCAGAGCCAGTTCCTGGGTGCTCATACCGGACTCGCGGCCGGTGGTGGACATAAAGCTCTGAATTTGGGCGAACTTGCCTTCGCGCAGGAGCTCTTTGACGGCCGGGGTTGCAATCATGAGCTCGTAAGCGGCAGCCAGGCCGTCGCCGGTGGCTTTGGTACAGAGGGTCTGCGAGATAATGGCTTTCAGACCCACCGAGAGCAGAACCTTGGCCTGATCCTGCAGCGAGGGCGGGTAGAAGTCCACCAGCTTCTGAGCCAGCACCATGGCGCCGGGACTGGTGGAGGTACACAGCACCAGGTTGCCGCCGGCCGAGAGACTGACGATACGCTCGGCGATGGTGTATTCTTCCACGCCGGTTACCACCAGCACGTCCGCGCCCTGGTAGGGCAGCACGCGCAGGGCCTGGTCATAGCTGGGCACATCGGTGCCGATTTCGCGCTGGGCGATCACGCCCTTGCGGTTTTTATGCAGGAAATCGATGGGATTCTCGATGGAAACGATTTTGCAGGGACGCTGCTCCAGCAGGTAGTTCACCATGGCGGCCAGCGTATGGGACTTACCAGAACCGCGGGGTCCGGTAATCATCACCAGGCCGGAGTCCATTTCCAGAATCATCTTGCGGAAGGCGTCCGGAAGTCCGAGTTCATCGATGGTGGGCGGCGAGGGCGGGTTGGTGGCGATCACGATGCCCACCGAGCCGCGCTGACGGAAGCAGTTGATGCGGAAGCGAGACAGTCCCGGCACGGAGAAGCTAAAGTCTGTCTGCATCTGCTGTTCGAACTCGACCTTGAGCTGCTCGCTCATGATCATGTCGGCCACGGCCTGAGTATCCTGGGGTGAGAGCACATAGCCGTCCAGGGCGCTGATTTCCGTGCCCTTTCGCATCATAATCGGGCTGCCCGGCACCAGGTGGAGGTGGGAGCATTGCCGCTCCACCATGGTCATAAAGAGTTCTTCTACGTTCATGTCCGCTCCATCTGTTTCTTATATATAAAGAAGAGAGGGCTTGCCGGTGGGGCAGCCCTCTCGGCTGTTCGATCCTCTGGAAGGGCTTACCTTCCTTGTGGCACCGGTGCTTGGGCGGCTGCCTGCGGGTTGTTGCCCTGGATCAGTCGGTGGAATTCTTCCGGACTGCTACACTTGGAGATGGCGTCTTCGTAAGTAATCAGACCTTGCTGATAAAGGTTACGCAGCGACATATCCAGCGACATCATACCGTGCTGAGCGCCGGACATGATGGCGTTGGGCAGCTGGTGCGATTTGCCTTCGCGGATGATGTTGCGAATAGCGGGCGTGACCGGCATCAACTCCATCGCCATCACACGGCCGCCGCCCTTGGCTTTGGGCACCAGCGTTTGACAGAGCACGCCTTCCAGGGTCACCGAGAGCTGCATTCGAATCTGCTGCTGCTGGTGGGGCGGGAAGATGTCGATGATACGGTCCACGGTGGTGGTGGCCGAGTTGGTGTGCAAGGTGGCGAAGACGCAGTGACCGGTTTCGGCGGCCGAGATCGCGATCGCCGTCGTCTCCAGGTCTCGCATTTCGCCGATCAGAATCACGTCCGGGTCCTGACGCAAGACGTGCTTCAGGGCCATCGTAAAGCTGTGGGTATCGAAACCGACTTCGCGCTGCGAAATCACGCAGTTCTTGTCCTTGTGCAGAAACTCGATGGGGTCTTCGATGGTCACGATATGACAACGGCGGTTTTCGTTGATGTGGTTAATCATGGCCGCCAGGGTGGTGGATTTACCCGAGCCGGTGGGGCCGGTCACCAGCACCAGGCCGCGCGGACGCATGGCCAGATCTTTCAGAATGGGCGGCATTTTCAGCTCATCCAGACTGAGCGGGCGGGCGGGAATAACGCGCAGGGCCGAGCCCCAGGAACCACGCTGCAAGTAAATGTTGACGCGGAAACGAGAGAGACCGGGCACCGAGTAGGCCAGGTCGAGCTCTTTTTCAGCCACGAATTTGGCCTTCTGTTCGTCCGTAAGGATGCTTTCGATCATTGCACGGACGCTTTCGGGCGTCAGGATTTCGTAGGTGGCCGGAGTCAACTCACCATCGATTCGGATCATCGGGGCGCTGCCCGTTTTGAGGTGGAGGTCGGAAGCGCCGCGCTCCACCATCAGGTGTAGCAAATCATCGATGGAGAGCATTCCAGATTCGAGAATGCCGTCTTGTGTCAACCCGTCCATTGAAGTTCCTTTCGTTATGCCGTCCCGCCTGTTTCTCTTCGATGCGATGCATAACCTTTTTAGAAATTGTGGCCCGCACGGGTGCGAGATCGCCTCGAACAGGTGTTTGCGCTAGAATTGACGCCGTTTTGCCTGCAGGGACTGGAATGCTTTTCAAGAAACTGGCCGGGCATGAATGTAGCATTTCTTCTGGACTCGGGCGGATCCGGCTGGTTGGGCCGGGTAGCGGCACTGTTGCGAGGTTTCCGTCAGGTTCCGCTGGTGTTGCGCCACCACGTGTTGGAGCACCGGGCCACGGTGGAGGTGCGGCGCTGGAGCGACTCGGGCTATTTGCGCCTGGACGAAGATTTATGGATGTGCCCGTCCGGACTGCTCTATGAGTCCTGCCCGCAGAGGCGGCGCTGGATTCGCAAGCAGTCGGTCGAGCAGATCTACGACGAAGTTTTTGCTTTATCCAAAGTAGGGCGTCCGTCCTCGGCTCAGCTGGAGCTGGTGCTGGACCGATTGATGTCGCAGCACGGCTCTGTATTTTTTGCGGCCTGGGACGAACTGAGCCAGGAACAGCGGGACCGACTGGTTCGAGTGGAGCATTCTTGGGAGGTGCTGCGGCCGATCCTGTCTTTAGAAACGCTGCCGGCGCTGTTGTCGGAGAAAGCCCACCCGCGCAGCCGGGCGGCTCTGCTGGAGGCCGGGGTGGCCGGCAGCTACGCGCCCCCGGCCGAGGTTTTGCCCTGGTTGCTTTTGCAGGTGGAATGGAATTTGAGTCCGGGCGTGCTGGGTCTGGCACGTGCTTCCATCGCCCGCTATGCAGGTCAGGCCTGGGCCCTGCGCGAGCATGCCAATCCAGTCGTACGACGCCGCCTGGTGCAACTGCTGCCGGCCCGCCAGCCCTGGGTAGACTGGCTCGTTCACGAGGTGGAGCCGAGCGTGCGCAACGCGCTGCGGTTGCGCATTGAAGAGGATTTTGAGCCAGGGGTGCTGGCCGAACAGTTGCGCTTTGAGACCGATCCGGGGCGCAAGGGAGCCTTGGGCTGGGTTTTGCTGCACTGGTCTCGGCCCTGCGAGCCGACTTTGCGCAAGCTTTTCCAGTCGATCGAGCGGGCTCTGAGCGAACCCCAACGGGAGATCTTGCAGCGCCGCCGCCGACAGTCTCCGCGTCGTCGTGTTTGAGCAACTGCTGAACTGGTACACCCGCGAGCGCCGGGATCTGCCCTGGCGGCGCGGAGTGGACGCCTATGGGGTGTTGGTTAGCGAAATCATGCTGCAGCAAACCCGGGTGGAAGTGGTCATCCCCTACTATCAGCGTTTTATGCAGCGTTTCCCCCGGGTGGAGCAACTGGCCGAGGCATCGCTGGACGAGGTCTATGAGTACTGGGCGGGGCTCGGGTATTACAGGCGAGCGCGCAATTTGCAGGCGGCCGCTCAGGCGGTGGTGGCCCTGGGTGGTTTTCCGACCACGCTGGAGGGGCTGCGGGATCTGCCGGGGGTGGGTGAGTATACCGCTGCGGCCGTTTTCAGCATCGCTTTTGGAAAGCCGGCGGTGGCGCTGGATGGAAACGCGATTCGGGTGCTTTCGCGGTTCTTCGCCCTGACCGGGACTTTGACGGCACCCCGGCGACGCGATTTAATCGCACGGGTTCTCCCGCTGATTCCAGAGCAGCAGGCGGGAGATTTTACGCAGGCTCTGATGGAGCTGGGAGCGCGCCTGTGCGTGCCGCGCGGGGCCCGCTGCCTGGTGTGTCCGCTGGCCTCGGGCTGTCAGGCGCTGGCCGGCGGGCTGGTGGATTCGGTCCCGGCTCCGGCGCCGCGAGCGCGACGCGAGAAGGTCGATCTGCTGGCCTTGCGTATTCGCCGGGGCGATCAGGTGCTTTTGGAACGGCGCGAAGACGACCCATTTTTGGCCGGCCAGTGGGTGACGCCCTGGTTTGCGGATGGCGAGGGAGTGCTGGATCGCTATGTGAGCGAGTTTCCGGGCACGCCCGTGCGGGTGGGCCAGGTTTCCCACGGGGTGACCTTCCGCGACCTCCGCATCGAGGTCTGGGACTGGGAGACCTCGGCTCTAGACTGCGGTCCGGAGCGGCGTTGGGCCGGGCCCGGGGCGCGCCTGCCCCGGCTGGCTTCGTTGGTACTAGGGCTCTAGTTCGTAAGTTTCCACCACTTTGGAGCGCATCAGAAAGCCTTCCTTGGAGAACCAGAAGACGTTTTTGTGGAACCGACGGGTGCTGGAACCGTTGTTGCGAGCTTCGATCCAGGCGATGATGCGGACGCTGCCGCTCAGGTTGGCCAGCGTCTCCGGGTCACTCCACTTGACCCAGTTCGTTCCAAAGCGAGGGGGCTTGGTCTTGACCAGGGTCTCTCCGAAGCCGAGCTGAGCCTGTTCCAGCCAAAGCATGGCCAGGTTGACTCTCTGCTGGCCGTCGGCCTGTTCCCAGCCTTTGGCTTTGAGTGCCAGCCCGCAGGCTTCGTTGGGCGTCATGACTTTGTTGTTGACGATGGCGCTGCCAAGAAGCAAGTCGTTGCTGCCCACCACGTAGGCAACCAGGGTTACGTCAGGAAAGTCCGGAGGGTGAATGACACGCACCTGGTCTGATTTGAGCACCTGTTTGTCATCTCGGCCGGCGTTGATCAATTCCAGCAGAGCGGGGTCGGGCATCTCGAGGGTGGGAGCGGCGTTGGCGAGCAATGAAAAAGCCCACAGGAGTAGAAATATTTTCTTCACCTGGGGGCTTTTTTGGGCTTTGGCCCGGATTCCTGTCTAGCGGTAGTGGTAGCAGAGACGATAGGTTCCCGGGGGCTCTACCCGGACATAGATGCCGGGACGAATGGGCAGGATGGGAATTCGATTGGTGTATCCGAGGTCGACGGGATTGACGCGGTTGTTGCCACGCAACTCCATCATGGATATTTGGCCTTCTAAACTGAGGGTGACGCGGTCGCGAAGCCAGGGGCTTTTGAAGTCGGGCCCGAGAATTTGCTCGACGCTGGGGGTCTGCTGGGCGATGTTGATACCCAGAGAGGGAGCGACTCGGTTGGAGCCGACCCCGGGCGTGAGTTCGTAGGCGGACTTGCCGCCGGGAGTACCGGGAGCCGGACCCTGCGGCTGATAGGTGTTGCCTCTACGGCGGGCGCGGATTTCCTGAATCTTATCTCGATAGTCGTCGGACACTGCGGGCCCCAATCTGCCTGATACTGTCTAGATGCTAACACGCATGGAAGAAATTTCCAAGTGTTTTCGTTGCCGATTTGTTGCCGGGTTTTCCCTATGCGGCTGCGCTAGCGTGCAGTTCTCGCAGTTGCGCCTGGAGTTCTTATGAGAAGCGGAGGCTCGGGGGGAAAGCCCCCGCGGGAGGCCAGGAACTTGGCCGGAAACGGTTCCTTCCGGCCAAGCTCCTAGGAGGGCTGGACCAGGCGGACTTTGGGCTTGCTGGCCTTGGCCTCGGCGGGAGCCTTGGCTTTGGCCTTGGCTTTGGCCGGAGCTTTCTTGGCGGCGGTTTTCTTTTTAGCGGGGGCCTTTTTGGCCTTGGCCGGGGCTTTCTTGCCGCCTTCAGCGGCAGCCGTTTGAGCCGCGGATTTGGCGATGGTCTTGGCCACCTTGGTGGTTTTGGCGGTGGCCTTCTTGGGTTTGGCGGCGGCCTTCTTGGCGGTGCCTTTGCCTTCTTTGGCCTCGCGGGGAGGGAACTCGAAGGTGTGGCGACCGTTGGCCTGCATCTTCAGCTTGGCCGTAAAGGGTCGGCCGAAGCGGGAGATAAAATCGGGAAGATCCGGAGTTTCGCCATTGGTGAAGTAGGCCAGCGCCTCCTCCACCTGAATTTCCCGCTGACAAACGGATTTGGGCAGAACCACTCCAATTTTGCGCTTGGGGTGGTCGGCCACGCACTTATTGAGACAACGGTAGTTGCTGGGGGTTTCGTAAACCGCGCAACCGTCGGGCAGCAGAGGGCAGGGGGCCAGAGGGGCAGCATTGGGATCGATGGCATCTCCCCCACTGCTGCCGTCGCCGCCTTCTGAGACGGTCTCAAGCTGGAACTCCTCGTTGAGCTTGAGGCGAGCCGCATAGCCGCGGCCGGAGCTGGTGAGGAAGCCCTCTAGAATGGCGGTCTGACCGTCTTTGAGCAGTTCGCTAACGGTGATGCGGTCGATATAGCGGCCGCTGCGCTCCTTCCAGACGATGAAGTTACAGGGTGCGTCTTTGCCGTTGTTGCGTTTGCAGGCATAGAAGCGGCTTTGTTCATAAACGTCCGCCTCTTTACATTTGGGACACTGCCCCAGGGGAGGGTCGTCTTTGTAGAGCTCGTCGTACGAGAAGGTCTTGGCGCGCTCCACAATGGCCTGCACGTCCCCGAAGACTTCCTCCATAAACTGGCTGCGTTTGCGCTTGCCCATCTCGACTTCTTGCAGATGGCGTTCAAGTTCGCCGGTCAGGCGAGCGCTGGCCAGGCGGTCGATGTGGATGCGCTTGAGCAGGTCGATCAACAGGATGCCTTTGGAGGTGGCCCGCAGCACGCGCTCAGCGCGGCGCGAGTATTGCTTGGAGATGAGGTTCTCGATGATTTCGGCGCGGGTGGCCGGAGTACCGAGGCCTTTGCCCTTCATGGCCTCAGACAGGGCCTCGTCATCTTTAACCTGCTGGCCGGCGTGCTCCATGAGCGAGAGCAGGCGAGCTTCGGTGATGCGAGCCGGGGGTTTAGTCTGTTCGGCCTCGGAGTGGGCCTCCTCGAGCTTGACCGGAGTGGCCTTGGCCCTGGTCGTTTCCGGAGGAATTTCCACGCTGGCGGATTGGCCCTGGAGGCTACGCACCAGGGCCTCTTCGACCTCCTGGCTGAGCTGGCCCAGCGGAGGCAGCTTGGCGTCCTCGCCTTCCTTGCCGTAAACCTCATACCAGCCTGGATCGTTGAGGTAGCGAGAGCGGGTGCGGAAGTGCTCTTTGGCCACAGTGGTGATGCGTTCCACCTCGATCCACACCGCGGGTGGATAGAAGGCGGCCAGGAAGCGGCGCATAACCAGGTCGTAGACGCGCTGGTCGTCACCGCTGAGCTCGCCGCTGGGCATGTTCTCGGTGGGCACGATGGCAAAGTGGTCGCTCACCTTGCTGTCGTCGAAGACTTTCTTTTGGTTCTGCAGCCCGTTCTTGAGCAGAAAGCGGGCCGGTTGGGCGTAGCCGGTTTCCTGCAGCTTGCCCAGCACCGTCTGGACGTGGCCGACGTAGTCGTTCGGCAGGCAGCGCGAATCGGTACGAGGGTAGGTCAGCAGTTTGTGTTGTTCATACAGACGCTGGGCGGCCTGCAGTGTGCGCCGGGCCGAGAAGCCGAACTTGCGATTGGCTTCCCGCTGGAGACTGGTCAGGTCAAACAGAGCCGGAGCGCTCTCGCGGCGTGGTTTGCGGGTCTCCTCGGCCTCGCCCTGGGGGCTCTTCTTGACGGCCTCGAGAATGCGTTCAAGTTCCTTGACGTCCAGGATCCAGTCGTCTCGGCGCGGAGAATCCGGGCTGGATTGGAAGCTGGGGTTGAACCAGGTGCCCTGATAGGGATGGCTGGGCGCCTTGAAGTCAGCCAGAATCCGCCAGTAGGGCTCGGGGCGATGGGTCAGGACCTCAATCTCGCGCTCGGTGAGCAGGGCCAGGGTGGGCGTCTGCACGCGGCCGGCCGACCAGGCGGTGGTCTCGGTGCGGGTTTTCATGCGTCGGGTCAGGGCTCGGGTGGAATTCATGCCGATCAGCCAGTCGGCTTCGGCACGACAGAAGGCGGCATCGCCCAGCCCGTCGTACTCGCTGCCGGGGCGCAGACGGGCAAAGCCGTCGCGGATGGCTTCCCGGGTCATGGACTGCAGCCAGAGACGCCAGGTAGGCTTTTCGCACTGGAAGTGCTGCACCAGTTCGCGGAAGATGAGTTCGCCTTCGCGGCCAGCGTCACAAGCATTGACCAGACGGTTGACGTCGGGTCGCTTGCTCAGCTTGTTGAGCACGCGAATACGGTCGGACTGGCCTTCTTTGGGTTTCCATTCGAAGTTTTGCGGCAGGATCGGCAGATCCTCAAGCAACCAGCGCTTGTATTTGGGATCGATTTCTTCAGGCTCTTTAAGCTCAAGGAGGTGACCCACGGCCCAGGAGACGATGAATTGTTCGCTCTCCAAATGACTTTCATGGTTCTCGAAGCCACCTAAGGCAGCTGCGATATCTCTGGCAACACTCGGCTTTTCGGCCACAACTAAGGCCTTGGACACGGGACCTCCGATAAATTATGGGGATTGGCCGGATATTTCCACCCGGTTTGGCGATCCCTGCTAGGAGCCAGGGCGGGTGCTTGACGAACCAGGGGGCAGCACTTTTTGAAAGGGACTTCTGTCTGTGACACTGGCTGTAGACAAAAATATCGATGTTGAAAAGATTTTGGGGGCGGACGCTGAGAGCTTGCTCGGCCACAAATGCTCCACCATTCCGAGCTCGGCGCTGCATTTGCCGGGCCCCGATTTCGTGGATCGGGTGTGGTCCATCAGCGATCGGCCCATTCAGGTTCTGCGCAGCCTGCAGACCTTGTTCTCGGCTGGCCGCCTGAAAGATAGCGGGTATCTGTCGATTCTGCCCGTAGACCAGGGCATTGAGCACACCGCCGGCGCCTCCTTCGCACCCAATCCGATGTATTTCGACCCCGAGAACATCGTCAAGTTGGCCATCGAGGGCGGCTGTAACGCGGTGGCCTCTACCTACGGCGTACTGGGAGCGGTAGCCCGGAAGTATGCTCACAAAATCCCCTTCATTGTGAAGATCAATCACAATGAACTGATGACTTACCCCAACAGCTTCGACCAGGTGCTCTTTGGCAGCGTCAAAGAAGCCTGGAACATGGGCGCGGTGGCCGTGGGCGCGACCATCTACTATGGTTCCGAGGAATCTCGTCGCCAGATCGTGGAGATCGCCGAGGCTTTTGAGTATGCTCACGAGCTGGGCATGGCCACGGTCCTGTGGTGCTACGCCCGCAATGACGCCTTCAAGAAGGACGGCAAAGACTACCATGTCGCGGCCGATCTGACCGGCCAGGCCAACCACCTGGGCGTGACCATTCAGGCCGACATCATCAAGCAAAAGCTG